>JANYDK010000092.1 GCA_025363655.1 Deltaproteobacteria bacterium | reverse complement strand
CCTCTTCACACCCAGGGCTCGACCACCAGCTCGAATCGCCCGTGATCGAAGGGCACGCCTGGAGGAGCTTCGATGCGTCGGACGCGTTCGCGAAGGCCGCGGCTCTTCAGCTCGAGCACGCGATGATGGCAATAGGGGTTGTCGCCCGGCTTGCCGAAGAGCGCGTCGGCCATCCACGTGCAGCCGCCGCCGCACTCGGGGCCGTAGTAGCAGGTGGAGCAGTAGCCATGCAGCGTGCTCGCACGTGGCTCGCGAAGCACACGGAGCTCGGCCGCACGCTCCCAGAGCTCGACGAGCGGCGCCTCGCGCACGGTTCCCCCCGACCAACGCGCGGTCGAGAGCGAAGGACAGCCCTTGATGGTCCCGTCGGCCTCGATGCCGATCACCTGTCGTCCGGCGCCGCAGCCGCAGGCGAAATCGGTCGGCTGGTCGGCTTGGAAAATCTCTTCGAAAGGGCCGAAATATCCGACGTTGTTGCCGCGCAAGACGCGGACGCCGCGGCTGCGCGCGCGGAGCACTTCGGCGGCGAGCACCGGATAAAACGCATCGAGCTCGAAGGGCTGGAGCATGATCGACGGCTCGTCGGCCGCGCGTCCCATCGGCACCGTCAGCGCGACTTGCCAACTGTAGGCCTCGTGCGCGAGGAGCACGTCGAGGAGGGCAGGGATCTCCGGCGCACACGCGCGATGCACCTGCGTGTTGACCGAGACCGGGACCTTCGCTGCATGAAAGTGACGCAGCGTCGCCGTCGCCGCCGCGAACGAGCCTTGCAAACCGCGGACGGCGTCGTGGGTCGCCTCGAGGCCATCGAGACTGACGGAGACCGCTTGCAATCCAGCCTCGGCGGCCGCGCGCGCCTTCGTCTCGTCGATGCCCCGACCGCCGGTGGTCATCGTCGGCGTCATTCCGTGCGTATGAATCGCGCGCACCACGTCGAGCCAATCGTCGCGCAAGTAAGCCTCGCCGCCGATCAGCGTGACCTCGCGAACCCCGAGCGCGGCGAGATGCTCGACCATCGCCAGTGCCTCTTCGGTCGACAGCTCGTCGTGCCTCGCCTTGCCGGCGCGCGAGCCGCAATGACGACACGAGAGATCGCAGCGCAGCGTCAGCTCCCACACCGCGTAAATCGGCCGCGATTCACGGTCGATTGGCCTACCCATGTCGGCGAGCGGCAAGCGGCGCCGCGCCTCGGGTACCGCCACCGGCAACCGCTTCAAGGGTCGTCGACCTGGCCGCCCGTCTCGTTCTCGATGCCGAAGGTCGTCGAGCGATTGCCGCCCTTCGGGTCGGCCGAGGGCGGCGGCGGCTTGGTCGGGTTCGGGCGCACGCGCAGATGCGGCCCGTTGCCGCCGTGCGCGGTGAGATACGCGGCGATGGCGTCACCACGCTTTTTCGCGAGCGCCAGCACCGCGGCGGCGTCCTTCGCCTCGCTCTTGTCGGCGCGCGACTCGATGGCGAACCACCACGTCGGGTGATCTTTCGTGATCGCGGCGATGGCGTCGAGGATCGGCTCGGAGGTCTTGGGGATCGTCGCCGAGCCCGCCGCGAAGACGACGCGATCGAGGATCATCACCGTCGTCATGCCGTAGATGGCGATCGCCTTGGGGTACGGCGGCACGCTCGCGGATGCGCTCGCACTGGGAGCAGCGCTCGGAGACGGCGGAGCGCCGGCGTCCATGTCTTTCACTTCTTTGGTGGCGATGATGTCGGGACGCGGCGTCGCCGTTCCGCAGGCGATAGCGACCGTCGGCAGACTGGCGCCGAACACCACTTTCCAGGCGATGCGCGCAGCTCTCGACATCGTCGGCGGCCCCGGCATCGGGATGCGCACGACGGCCGGCATCGTCACGCCGCAGAAGGGACATGCGTCTTCGCGAGGTCGCACGTGCCGTCGACACGCGGTGCAGGGGACGAAGGCAACCATGCCTCGTCAACGTAGCACGCGATCGGCCCTTGCCTTCCGCCCCCGCTCCCCTATGCATCCACTGCCATGACCGAGCACGTCGTCATCGTCGGGGGAGGTTTCGGCGGGCTCACGGCCGCGCAGTCACTGCGCAACGCCGATGTGCGCATCACGCTGGTCGATCGCAGCAACCACCATCTCTTTCAGCCGCTCCTCTACCAAGTGGCGATGGCTGGGCTCTCGCCGGCAGAGATCGCCTCGCCCATCCGGGGCATCCTCGGCGCGCAAGAGAACGTCGAGGTCCTCCTCGGCGACGTCACCTCGATCGACCTGAAAAACCAGCGTGTCGTGCTCGCCGATGGCGAGGTCGACTACGACGAGCTGATCCTCGCGACCGGCGCCGAGACGAGCTACTTCGGTCACGACGCGTGGGCGAAATTTGCTCCCGGGTTGAAGAGCCTGTCCGACGCCATCGAGATTCGCGAGCGCGTGCTCCTCGCCTTCGAGCGCGCCGAGCGTGCCCAGCGCGAAGACGACACGAAGCTGATGCGGCGGCTCCTGACGTTCATCGTCATCGGCGGCGGGCCCACCGGCGTCGAGCTCGCGGGTGCCGTCGCCGAGCTCGCGCGCAACGTCCTCGCGAAGGACTTTCGCTCCATCGATCTGCGCAACACCACGGTCCTCCTCATCGAGGCGGGCGAGCGCATTTTGCCGGCGTTTCCGCCGTCGCTCTCCCAGCGCGCAGTCGAGCAGCTGAACGAGCTCGGGGTCGAAGTGCGGACGAAGACGCGCGTCGCCGGCATCGACGAAGCGGGCGTCCACATCCAAGGCGAGGCCGAGCCGCTCGCCGCCGAAAACATCGTCTGGGGCGCGGGCGTCCGCGCGACGTCGCTCGCTGCTTCCCTCGGTGTTCCGTTCGACAAGTCCGGCCGGGTGATCGTCGAGCCCGATCTCTCTCTTCCTGGATTCCCCGACGTCTACGCCATCGGCGACATGGCCTGCTTCCTCGGCGAAGACGGCAAGCCGCTCCCCGGCGTGAGCCCGGTGGCGATGCAACAAGCGCGCTGCGTCGCCGAGTCGATCGTCCGCAAAATGCGCGGCAAAACCGCATTGAAATTCCACTACATCGACAAGGGCACGATGGCCACCATCGGCCGCTCTCGCGCCATCGCCATGGCCAAGGGTCTTCGCCTCTCTGGCTTCCTCGCCTGGATGGCCTGGCTCCTCGTGCACATCTGGTACCTGATCGGTTTCCGCAACCGCTTCGTCGTCCTCTTCAACTGGGCGTGGAGCTACTTCACGTACCGCCGCGGCGCGCGCCTCATCACCCACGTCCCGAAGCTGGAGGAGATAGAAGCGCGCGCTCCCGCGCAGTCGACGATGACGCCGCCGCGTCGCGAACCGTCGAGACCCGAAATGCATAGCTGATCGATGCCTCGTCCTCGTCGCGAGAACGCAGGAGAATGTCCGCGTCGACGAGGGCTTCGAGGTCGGCGGCGATGCGCGCCGTCTCTTCGCCGGTGGCCTCGACGATCGCAGGCAGTGAGAAAGGTGAGGTCAGGAGCGCGGCATGACGCGCGCGACGCCGCAGCTCCGGATCGAGCGCATCGAGGGCATCGTGGGCCGCGAGCCCGAGGAGCCGATTGTCGTCCGGCCCTCGCATCATCGCCAGCAATCGCCGCGGGTTGCCACCGGCGGGGAGGGCGGCCAAGCCGCTGTCGGGAAACCCCATGGAGCGCGCGAGCTCTTCGATGCGCGCATCGTTCCACTCGCCCAGACGCACCTCGTGATCGATCGTCAGACCCGCGTCGCGTAGTCCGCGGACGTCCCTCGCCGCCGCGAGCACGACGATTCCCCGCAACGTCGCGAGCGAGGCGGCAAACGCACGAAGGTCGGCCACCGCGGCGCGATCCAGATCGTCGACCACGAGGACTCGCGCCTCCGTCGATGCAGGGCTCGGGAGGTCGTCGAAGCGGACGAAGCGAACAGAACCCCGCGCCCGCGCCGCTGCCGCCGTCATCGCCAGGAGCCTCGATTTTCCGATGCCGCCGTCACCGACGACGAGCGTCACGCGACACGGCTCGTCTTCCTCCAGCTCGAGCGACATCGTCAGGGAAGCCAACTCACGCGGCAGGATCACGCCATCGCTCGGCGCCGATTCGGCCGATGCGTGGAGCGCTCGTGCGAATTCGTCGAGCCCCAGCGTCTCTCCGGCCGGCGCGCGCGAATGCGCGTCCAATGCCTGGGTGATCACGTCGTCGACCGGCACGTCGAGGACGTCGAAGTGCCCCAGCGCGACGCCGATGTGCGCCGCCGGTGCGATCGATCGCATGGCCGACACGGCGGCATCGAGCGCGCCGACGACGCGCCCACTCGCCACCTTGGTGCCAACGACGAAGAGGCTCGGCGTGCCCGGTCGTACGAGCCGCACGTCGGCTCCCATCATCGTCGCGATTCTATCGGTGATTCCTGCGTCGATCGCGATGAGGCCACCCCATCGCACTTCGTCGTAGCCGAGGTGCACGACGCGCCTTCGGGCTGCGTCACTCGCCGTGATCGCCAGCTCACGCAGCGAACGCGCGACCTCGCGGGCGTCGCTTGGACGAAGCGCGGGATCGAGTGACGGTACGTCGGCGCCCAAGGCTTCCGCGAGCATCTTCCCGAGCGCGTACAAATCCGTCCCTGCGTCGTTGCGCCCGCTCGCCCGCTCCGGCGCTGCATATCTCGGCGTCGCCTCGGTCGTGCCCTGCTCCTCGCTCGCACGGCGTGCGTTGCCGAGGTCGAGGAGGACGACGCCTTCGTCGCGAAGTCGCACGTTCGTCGGCGACAAATCGCCGTGGAAAAAAGACCGTTCGTGCAACGCGGCGAGCGCGTCGGCGAGCTTTGCAAACAGGGTGAAGGCCTCGCGGGCAGAAATGCCCCCCTTGGCGAGGAGGTGTGCGAGGTCGTCACCGTCGACGCGCTCCATCGCCAGCCAAGCGCGCCCGAGGCTCGGATCGTGGCCAGACCCGACCAAGCTGGGCACCAACGAGAGGCCGGACAGCTCGCGAAGAGCCTCCGCCTCGCGCGCGAGGGCGACGGCGGCGGAAGCGTTCCGCGCGAGCTTGATCACGATCGATTTGCCGTCTCGATCGCGGGCTGCGAAGACCACACCGGCGCCACCGCCCCCGAGCCGGTCTCCCAGGGTGAAACGATCGGCGACGACGATGCCAGGGAACACGAGCGCGATGATCGTCGCCAAGAGCCGGTATTTCCAGTCGCCGGTGACGGCTTTCCCCGCGCGCGGTGACGAAAGGGGGGAGAAGGGTTGCGGAGCGGCCCTCGATCGGACACACCGCCCGAGAAATACTCGTGCTTCGGGTGCGCCTCTGGGGGGCGCGGTTGCATCCGACCCCCGGAGCTCCATGCGACGAAAGCCCTCGATTCACGTCCTCTTCTTCGGGCTCGGGCCCGTTTTGGCGCTGGTGCCCATCTTGGCGACTGGCTGCAAGAAGCCGCCGCCCTCCACCGCGAGCACCGCGCCGCCCGACCCGGTCGTCAGCGTCAAGACGGTGGTCGCCAAAGAGAAGCCGATGCCGCGCTACTTGGCGCTGACCGGCTCGCTCACGCCCAACCAGTCGTCCGACGTGGCGGCGAACACGGTCGGCAAAATCCTCGAGACCAAGGTCGAGCGCGGCTCGCTCGTCGAGAAGGACGCGCTCGTCGTCAAGGTCGATCCGCGCACCGTCGCGCTCCAGGCCGAAGAGGCCGACGCGCTCGCCAAGGCCTCCGACGCGCAGGCGAAGCAGGCGCAAGACGAGTGCGATCGCGCGGACAAGCTCTTCAACGGCGGGGCCATCACCGGCGCCGACTACGACAAGCAGAAGTCGTCGTGCACCACCACGCTGCTCAACGCCAAGGCCGCCAAGGCGCGCGTCAACACCGCGCTCAAGGGCATCGGCGACACCAACATCAAGGCGCCCTTCGCGGGGATGATCGCCGAGCGGTACGTCAGCGCCGGTGAGTACGTGACCGCGCCGACGAAGGTCGTTCGCGTGGTGTCGATCGATCCGCTCCGCCTCGAGCTCACCGTCCCCGAGGCCGCCGTCGCCGAGGTCAAGGAGGGTCTCGCCGTCGACTTCAACGTCGTCGCGCTCCCGGGCCAGCAGTTCAAAGGGAGCATTCGTTACATCGGTCCCTCGCTGACGAAGGAGACGCGCGCGCTCCTCGTCGAGGCGGTGGTGCCCAACGCCGAGAAAACTCTGCGGCCTGGCATGTTCGCCACCGCCAAGATTTCGCTCGGCGATCAGAAGGCGATCGCGGTGCCGAAGGCCGCCATCCGCATGGACGGCACGCTGGCGCACATGTTCGTCGTCCGCGACGGCGTGCTCGAAGAACACATCGTCAAGCTCGGCGCCGAGCGCGACGACGAGGTCACCGTCGAGGAAGGCATCACCGCCGGAGACGTCGTCGTCTCTCCCGTCACCGCCGATCTGCGCGACGGCGCGATCGTGAAATAGGCGAGGAAAAAGCCCATGCAATGGCTCGCCGCCCTCTCCGTTCGTCGCCCCGTCATGGCGACGGTGCTCATCCTCACGCTCTGCGTCGTCGGCGTCGCCGGCTACTTCAAGCTCGGCGTCGATCGCTTCCCCAAGGTCGACTTCCCCACCATCACGGTGACGACGCGCCTCGCCGGCGCCGCTCCGGAAGAGATCGAGACCGAGATCTCCGACAAGGTCGAAGAGGCGGTCAACACCATCAGCGGCATCGACGAGCTGCGCTCTTCCTCGGCCGAGGGCATCTCGCAGGTCTTCATCACCTTCGTCCTCGACAAGGACGCCGACGTCGCCGCGCAGGAGGTCCGCGATCGCATCAACGGCATTCTCCCGCAGCTCCCACGCGACATCGATCAGCCGACGGTCACCAAGCTCGACCCCGACGCGGCGCCCATTCTCTACATCTCGCTGGTCACCGAGCGTCCCATCCGTGAGGCGACCGAAATCGCCGACAAGCAGGTAAAAAGGCAGATCGAGAGCATCTCCGGCGTCGGTCAGGTGCTCCTGCTCGGCGGTCGACCGAGGCAGCTCAACATCTGGCTCGACCCGCTCAAGCTCCGCGCCGAAGGGCTCACCGCGGTCGACGTCCAGCGCGCGCTCGCCTCGCAGAACGTGCAAATCCCCGGCGGCTCGATCGAGACCGGCCCTTCGCAAATCACGCTGCGCATCAAGGGACGCGTCGAGAGCCCGACCGCGATGTCGCAGATCGTCCTCAAGAACGTCGGCGGTCGTTCGATCACCATCGCCGACGTCGGACGCGTCGAAGACGGCCAAGCCGACGCCGACACCTCCGCGAAGAAGAACGGCCAACCGTCGGTCGTGCTCTCCATCCGCAAGCAGTCGGGCGAGAACACCGTCGCGGTCGTCAAAGCCATCCGCGAGCGCCTCGTCGACGTGCAGAAGTCGCTCCCGGCCGGCTACAAAATCGACGTCGTCCGCGACAACTCGGTGGTCATCGAGCACGGCGTCGACGCGGTCAAAGAGCACCTCGTCGTCGGTGCCGTCTTCGCCGCGCTGGTGGTGCTCATCTTCCTCGGCAACGTCCGCAGCACGATCATCGCCGCGACCGCCATCCCCGCGTCGGTCATCGCCACCTTCGGCATCATGTGGATGCAGGGCTTCACGCTCAACAGCATCACCCTCCTCGCGCTCGCCCTCGCGGTCGGCATCGTCATCGACGACGCCATCGTCGTCCTCGAGAACATCTTCCGTTTCATCGACGAAAAAGGGATGAAGCCGTTTCCTGCGGCCATCGCTGCGACCAAGGAAATCGGCCCCGCCGTCCTCGCGACCACCCTCTCGCTGGTCGCCGTCTTCCTCCCCGTCGCCTTCATGGGCGGCATCGTCGGACGCTTCCTCAAGAGCTTCGGCTTGACGATGAGCTTCGCCATCGGCGTCTCGCTCCTCGTCAGCTTCACCCTGACGCCGATGCTCTCGGCGCGTTGGATCCGCGCCAAGCTCGCCGCGCAGAACGGCAAGAAGCCGACGCCGCCGGTGCTCGAGCGAATGGTCGACTTCTTCTATCGACCGGTCGAGCGCTTCTACATGGTGATCCTCGGCTTCGTCATGCGACACCGTTGGATCGTCGTCCTCGCCTCCGTCGGCGCGCTCGTCTCCATCGTCCCGCTGATGAAGAAGGTGCCGAAGAGCTTCCTCCCCGACGACGACGAGTCGCAATTCGAAGTGACCGTGCGTGCACCGGAAGGTGCCAGCCTCGAGTCGATGGATCTCATCGGCGAGCGCCTCGGGCGCAACATCCGCAAAATTCCCGGCGTCGAGTTCACCCTCGTCACCATCGGCGACAACGACCAGCGCACGCCCAACCTCGCGCGCATCTACGTCAAGCTCGTCGACTCCGAGAAGCGCACGCTCACGCAGATCGAGACGATGGACAAGGTGCGCAAGGAGATCATCCCCAAGGCGCCGAAAGAGCTGCGCATCGCCGTCGCGCCCGTCGCCGCCATCTCCGGCGGCGGCAACAGCAACTCCGCCATCCAGTACGTCGCCACCGGCCCCGATCTCGACACGCTCACCAGCTACTCGCGCAAGCTCGAGGCGAAGCTGCGCGCGATCCCCGGCGCCGTCGACGTCGACACCACGCTGGTCCTCGGCAAGCCCGAGATGACCATCGAAATAGATCGCGCGAAGGCGGCCGATCTCGGCGTGCAAGTGGCCGACGTCGCCACCGCCCTCCGGCTCCTCGTCGGCGGCCTCGAGGTCTCGTCGTACCAAGAGCTGGGCGAGGAGTACGAGGTGCACGAGCGCGCCGAAGAGCGCTTCCGCACCGACGTCGAAGGGCTCTCGCTCCTCACGGTCCCTTCCGCCAAGCTCGGCGCGGTTCCGATCATCGACGTCGTCAGCATCGGCAAGGCCGAGGGGCCTTCGCAGATCAACCGCCTCAATCGTCGCCGTCAGGTGACCATCTTCTGCAACGCCGCGCCCGGCGTCGGCGAGAGCACGATCACCGACGCGTTCGACAAGGAGATCAAGGCACTCGCGCTCCCGAGCGGCTACAGCGCCGCGGCCACGGGTCGTTCACGCGAGCTCCAGCGCTCGGCGCTCAACTTCGCCATCGCCTTCGGCCTCTCGTTCATCTTCATGTACCTGGTGCTCGCGGCGCAGTTCGAGTCGTGGCTGCACCCGATCACCATCCTCCTGGCGCTGCCTCTCACGCTGCCTTTTGCGCTCATTTCGCTGATCGTCTTCAAGCAGTCGCTCAACATCTTCTCCATGCTCGGTCTCCTCGTCCTCTTCGGCGTGGTGAAGAAGAACGCCATTCTACAAATCGATCACACGAACCACCTGCGCTCGCTCGGCAAGCCACGGCTCGAGGCCATCCTCGAGGCCAACCGCGATCGCTTGCGGCCGATTTTGATGACCACGCTCGCCTTCGTCGCCGGCATGATCCCGCTCTTCATCTCGGTCGGCGCGGGCTCTGGCACCAACAAGGCGACGTCGGGCGTCGTCCTCGGCGGTCAGACGCTGTCGCTCTTCCTCACGCTCCTCGCGACGCCGGTGGCGTACTCGATCTTCGACGACATCTCGGTCTTCCTCGGCCGCGTCTGGCGCGCCATCTTCGGCAAGAAAGACTTCGACGACGGCCGCGAAGAGGTCGAACGCGCCTACGCCGAGCGTGACGAGAAGTTCGAATCGCCCGAGGCTCCCGCGCCCGCGGAGGAGTGAGCCGAACGAGCTACTGCTTGTAGTCGCCTTCTTTGATGTAATACCCAATCGGCCACTGCCGGTACCAGCTGCCCTGCACGACGAGCTTGCCGTCGTCGGGATCGGGTTGATCGCTGAGCGTGCCGACGACGCGAAGGAGCGTGCCGGTGCCGACACGGAGCTCGCCGGTGTCGTCCTCGGCGGCCTGAAGACGAATGACGACGTGCACCTTTTCGTGGCCGGTCGGCTTGATCGTGACCCGGCACGTGTCGTCGTCGTGCTTGTTCTCGCAGTTGTTGATCTCGTTGAGCGTGTGCAGCTGTCCGCTGACGTAGGACGCGCCACCCGGAGCCGGCTTGCGCTCGTCGATGACCATGAAGAAGCGCACCTTCTTTCCGCGCCAATCCTCGGGCTTCAGCTGCGCCATCGGCGCGTCCAGGTCCTTGGCGCCTTCGATTTGCGACTTCTCGTCGGAGCTCGCCACGTAGCTGCGCGCGTGCCCCCAGCGACCAGGCGACGAGCACGCACTGGTCGCGAAGATCGCGGAGCTCGCGAAGACCGCGAAGAGGGCAGGGGTGACGAACGACACCGAGCGGAAGCGCAGGTTCATGGGGCCGGAAGTATATCCCGCACTTCCTCGACGGACGGCAGCACGACGCGGAGGGAACCAAATGGCCTTCTCGTCCGTCTATCTTCGGTGTGGCTGTCACGACGCCCGGGGCATTCAATAGTATAACTATGCAATTTCCGGTCGACCTCGCCCCCTCGTGCTATGACCGTTCGGCGGGGCCTGCCGCCTCATCCCGCCTCTTCCGCTGAACGAAATCGCCGTGTCCGCCGTCCCCCGCGACCCCGTCGAACCTCCCCACGAGCCGGCCGTCGAGCCCGCCGCGCCGGTGACGCCCTCGACGCTGGAGGCCGTCGCACAGCGCGTGAACGCCGAGTACCTCGCGCCCTCGCGCAAGGAGCGTTCGCGCGGTTGGCTCGCGCTGGTGGCGTTCGCCTTGGTGCTCGCGGCGCACGTCGCGCGCATCGGCAGCATGCGGGCTCGCGTGGTCGCGCTCGTGGTCGTCGTTCTCGTCTGGCTGGTGCCGCTCGTGCTCTTGCTGCGCGAGCGGCGGTTGCTTCGCGATCCGCGCGCTGTGCTCCTGCGTGCGTCGCGCGCGCTCGGAATCGCCGAGGTCTCGCGGGTCCTCTCCGGCATCACGCTGGCAGAGCGGGTGGCGCGCGATCCCGACCACGAAGGCGTTTCGCCCTCGCTCGCACGGCTGCACGCGCGTCGCGCCATCGAGCGGCTCGAGCTCGTCCGACTGGCACCGCTCGGCACGCGCCGCGGCATCTTCTTCCGCCGGGTCAGCCTCGTCGTCTTCCTCGTCGCCGCGCTCTTCTTCGCGCTCGCGCCGCTGCGGGTGGTCGAGGGCTTCGACGTCGCCATCGCCACTCGAGGCAAAGCGCCCTTCGCCATCAGCTGGCTCGACGACACGCTGCTCGTCGTCCATCCGCCCTCGTACCTCCATCAAGAAGACTACGAAACAAGCCGTTTCGGCGTCGTCGTCGCCAACCGGGGAGCGAGCATCGTCGTGCGCGGGAAGGTGCGGCACGAAGGGCGTTTGCTCTCGCTCGCCGACGATCGGCACGAGGTGCCCTTCCTCGACGACGGACACGGCGGCGTCGTTGCCCACTGGGCGGTCGCCGGCTCTGGGCGTCTTCGCGTGCGCGCGCGCTTCGGTGACGTCGTCATCGACTCTCCCGAATCGTGGGATCTGGCGACCCTCGAAGACGCCTCCCCCGCCGTCGAGCTCCAAGGAGCGCCGAAGACCATCCAGCTCGAAGACGCCGGCCCCTCGATTCCTCTCCGCTACGACGCCTACGACGATCACGGGCTGCGCGAGATCCACCTCGTCATCCGCATCGGCACGCACGAAGAGCGCCGCGTGCTCGCCAAGCTCGACGGTGAGCCGAAGCACGAGCGCGGCGGCTATGCGCTGAAGACGAGCGAGCCGCTGGTGAAGAAGTCGCGCGTGCCGATCGCCCTCCGCGTCGAGGCCCGAGACAACGATCCGATCACCGGCCCCAAGTGGGGCAAGAGCGCGGAGATCATCCTCGTTCCGCCGGTCATCGGCGCCGCCGAAGTGGCTCGTTTCGAGGCTCTCGGTGCGCAGCGCGACGCGCTCGTCGATTTCCTCGCGGGCTTCTTGGAGACCGAGACGAAGACCGCGGCCGAGGTCTCGACGAACCTCGCGAAGTGGAAGCACGTCGAAGACGGCATCGACGAGCTCCTCGTCTCCAGCTACCACGGCCTCCGCATCCCGCCGCGCCTCGCGCTCGTCTTCCGTGGACGCGTGCGCAAGCTCCGCGAGGCGCTCGAGGCCGAGCAGAAGGCGCCCTCTGCCGGCACGCACCAAAAGACGCGCGAGCTCCTGGAGAAGCTGGTGCTCGGCGTCGACGACGCGATGCGTGCCCTCTCGGTGCGCGACGCACGAGCCATCGCCAAGACGCTCTCCGAGGTGGCCTCCGACGGCGCCGACGCTGCGCATGATCTCACGCGGCTCGAGCAGCAGACCTCTGCCGAGAGCGGGTACGACGCGGGAGAGAAGAAAGCAGACTCGCAAGGACGCCTCGACGTCGATTTGAAGGTGCTCGACGGCGGCGGCGAGTCGATGGGCAAGCTCGGTGAGCTCGGCCACGATCTCGGCGAAATCGTCGCCAACGACCTCCGTCGTGCTCGTCGCGCGCTCGCTTCGAATCCCCCTGATTTGCGCCACGCCGAGCTCGCTCTGCGGGATCTCGCAGCCCGCCTCGCCGAGCCGGTGCCGTCGTTCGGCGGCGGTCAGAATCCGAACGCGCCGGGAGCTCCGCAAGCAGACGGCGGCGGCGAGGAGAGCGATGGCGAGCAGGGCGCGGCCGACGAAGAGTCCGCCCTCGAAGAGCTGGCGAAGGAGCACGGCGGCACCATCGGCGAGGTCGAAGATCTCCTGCGTGACGCGGAAGATCCGAGCGCCCTCGACGATCTCAAACAAGAGGCGAAAGACCGGGCGCAAGAGCTCCGCGACGCGGTGGCGAAGCTCCCGAAGAACGGCGGCATGCGCAAGACGCTCGAGGCCGCCGAAGCCTCCGCGCGCGAGAAGGCCGAAGCGATGAGCCAGGCCCTCGAAGCGCTGCAGATGGGCGACGCTCGCGAGCGCGCCGACTCGGCCTTGAAGGCGCTCGAAGACGCGAAGGACAAGGCCTGGATCGAGCCCGGCGCAGAGGAGAAGCTCGACGACATCGAGAAGGAGATCCAGAAGCAGAGCGACTGGGTCGACGACATCCTCAAGAAGCTGCGCAAGCAAGCGACCGAGAAGGCCGGCGAGCAGGTGAAGAAGGTCGGCCCACGCGAGAAGGGCCTCTCCGACAAGGCGAAAGAGCTGGTCGAGAAGACCGAAGAGAAGACGCCGCTCCCCGACGACGTGAAGAAGCTCCTCGACGAGGCGCAGAAGAAGATGGACGACGCCTCGAAGAAGCTCGAGCAAGGCGACGCCGACGAGGGCCTCAAGGCGCAGCGTGAGGCGCAGAAGCTACTGGAAAAAGCGCGTGATCAGGTGAAGGGCGAGGAAGAGCAAGGGGGCGGCAGCGAGGACGGGAAGATGATGAGCCCCGACGAGAAGCTCGACATCCCCAAGGCCGAAGATCACAAAGGCCCGGCCGCGTTCCGCAAGCGCGTGCTCGAAGGTCTCGGCGGCGGAGCCTCGTCGACGAAGCTGCAGGAAGCGATCAAGCGCTACGCGGAGGGGCTGGTCAAATGAGGCTCCCGCAGCTCGCCCTCGTCGCGCTTTCTCTCGTGCTCACCACGCTCGGTGGATTGTCTCCGCGCGACGTCGGCGACGCGCAGGCGGGCGTCCCCGGCAACTCGCTCGACGAAGCCGCCGACGCGATCACCGCGATGGACGTCGAGCGCGCGAAGATGCTCCTCGCCAAGCAAGACGCGTCCGATCCGGCGGTCGGCTATCAGCTCGGTCGCCTCGGCCTCGAGACCGGCGACTGCGACGAAGCGGCGATCCGTCTCGCGCCCGCGGCGGTGCAGAAGGTGGAAAAAGACGCCCCCTATCTCCTCGAAATCGCCCGCGGCTGTGCGCGCGCGATGTCGGCGACGGTGATCGTCGAGGACAAAGAGCATCAGGTCTTGGTGCGCCTCCAAGACGACGACGACCGCGCGCTCGTCCCTCTCCTCGGCGAGACCGTCGCCGCGCAACGCGCCATCCTCAAGGCCGATCTCGGCGTCGAGATGCCGCTGCCGACGCGCGTCGACGTCGTCCGCGATCAGTTCACGCTCGCGGCGATGACCGGTCTCCCGCACAAGTCCGCGCAGACCACCGGCACCGTCGCGGTCGCCAAGTTCGGTCGCGTGATCATGCTCTCGCCGCGTGCGCCGACGCTCGGTTACGGCTTCCGCGACACCATCGCCCACGAGCTCACCCACCTCGCGCTCACCGCCGGCACGCTCGATCGCGCGCCGCTCTGGCTGCAAGAAGGCGTCGCCAAACGCGAAGAGACGCGTTGGCGTCCGAAGCGTCCGACCGACGACGCGATTCCCGCAGATGCCGTCGCGGCCGTGGGTCTCGCGAAGGGGCTCGGAAGACCGCTCGATGGCATCGGTCCTTCGGTGGCGATGCTGCCGAGCGCGAAAGAAGCGACCGTCGTCTACGCCGAGGTGACGAGCTTCGTCCGCTTCGTCGCCGGTGATCGCGCGGGTCAGCCTGGTGCGCCCACCGACACCGCTGCGCTCTCGAAAATCGTCGCCTCGTTTCGTCGCGGGCAAGACACCGATGGCGCGCTCAAGGAGGTCACCGGCAAAGACCTCGCGGCGTGGAATGCCGTCTGGCGCCCGTGGGTGATGACCAAGACGGCAAAGCTTCCCTCTTCGCTCGGCTTCGACGACGCAAAGCCTGCTACGTCGGCGTTCGATCTTCACGCGGCCGGGCGCTCGCTCCGTCTCGGTGAGCTGCTCCTCGCGCGCAAACATGCGAAGGCCGCGCGCCTCGAGCTCGATCCCCTCGCCGCCGGTCTCCTCGACGACCCTCTCGTATCGGCCCGCATCGCCTGCGCGCGCTTCCTCACGGGCGACGCGCCGGGTGCCAAGCTGGCCGTCGCCGACCCGACCATCCTCAGCGGCGACTTCGGGGCGTGGTGGGCAATCCGCGCCGAGGTCCTCGCCGCCTTGGGGCTCCCGCGCTCCGAGGTGCTGGATGCCTACACCGTCGCCGTCGCCCACGACCCTTACCTCAGCGACGCCGCTTGCGGGTGGTCCGACACGCTGGGAACAGGCGATTTGCTGTCGACGGTGGCCAAGGGGCTGTGCGTCACGGCCAAGGGGTGGGGGCACCCCAGGTAGTGCAAGATTGACCCTTCTCCACGAGCCCCCGTAGGATCAGCGAAGGACGACTCCACCGTCGTCTTTTGACCGGGACGGGCCCACGCGCCTCGGCGCGCGCCTTTCACCCTTTCTTCGTCCAACGTGAGAATCCGGGACCGCAAGGCCCCGCGCCCCAGAGAAATCTCCGAATGAGCGTTGTCACGTTCGGCTTTGCGCAACTGCTCCGGGTCCTCCCGCGATCAGCCATCAGCAAAGCGCTCGGGTCGCTCTGTGAGCTCGAGCTTCCGGCGCCGCTGGCGAAGGCCGTCGTCTCGACGTACAGCCGTGCGTACCAGGTCGCGACGCACGAGGCCGATCCCGCCGGCATGCCTTATCGCTCCTTCGACGCCTTCTTCACCCGACGCCTTCGCGATGGGATGCGGCCGCTGGAAGGGGACGACTTCGACTTCGCCTCGCCGGCCGACGGAGTGCTCAGCGCCCTCGGCAAGACCGAGCATGGCGGTCGGATGCGCGTGAAGGGCCAGGACTACACCCTCGAAGAGCTCCTCGACGACGCAGGCTTCGCGCGCGAACTCGAAGGAGGCGGCTACGGCGTCGTCTACCTCTCGCCGCGCGACTATCACCGCGTGCACAGCCCCGTCTCGGGCGACATCGTCCGCGTGCGTGGCCTCGAGGGCGACCGCTGGCCGGTCAACTCGATCGGCGAGCGCTACGTCAAGGGCCTCTTCGTCCGCAATCGGCGCGTCTCGATCGAGATTCGCTCGCCGGAGTGGGGACGCGTGGCGGTCATCTTGGTGGGCGCGATGGTGGTCGGTCGGATGACCGTCGCCTGCGTCGATCAACCCGACGTCCAAGGCGATCATCGCTTCGACGTGCCGCGAAAGATCGCGCGCGGCGGTGAGCTCGGGGCCTTCCACCTCGGATCGACCGTCGTCTTCGCCGTCGGCCCGGCAGCGTACGATCGTTGGCAGCGCTCGCTCGGCCCCATCGCCTACGGACAATCGATCGGCAGCGCCCAACCGCTCGACGCTCCGCGCGTCTTCGGTGGCGGCGTCGAGAGGGGGCGCGCATGAGTGCCGACCGTCGCGCCCGCGACGAAGCTGCCGGGGGTGCGGACGTGCCGACGGACGACGCCACCGCGCCGCCCGACGTCGACAGTTTGATGTCTCGGCTCGATGGCGCGCCGGTCTCCGATCGCGGCTCCGATCCGGGCAAACCGTCGGCCGCGGCGCTCCTCGGTCGCGGAGCGCGTCGTCGTCGTGGTTCGACGTTGCGTGTGCCCGACGACGCGACGCCTCCGCCGCCGCCGACGCGCACGACGGGGCCTCGCGCGCCCGTCGATGTCGGGCCGCAATCGTCCCCGCAGTCGCACCCATCGCAACCTCCGCCGCACCCACAAGCTCCACCGCCGCAACTGGCGACGCCGCCTGCTTCGGCGCCGACGTCGCTCGTCCCCGACGAGCCCGTGGGTACGTTGCCGTCGAGCCGGGCCACACTCCCCGAGGGGACGAGCTCGGACAAGATGCCGGTGGCGCAACAGGCGTACAGCTCCGAAGTGCGCATCATGCCGACGCGGATGATCAGCGTCGGCGCGACCTCGTCCGAGCGCATCGCGGTGGCGCCTCCCATCTCCGAGTCCGGAGGACCGTCCGGATACGGGAGCGTTCCTTCGCTCGTCGCCGCCGCCGCCGCGAGCGTGCAGCTTCCGGCCTCGCAGCGTCCGCCGCCGTCGTCACGTCAGTCGACGCCGCCGCCGAAACCTGCGTCGTTCCCGCCGACGTCGTCGCGGTTGCAGACGCCGTATCCGATGCAGAGCCCGTTCGCGCCGCCGACCTCGGCGCTGATCGTCGAGCCGACCGTCGAGCCCGTCGCGCTGCGTCCTGCGCCGATTCCCGCGCCGCCGGACTTCCTCGAGCCGGCACCGACGACCACGCCGACCGGTCCACGTCCGCCTCGTCCGGTTTCGATCCCTCCGCCTCCGCCGGAGATGACGCATACGAAGACGCCGACGCTCGGCAACCTCGATGCACAGGTGAAGGAAGCGCTCGACCTGCTCGCGCGCGAGGACTTCGAGACCACTGCCATCGACATCGCGGTCGAAGACGAGCCCACTGCGCCGCGTTTGCCGGCCGTGCAGCTCCCGATGGCACCTGCGGCGATCGCCGATGCGCCACCCTCCGAAGAGACCGACGACGTCGAGCTCGAAGAGGTCGTGCCCCCGACGACCGCGAAGGCGAAGGGCGGCGTCCACGTCGCTCCGCCCCCGCGCAAGAGCACGTCGAAGCAGCCGGCCTCGACCGAAGCCGCGGTGCGTGCCGCGCCGTCGATGGTCGAGCTGACGCCCATTTCCGCGCAGCTTCCGGCGACCGCGCGTGAAGTACCGGTCGTCATCACCGGCGCGCCGACGACGCCGGCTGCCATCACTTCTGCGGCTGCAACTCCGGCCGTCTCGCCCGTTCCTCCGCCCGTCACCATCGCTACCGTTGCTGCTGCGACGACGCCGTCGGCGATCGCGCCGCCCGTCTCCGGCGAGCTCACGAGCGAAGGGCGCAAGAAGAAGAAGCAGTGGTACGAGGAGCTCTTCAACGACGACTTCCAGCGCACGATGCCGAAGCAGCCGGCGGTCTTCCTCGATCGCGAGGTCGGCTTCATCGAAGACTCGCTCGGGTGCATGAAGGGCGCGACCATCCTCGACCTCGGCTGCGGACCGGGTGAGCACGCGGTGCGTCTCGCCAAGCGCGGCTACGAGGTCATCGGCGTCGACCTCTCCCTCGCCATGCTCGCGCGTGCTGCCGACGAGGCCGTCGCGCTCGATCAGCGCATCAACTTCGTGCAGGGCGACATGCGCGACATCACCTTCGAAGAGGCCTTCGACGGGGTGTACTGCTGGGGCACGACGTTCGGCTACTTCGACGAGCAGAAGAACATCGAGGTCATCCAGAAGGTGCATCGTGCGCTCCGCCGGGGCGGCCGTTTGCTCCTCGACGTGGTGAACCGCGACTACGTCATCGGTCGTCAACCGTCGATGGCGTGGTTCGAAGGCGAAGGCTGCGTCTGCATGGACGAGATGACGGTCAACGCCATCACCAGCCGCCTCCAGGTGAAGCGCACGTTGATGATGGAGGACGGTCGTCAGCGCGAAATCGACTATTCGATTCGCCTCTACGCGCTCCACGAGCTCGGCAAGATGCTCCACGATTGCGGCTTCCGCGTCGCCGAGGCGAGCGGCGACACCTCGACCCCGGGAACCTATTTCGGCGCGGAATCTCCGCGGATTCTCATTCTCGCCGAGAAGCGCTGATGCGTCGGCGGGCGCTCCAAGTGGCGATTGTCGTCGGGAGCGTCGTCGGCACTGTCGGGAGCGCGCTCCTCCGTGGCGAGGCCGCGGCCAATCCGCCGGCCCCGACCAACATGCCCGATCCTCCGCTCGTCGCCCCCAAGGTGGCCGAGACTCCGTCGCTCGTGCGCAAACACGACGGCGGTTGCTACGTCTCCTATCCGTCCGGCGGCAACGCCAAGGTCGACTGCCCGGCCGAGCTGGTGAAGGAGCCGGTCGGCGAAGAGATCGATCGCGACAAGTCGACCGGCAAGTGCAACTACGTCGCGACCGTCTCGTGGTCGGGCGGCTCGATGGGACCGGTCGCGTGCCCCGCGCTGCTGCTCGAGGTCGCCAAGGTCGCGGGCGCGGCGACGGGAACGCCGACGATCACGCCGATCGATCCGCCGATGGGTGGCCTCACGCCGCAGCCGACCTCGAGCGGCGCGCCGCTGGGAAAAGAGCCCAAAGCGAGACGCATCGACGACAGTCCGCCGAAGAGTGGATGTGCGGGCGGTTGCGTCGTCGCGCGCGACGAAGACCCATCGCTCGCGCCCGTCGGCGTGACCTTGGCGACCGCTCTCGTGTTCGTCGGGCGTCGTCGTCGTCGTCGGTAGAGCTCGAAACCGCTCGAAAACAAGCTCAAAACGTCTTGAAGACCGCCACGGTCACGCCGATCACGCCGACGGCGACGCCGAGCGCGAAGGAGACCGCGTACCCACGTTGCGCGATGCGTTCGACGCGCGCGCGCAGGTCGGCGTCGTCGTTGGTCCCGAGCCCGAACGAGAGCCAGTGCGCGACGAGCCCCACCCAGGCGAACGCGAGGACGCCGACCGCGAGGTGCTCTTTCCGTTCGAACAGCCAGCCGATGCGCGGATTCGTCCTGAAAATGGCCTGTTTGAGGAGCAGTCGGTAGCTCGGATAGACGACGGTGCCGAGGACGAAGGCGAGCGTGACGATGCCGGTGGCGAGCGCAGTCGCGAGGCGCGCACGACGACGCGGCCTTCGAAGCACGATCACGGGATGGAGGAGCGCCACCACCGAGAGCCACCCGAGGTGTCCGTGCACGCGCTCGAGGACGCGGAGCCAGAGCTCGTTCATGGTCGCAAGATCGATTGCAGCACGAGGAGCGAAGCCGAGGCGTAGAGGGCGGGCTCGAGGACGCGCGCGACCAAAGCTGCGTTGCGCTGCGCTGCTGCGTGGGTACCGATGCCGATCACGAGCGCGATCGGGAGCGACACCTCGAGCCGCCAGAACATCGCGATGCGAAGCGAGGCAGTGACCAGCGCCGGATTTGGATCTGGAAAAAGCGCGTCCTGAACGAGCCGCTGGATGGCGTAGGTGGCCGGGATCGAGAGCAGCGCGGCGATGGCGGCGAACGTCAGCGCGGTCTTCGGCGCTCGCGCGGTCATCGCGCCTCCTCGAATGCACGCACGCGCGGGCACTCGGGATCGGGGCCGCCGAGGGGACGAAGATGATCTGCGACGACGCGGCACCCACCGCGGCAGACGCGGCGGATGTTGCACGTGTCGCAAGGAGGCGAAGGTCGATCGACGTGTCCGCGTGCCCGAGCGAGCGTGGCGTCATCACCAAAGCCCGTCGCGAGATCGCGCACCGGGAGCTCGCCTTCGCCGAGGAAGCTGCAGGGCGCGACGAGGCCGCTCGGTTTGACGGCGGAGAGCGCGTTGCCGGCCTCGCACCCGAAGACGCCGAGGGAGGTGAGCCTTCGCGTCGCTTCGGCGGCATCGAGCGCGGCGAACGCTGGCGAGAGGAGCGGGACGAGCGCGCAGTCGATGCGGATCGAGACGTCGCCGCGCGCGACCAAGGCCGCGAGCACCCTCGGCAGGGCGTCGACGTCGACGGGCGCGAGCCTCCGCGCGAGGTAGTCGAGCGAGGCTGCGCGTCCGGCTGGTTTGTAACGAAGGAGCTGGATTTCCCGGGCTCCGAGCGACGCGACGTGCGCCACGGTGGCCAGCAGATGCGCGCCCTCGGCGCCGTAGCTGTCGCGCGTGAGGACGACGTTGACGCCGACGGGAATGCCAGCGGCGACCAACGTGCGAATCGCGCGTTCGGCGACGTGACCTCCGTCGAAGCCGCGCACCGCTTCGTAGGCTTCTCCGACGCCGTCGTGGCTGACGTTGATTTGCGCGTAGGCAGCGAGCGAGCGCGCGCGCTCTTCCGAGAGCCCGATGCCGCTGGTGGTGAGCACCGGAGTCAGCCCGCGTGCACGTGCGTGCTCTGCCAACCGTTCGAGCGCAGGGTGGGTGAGCGGTTCGCCGCCGCCGAACGCGACGGTGAAGACGCCAGCGGCCGCGAGCGCATCGAGGCTCTCGAGGAGCGTCGTCGTCTCGACGTGCACACCTTCGGGCCGCGCTTCCTGATAGCAGCCCGTGCACTGCACCGGACAGCGGGTGGTGATCGCGACGTGGACCTCGAGGGGGGCGGAGAGAGCACCGGTGGTGTCGAGCGGTTGCGGGCCGTCCCACACCTCGTCGCCCAGAATGCCGAGCGAGCGCGCGGTCTCGCGATCGAGCGCGACCATCGTCCGATCGTCGAGCCGAGCCCAGGCACCGAAGTGCTCGGCGCGTGCCCGGAGCGGCGGGAGCGTGGTCACGAATCGATCTCGGGAGGCTTGTTTTCCTGCTCTTTCGGCGCGCGAGCGACACGTCGCTCGGCGACCGCGACGTGAATCGCCGCGTAGAGGACGCCGCTGACGACGACGGCACCGAAGAGCAAATCGATCACCGAACCGACCGACGAGCAGTTGGCGCCGGGCCCGAGACGAACCGCGAGGACGCCCGGCGGTAGCGGCGGCAACTCCGGCGGCACGTCGTTGGACCCGCTCATCGGGCGCGGAGTCTACCACTCCCTACGGCGTCGTCGGGCCGAGGAAGCTCGTCGTCACCGTCATCGGCTCGTCCGGCTCGCTCGCGGCGGTGACCGTCAGTCGCAGCGTCAACTGCCCTTGGAAGCTCGAGCGCGCGAGCGTCACGAAGACGGGGACGTGCGTGCTCGCGAGCGGCTCGAGCGTCACCGATTGGGTCGGCATGATGAAGGTGAGCCCGGCCTGCGGAACGGGCACCACGGTGAAGGTCTCGCGGCGGGGCAGCTTGTTGATGAGGTGAATTTCATAGGCATTTCGTACGTCGCTGCCGTCGAGCACGAAGGGCGCGCCAGGGATGCGGAGAACATTGGCCTCGAAGTCGGTGTGCTTGCGAAAAGCGATCGACGCTACCAGCACGCCGAGGAGGAGGAGCGCGGTGTACACGTACATGCGCGGCCGCAAGACGCGCTTCTTCTCCTGCGAGAGGCCCGCGAGCGAGTCGTAGCGAACGAGGCCGCGTGGGCGCTCGAGCTTGTCCATCACCTCGTCGCAGGCGTCGATGCAGGCGGTGCAGCCGATGCAGTCCATCTGCAGGCCGTTGCGGATGTCGATGCCGGTCGGACAGACGACGACGCATCGCTTGCAATCGACGCAATCGCCGACGCTTGGCTCGACCTCCTCTTTCTTCTCCCTGCGGACCGCCTTGCCCCGTGGCTCGCCCCGCCTCTCGTCGTAGCCGACGACGAGCGAATCGCGATCGACGAGGATCGATTGCATGCGTCCGTAGGGGCAGACGACGAGGCACATCTGTTCGCGGAACCAACTGAAGTCGACGTAGAAGACGCCGGTGAGCGCGACGGCCCAACCGAAGGCCTCGGGGTGATCGCCCGGTCGTCCGCGCACCATCCGGAAGAGGCCCGGGAGCGAGACGAAATAGCCGAGAAAAACGTGGGCGACGAAGAACGCGAGGAGGAGGAAGAGCGCGTGCTTGGCGATCTTGCGCGCGAGCTTGCCGGCGCTCCACGGCCCCGCATTGCGTCTCAGGCGTGCTTCGCGTGGCCCCTCGGTGAGGCGCTCGATGGGGCGGAAGAAGCCCTCCATGAACACCGTCTGCGGGCACGCCCAGCCACACCAGACGCGGCCGAGGAGCGCGGTGAGGTAGACGAGACCGAAGGCCACCCCCGTGAGGAGGAAGAAGACGAGCCAGATGTCCTGCGCGTTGAAGGTGGAGCCGAAGAGGAAGAACCGGCGGTGCTCGATGTCGAGGAAGACGGCAGGGCTGCCGCCGATCTTCACCATCGGCAAGAGGAGCCAGATCACCACCAAGAGGACGTAGACCACGCGCCGCGCGTTCTGGAAGCGACCTCGCACGTCCGCCGGCTGCACGAAGTCGCGCGAGCCATCGGAGCGGAGCGAGCTCTTGACGATCGGGAGATGCACGCGCTCTTCGCGATCCGCACTCACTCGGCGGTCCCTTGCGGCGCCTTCCCCCCCGCGACGTTCGAGCCTTTGATCGTGAGGACGAAGGCGGCAAGCGCGCGCACCTTCTGTTCACCGAGCTGCGGGCCCCACGCGAGCATCCCCTTCTCGGGCCAACCGTCTCGGATCGAGAGGTAGATCTTCTCCGGCGAACCGCCATGGAGCCACGACCCGTCGGTGAGATTTGGGCCGATATTTCCGCCGCCGTTCGCGAGGTGGCAGGTGAAGCACACCTGCTCGAAGGTCGCCTTGCCGTCGGCGACGGTGATGGCGTCCTTCGCAAGGGTGCGCAGCCCTTCTTCGGTGACGGCGCCCATCGCCTTCACCTTCTCGGCCTCGGCCGCGTTGATCGCCGCCATCTCTTTGTCGTACGCGACCTTCGGCGAGGGACCCACCTTGAACGACTCGTAGTGCAGCCAATAGCCGCCCGCGAAGATGATCGAGCCGAAGAGGGTATAGAGCCACCAGTTGGGCAGCCGATTGTCGTACTCCTGAATCCCGTCGTACTCGTGGATGACGCGGTCTTTGTCGGGATCTTCGCCCGGAGACTTCTCGGCCGGCTTCGTTTCGCGCTCAGACATGGCGGCGTGCCTCGGTGTTCGTGTCGTCTTCTTCCGACTCGAGCGGCAATCGCGAGACGCCGTCGTAGGTGCTCGCCTTGCGTCCGTAGACGCGGAGCACGATGACCGTGAACACCGCCAGGAAGATGGCGAGCGCGGCGATGGGATAGACGAGGAGCGGACTGTTCCTGAAGAGTTGACCAAACATGGCTCTGCTTCTTTCTCCGTCAATCTGCGTGAGAGGTCGTGCTGCTCACGGGGGGCGCGAGCTGGGTGATCGGGGCCGCGGTCTTCGTCGCCGGCGCGTTGGTCCCTAGTTTTTGCAGGTAGGCGATGAGCGCGACGATCTCCGCGTCGGGCGCGACGGTGATGCCCTTGGTGGCGAGGTCGGCGACGATGCCGTCGGCCTGGGCCTTCGCGTCGGTGGCCGCAGCGGCGATTTGTTCGGGCGTGTAGGGCACGCCGACCGCGCGCATCGCTCGCAGCTTGTCCGCCGTCTTGGTGAAATCGAGCTTCCACTTCGCGGTGTGCGCGTAGGGCGGCATGTTCGACTGCGGCACCACCGAGCGCGGATCGATCAAGTGCGTGTAGTGCCACTCGTTCGGGTTGCGACCGCCCTCGCGCGCGAGATCGGGTCCAGTGCGTTTGCTGCCCCATTGGAAGGGGTGGTCGTAGACCGAGTCACCGATCGCCGAGACCTCGCCGTAGCGCTGCGTCTCCCAGGTGAAGGGACGAATCATCTGCGAGTGGCAGACGTAGCAACCCTCGCGCAGGTAGATGTCGCGTCCTTCGAGCTCGAGCGGGCGATACGGACGACCGGCGGCCGTCGCCGCACCGTCGGTCTGTTGCACCACGAGCGCGGGGATGATCTCCGCCGCGCCGCCGATGAGGACGGCGATGGCGGTGAGCACGGTGAAGAGGAGCGCACGTCCCTCGAGGAGTGCGTGCCAGGTCGACTCGCCCGGCTTCTTCGAGAGCTGCGCGAAGAAGATGGCGAAGAAGGCGATCGTTCCGGCGAAGAGCATGAAGGCGCCGGCGCCGATCGCGCTGGTGAAGGCGATGCACGCGAGGGTGGCGAGGACGAGGAAGCTGATCACCACCGGCTGCGCGAAGACGATCTCGGTCCAACGCACTTTTGCGCCTGTTTTTCCCTGCGAATCGGCCTCTTCGCCCTCGATGACGACGGTCGTCTCGCCGTCGACGGGCTTGCCGGAGCGGGCGGTGGCGATGAGATTCCATCCCATCATCACGAACCCGACGAGGTACATGGTGCCGCCGACGAGGCGCATCCAGTACATCGGCTTCAGCGCCACGAGCGTCTCGACGAAGCCGGGAATGCCTTGGTAGAGGAGCCCACCGTCGGGCCTCTGCGCGCGCCACATCATGCCTTGCGTGATGCCGCCGACCCACATCGCGACCATGTAGAGGACGATGCCGAAGGTGCCGAGCCAGAAGTGGATGTCGGCCGCGCGCGTCGAGCGCAGCTTGGTGCCGTAGAGGCGCGGGATCAGCCAATAGAACATCCCCGCGGCCATCAGCCCGTTCCAGCCGAGTGCGCCGCCGTGCACGTGACCGATGATCCAATCGGTGTAGTGCGCGAGGCCGCTGACGCTCTTGATCGAGAGGAGCGGGCCCTCGAAAGTGGCCATTCCGTAGAAGGTGATGCCGGCGGCGAAGAACTTGAGCACCGGATCGGTGCGGAGCTTCTGCCAAGCACCGCGGAGCGTGAGGAGGCCATTGAGCATGCCGCCCCAGCTCGGCGCCCAGAGCATCACCGAGAAGACCATCCCCAGCGTCTGCGCCCAATCGGGCAGGGCGGTGTTGAGCAGGTGGTGCGGCCCCGCCCAGATGTACATGAACACCAAGGACCAGAAGTGCACGACCGAGAGTCGGTAGCTGTACACCGGCCGATCGGCGGCCTTCGGCACGAAGTAGTACATGATGCCGAGGATCGGGGTGGTGAGGAAGAAGGCGACCGCGTTGTGGCCGTACCACCACTGGATGAGCGCATCCTTGGCGCCGCCGAAGAGCGAGTAGCTCTTGAAGGGAGAAATCGGGATCGCCATGCTGTTGACGATGTGGAGCACCGCCACCGTCACGATCGTCGAGATGTAGAACCATAGCGCGACGTAGAGGTTCTTCTCGTTGCGCTTCCAGAGCGTGCCGAAGAAGTTGATCGCGAAGATCACCCACACCGCCGTGATCGCGAGATCGATCGGCCACTCCAGCTCGGCGTACTCTTTTCCTTGCGTCATCCCCAGCGGGAGCGTCACCGCGGCGGCGACGATGATCAGCTGCCAGCCCCAGAAATGGAGGTTGGTGAGGACGTTGGAGAAGAGGCGCTGCTTCGTGAGGCGCTGCGTCGAGTAGTAGACGCCCGCGAACATCATGTTGCCGACGAAGGCGAAGATGGCCGCGTTGGTGTGCAGCGGGCGAAGCCTGCCGAACGAGAGGTAGGGATGGACGTTCGCCTGGTGGAACGCGAGCTGGAGCGCGGCGATGGCGCCGACCAACATCGCGACGATGCCGAAGGCGATCGAGGCGAAGACGAACTTGCGGACGACCCCGTCGTCGTAGACGATTTTTTCGGTGCGAGATGACGATGACGTGCTCATGGCGTCTCTTTGGAAGAGGTGGACGTTGCAGGAGGGGAAGGGGCCTCGTCTTCGAGGGGTAGGAGCGCGAGGCGGTCGGCGTGCTCGCTGTCGCGCGCGCGTGCGCTGAACGCGAAGAGGAGCAGCGAGCCGACGCCGAGCACGAGGCTGACGAAGACTTGGAAGATCACGATTTCCAAAGGGGGCTTCTCCTGGAGAGCGAACCGACGACGAACGCCATCGTGGTCAGCGAGCTCACCGGCATGAGCACGGCGCAGACCAACGGCGACATCAGGCCCGCGTAGGCCAAACCCACGGTCAAAGCGTTGTAGGCGAGCGCGACCCGCAGCGTCCGGCGCACGGTCTGCGCGAGGGCCCGACTCGTCTGCAGGGCGAGCCGAATCGGACGGAGCCCGAGCGTGGTGAAGTAGAAGTCGGAGCGCGCCGCCATGAACGGTCGATCGATCGCCGGCGTGCCGCTGCACCAGGCGGCGTCGACCACCAGCGCGTCGTTGATGCCATCGCCGATCATCAACGTGTCGCCGTGGTCGTGCGCATCGAGCCACGCCATCTTCGCGATCGGCGTCCGCGCGGAGAGCGCGTGATCGCTGGGAATGCCTAAATTCGACGCCATTTGCGCGACGCGATCCTCGGCGTCGCCGCTGAGCACGAAGACCTCGAAGCCGTCGCGCCGCAGCTCCTCGACCTCGACGCGGGCGTCCGGACGCATCTCCTCGGTGAAGCGCAGCTCGCAGCGCACCTCGCCGTCCTTGGTGAAGGCGACGTCGGCCTCTTCATTGCGCTCGGCACCTGCCCAAGCGGCGGCGCCGAATCTGCACGCGTGCCCATCGAGGTCCATGCGCAGGCCGCAGCCGACCTCTTCGGAGATCACCGCGTCGAGGATCGGACGCGGCACGCGAGCGGCGATCGCGCGTGCCACCGCCACGCTCTTGGGATGGGTCGAGCGCGAGGTCATCGCGTGGAGCTCTGCGACCTCGTCGTCCCCGAGCCTAGCCAGCGCCGCGCGACTCTCGACCGTGAGCCCGAGCGTTCCCGTCGTCAGCGTGCCGGTCTTGTCGAAGACGACGCGGCGCACGGTCAGCGCGCGATCGAGAAACCCTCGAGAGCGCACATAGAGTCCGGCGCGTCGCAGGCCTGCTTGCGCGAGCTCGTAGGCCATCGGCACCGCGATGCCGAACGCGCACGGACAGGTGACGATGAGCAGACCGGTGACGACATCGAGCGCGCGCGCGAGGTCGCGGGTGACGAACAGCCAGGAAAAAAAGCCGATCGAGGCCGCGACGAGCACCGAGACGACATAGCGCCGCGCGATGCCGTCCCAGAACGGCGAGATGCGCGAGGCACGAAGCGAGTCCGCGCTTCGGTCGAGCGGCGAGCGCAGCAGCTCGACGAGCGCACCGTCGTCGAAGTCTTCCTCCGCGTGAAGCCGTACCGCGCCGGACGCGAACGCGAGGAAGGCTCCGGCGGGGATCGGTTCGCCGACCGCATACCCGCGGGGCCGACTCTCGCCGTTGATCCAATCGAGCGAGCAGCTGGCGTGGGCGTCGAGGAGCGTACCTTCGACCGGGACCAGATCTCCCGGCGCGATCAAGAGCACGTCTCCTCGACGGAGCTCGCCGCAGCGCACGAGCTCGGGTCCTCCCGCTCCCATGCGGCGCGTCAGCAGCGAGCCTGCGCCGTCGTCTGCGAGGAGCGCGAGGCGATTGCGCTCGAGCACACGCTCCTGGAGGTAGCGCCCGACGAGCATGAGCGCGATGAAGACGTCGAGCGTGTCGAAGTACGCCGTCCGCGAGTCGCGCGCGAAGAACGACCACGTCGACGAGCCGAACGCGAGGAGGATCCCGAGCGCGATCGGCGTGTCGAGGTGGAGCACGCCTCGGCGGAGTCCTTCGTATGCCGAGCGGAGAAACACGCTCCCGCCGATGGCCACGCTGAGGATTCCGAACCCGAAATTGAGCGCTTGGAAGAGACGCGCGACCGGCCCGTCGCTGAGCCCGGCATAGAGCGCGATCGCGAAGATCATCGAGTTCATCGCGATCGCGATGCAGAGGCCCATACGCACGAGGAGCCCGCGGGATGCACCGCCGTCGCTCGCTTCGCTGGCGCGTCCCTTCAGCGAGGGACCGAGCAGGTAGCCGAAGCGCGCGAGCTCGCGGACGAAGTCACGGAGCGCGAACGTGCTCTCGATCGAGAGCTGCACCTTGCCGAGGGCGGGGTTTACGAGCGCGCGCACGCCGCCCGCCCGCCTTCGGAAGAGCTCGTCGACGAGCCAGACGCAGCCGCTGCAATGCAGGCCCTGCACGTCGAGATCGACGCGACAGAGCCCGCTCGAGGCGGCGAGCCGAGCTTCGATCGGCTCGAGCCACTTCTCGTCCCGATACGAAGGCACATCCGGCACCGGCTGCCCGCGTTCGCCGCGAAGGTCGTAGTAGCGCTCGAGGTGATCGCGACGAAGGAGCGCGGCGACGAGCTCGCAACCGCTGCAGCAATAGGGTCCGTCGCTCGCGCCCAGAGACGAGCCGCAGTGGAGACAGGCGAATGCAGAGTCGTCGATGAGCAGCGAAGCAGACACGAGCTTTGCGAGCGCTTCAGCAAGCGTCGGGCCGCGCCAGTCGCGCACGAATTACGCCGATCTCGTGCGGTATTTTCGTCGCTAGAACGCTCGTCGAAGGTCGGTCGACGCGAGCCGTGCGCAGCGCTGCAGGGCTTGCGTCCGCGTTCGGCGCGTGCCCGCGTGGCCGCGAATGCCACTGTGGCGTCGCCTGCCACAGCGAACGGGCCTTGTTTTTCCGATGAACAATCCCAAGGCGAGGGCGTCTATCCTGGTCCCATGCGTCTTCGCTCGCTCAGCTCGGTGCTGCTCGTCCTCGCCACCGCTGTCGCCGCCTCGAATGCCCCGGCGGCGACCGAGTACCAATGTGGTGCCGGCGGAAAGCCGAACTCGGGGACGAAGAAGTGCGACTGTCCGACCGGCAAGGCGGAGAGCACCGACGGCAAGGGCGTCTCGCGGTGCATCGCCAAACCTGCTGCAGCGCCGACCCCGACGCCGAAGCCGACCGTGAAGCCGGCTCCGACGCCGACCGTGACCGCGACTACCACGGGAACCAGCAAGCCGACGAACACCACCATCATCGTCACGCCCGCGCCGACTCCGACGCCCACCGCGACCTCGGCGCCGACGATCGCGATTCCGACGGCGACCGCCAAGGCGGGACCGGTACCGACGGTGGTGACGACCGCTGCGCCACCCATTCTCCTCGGGTGTCCGAGCGGCATGATTTACGTGAGCGGAGGCACGTACAAGCCGCCGCACTACTCGAAGGTGATGACGGTGGTCCCCTTCTGCATGGACGTCACCGAGGTGACGGTGAAGTCGTACGCGTCGTGCGTCGCCGGCAAGAAGTGCGGCGAGCCCCACGGGAAGTACGCGTCCAGTGCCAACCTCGGCGGCGCGAACGCCAACGAGCCCTTCTGCAATTGGAATCACCCCAAGGGCCGCGAAACGCATCCGATCAACTGCGTCGACTTCGCCGAAGCCGATGCCTTCTGCGTCGCCGTCGGCAAGCGGCTTCCGTTCAGCGAAGAGTGGGAATGGGCTGCGCGCGGGGGCGCCAAGGCGACGACGTATCCGTGGGGCAACACCGAGCCGTCGCCGAGCGCGTCCAACCTCTGCTTCGGCGAGTGCCCACCCAACTACACCACGAAATACCCTGGATCGAGCCACCCGACGTCGTTCGCGGGTGCCGACGTCTATCCCGAGACGTCGCCTGTCGGCGCCTTCCCGATGGAGAATTTCGGCTTCTACGATCTCGGCGGCAACGTCTCGGAGATCACCCGATCGCTCGGCGGCTTCAGCAACTACGCGCGCGGAGGGAGCTTCTTCAGCGTCCAGCCGAACGAAGTGATCATCACCGACGAGCACTACTCGAACGTCGAGCCCATGAACGGGTTCCGCTGCGCTCTCACTCCCGACATCGACGACGCGCCGAAGAAGACCTCGCTCCCACCCTTCTGACGTCACGCCTCCTCCGCAGCCCGGATAAGCTCCTCGTCCGATGGTCACCTTCGCGACGCTCGAGCCTGGCGGCATCTTCGCCGGTCGGTATCGCATCGAAAGGCGGCTCAAGGCCGGCGGAATGGGGGCGGTCTATCTCGTACGTCACGTACGCACGCAGGCGCCGCTCGCGCTCAAGGTGATGAATCCCGACCTCATCGCCAACCAGGTGATGCGCGATCGCTTCGTCCAAGAGGCGCAGGTCGCCTCGCTCATCGACAGTCCGCACGTCGTGCAGGTGACCGACGCCGACATCGATCCGAAGACCGAGATGCCTTTCCTCGTGATGGAGCTCTTGCGAGGTCACGAGCTCGGCGAGCTGCTCAAACAGAAGGGGCGCTTCTCTGCCGAAGAGACGGTGGCCTGGCTCGGACAAGCGGCGCGCGCGCTCGACAAGGCCCACGCCGCGCAAGTGGTGCACCGTGATCTGAAGCCCGCGAACCTCTTCCTCGCGATCGAAGAAGACCTCGTGCGCGTGAAGATCCTCGACTTCGGCATCGCCAAGATCGTTCGCGCGGCGTCGGCGCACACCACGCAAGCGGCTGGCACGCCGCTCTTCATGGCGCCCGAGCAGATGGGGCGTAGCAAGCAAATCGGCCCCTGGACCGACATCTGGGCGATCGGGCTCATCGCCTACGATTTCCTCGTCGGTCGGCCCTACTGGGAGGGCGAGACGCTCGAAGAGCTCTATCCGGAGATCATCGGCGGAGCGAGCGAACGAGCGTCGAAGCGCGCCGTGCGCAGTGGCGTGACCTTGCCGCGTGCGTTCGACGATTGGTTTGCGCAGTGCGTCCACAAAGATCCGGAGATGCGCTTCGCCCGCGCCGGTGCTGCCGTGAACGCGCTCGCGCAAGCGCTCTCGGTCGACGTCACTGCGACCCCGCCACCTCCGCGCGTCTCCTTGGTCGTCGATCCCGCGGCGCCGCCGACGATGATCGCGACGCCGCCGACGGTGGTCCCCGAGATCCCCGGAGGGAAGACCGAGCGTGCTCCCCCGGCCTTCAGCTCGACGACGGCGCCGGCGGCCTCGGACGCTTCTGCGCGAGTGGCCAGCGATTCCGGATCGATCGGAAAAAAAAGGCGAACGAAGCCTCCGCCGTGGGTCCTTCCGGTGGCCCTCTTGGCTGCGCTCGGGCTCGTCGTGGTCATCGCCGTCCTCGCCAAGAATTCGAACGAGCCTTCCCGCAGCCCCGTAGCGAGCGATTCGCCCCCCAAGAGCTCGTCAACGTCTCTGACGCAGGGGGCCTCTGCTCTGTCGAGCTCACCGAAGCAGAAGTCGAAGACGCTCGCGCAAGAGGTCGCCGAGACCAATCCCTTCGTCGACACGGGCGCGCTCGTCGCCGCAGGAATCCTCGAGCTAGAGCGCCACGAGACCACGCGCGGCGAGTACGAGCTCTACCTCCTCTCGCTCACCGAACCCGATCGCCCGACGCGGCGTCCCCTCCGCGAATGGCCAGGTGAGGACGTCGACGATGGTCGCTTCGATCGTCCAGTGACCTGGGTGACGCAGCCGCAAGCGGACGGTTTCTGCCACGCCATCGCCGCGCGCTTGCCGACCAGCGCCGAGTGGTCGAGCGCGCTCGGAAAGCGGAAATACCCGTGGGGCGAGGGCTTTCCGCCGCCGGGTCCGGTCGGCGCCAACCGCGTCGTCGGGAGCAAGCTCCCGAGGGTCGAGTCCTACGTCGTCGATCGCACGCCCGAGGGCGTCTTCGATCTCTTCGGCTCGGTGCGTGAATGGACTGGCGACGTCGACGGCGACTTCGCGGTCGTCCGCGGTGTCGCGCTCGAGACCACCAACGCGCAGGCTCCCGCGCTGTTCGCAGCGCCGTCGCAGAAACAGACTTCGGGCGCCGTCGAAGAGAGCGCCGATCCGCTCCTCGGCTTTCGGTGCGCGCGCTGACCGCTCTCGCAGTGTCTTTCAGTGTCTCCGTGTCACTAGAGTCCGAACCCCTCCAGATAGGACGCGCCGTGCGCTTGTCCTCGTTCGAGCACGAGGTAAGCGCCCGCGAGCACGCACGCTGCGACGACGAGCGCGGACGAGACACGGAGCACGCGACCACGATCGGCCAGCGCACCCCGGAGTGACGCGACGAGCACGTGGACTCCGAGAAGCACCACGCCGAAGCCGAGAAATGGCTTTCCATCGCCATCTTCCCACTGCTGCGCGATCAAATATCCGAGGCCCACGAGGACGCCGACGATCGCGAGCGCGTGGGGATTCACCAGCGCTCTTCCGGTGATGCGCAGCCGCTGGCGACGCGCGGCGATCACCAGCGCCGCGAGACCGATGCCACCGCCGAGGAAGAGCAGGCGCGTCGAACCGACGTGGAGCGTGCGCCGACGGAGGTCACGTCGGATCGTCTTGCGTAGCCATGGCGGCGCATCGGGGTCGTCGCCGATCACGCGCGCCGCTTCGTCGAGGGCGCCGATCGCCATCAGTGCGGCGTGGGCGACGTCGAAGGCACTCTGTCGCTGTATCAGCGGCGCGGTGCGATCATGCGCGACGCTCAGCGCCGGAGCGACCGCGTCGCGTGGCCTCTGCAGCCTCCCGAGGTACGCCTGCGCGACGAAGAGGTAGCCCTCGCGACGCGCGTTTCCCGAGGGAAATTCCTGGAGCTCACGGGCGAGCGCGTCGATCGCCGCTGGGTCGTTCGCGCGCGCAGGATCTTTGCGAATTGCGTCGAGCCGCTCGAGCGAGGCGAAATCGGCGTCGTACGGCGCCAGCGCCTCGAGCCTCGCGCGGGCCGTCGAGGCGAACCAGTTCCCGGGATCGATCGTCAAGACGGCGCGGTAGTGCGTCATCGCGCTCGGGTAGTCGCGCAGACGCTCGTCGAGGGTCGCCAGGAGAAACGATGCTCGGGCCGCGACGTCGCGCTCTTCGGCGGTGGCCGTGGGCCCCGTCGCGAGACGCGCGAGGATCGGCTTCGCTGCGTCGTCGTCCTTGCGATCGATCGCCGCGTTGGCCGTCGCGAGGTCGGTTGCGGCCGGACTCTCGGCTCGCGCATGCGCGGCGAACGACGTCGACAAAAAGGCGAAGGCCCCCGCGACGAGCAGGTGACGAAGCACCCGAGTCGCGAAGGCCTTCACGGAACGTTCAGGAAATGAGCCCGAACTGCTTGCCGACGGCGCGGAAGGCTTCGAGGCCGCGATCGAGGTGGTGCTTCTCGTGCGTCGCCATGTAGCTCGTGCGGAGGAGCGCGCCCTTCGGCGGCACCCCCGGCGAGATGAACGGATTGACGTAGACCGCGTGGTCTTCGAGGAGCGCCTTCCACATCGCGATGGTGGTGAGGTCTTGGCGGACGAAGATGGGAACGATCGCCGTCTCGGTCGGCCCTGTCTCGAAGCCCATCTTGCGCAGCTCGTCGCGCATGTAACGCGCGTTGTCGCGGACCTTGTCCATGCGCCAGGTCTCTTCCTGCATGACCTCGAACGCCGCCATCGCCGCGGCTACGGACGGGGGGGGACACGAGGCGGCGAACATGAACGAGCTGGCGAAGTGCTTGACGTAGTCGAGCACCTTGCGCGGACCGACGAGCCAGCCGCCGATCGAAGCGAGCGACTTGCTGAACGTGCCGCCGATGAGATCGACGTCGTCCTGCACGCCGAGCGAATCGGCGGTGCCGCGGCCCTTCTCGCCGAGCACGCCGAGGCCGTGCGCGTCGTCGACCATGATGCGATAGCCGTACTTCTTGCTCGCCGCCGACATCCCTTTGAGATCGGCGATTTCGCCTTCGGTCGAGAAGACGCCGTCGGTGATGACGAGCGCGCCCTCGTCCTCTTGCAGGGCGGCGAGGCGCTTCTCGAGATCGGCCGGGTTGTTGTGGTGGAAGCGGACGAGCTGCGCGCCGTTGCTCTGCGCGAGGCGGATGCCGTCGTAGATCGACGCGTGCACCTGCTTGTCGACGACCGCCACGCTCTTCTTGTTCGAGAGCATCGCCTGGATGGTGGCGAGGTTCACCTGGTAGCCGGTCGTGAAGACCAGCGCCGATTCCTTGTTCATGAACGCGGCGAGCTGCTCTTCGAAGACGTGGTGCAGCTTCATCGAGCCGTTCACGAGCCGCGAGCCGGTCATCGACGGGCCGAACTTGCGGATGGCGTCGATGGCGCGCTCACGCACCTTCGGGTGCGTCGTCAGGCCGAGGTAGTTGTTCGAGCCGAACATGACGACGCGCTTGCCCTCGAGCACCGCCTCGGGTCCGTCGTTGAAGTCGAGCGGGCGGAAGAATGGGTACATCCCCATCGCGCGCGCCTCGTCGGTGAGCGTCCACGCGTTCGCTTTCGCGAACAGGTCCTTGCCGCTCATGCGCGCAAGGTTTCCGCGTGAGGCGATCCCCGAGGCCAGATCGTTGCTGTTGCTCATGGACACTGACTCCTCTTCCTTCGTCCGCGTGGGCTCCGCGAATCGCGCGGCCGGATTAGCACACACCGCGCCGCACAACGAGCACGCGGGAAAGCGCAGTGGTCTTACCAGAAACGGTGCGTGGAACACGCGCCCCGTGCGCAATCACCTACGCGCTGCGCGCTACGCGGGTAGGCGCCGATGGATGCCGCGGCGAGGCTCACGGTCACCCGCTGGCTTCATTTCCCGGCGAAGCTCGCGGGACGCTTCTCGACGAAGGCGGCCATGCCCTCCTTCTGATCGGTCGTCCCGAAGAGCAAGCCGAACGCTTGCGCCTCGAGCTCGTTCGCCGTCGGGAGGAGCGCGTCACCACGTCGCATCGCCACCTTCGCCTGCGCGATCGCGACCGGCCCCTTGGTCGCGATCTTCGTCGCCACCGCGCGGACCTTCTCGAGCAATTCTGCTGCGGGAAATACGGCTTCGCAGAGCCCGATGCGGTGCGCCTCGGCGGCGTCGATCATGTCGCCGGTGTAAACGAGCTCGCGCGCCTTGCCGACGCCGACGCGACGAGCGAGGCGTTGTGTCCCGCCGAAGCCGGGGATGACGCCGAGGTTGACCTCCGGCTGTCCGAAGCGCGCCTTCTCGTTCGCGTAGACGAGGTCGCAGGCCATCGCCAGCTCGCAGCCGCCGCCGAGCGCGAAGCCGTTGATCGCCGCGAGGATGACGAAGGGCGAGCCCTCCATCACGTCGCCGAGGTGGTGGCCGAGATCGGAGAGCGCCTTCGCCTCGGGCACCGTCATCTTCTGCATCGCGCCGATGTCGGCGCCGGCGACGAACGCCTTCTCGCCGGTGCCGGTGACGATCACCGCGCGCACGTCGCCCCGCGCACGCAGCTCGACGAAGGCCTTCGTGAGGTTCTCGAGCACCTCGCGATTGAGCGCGTTGAGCTTGTCCGGGCGGTTGATGGTGATGGTGACGAGGTGCTTCTCGGTCGCGGAGACGAGGACGGTGTCGGAGCTCATGGGCAAGCCGTTTGGCGTGATCGAGGGCGGGGGGCAATCACGCCGGCGAGGGCGTGGGCGAGGGCGACCGAGATGGTCGATATTTGACCACCCTCTGCCCGACGTTGGCCAACCTGCGGGCCGTGCGCTTGCTAGCTTCGGAAGAGGGAGGCACTTCGATGACCTATCGCTCTCGCTCGCGCGTGGTGCTGTCGCTCGCTGCCGTGGTCGCCCTCTGGTCCGGTTGCAAGAGCGAGAGCTCTTCCAGCACCGGCGTCTGCGTGACGCTCACCGACGGCTCGTGCGTCGTCGAGACGTTCCACAACCCGCCCGTGCTCAAATCCAACGCCCAAGGCGTCTACGAGCTGGAGCTGAAGCCCACCGAGTTCACCTTCGAGGGCCAACGCCACTGCGGTCGCGCGTACAACGGGCTCTATCCAGCGCCGACCATCGACACCGCGCCGCAGGCCGACGGGAAGAAGCGGCAGGTGCGGGTCAACCTGAAGAACCGCTTCACCAAGAGCGACTATCGCTCGCTCCTCGACGAGACGTGCACTTGCAAGGACATGACGACCGGCGCCAGTTGCACGCCGCCCGCAGGCCACGATCACAGCGGCGGAAGCGGCTGCATGTGTACGAACGAGAAAGGGGAGGCCTGTCACCTCTTCGACTTCAACGTCACGAACCTCCATGCCCACGGCTCGCACGTGCGCCCGGACTACGCCACCGGTGGCGGCTGCGTCGAGCAAGACGGCCTCATGTGCCGCTCCTGCAACGCCGATCGTGACACCGGCGCGCACGAGTGCTTCTTCGCCGACGACGTCATCGGCCGCGTCAAGCCAGGCTCTGGCGTGCAGCACCGCTGGGACATCGACGAGGACGGCACCCACCACGCCGGGCTCGATTGGTACCACCCGCACATCCACGGCAGCACCACGATTCAAGTCGCCGGCGGCGCCACCGGGGCGTGGATCATCCGCGGCGCCCTCGACGAGATCGCCGGCATCAAGAACGCACGCGAACGCATCCTCCTCATCACCACGCCGCCGTCCGATTTCACGCCGCTGAAAGATGGCGAGACCTGCGACGAAGATCACATCACCTTCGACAAGTTCGCCACGCTCAACGCCACGTCGGGCACGCAGACCAACCTCGTCAATGGGCTTCGTCGTCCGCGGATGCTGATGGCGCCGGGGCAAATCGAGCGTTGGCGCTTTCTCCACGGCTCGTTCCTCGACGAGATCACGATCGCGGTCTTCAAAGGGAAGGACTCGAATTGCAAAGATTTGAACCTCTCGGCCGGTCCGGTGACGCTCACCCAAATCGGTCGTGACGGCCTTGTGCTTCCGAAGCCGGCGGGCGGGGTCGACTGGCCGTTTGCGCCGCCGTACGTCTTCATGGCGCCGGGATATCGCGTCGAGGCGATGCTCGACGGCAGCACGCTGAAGAACGGCGAGACCCTCTGCGTGATGTCGGGACGCTTTCTCCAACAAGACACGAGCGGCACCACCAAAGATCCCGTCGGCCTGACGAAGGTGCCGACCCCGGAGGAGATGCTCAAGGCGGCGTCGAACGGCGATCTCCTCGCCATCGTCAACGTCACCGACGGCGTCGGCGCGCCGACCGAGACGAAGATGCCCGACCTCGAGAAGGTCGCCGCCGAGGCGCCGACGATGATGTTGCAAGACGGCAAGCTCGACGCCCTCGCGCGCTGTGCCGAGGTGAAAGCGAAGACCAAGCCGGAGGAGATCGACCAGCTCGCGGCGATGTGGCTGCTCTTCTACAACACCGAGAAGACCGACAAGTGCGGGTTCTCCGATCACAACATCAACTGCAAGAACTTCGAGGGGACCGATCGCACCAAGTATCCGTACGATCGCGTCTTCAAGAAGGGCGCGGTCGATCATTGGCGCCTCTTCTCGGGCTTCGATGGGCACCCCTTTCACATCCACATCAATCCCTACTTGGTGTGTCCGCTGCCGCCGGCCGGCTCGTCCGATCCGAACACGATTTCTCGCCTCTTCGAGCCTCCGTTCGCGCACTGGCGCGACACGTATCTGGTGAACCTCGCCCGCACGACCGACCTGCTCACCGAGTACAAGGGATTCACCGGCTCGTACGTCTATCACTGCCACAAGCTCACCCACGAAGACCACGGGATGATGGAGCTGGTGCGCGTCTGCGACCCGGCCACCGAGTCGTGCGACACCCTCTGCTCCGGCGGCAAATGCGATTGGAAGACGTGCGCTTCTGGCGACGATGACTGTCGTCGCAAATTGATCGCCACCGAGTGCGCCCTCGATCCGACCATGTGCCCCGAGGCCTCCGTTCGGTGCACGTCGTGCGGCAGCGGAACGAGCTGTCCCGCGGCGTCGCATTGCTCGAGCGCCGCCGACGACGACGGTGCCAAACGCTGCATCCCGGGTTGCACCAGCGACGCGGAGTGCGCGATCACCGAGTCCTGCGACACCACGGCGAGCACCTGCAAGCCGGTCAGCTGCGGCGCTCCCTGTCCGCCGCCGCAAATGTGCGCGCACGGAGCTTGTAAGTAGCTACTTCGCCGGCTTCTTCCCCGTCCCTTTCGGCCGACCACGTGGCCGCGCCGAATAGGGCTCGAGGTAGCGATGGAGCATCGCCTTCGCCTCGGCGACGATCAGCTTCCCGTGCTCGGGATCACGCCGCGCCGAGAGGATGAGCATCGCCGACACCGTCTCGACCAAGACCTCGGCGACCACCCGTCGCTTGGCGGCAGGGAGCGCCTTGGCGTGCGCTTCGAGGAGCGCTTCGGTGCGCCGCGCGAACTCGCGGTTGATGGCGTCGTCGGCTTCGAGGAACTCGCCCGAGCTCCAGTTGCGCAAGATGGCGCGGAAGCCGGCGTCGACGTGGTGGAACGCGTAGAGCACGTCGATCGACGCGTCGATTTGCTCCTGCCACGTCCGCCCGGCGATCGGCGCCACCTCGTAGTCGAAGAGCTCGCGCACGCGCTCGGCGTAGCGCGCGACGATGGCGTAGAAGATCGCCTTCTTGTTGGGGAAGAACTGGTAGAGCGAGCCGATCGACGTCTCGGCCTTGGCGGCGATCGCTTCGGTGGTCGCGGCCTCGATGCCGACCTCGGCGAAGACGTCGGCGGCGGCATCGAGAATTCGCTCGACGCGTTGCTTGCTCCGGTCCTGCGTCGGCACCTTGCGCGCGGCGCCGGCAGGGGCAGCTTCTCGATCGCTGGCTTTCATGCGGAAGGAAGAATCCCGATTGACAAATGTGAGGGCCGCCTCACATTCTCGGGAACGTGAGGGCGACCTCACATTCGACCTCGGGGGAATCCACGATGCAAGCCACGCCCGCGCTCACGCCAGACACGCCGGTCACTCCGCTCTCGCCGCCGCCTGGCCCGCCCGGTCGGCCGCTCTTCGGGAGCATCCTCGAGGCCTGGCGTGATCCGCTCAAGCTCTTCACCCAGAACGCGGTCATCTACGGCGACGTCGTCAAGTTCCGCTTCGGCCCCTTCGACTACGTCCTCTACAACTCCGCCGAGGCCGCGCGTCACCTCTTGGTCGACGCCAGCAAGAAGTACAAGAAGAGCCGCAATTACCAGGGTCTCAAGCTCGTCCTCGGGCAGGGGCTGGTCACCAGCGAGGGCGAGCTCTGGCGCCGTCAACGCAAGCTCGTGCAGCCGGCCTTCGCCAAGGAGCGCCTCGCGTCGTTCGTCGACACGTTCGCGCGCGACACCGCCACCATGCTCGAGCGTTGGACGGCGATGGTCGCTCGTGCCCCCGGCCTTCGCATCGATGCCCACGAGGAGATGCTTCACCTCACGTTCCGCATCGTCGGGCACACGCTGTTCTCTGCCGAGCTCGCCTCCGAGTCAGTGTCGGGCGTCGCGGCCGAAGACAGCGAGATCGGCGCCGCGATCGGCGTCTGTCTGAAACACGCCAACGACGTCGCCGAGTCGCTCATCCGTCTGCCGCCCTGGGTGCCGACGCCCGCGAACTTCGTCTTCAACCGCGCCGTCCGCAAGCTCGACACGCTCGTCCTCGCGATCATCCAAGAGCGTCGGGAGAGTCGCGCGAAGGGCGCTGCTTCGCGGGGCGATCTGCTCGACCTCTTGCTCGACGCGCGCGTCGAAGGGGAAGGGCAGATGAGCGATCAGCAGCTGCGCGACGAGGTGATGACCCTCGCGCTCGCCGGTCACGAGACCACCGCCAACGCGCTCAGCTGGACGTGGGTCCTCCTCTCGCGTCACCCCGACGTCGAACGCAAGCTGCGCGCAGAGGTCGACGAGGTCCTCGGCGATCGCCTCCCGACCGTCGCCGATCTCCCCAAGCTCAAATACACGGCGATGGTGGTGCAAGAGTCGATGCGCCTCTATCCGCCGGTGTGGATCGTCGAGCGCGAGGCGCTGGAAGAAGACGTCCTCACCTCGTCGGGCACCTCGCACCGTATCAAGAAGGGCTCGATCGTCTCGGTGAGCCCGTGGGCGCTCCATCGCAACGAGCGCTATTGGCCGAACCCGGAGGGCTTCGATCCCGAACGCTTCGCCCCTGCCGCCGTCGAGCAGCGTCCGCGCGGCGCGTATCTCCCGTTCGCCGTCGGCCCACGCCAATGCATCGGCAACCAGTTCGCGCTGATGGAGGCGCAGGTCATCCTCGCGATGATCGTCCGTCGCTTTCGTCTCTCGCTGGTGCCGGGGCACGCCATCGTCCCCGATCCTGGCGTCACGTTGCGACCGAAGCACGGCGTGCCGGTGCATCTTCATGCGCAATCGGCGCCATCCGCGCAATCGACGACCGGGCGCGTCTCTCGTGGTGACGTCGGCGATCTCGGCGAGAAGCCCGAGCGCGGCGTGGCGGCGAGCGGTTGTCCTTTCCACGCCGGCGGCGCGCCTCGTGCTCTCGAAGCCGACGGTCCGACATCGAGTCATTGAGAACCTGATGCTCGGCTTCAAGGCGCCCGGTGACGACGCGGGCAAGACCACGAAAATTCAGTTCGGGTAGCATGACCCGATGATCGACCTCGGTCGGCTCGGTGATCGGCGAGCAACTTCGTGCCTCCTGAGTGGGCTCGTCGCCTTTGCGTTGCTCACCGCCTGCAAACGCGAACCGCCCACGAACCCCGACGTCCCCGCGGCGACTCCGGTGCCGAAGGCCGAGATCGACGCCAACGTGCCCGACGTCGCCGCGAAGGCGGTTCCGGTCGGTCCGAGCCCCGTCGTGCAATTCGAAATCGGCCATTATCGCGCCTGCGCCGTGCGCGCGGACGGTCGCGTCGTCTGTTGGGGACCCGGGATGGGAACGCTCGATCCCGACGCCGGCATCACCGAAGCGCCGCGCCTCGTTCCAGGGCTCGACGACGCCGTGCAGGTCGCCGGCGATGACTGGTTCTTCTGCGTCCGTCGCAAGGGCGGCGACGTCTCCTGCTTCGAGCCCGACATGAAGCCGAAGTCGATGGGCGTCCCCGCGGCCGTCGAAATTTCCGGCTCCTGCGCGCGTCACGCCGATGGGCGCGTCACCTGCTGGGACGGCGACACCACGAAGCCGCACGTCCTCGCCGGCATCACCGCGCGGGCGCTCGGCGGTGGCGACGGCACGCCATGCGTCATCGACGACAAGGGCGTGCCGCTCTGCTGGGGCTCGAACAACTTCCACCAGCTCGGCGACGGCACCACCACCGACCGGCCTTCGCCAGGGCCGATCAAAGGCCTCGCGCTCGTCGACGAAATCCAGACCAGCCTGTTCCACGACGAGTGCGCGCTCGCGGGCGGCGCCGTGAAATGCTGGGGTGGCGAGCTCGGCAAGGTGACGACGCCCAAGACCTTCGCGGGCCTCGCCCACGTCTCCCACCTCGCGATCGGCGAGTACCACTCGTGCGCGCTCATCGAAGGCGGCACCATCAAGTGTTGGGGCTCGAACGACGCCGGTCAGCTCGGCATCGCGATCGACGAGGGCAAGGACACCAGCTCCGATGTGCCGGTCGCGGTCGCCGGAGTCGATCACGTCGTCGAGCTGCGCGTCGGCGGCGGCGAGCCGGCAGGTGGCGCAGGCTCCACCTGCGTCCGCAAGAGTGGCTTACCCGGCGCTGCCGCCGACAGCCTCTGGTGTTGGGGCTCGATCAACACCTCGTCGAAACCCGTGCAGCTCGACCTCACCATCGCCCCGCCCTGAGCTTGCCCCCCCTTCGGGTTGCCAGCCCATGGGGAGATGATTACCGACGCACGAGAAGACCCATGCCGACTTACGAGTACGCCTGCAAAGCCTGTGGCCATCAGTTCGAAGAGATCCAGAAGATGAGCGAGCCGCCCATCGAAGAATGCCCGAAGTGCCACGAAAAAAAGGCGCAGCGGCTGATCTCGCAGGGCAACTTCATCCTCAAGGGCGGCGGCTGGTACACCACCGGCGGCTACGGCGCCGCACCCGACAAGGTGAAAGACGCGGCGAAGAGCACCTCGAGCGAATCCTCCAGCTCCAGCTCCAGCTCTTCCGAGTCTTCGAGCTCGACTTCGACGTCACCGTCGCCGTCACCGTCGACCAGCTCCGACTCCGGAACCAAGCCGAGCGGCGGGACCTGAGTCATTTCGCCGTCGAAGCAAATGCTTCGACGAGCGTGTCGCCGAGTTCTTCGAAGAGATCGTCGCGCGCCGCCATCGCGGCCACGGCGCCTGCATCGACAGTTTTGTGTTCGAGCGCGCGCACGAGGGATGCTGCGTCTTCCGAGTGGCGCCGCAACCGATCGCGCGCGTAGCCCTCGCTGGTGCGCATCGCGAGGATGAAGGGCCAGTCGCTCGCCGAGAGCAAGAGCGTCTCGACGGCGAGTTGGCGAAGAGCGGCGCGTTCGACGTCGCTCCTGTCCTCGCGCGAGGGCTCGCGCGAGGAAGAGAGCCTTTCGAGTGCCGCGTGCGCATGGTGGACGCGACGCCAGACGAAGGCGTTGCGCTCGTCGATCCAGACGCTGCGATGACCCTCGGCGCCCCACGTCGACGCCGAGGGCTCGGCGCGCACCACGGCTCCGTTGGTCCGAAGAAAGCCGCCCAACGTCGTCGGCGCGAGGTCGCCTGGCCTGCGCGCGAGCTCGCGAAAGACCTCTTCGAGGAAGCGCGGCCCCTCGAACCACCAGTGTCCGAACAGCTCGGCGTCGTACGGCGCGACGATGATCGGCGTCGCCTCCATCGCTGTTGCGAGCTCGCGTGCTTGGCTCGTTCGCTGCTCGACGAAATGAGCAGCGTGCTCGCGCGCGCGAGCGATGGCTCGTGACGGCTCGTAGTGCGCCTTGTCCTCGAGCGTGACGTCGTGCCCGGTGACGCGGTGGTAGCGGAGGCCCGTCGAGACGCGCGTTCCGTGCGGTCCGACCTCGTCGCCGAGCATCTCGAGGGGGAGCTCGAAGCCGATGTCGCGGTGATGCTCGCGATACCAAGGATCGCCTGGATATCCGGCCTCGCGGGCCCACACCTGACGTCCCGACGACGGGTCGCGTCCGAAGAAGACGACGCCATGCTCGCCGGCGATCGGTGCATAGACGCCCGCAGGTGGACGCGGCCGAGCGAGCTCGAGCCCGTGCGATTCGAGGACCACGTAACGCACGCCTTCTTCCGAAAGCGTCGGCTCGAGGGCCGGATCGTAGGCGCACTCGGGGAGCCAGAAGCCGTCGGCGTCGAGGCCTGTCTGCGCACGAAATGCAGCCTTCCCGAGCCGCACCTGGGCGCGCACGCCGGTCTTGGTCGGGAGGAGGCCAGGCAATAGCGCGTGCGTCGCCGCCGAGGCCATCAGCTCGAGACGGCCCGCGCGCGCATGGGCGACGAGCGCGCCGACCACGTCACCCTCGATCGCGTTCCAGGTCGCGCGCGCCTCCGAGAGCCACGCGCGGTGCGCCTCGACGATCTCTTCCAGCGCTGGATTTCCCGCCACCCGCACGCGTTCACGGGCGGCGAGCGCTTCGAGCCCGTCGAGGTGTGCGGCAAAACGCTCGCGGAGCAGCCGATCGCGCAACATGTCGCCGAGCGAAGGCGAGAGCGACACCGTCAGCGCCGTCGTCACCTCGTCACGTGCGAGGCGATCGAGGACGGCGAGGAGAGGTAGATAACTCTCGACGATCGCCTCGTGCAGCCAGCGCTCTTCGAGCGGGCGGGCGTGCGTCGGGTCGCGCACGAACGGCAGGTGCGCGTGGAGCAGGAGCGCGAGCATCGGGGCGGCTCAGCTTACCTCCACGCGCCCGCCCGCGGATGTTTTCGCGCGCGGCGACTTGAAGCGAGCGCCTGGCCGCTCTCGCGTGGTAGCGTGGAAAACTTGACGACTGGGACTCCCGCCGAGCCGTCAGGAATGACGGCCGACAGCCTCGTCAACCCGGAGACCGGGCTGCCCGCCCTCGCCGCGTTCGGCGCTACGTACACGCCCGACAAGCCTGCGAGCAAGGTCGCGCGCGCGCTCCACGCCTTCCTCTCGGGCCTCAATCCGGACGCCGAGCACGAGGCCAAGCTCGAGACCCTCGAGGCCTTCTCCGGCTTCATCCACGGCAGCGCCTGGGGCGTACTTCGCCTCGGTCGCGAAGACCCGCGCACCTTCCGCCTCCGCCTCTTCATCCGCGTGCTTCGCGATCTCGAGAACCCTCGCAAGCGCTTCGCCAAGGTGGTCGGCTCGGCGCTCGCGCGGATGCAGATGCAGCAGCTCTTCACCGACGTCGGGCTGCCGATGGAGCCGGGGTTCGCCCGCGAGCTCATCGATCGCATCACCACGCACATCCTCCCGATGCCGCAGAATCCTCACCGATTCTCGCATTTCCTCCCGCGCCTCTTCACCACTGTCGACGACGCGGCTTGGCTCGAGACCCTCCCGCGCGATCTCATCAAAGATTTCGTCGGCATCCTCGGCGCCGCCGAAGAAGAGGCCGAAGAGGCGCGCAAGAACGTCCGCGAGTCGCTCGCCGACGCAGTCGCCATCCTCGCCGCACGTGTCTCGGCGCTCGGCCTCGCCCAAGACATCCGCGATCGTCTCCCCAATCGCTCGGTGAAGGCGCTGCCCTTCCTCAATCTGCCGCGCGCCTGCGACGCCCTCCTCGCCGCCGCTCCGCCTGCGGGCCTCATGGCCGCCGATCAGACCCGCACCGGCATCGATCTATGCCGCAAATGTCTGAAGGAAGTGATTCGTCACGGCGAAGAGTTCGGCGTCAGCATCGACCTCGTCTACCGCGTCGAGCTCATCTCCGCGCAGCTCGGGCGCCTCGAAGATCTCTTGGTGCAGCTCGCCCCTGGCGTCTTCCGCGTGCAGTCGCTCGACGTCGGCAACCTCCTCGCGTCGACCATCCGCGGCTACTACCAAGGTCGCAGCATCCGCGCCCTCGTCGGCCGCAGCTCCGACATGTTGGCGCGGAAAATCATCGAGCGCGCCGGCCACTCGGGCGAGCACTACATCACGCGCACCCGCAAAGAATGGCGCGGAATGCTCCTCTCGGCCTCGGGCGGCGGCGTCCTCACCGCGGGCACGCTGGTCATCAAGACGCTCATCACCAAGCTGACGCTCCCCGCGTTCTTCATCGGCTTCTTCGCGTCGATCAACTACGCCGGCAGCTTCCTCCTGATGCAGGCACTCGGGTTCACGCTCGCCACGAAGCAGCCGGCCATGACCGCCGCTGCGCTCGCAGCCTCGGTCGAGGTGCAGACGCGTCGCGGCCCGACGATGATGCGGCGCCTCGATCGCCTCGTCGACGTCACTGCGCGCATCACCCGCTCGCAACTCGCCGCCGCCGTGGGCAACGTCTTCTGGGTCATCCCTACCGCGCTCGGCTTCGATTTCATCTGGAACCTGATTTTCCATAAACACTTCATGGATCTCGAGAAGGCCAAGCACACCGTCGAGTCGCTGCACCCGCTCGAGAGCCTCACCATCCCCTTCGCCGCCTTCACCGGCGTGCTCCTCTGGGTCTCCAGCATCGTCGCCGGCTGGGTCGAGAACTGGGCCGCGTACCGTCAGCTCCCCGAGGCCATCAGGCACAGCCGTCAGCTCATCTACGTCTTCGGTCGCGCACGCGCCGAGTGGTTTTCGAAGAAGTTCTCGCACGCCATCAGCGGCGTCGCCGGCAACACCGCGCTCGGCATTCTCCTCGCATTCTCGCCGGTCATGGCCAGCTTCTTCGGCCTCCCGCTCGACGTCCGCCACGTCACCCTCTCGACGGGCTCGCTCGCCCTCGCCGGCGCCTCGCTCGGCAAAGAGGCCGTGCTCAAAGGCCAGTTCATCGGCGCGATGATCGGCATCGTCATCATCGGCGCGCTCAACTTTGGCGTCAGCTTCGCGTGCGCCCTCTACGTCGCCATCCGCGCGCGCGACATCCACCGCCAAGATCTCCGCATCCTCACGAAGACCTTGCTCTCACGCCTCTGGCGCCATCCCTTCGAGTTCATCTTCCCGCCGAAGACGAAGCCCGGCGACGAGGAAGAGGAAGCTCCTCATCACTGAGGCCTCGCGGCAGCGTCGCGAAGTCAGGGAAACGTCAGCGCGTCTTCCACGCAGACACCCGACCTGCACGTCGTCGCCGACGGACAACCGGTGCCGCTCGGACAAAGCACGCGCAAGCAGTAGCTGGTCCCGCCCGTCGAGAGCGGTCGACACGTCGCCGTCGCCGGACAATCGCTGACCACGGAGCACGTCTTCAGCGCGCACGTCCCGGTGCTTCCGAGACAGCGCATCCCCGGCACGCAATCGCCGTCCGACGAACAACTGCGCGTGCACGACGCCGCGGTCCCGCAGGTGTCGAACGACACCGGACAGTCGCCGTCGCTGCCGCATCCGACGCAGATGCCGCCCGGCGCATCGGTCGAGCAGGTTCTTCCGCCGCCGCACTGCGCGTGGCTCCAACACTGACCGCGCCCGCCTGCTGCATCGCCGTGCGCGTCCGCTCCAACGTCGGAGGCGGCTTCTTTTGCCGCGTCGATAGCATCTGCTCCGGCATCGGCGTCGATCGCATCGACGACATCGGGACCCGCATCGGCGCCGACGTCCGTGGCCACTTCGCCACTCGAGGTATCGACGGCGCCGTCGGTCGCGTCGCTCGCGACATCGCGCCCCACGTCGGCAGTCCCGCTGTCCGCTTCGGCGACCGCATCGTCGGACGATGCACAACCCAGCGCTCCCACCAGCGAAAACAGCGAAAGAAGAAAGACGCGCTTCACCCCCCGTATCGACCCCGAGCACGCGACGGCGTCAATCGCGATGGCCCGCTTGTCACCCACATCCCTCCCCGAATGCCGTAGCGTGCCCCGATGCCCGGCCTCCTCGGGAGCAGCACCGCCGCACTCGCGTCACTCTCCAGCCACGCCGTCTTCCTCGTTCTCCTGCAGCTCGCGTTGCTCCTCTTCGTCGCGCGCGTTGCGGGCGAAATCGTCAAATGGCTGGGCTTGCCGAGCGTGGTCGGTGAGCTCGCGGCCGGCATCGTCCTCGGGCCGACGGTCTTCGGTCACTTCGCGCCGCAGCTCTCCGCGCGCGTCTTTCCGATGGAGGCGGGGCAGTTCCACCTCCTCGAGACGATTGGCACCCTCGGGATGGTGCTCCTGCTCCTGCTGACCGGCATCGAGACCGATCTCAAGCTGGTGAAGAACCTCGGCCGCGCGGCTGTCGTCGCCTCGATGATGGGGATGGTGATCCCCTTCGCGATGGGGCTCGGCCTCGGCTTGGTGATGCCCGACGCTTACCTCGCGCAGCCCGAAAGGCGCCTTCTTTTTGGCTTCTTCCTGGCGACCACGCTCTCGATCTCGGCGATGCCGGTGATCGCGAAGATCCTGATCGATCTCGATCTCACCAAGCGCAACATCGGGATGGTCATCCTCTCGGCCGGCGTCGTCGACGACACCGCTGGTTGGCTCATCCTCTCGGTGATCGCTGGCGCGGCGACGAGCGGCGGCACCGTCGACGTCGTCGGCATCCTCGAGACGATCGGCTTCCTCGTCGCCTTCCTCGTCGGCGCGGTGGTCGTCGTCTTCCCGGTCTCGCGCTTTCTCCTCCGCGTCTCCGAGCGCTTCCGCTCGACCGACGCCGACCTCTCGATCATCTTCATCATCACGCTGCTCTCTGCCGCGTTGACCGAGAAAATAGGCGTCCACGCCGTCTTCGGCGCCTTCGTCGCCGGCACCATCTTCCGTCAGGTGCCGCAGCTCAAAGAGGAGACGGTCCACAAGCTCGAGAGCTTCGTCATGGCCGTCCTCGCGCCGATCTTCTTCGGCGTCGTCGGCCTCAAGGTCGATCTCTGGGCGCTCGGCGGTGGCGGGATGCTCGCGATCGTCATCGGCGTGGCCTGCCTCGGCAAGATCCTCGGCTGCACGCTCGGCGGTCTCTGGGGAGGTCTGCGCATCTGGGAGGCGCTCTCGATCGCGGTGGCGATGAACGCGCGCGGCGCGATGGGGCTCGTCGCCGCGTCGATCGGCCTCTCGCTCGGCATCCTCAACCAGCAGATGTTCTCGATCATCGTCATGGTGGCGATCTCCACGTCGTTCCTCGCGCCGCTCCTCCTCAAGCTGACGATGCGGCGCGTTCGGATGACCGACGAAGAGGCGCTCCGCATCCTCGAATCCCAATCGAAGGGAGCTCTCGATCCGCTCCGTCTCCGTCTCCTCGTTCCGACGGCGGGCGGACCCAACGCCATCGAGGCGATGCGACTCGCGGCGGTGCTCGATGCACGCAGCGACGAGCCGATCACCATCCTCTACGTCGAGACGCGCAAGCAGACCTGGTGGGAGAAATTCCTCGCGCCCATCGCCAAAGGCGAGCGTCCCGATCAAGAGAAAATCGAAGCGCACCTCGGCGTGCTCAAACAGATCGCCGAGGGCGAGTCGCGCGCGAGCAATCTCCCATCGTCCCAGCGCAGCAGCACGCAGACGCCTCCGCCTGGATCGGTGGGAAAGTCGACTGCGATCACTCCACCGCCGAGCAGCAGGTCGTCGCGCGCTCCGACGGTGCGACGCGTCTCCAGCGCCGACGTCGCCGAGGCGATCGTCATGGAAGCGAGAAAGGGAGCTCATTTGGTGCTGATGGGCGCCTCGCAGCGCGGGGCCATGCTCGGCGGCGGCGTGCTCCAGACGGTGGTCGAGCAGTCACCTTGTCACGTCGCGATCATGCGCGCGCATCCCGGCGCCACCAGCTATACGCGGCTTTTCGTTCCGGTCGACGGAGGCGCCGCTTCACGCCTCGCCGCCGAGTTCGCCGTTCGTTACGCCGAGGGAAGCGGCGCCGAGCTGACCCTCGCGCTGCTCACCGAACAGTCGTCGCAGCGCACCAAGACGCCCAGCTATCTCGCCGAACCGCGACTCCAAAGCCATCCCTCGATTCCGCCTCCGCCGGCGACGTCGGCTCGCCCGCCGGACGAAGAGCTCCACCGCATCTCGGTCGTCTTCCGCACGACGCAGGTGAAGCCGAACATCGTTCGCCTCGCCGCCGACCCGGCCTCGAGCGCGCTCTCGACCGCCGTCGCCTCGGGCGGCCACGATCTCGTCATCCTCGGCGCCGAGCACCGCGCCATCCAGAGCCGCCTCTTCTTCGGCCACGACACCGAACGCCTCATCCAGCACAGCGACGTCGCCCTGGTGGTGGTGGTGCCGAACATCGCCATGCTTCGGTGACCGTCCCCCCGAAAGGGGGGTCAAGCAAAAACGCCTCGATTTCCTGCCCTGTGGACAACCTGCCCAAAGGTTGTTTGCACGAAGTTTGACACCCCTCCACCCGTTCAGTATTTTTCGCGGGTCCCGCACAATTGCGACGAGGCGTCGTTCACGCACCCGGCGAAATCGTCGCCGTGTGCACCCTTGCCTCTCGTTCAGTGCGTTGGAGGAGCGCGCGATGCAGGGCTTGACCCACCGGCAGCAGATGGTCCTCGAGTACATCCGTAGGTCGATCACCGATCGCGGCTACCCGCCGACCCTGCGTGAAATCGGTGCCTTCATGGGCATCCGCTCGACCAACGGCGTCAACGATCACCTCCGCGCGCTCGAGCGCAAAGGCTATCTGACGCGCGAAGACATGAAGTCGCGCGCCCTTCGGCCCGCGTCGATGATCGACGGTTCGATCCCCGGCGTCCCCGATCCGCCCGCCAACGGCAACAACGCCTCCTCCGAGCACGTGCACGACGACGAGCGCCTCGTCGAGGTGCCGGTGGTCGGTCGCGTCGCCGCCGGCGTGCCCATCCTCGCCGAGCAGAACGTCGTCGACACCGTCCGCATCGACCGCATGCTGGTGCGTGGCGGCAAAGACGTCTTCGCGCTGCGCGTGCAGGGCGAGTCGATGATCGAGGCCGGCATCCACGACGCCGACTACATCTTCGTCCGCAAGCAGCCCACCGCCTCGCGAGGCGACATCGTCGTCGCGCTCCTCGGCGACGAGGCCACCGTGAAGTACTACTTCCCGGAAAAAGAGCACGTCCGGCTCCAGCCGGCCAACGCCGCGATGGCCCCCATCTACGTCCGCGCCAGCGACTTCCGCTCGTCGATGATCCTCGGCGTCGTCGTCGGCGTGTACCGGAAATTGTAAGGCGAATAGCGCGCGGACCGCGAGATCCAGCGAGCGGCCAAAGTCGCGAAGCCATCTTTGGCATGACGAAATCGACTCGATTGACGGATGCACAGAGGGAGCGATAGCGTCATCAGCACGATGCTCCGCGCGTCACGACGGCTCGTTTCTTCCGGTGTGCTCCTCGCCTGCTGCGCCTCCCTCGGCTGCGGCGGCGTGATGTACACCGCTCGCATCAACTCGGTGGAAGGCAAGGTCGAGCACGCCAAGGAGGTGCAGGCCGAGCAATACGCGCCGTACTTCTATTACTCGGCGAAAGAGCGCGTGCTCAAGGCGCGCGAGGAAGCAGCCCGCGCCGACTACGGCGACGCGCTCGATCTCCTCGACGAAGCCGAGAACGACGCGCTCAAGGCCATCGAGCAAGCCGAAGCCGTGCGCAAAGGCGCAGGAGGCGCGAAGTGAATCGCCGCATCCACGCAGCCAGCGCGATGGTCGTCGCCGCGCTCTTCGGCGTCTCCGCCTGTGCCGGTCCGTCGGCGCAAGTCGGTCGCCTCGCGGGTCTCGACAGCACCATCGAGCAAGCCAAGACCAACGGCGCCCTCCGCTGCGCCCCGCGTGAGCTCGCCCTCGCCGAGACCCACGCCGAGTTCGCCAAGCTCGAGCTCGCCCAAGGCTTCCTCTCGCGCGCCAACGAGCACCTGGCGATCGCCATCCCCAACGCCCACGCCGCGCTCGATCTCTCGCCCGCCGAGAAGTGCACCGATCGCCCGGTGGTCATCGCGAAGAAGCCGCTCCCCGGCGACCGCGACGGCGACGGCTACAAAGATCCGGACGACAAGTGCCCCGACGTCCCCGAGACCTACAACGGTTTCGTCGACGACGACGGTTGCCCCGACGATCCCGACACCGACGCCGACGGCCTCGCCGACTCGCGCGACAGCTGCCCGAACCTCGCCGAGGACAAGGACGGCTACCTCGACGACGACGGCTGCCCCGATCCCGACAACGACGGCGACGGCCTCCTCGACTTTCCGACCAAGGTCGACAAGTGCCCCGACCAAGCGGAAGACCCGGACGGCTACGAAGACGCCGACGGCTGTCCCGAGCTCGACAACGACAAGGACACCGTCGTCGACTTGGACGATCAGTGCCCGATCGATCCGGGCCCCGCCGACAACAAGGGCTGCCCGAAGAAGCCGGCCCTCGTCGTCGTCACCGGCACGCAAATCAAAATCACGCAGCAAATTCACTTCGAATTCAACAAATCGAAGATCAAGCCGGACAGCTTCGCCATCCTCAACGCGGTCGTGCAGGTCCTCAAAGAGAACCCCGACATCACGCTCGAGATCGGCGGCCACACCGACAACGTCGGTGGCGCGGCCTACAACAAGAAGCTCTCCCAAGACCGCTCCGACTCGGTTCGTCTCTACCTCGTCGAGCACGGCATCTCGGGCTCGCGCCTGACCGCCCGCGGCTACGGCATGGACGTCCCCATCGACACCAACAGCACCGAAGCCGGCCGCGCCAAGAATCGCCGCGTCGAATTCATCCGCACCGACTCTGCCTCGAAGGCTGGCGGCTGATCCTTCATATGTGAACTTTCGCCCCCGAGCGGAAGCGTCGTGTCACAGATCTGCGACGGCTTGTGTACTCGCGGGCCGCTTTCTGTAGTATGCGTGCGCGCGCGCCGTCGCTGCGCGCTTGCTCGAGGGGCCCGAGCCTCACGAGCGATTCGAGTCTACGAAGGAGCTTCACCCGATGCGCCGGTCTTTCCGTAATCTCGCCCTCGTCTTCGGTCTGCTCGCCACGGGTACGTGGATTCACTTCTCGAGCGACGCCCGCGCCGACGCGAAAACGGAAGCCGAGGCGAAGAAGGCCGACGGCGAGGCGATGGACCTCTGGCTCGCGGCCGACTTCAAAGGCGCCAAAGCGAAGCTCGAAGGCGCGCTGAAGAAGTGCGGCAAAGACAAGTGCGGCGGGGAGATGCAGGCAGCCCTGCATCGCGACCTCGGCGTGATCCTCTTCGCGATGAGCGACAAGAAGGGCGGCGAGAAAGAGTTCGAGGCCGCCGTCGCCGCCGACTCGGGCATCACGCTCGCCAAGGACTACCTCGACAACCCCGACGTCAAGACGGCGTGGGAAAAGGCGAAGAAGGGCGCGGCCGCGACGCCGACCGTCACCACCACGACCACCGGCACCGGCACCGCGACGCCGCCCAACCCGGACGCCGAAGGCAACCTCTCCATCGAAGCGAAGACCGCGCCGATTGGCTACGTGCTGCCGATCGTCATCGACGTCCCCGATGGCGTCGACGCCGAGCAGGTCAAGGTCTCGTACAAGACCAAGGCGATGGACAAGTACAAAGTCATCGAGGCGAAGAAAGAGGGCGGCAAGTACGTCACCCGCATCCCCTGCGAAGACACGCAATTTCAGGGCGAAATCAAGCTCTACGTCCGCGCCTACGACGCCGACAAGAACGAGGTCGAGCACTTCGGCACGCTGAAGAAGCCGGCCATCGTCACGCTCGTCGAGAAGATGCCGGAAGGCGAAGAGGCCCCGTCGTTCCCCGGCGGCAAGGAGCCCGACAAGTGCACCGACAAGGGTGACTGCCAGCCTGGTTTCCCCTGCGATCCGAACGCCAACAAGAAGCCGCAAGGCTCTGGCTGCGACACCGACGACGAGTGCCAGGCCGGCCTCGCCTGTGTCGACAACGACAATGGCAAGAAGTGGTGCTACGAGACCGCCAGCAGCGGCACCGGCGAACCGGGCAAGAAGGACGCGAAGGGCGGCAAAAAGCTCTGGTTCGGCGCCGACGTCCAGGCCGACTTCCTCTTCCTCGGCTCGGCCGACGACATCTGCAACGACGGCGCTTGGGCCTGCGTGAAGGACGGCAAAGACGTCGGCGTGAAGAAGGACCAGGGCGGCATCCCGACGGTCACTGGCGGCGGCGGCAAGACCAGCGGCGGTCCGGCGCTCGGCACCATCCGCGCGTTCGTCTCCGTCGACTACTTCATCACCGCCAACATCGCCCTCGGCGCGCGCCTCGGCTTCGCCTTCAACGGCAACCCGTCGGCCAACGCCAAGTTCTTCCCCGCGCATGCCGAAGGTCGGCTCTCGTACTTCCTCGGCAAGGGTCCGATGGCCGAGCCGAAGGGCATCAAGATCTATCTCCTCGGCGCCGGCGGCATGGGCGAGTTCGACGCCGCGGTCCCGAACATCGTCGCCGTCCCGACCGATCCGGCCGACGCCGATGCCGACTCCTGCGTCTCCTCGACCGGCTGTCGCGTCTCCGGCGTGAAAGCCTATCGCCTCGCGGGTCGTGGCTTCGCCGCGCTCGGTGGCGGCTTCTGGTACATGGTCTCGCCGAAGGTCGCCCTCAACTTCGCGCTCAAGATCCTCCTCCCGCTGCCGACGTTCTCGCCGGGCATCGCGCCGGAGATCGGCTTCAAGTTCTAGCTTCGGCGACCGACTTCTGTCGTCCTCACACGTCCTGCAGACGTGACACTTTTCGTCCGTCGGGAACCATCGATTCTCGCGCGCACGCTTTTGCGCCCATTTTTCCGGCCTCTGAGCGCTTAGCCTCTTTATGGGATGGGCCTCGGCAGGTATGATGGTGTGGTGAGTTCTCGTTCCCGATCGATCGCGGTCAGTGCTGTGGTGCTCGCGCTGGTCGCCTCGGCAGCGCCCCAAGTTCGGGCGATGGATCCGAAGGTCGAAGAGTCAGCGAAGAAGGCTGCCTCCGAGGCGATGGACGTCGACTTCTTGTCGCTCGACATGAAGAAGGCGAAGAAGAAGCTCTCCGACGCGCTGAAGAAGTGCGGCAAAGAGAAGTGCAGCAAGCCGATGCTGGGCTTGCTCCATCGCAACCTCGCGATCGTCGCCCTCAACGCGAAGGACACCAAGAGCGGCGACAGCGAGTTCGCCCAAGCGCTCGCCAACGATCCCAACGTCAGCGTCCCCAAGGACTACCTCGACAACCCGGTGGTCAAAAAGTCGTGGGAGGCTGCGAAGAAGAACGCCGGCGGTGGTGGCAGCGAAGACGGTGGCGGCGGCGGCGGAGGCGGTAGCGAAGACGGGGGTGGTGGTGGCGGTGGCGCAGCGGCCGATGGCAACCTGACGGTCAAAATCAAAGCCGCGCCGATCGGCTACGAGCTCCCGATCGTCATCGAGGTGCCGAAGGGCGTCGATCCCTCGAAGGTGAAGCTGTCGTTCAAGACGGCGGCGATGGACAAGTACAAAGTCGTCGATGCGAAGAAGGCGAAGAACAAGTGGCTGGTGATCGTCGGCTGTGACGCCACCGGAGCCGCGGGCACCTTGAAGATGTTCGCGCGCGCCTACGACGGCGACGACGTCGAGCTCGAGCACTGGGGCACCATCAAGAAGCCGGTGGTGGTCAAGGTCACCGACGCCATCGCCGACGAAGACCGGCCGCTCCTCCCTGGCGACGAAGAGCCGAAATCGTGCAGCGGCGAAGACGGCGGGGCCGCTGCGGCCGAGACCTGCTCGACCGACGAAGATTGCAAGAAGGGCGCGAGCTGCGTCGAAGACGACAAGACCGGCGAGAAGACTTGTCACGCGAAAGAGGAAGACGAAGACAAGCCGTCCGCCGCCACGAAGGACGCGAAGAAGCTCTGGTTCGGCATCGACGGTCAGCTCGACATGCTCTTCATCGGGCAACAGTCCGAGCTGTGCAAACAGCAGTCGTGGGCCTGCACCGTGAACACGCCCGATGGTCGCCAAGACGTGGGCGTGCCCGACGCCACCGGCATCGCCATCCGCAACGACGCACGCACCGGCGGCAAGACCGACGGAGGCTCGGCGTTCGGCACGAAGCACGTCTGGCTCTCCATCGACTACTTCGTCGCCAGCAAGCTCAGCATCGGCACGCGCCTCGGCTACATCATCGGCGGCAACCCGACCGACGTCGCCAAGTTCAACCCCATCCACTTCGAAGCGCGCGCGCAGTACTTCTTCACCGAGTCGGGCTTCCGGCCCTACGTGCTCCTCAGCAGCGGCTACGCGCGCACCGAGGGCAGCGTCGGCGGCGTCATCGTCACGCCCAACGACCCGACCAAGGCGACCAACGGCAACGGCACCATCAGCGACGTCAGCGCTTGGAAGCTCGGCGGCCCCATCTTCATCGGCACCGGCTTCGGCATGTGGGTCGGCATCGGCGACCGCGTCGCCCTCAACCTCGCGCTGAAAGTCCTCGTCCCTTTGCCGGTGCTCGTCCCTGCGTTCGCGCCCGAAGCCGGCATCAAGTTCGGGTTCTGAGAGCCGAGATTCAGCTCTCTCTCATCCGAACGAATACCTACGCATGCTGACGTTCATCAGCAGGCCGATGCCGATGAGGATCGTGGTCACGCTCGATCCGCCGTAGGAGAAGAGCGGGAGCGTCACGCCGACCACCGGGAGGACGCCGGTGACCATTCCAATGTTGAAGAATGCGTGCCAAAAGATCATCGCGGTCACGCCGATGGCGAGCGCGGCGCCGAAGCGATCTTTCGCCTGCGAGGCGATGCGAATTCCCCAGAGGACGAGGAACGAATAGAGGACGACGAGGACGATGCACCCGAGAAAACCCCACTCTTCGGCGAAGACGGGGAAGGGGAAGTCGGTGTGCTGCTCGGGGATGAAGAGATAGTGGTTCTGCGTCCCCTTCATGTAGCCCATGCCGGAGAAGCCGCCGTTGCCGATGGCGATCTTGGCGTGGTGCGAGTGCCAGTTGGCGCCGCGAATGTCGAGCTCGGGGTTGATGAAGGAGATGACTCGCTGCTTCTGGTAGTCCTTGAGGACGTAGTTCCAGAGCACGGGCGCGGCGACGGCGATGGAGACGACGAGCGTCGCCAGCGACTGCCAGCGAATCTTCCCCATCGCCATCACCGAGATGAAGATGCCGGCGAGGATGAGCGACGTCCCGAGGTCGGGCTGCTTGGCGACGAGCGCGAAGGGGATGCCTGCGAGGATGCTGGGGACGATGAAGTCCTTCAGCGTTCGTCCGCCGCCGCCGGGACCGACCGCCAATTTCGGATCGTCGTGGAGATATTTCGCGAGCGAGATCGCGAGGATGATCTTCATGAACTCCGACGGCTGAAAGCGAAATCCCCTGTCTTTTCCGCCGATGTCGATCCATCGCGCGGCGCCGTGGATGTCGCGGCCGAGGATGAAGACGAGGAGGAGCAAAAGGATGCCGCCGCCGTAGATGACGTAGCCGAGGCGCTCGAAGTGGCGATAGTCGATGGTGGCGGCGAGCGTGGCGGCGATGCCGCCGGCGACGAGCCAATAGATTTGCGTGACGTAGAGATCGGCGCGACCACCGCGGGCGACGCTGGTGGCGCTGTAGAGATTGACGACGCCGACGACGGCGATGAGCAAGACGACGATGAGGAGTGGCCAGTCGACGTTGTCACGGACGCGTCCCGGCATCGACGATGCGCGCGCGATCACTTGGTGCCCTTCTGCGCGGAGGGCGGCGGCTTCTGACTTCCCCCGGCGGCGCCCGGCTTGATCTTCGTGAAGTACTCTTCGAAGAGGCGCATCGCGATCGGGGCGGCGTTGTGCCCACCGCCGCCGCCGTGCTCGACGAGGACGACGATGGCGATCTCGGGGTTGTCGTAGGGCGCGAAGCCGGCGAACCAGGCGTGGTCGCGGTTGAAGTACCAAATCTGGTGCGGATCGAGCCCCGCCTTTTGCGAGATCTTGGAGACCTGCGCAGTGCCGGTTTTTCCGGCGACATCGACCTTCTCGGTGCGCTCCTTGTACGCGGTGCCGCCGGGCTCGTTGACGACGCCGTGCATGCCCTCGAGCACCGCCTGGAGTGAATCGGGCGGGAGCGCGAGGGTGCGACGCAGCTGCGGCGCGAAGTCGACCTCGACCTTGCCGTCGTGACTCTCGATCGAGCGGACGACCTGCGGTGCGTAGAGAGTTCCGTGGTTGCCGAGCGCGGCGTAGGCCATCGCCAGCTGGAGCACGGTCACCTTGGTGTTGCCTTGCCCGATCGCCGCGTTGAGCGTGAAGCCGAGCCGGAACTGTCCGCCGTAGTGCTGATTGTACCAAGCCTTGGTCGGCACGAGCCCCGGCACTTCGAAGTTGATGCCGATGCCGGCACGCTGTCCGAAGCCGAAGTCGGTGTTGACCGCGGCCATCGCGTCGAGGCCGGTCTTCTCGCCGAGGTGGTAGAAATAGATGTTGCAGCTGTGGACGATGGCGTCGTGGAGCGAGATCTGCCCGTGCAGACCTTCGCATTTGAAGCGGGTTTTTCCGAGGACGTAGATGTGCTCGCAGGTCTCGTGCGACTCGGGCGTCATCGCCTTGGTCATCAGCGCCGCGAGCGCCGAGAACGGCTTCATCGTCGAGCCCGGGAAGTACGCCTCGTGCATCGTCTTGTCGATGAGCGGGTGGAGCGGGTTCTCGTTGATGCCCTCGTACTGTTTGCCGGTGAGACCGCTGACGAAGTCGTTGGGATCGAGCTCGGGCTTGGAATAGAGCGCGAGGACGCGACCGGTCTTGACCTCGACGACGACGACCGCGCCGGCGAGCTGTCCGGCGAAGGCGCGTCTCGCAGCGGCGGTGAGATCGGCGTCGATGGTGAGGCGGATGTCGCGACCGGGAATCGGCGGCTGCTCGGCGGGCTGATCGATCTGGGCGAGATCTTCCTTCGCCAGGCGCTTGCCGCCGCGTGCGTCGAGGATGATCTTTCGCCAACCGCGCTCGCCGCGGAGCTGACTCTCCCACGCGCGCTCGATGCCGCTGCGGCCGATGCGATCGCCCGCCTGCAAGAGCCCGGCGACGTCGAGCTTGAGGTCGTCGGCGCTGACCTCGTTGACGTACCCGAGGAGATGAAACCCGAGCTCTTTGCTCGGGTAGTAGCGCATCGGCACCGAGAGCCAATTGACGGCAGGGAGCTCGAGCGCGTGGGTCTCGAGCGCTCCGACGATGTCGCGACCGACGTCCTCGCGGACGATGACCTCGCGAATGTGATGCTTCGGATCTTTCTTCAGCTTGGCGAGATCGTCGTCGTGCGTGGTGCGCAGCTTCTGTTCGAGGGTCGCGCGCTCGACGGGGCCGAGGGCGAGCGTGTCGGCGAGGGTCGGCCACACTTTTTCGAAATCGAGCCGCGCCGGGACGACGTAGACGTTCCACGATTCACGGCTGGCTGCGAGGACGACGCCGTTGCGATCGCGGATGACGCCGCGGCTGGTGGCGAGCGTCAGTCGATGGACGATGTTGTCGTGCGCGATCGCGGCGTTCTCGTCGTGGTGGACGATCTGCAACACCACCAACTTCACGACGAGCACCACCATCAGCGCGAGGACGGTCAGCGCCATCCAGGCGTATCGCTTGCGGAACTCGCCCACGTCGGGGCGCTGCGTGAGCAAGCTCACGACTTCGGCTCCTCGTTCGGACGCGCCGCCGCTGGTGTCGCCAATTTGCTCGGGCGAGTCTCGTCGGGTTTCTGGCCGAGGAAGCTGGATGCGAGCGCCGACGTCTTCTCGGCGAGCCGATAGACGAGCGGGGCGAGCACGGCCGTGGCGATGGCGTGCGGAACCACGAGCTTGAGCAACGCCCGCGGCAGATAGGGCCTTCCCACCGCCACCGAATTGAGCGGCACCGGCCCGACCATCACGTTGCGCAGCGTGGTGCCGAAGATGACGAGGAGGACGAGGATGATGATCGCGCCGAGCGCGGCGAAGGCACCCGCAAGGAGCGCACGCGCGAAGCCTCCTTGGGTGACGATGCGGAGCCCGGCGATGCGCGCGAGGGCGACGGTGGCGACGGCGGTGAACGTGTGGAGGCCAATCGGCGAACCCGAGACGACGTCGAGCACGTAGCCGAGGACGAAGGCCACGCAGGCGCCGAGCGCGAGGTTGGCCTCGGTGACCCCGAGATAGACGAGAAGCGGCACCAGCAGCGAAGGCCGGAACCCCTTGGCCGCGATCGGCCCGAGGATCATGTACGTCTCACCTTGGGCGACGATGAGGAGAACTCCGAGGAGGAAGAAGGCTGTGTAGCGCATGGCCGCTCTTCACTTCTTCGGTTCGCCCGGGCTCGGCGAGGCGTTCTTCTCGGCGTTGGCCTCGGGGACGACGATCACTTCCTCGAGCTGCGAGAAGTTCACCACCGGCTCGGCTTCCACTTCTTGGAACTCGCCGAAGCCGCGGTTGACGATCTTGGTGATCTTGGCGACCCGCAAATTCTTGGCGAAACGCGTACCGACGCCGCTCGTGACGAGGAGATCGCCGACCGCGACCTCGTCGCTCCGCTTCATGTATTCGACGCGACACGAGTACTTGTCGACGTCGGTGGTGCCACGGACGATGCCGCGCGCGCCGGTGCGATCGTCGACGACGTCGATGGCCACTTGCGGATCGATCGCCAACTGCACCTCGAGGTTCGGTCCTTCGGCGCGGAGCACGACGCCGACGACGCCTTCTTCGTTGAGCACCGGCCAGCCCGGCTTCACCTCGCTGCTCGGCCGATCGAGGAAGATGCGGGCGACGTGGAACTCGGTGCCGTCCTTGGCGATGACCTGGGCGGTCAGCGCCTCGGGGCCGAGCTGCTCTTTGAGGCCGAGTTTCTCGCGAAGCCGGCGGTTCTGCGCCTCGAGGCCCTCGAGCTTGCGCGCCTTCTCACGAAGCACCGCATTTTCGTGCTGCAAACGCTCGTTGTCCTGCTTCACGTCGACGAGATAGACGTACGAGCCGACGAGCGACGAGATGCCCCGTCCGAGGAGCGCGCCGACGTACTGCAACGGCGCCGAGGCGCGGAGGATCAGTCGGTCGAGCGCGTTGAGCTTGCGCGGATCACGGACGTTCGCGCGGAGGACGAAGAAGGGCAGAGCGAGCAGAAGGATGACGACGACGATGTCGCGCCCCCGGCGAAGCGGCGTGCTCATCGCTCACCCAAAATCGACATCGCGTCGGTCATGTCGCCTCGGCCACGCGCTCATCATCGGCTAACCGATGGTGACCTCGCGGAGGAGCTCCATGTGGTCGAGAGCCTTGCCCGAACCGAGCACGACGGCGCTGATCGGATCGTCGCAGATCATCACCGGGAGGCCGGTTTCCTCGCGCAAAAGCACGTCGATGTTCTTCAGGAGTACGCCACCGCCCGTGAGGACGATGCCCTTGTCGACGATGTCGGCGGCGAGCTCGGGGGGAGTCTTCTCGAGGGCTACGCGCACCGCGTCGACGATGGCGTTGAGCGGCTCTTGCAGCGCCTCGCGGATTTCGTCGCTGTTGACGACGACCGTCTTCGGTACGCCGGCGACGAGGTCGCGCCCCTTCACCTCCATCGTCAGGAGGGAGTCGAGCTGATAGGCGTTGCCGATTTGCATCTTCACGCGCTCGGCCGTCTGCTCGCCGATCGCCAGGTTGTACTTGCGCTTCATGAACGCCATGATCGCTTCGTCCATCTTGTCGCCGCCGACGCGGACCGACTGCGAATAGACGATGCCGGCGAGCGAGATGACCGCCACCTCGGTGGTGCCGCCGCCGATGTCGACGATCATGTTGCCGGAGGGCTCGGTGATCGGGAGACCTGCGCCAATCGCCGCCGCCATCGGCTCTTCGATGAGATAGACCTCGCGGGCACCGGCGCTCTCGGCCGACTCTTTCACCGCGCGCTTCTCGACCTCGGTGATGCCGAAGGGGACGCAGATGATGATTCGCGGCTTCACCAGCGTCCGCCGATCCTGGGCGCGGGCGATGAAGTAGCGGAGCATGGCCTCGGTGATCTCGAAGTCGGCGATGACCCCGTCGCGCAGCGGCCGAATCGCCTGGATGTTGCCCGGCGTACGGCCGAGCATCTCTTTGGCCTCACGACCCACCGCGAGCACCTTCTTGGTCCCCCGCTCGTCCCGCTGCACGGCGACGACGGACGGCTCACAGGACACGATGCCCTTGCCCTTGACGTAGATGAGGGTGTTCGCGGTCCCGAGGTCGATCGCGAGATCGTTCGAGAAAAGGCCATATAGCCAGTCGAAGATCATCTCGTTCCTATCCGCGCTTTCGCGAGCGAAGGGCGCCTAGCGCCGGAGGTGTGGCTTCTCCGAGCGGGAGAGCGCGCCCACGAGAGTCAGCGCAGGGCGCAGAACGGGCGAAGAGGCTGCACGCCTTCGCCCTTGTGGATCACTTGGGGATGAGAGGCGCAGACCTACCACCGACCCGCCCCGACGGCAATGCGGTGTGGGTGAATGTAGGCTGTTTCCTCGAGGGCAACCCCCAACGCTCGAACCCGCTCCATACATTCCGCGCCGCGCCCGGACCCACGCCTGCGCCGCGCCTTCGCCTTCGCCCGCGCTCGCGCACGCCTTACAAATCCTCTCCCCTGATCCCTTTTCCCTCACGACCCTCCGCCATGCCCGCTACTCTCGCCGAGCCCTCCATATGGCTGCTGCGCGCATCATTCCGCTCGACGCCGTGCGCACGGACGGATGGTTCGAGCGCATCGGCGAGAGCATCGGGAGCTTCCAGGCGCTCTGCGACATCATCGGCGAGCGCTTCTTCGCCTTCTCGCTCGTGGCTGGCGTGCGCATCACCGCGCTCACCGTCGATCGTCGTTCACCCGACGCGACCATCGTCGAGTTCGTCGCCGGAGAAGAAGACGCCGAGCATGGTCGGCGCGCGTCGCTCCCCGAATTCCGCAGGCAGCTCGTCGGCGCGCTCCTCACGACAGAGCCGGTCGGACCGCAACCTACCCGCGAGACCGACGTCGACGCGATTCAAGCGCACATCGGCGTGCGTTGGCTGCTTCTCGCGCCGCTCTTCGGGATCAGCCTCAAGCGGCTGCTGCTCGAAGGGAAAGAGACGATCGTCGTCGTCAGTCGCGACGGCTTCGAGGAGACGCACTCGCTCGACGAGCTCCGCACCGGCATCGGTGCGCTCGTGCGCCAAGAGCTCGATCGAGTCGCCGCCGGTGCACGCAGCGCCATCGATCTCTCGCGCGTCGCCGAGGCCGAGATCGCCGCTGCGGCCAACGATTGGTCGAAGGTGGTGGGGCTCCTCGGCAGTTGGCCGGCGCCGCTCGCCATCTTCCTCCGTACGCCCGAGGGGCAGAGCCTCGCGCCTGACGCGCGCGGTCTCATCGCCAAGGGGCTCGGCCTCCTCGGCACCGCATGCGCGAAGCTCGGTGAGTCACCGCAGGCCGAAGAGATTCTTCGGCTCGGCATCCAGTACGCGGGCGAGAGCCCTCTCGCGCCCGACTTGTTCCGTCGTCTCGCCGAGGCCTTCCTCACCGATGGTCGACCGGGCGAAGCGATCGCCCCGATTCGTCGGGCCATCGCCCTCGGAGGCCCCGAACGTGACCTGATGCCGATGCTCGCCCGCGCGTATCTGCGACGTCAGCGCTTCGTCGCGGCGATGTCGTGTCTTCGCCGAGCCATCGCCGCGGGTGCCCCTGCCTCCGAGCTCATGGTCGAGCAACAGCAGGTCGAGAAGGGCCTCGGTCCGGCGCTCACGCGTTGGCAAGCGCTCCTCGCCTCGACGCCGCTACCGCCGCCGACCGTGCGTGCGTGACTCCTTCTCACGCTGTCGACGCCGTTACCGAGAGAGCGTGAACGTGTCGACGATCTCGTCGTCCGCGGGGCTCGTGCCGACGGCGCCCTTGATGCGATAGACCTTCACGTCGAGCTTGGTCGCGTCGGCGGTGGCGAGGCCATAGAGGCCTTGGAACGTGTCGGGATCGTAATGGACGATGCTCTGCGAGAGCGGGTTGTCGGGGTTCGTCGAGTACGACGGCGCGCCGCCTCCCGCGCAGATGACGTACGTCGTGCCCTTCGTCGCCACGGCGTCGGCAGCGAGCACTTTGCTTCGTTCGTAGAAGTGATCGTGCCCCGCGAGATCGAGGTCGACGTGGTATTTGTCGTAGAGCGAGAGGAGCGCGTCGTGCGTCGATTTGCGCTCGGCGACGCGCGCCTTGTCGGCGCCCGAATCGTAGACCGGGTGATGGTGCACCGTGACCACCCACGGCACGTTGGCGCGGTTGCCGTCGGCCTTCTGCAGATCGGCGTCGAGCCAGGCGAGGACCTCGGCGCGATAGTTGGTGACGTCGATGCTCGGGGCGACGATGCCGACGTAGTCGTCGACGAAGACGAAGTGAACCGGGCCGTAGTCGAACGACGCATAGCGTTCGGCGTTCTTCGTCGCGCCCGGCATCGCGATGTGCGCGAAGTAGCGGACGAGCTCGTTCTCGTGGTTGCCGGCGGCCTCGGCGACGACGACGGAGCCGGCGAGCGCGTCGGAGGCGTTGGTCCAAATGTCCCAGAGGCTCTGGTCGGCGCCGATCAGCACGGCATCGCCGGAGAAGACCCCGAGGCGCGCGCCCGAGACCTTCACGCGACCCGTGATCGCCTTGAAAACAGGGAGATCGCTGCGACCGAGGGCGTCGCGCGTGTCGCCGAAGAAAGCGAAGGGCACCGGGTCTTTGCCGCCCTTTGCAGGCGCGACCGTGAGCGAGCGCACGTCGCTCCAGACGTCTTTGCCGCCGGCCGAGCCACCGACTTGGTAGTAGACGGTTCGACCGGGCGTGAGGCCGCATGCATGCGCCTCGTGAAAGCGAATGCCAGCTTCGGGACCGCGATTCAGCTCCTGCGGCACGATGTAGCTGATGCCGTCGACGACGTGCGTGAGGGCGGTCTCGGTGTCGCCGAAGCGGAGCTTGCTCACCTTGGTGTCGACGTCGGTCTGCCAGATCACCGCGAAGCTCGTCGACGGATCGGCGTACCCGGCCTTCGAAGCATCGACGCCGCCCCCGAGCCCGAGGCGCACGTGCTTCGGAGCGGCGTCGGCGCCGAGGCTGTCGGCGGTGGCTTCGAAGTCGGGGAAGCCGTCGATCGCGGCGACGCGATAGCCGCATCCTTGCGGATCGTACGTCACGACGACGGGACCCGATTCGACGCCGGTGTCGACCGGACTCGACGGGGCGGGATCGCTCTTGCTGCTGCAAGACGCGATCGCCATCGAGGAGAGAAAAGTCGCCGACAGGCACCCGAGGTGACGCAAGTGACGCATGCGTGACGAATGTAGCACGCATGTGAAATGGCGCCGAAAACAGGCGGAAACTCAGCGCGTGAGGCTCCAGGTGTCGACCACCGTGTCGTCGGCGGGGCTCGAGCCCGAGGGGCCGTTCATCTTGTAGACCTTGACGTCGAGCTGCGTCGCGGTCGCCGTCGCGATGCCGTAGAGGCCCTCGAGCTTGGTCGGATCGTAGCCGACGATCTTCTCCGAGACGTCGGTCGGTTTCGTCGAATACGCGTCGGCGCCGCCGCCTGCGCAGATGACGTAGCGCGTGCCCTTGCCATCGGCGCTCGCCTTGCCGCCGAGGATCGGTTTGCTTCGCTCGTAGAAGTGGTCGTGACCGGCGACGTCGAAGTCGACGTGGTGGGCCTCGTAGATCGACTCGAGGGAAGCGATGACCTTGGCACGCTCGGCGGCGCGTTCGGTCTGGGTCGTCGAGCTGAAGAAGGGGTGATGATGGAAGGTCATGATCCAAGGCACCTTGGCGCGGTTGGCGTCGGCGGCGGCGAGGTCCTTGTCGATCCAGGCGAGCACCTCGGTCTTGTAGCTCGTGGAGTCGATGCTCTCGGAGACGATGCCATCGTAGTCGTCGATCATCACGACGTGCACCGGGCCGTAGTCGAACGACGCGTAGCGCTCGAAGTTGGCGCCGACGTTGCCGGGCATGAGCGCGTTGGCGAAGTAGCGCAGCTGCTCGTTGTCGTGGTTGCCCGGGCCCATCGCCACGAACATCTCGGAGGCGAACGGATCAGCCGCGTTGCCCCACGTGTACCACATGTCCTCGCTCGTCCCGAGGTACACGAAGTCGCCGGAGAACGTCATCATGCGCACGCCCGCAGCCTTCACGCGGGAGCCAATTTGTCGCCAGATCGCGAGATCGCCGTTGCCGTCGTGATCGCGCGTGTCGCCGCTGAAGCCGAAGCTCACTGGGTCTTTGCCGCCCGCCGCCGGTGCGGTGGTGAAGCTCGCGACCTTGCTGAAGACCTCGGTCCCCGCCGGGCCGCCGCCGACTTGGTAATAGTACGTGCGACCGGGCGTGAGACCGCAGACGTGGACCTCGTGGAAGCGGACGCCGTCGGCAGGGCCGGTGGCGAACCCCGGGTCCTGCGCGATGACATAGGAGAAGCCGGTGGCGCTCTTGTCGAGGCTGGTGGCGCTCTCGCCGATCTTCATGCGTGACGCCATCGTGGTCGCGTCGGTCTGCCATACGACGGCGACGCTCGACGACGGGTCGGCGTATCCCTTCTTGCCGACGTCGGCATTGCCCCCGAGCCCGATGCGCACGTGCGTCGGATTCGGGCCGTAGTAGTTCTTGTCCGACGTCTTCGTGCCGAGCACGTCGGCGTGCGCTTCGAAGCCCGGATACTGATCGACCTGACCGACGATGTAGTCGCAACCGGTCGGCGCGAACGACGTCGTCGGGAGGGCAGGGGCATCGGTGCCGACGTCGTCGCCGGGTGGCTTGCCGGTGCTCACCTTCGGCGTGTCGTCGGAGCACGAGAGGAGAAGCCCTGCGGTCGTGGCGCAGACGGAGATCGAGCGAAGCATCGTCATCGTGAGATGGACCCTAGCAGCGAGTCCTCGTGTCGATTGGAGCCGAACGGTGAGGTCACGGTGACATCTCGGCAACTCACGCCGATACGGCGGCGAAAGGCGATTTCGCGTCGCTAGACTCCATCGCCCATGAAGCCGTTCGCGCTCGCGTCCGTGGTCTCGGTGATCTTCGCGGTCGTGTCTTCGGCGTCGGCACAGCCGGTCGCGCCGACCGGAACCCCGCCGGACGCACCGGCGAAGGACGACGAATACTTCTCCGCCGGTTATGGCAACGAGTCGTTCTTCCTGAAAGCGCCCGGCGATCGCTTCGTCCTCTTTCCGCAGGTCCGCCTCCAGGTCGACGGCTACGGCTACGCGGGCCCCGGCGTCAGCGACTTCCAGCGTCCGAGCAACGGCACGGGCTTGAAGATGAACGTCTCGCCCCGTCGGACGCGCCTCGAGCTCGGCGGCCTCGTGCTCTCGAAGTTCTACTTCTTCTTCGGTGGTGAGTTCGGCGGCACCACCGTCGACGGGAGCCAACAAAAGCCGGTGAGCACCGCGGCGTTCGCCGACGCTTTCATCGGTGTCGATCTGCACCCGCTCTTCAACGTTCAGGTCGGGCAGTTCGACGTCCCCTTCATGATGGAGTCGTTCACCTCCGACAAGTACCTCGACTTCATGGAGCGCTCACTCACCGTTCGCACGGTCGGCACGTACTCCGACAAAGACCAAGGCATCATGCTCCGCGGCGAGACGGAGAATCAGCTCTTCAACTACGCGATCGCGGTCGTCGGTGGTGACGGGAAGAATCGGCCGAGCGTCGACAACCGCGTCGACTTCATGGGTCGTCTCTTCGTGTTGCCGATGGCCGGCGGCAGCGGCGCGCTCGCTCGTATGCACTTCGGCGTCAGCGGGCGCTACGGCAAGCGTGATCCCGACTACGTCTATTACGACGCGCTGCAGATGACGACGCCGGGCGGGTACGCCTTCTGGGTGCCGAGCTACGGCAAGGGCTCGAACGAGGAGCACATCATTCCCTCGGGAAAACAGCAGGCGTTCGCCGCCGAGCTGTACGTGCCCTTCCACGAGCGTGCCGACTTCCGCGCCGAGGCCGTCTTCGTCGACGACGGTCGTCGAGAAGCAGCCAACGGCGCCGGCGGCGCGACGCCCTACACGACGGTGCGCGCCGGGTCGCTCTCGGGGCTCGCGTACTACGTGCAACTCTCGGTCTGGCCATGGGGCCGTCCGCGCGTGAACAAGGAGCCAGGCTTCGAGCCGACGCCGAAGCTCTCGACCGCGAAGATGCCCGGAGAGCCGAATGGCCTCCAGATCGCCGTCCGCTTCGAACAGCTGATGTTGAAGTACGACTCGATCAAGACGACCCCCGACGTCACCCGCGGCGAGCTCGACAAGGACACGCGCGATCTGAAGGTGAACGCGTTCCAATTCGTCACCAACTACTGGGCGACGAAGCACGTGCGGCTCACCGCTGAATATAGTCTCTATATGTTTCCTGGCGTCGGACCGGCGACCAACGATCGTTTCGGCGTCGCCTCGGTGCCTCCCGGTCCGGTCACCAACCAAGCGGCGGCTCCCGGCTCACGCGCGACGGGCTTCGACTTCGGCGCCCACGCGCTCCACGAATTCTCTGCGCGCATCGCCATCGCGCTCTGAGACGACGAGATGGCGACTTCGCGCACGCGAACGTCACCACGGTGTCGCCGAGTGGTCCTGACAATCGCGCTATGAGCGCGCCATGCGCATCTCCCGAGTCTCCTCCCTCTACGCGCCGTTCACCCTCGCTCTCGTCGCCGCCTGCAGCTCCGCCGACGACGCCTCACCGACGGACGGCACCGACGGTGCGATCGACAGCTCGGCGATCGACACCGCGCCATCGAAGGAAGACACCCTTCACGTAGATACGAACGATGCGAACGATGCGAACGACACCGGAAGTTTCGACTCGAACGAGACCGGAATCGTGGACGCCGCGAAGGATGGCGCGGCGGATGCCGTGGCCGACGCGGTGACCGATGCGTCCCTCGATGCGTCCGCCGATGCGTCCGGCGGGTGCACGGCCTGGATCGGCGCGACGGACGGCAAGAGCAAGGTGATTGGCGTCTATTCGTTGCCAAAGAGCACGCTGCTGAAGTCGGTCGATCCGCTCCTCACCGATGCAGATGTCACCGCGGGGGTCGCTAGCGGCGCGCTCGCGGACGGTCCGGGGCCGGGCTCGGGGCTCGAGTATCTCGGCGGTTGCAGTTTCGCGATGGTCACCGATCGCGGTCCGAACGTCGATCACCTGACGAGCGCCGGCAAGGTCGATGGCAAGGTCTTTCCCATGCTCGCCTTCACGCCGACGATCGTCACGGTGGGCGCGACCGGCAGCGGCACCGGCACGCTTGCGATAGAGGCGACGTTGCCGATCCTCGACGCATCCGGCGGCGCCGTCACCGGTTTGCCCAACGGGGATCCGACCTCGGGCTTCTACGACGTCGTCTTCGGCAGCATCGCGGGCACCACGCCGCTCACCTTCGAGGGGGCAGCCGGCGGCTTCGCAGTCGGGAGCAGGCACGTCTCGGGTGGGCTCGACACCGAAGACGTTCGTCGGCTTCCCAGCGGCGATTTCGTCGTCGTCGACGAGTACTCGCCGAGCATCTCGATCGTCGACGGCAAGACCGGTCATGTGAAGGTGCGCTACGTGCCCGACGGCCTCGCCATCGCAGGTGCGCCCTACCCGGTGAAGGCCATCCTTCCGAAGATCTTCCTCCAGCGGCGCATCAACAAGGGCTTCGAGGGCCTCGCGGTCTCCGCCGATGGCAAGACGATCTACGCGGTCCTGCAGGGCTCGATGGGCGACGACAAGACGTACGGCGCCACGCTCGTCAATCGCGTGGTCGTGCTCGATCTGACGAGCCCGCTCGATGCGTCGGTGATCGGTCAGTACGTCGTCCTCCACGACACTGCGGTCAGCTACGGCGCGGCGGCGAAAGATCAAGCGAAGGTCTACTTCAACTCGGCGACCTGGCTTCGCAAAGATCACCTCTTGATGCTCGAGCGGGTGAGCGGCCGGATGCGCCTCGTCGACGTCGATCTCGCCGCGGCGACCAACCTCACGGGCGCTGCTGCGACGACGCTCGATCCCGAAGACGTCAGCGGCGCGTCCGGCAAGGGCTATGCGGCGATGGGCATCACGCCGGGCAAGCGCACGGTCGTCTTCGACACCGCCGATCTGGCCACTGGTTCGCTCTACGCGACGACCAGCGGCGGCGTCGACCCGGACAAAATCGAGGGATTGGCGATCGTCGACGCCAACACGATCGCCATCGCCAACGACGACGATTTCGGCATCGGGACCAACCCAGGCGAGGTGTCTCGCGTGTGGGTCCTCCGTCTTCCGGCGCCGCTGATGCTCGCGACTCCGTGACCACCGCGCGTCGGGCAACGTGCCGAGCAAATGCATGAGTAACGAATACGTTGCCGGTGCGCCCTCGGAACGCCGCCCGTGGCGTCCACTCTCCTCTCTACGGCGGCGCGCTGGTCGCGCCGTACCTTACGTAGGGGGTTCGTCGTGGAGCAGACGACATCGACAGAGACGCAACACGCGCAGCACGCGCAACACGCGCAGCACACGCCGCACATCGCACACCTCTCGGACGTGCATCTCCTCGAATCCCGCCCCGGCTGGTCTGGTGCGGGATACGCCTTTCAACTCCGCTTCGTCAGCTTCGGGCGTCGACTCGACGCCGACGAGCGACGCGAGCGACTCCTTCGTAACCTCGTTGCCGCGCGGAAGATGGACGCCAAGCACGTCGTCATCTCCGGCGATCTCACCGAGATGGGCACCGACGTGCAGTTCGAGTCTCTCGGAGAGGTGCTCGACGCTTCCGGAATCGATCCCGATCGCTTCGTCCTCGTCCCTGGCAACCACGACGCCTACAGCGACGGCGAGGCCTTTCGTCGTGCCCTCGCGGGGCCACTCGCGCGCTGGAAAGCGGGGGCGGCGACGACGCCGGGGAAGATCGTCGATCGCGGAGATGTCTGTTTTCTCCCTCTCGACGTCAGCGTGCACCAAGCCGTGACGCGCTCGGGCGGCGTGCTCGACGGGGCCAGCGCGGCCGCACTCGAAGCGCGCCTCGCCGACCCTGCGCTCCGTCGCAAGGCGACGATCGTCGTCGCACACCACCCGCCCTACGGCGAAGGACCGAAGGTGTGGCAGTGGATCGACGCCATGCGCGGTGGCGAGCGCATCATGTCGCTCCTCGAACGCTTCGAGAACGTGCACGTGCTCCACGGACACCTGCATCGCGCGACCACGCGCACCATCGTCGGCACGCGCAGCAACGTCTTCGGCGCCCCCGCGGTCGTCGAAGGACCCGTCGACCAAACCCGCGTGCGCACCTACGAGCTCCGCAGCGGCGTCCTCGAGAGCACGGGAATCTGGGCAGCCTGAGCGACTGCCGGAGGTCTCGTTTCGCCAAAGCTTGCTCTGCAACTTTGGCCGCTTCGCTCGGTTGCCGAAGCTAGTCGTCCACCTTGGGCGGGTCGGGCGGCGTGTCGGGCTCGGGCGGAGGCGGCGCGTCGTCCGTCGCATCGTCGTCGGGCGGAGGCTTGGCAGCTTGCTCGTCGTCGGCTGGGCCGCCCACGTGCTCGTCGTTCGCGCTGCTTGGCGCGGGATAGCCGCCACCGCCACAGCCGATCGTGAGACCGACGAGAAGAGGGCCGAGGCCGAGCAGCAGCAACTGCCGAGCGTTCATCTTCGAGAGCGTAACGGACAACCAGCAGACAGGCGAAAATCGCGCTGGATCGCGCCGTTTCGAGGTCAGACGTCGGAGCCGGTGGCGTCTTCGGTGACCACCGGTTTCTCGGTCGGCAGCGGAGCCGGCATCGTCTTCGGCAGGCTGCGCGCGCGCACGAGGAGGAGCACGCCGACCGCCAAGAGCGCCACCGACAGCCACTGCCCCGGCGTCAGCCCGAGGTAGCGCGCATCGGCGTGCGCGATGTCGGTGGCTCGCAGCGCGTCGAGCGGAAAGCGGATCGGCGCGTAGATGATCGCGAGCGTCCCGGTGATGACGCCCGGTGCACGCGGCTTGCTCGCGAACCAGAGCATGAAGGCGGCGATCGGGATCGTGATCAGCATCTCGAGGAGCCCGAGATCGAAGCGGGGTCCGCCAGGGAAATTCACGGCGAGAAACGACGTCGAGGCGCGACCGATGTGATCGTGCGCCACCGAGCATCCCGCGCGACCGAAGATCCATCCGACGGGAAAGATGGCGAGGATGTGCTCGAGGTAAGGAAGGATTTTCTCCTTCTTCACCGCCTTGTAGACGAACGCGCCGACGACGCCGCCGATGAAGCCGCCGTACGACGAGAGGCTGGTCCAGATGAGAAGAAGCACGTACGGCCGCGCCAGCACGTCCTTCGGGTAGTACATGAGCTGATCGAGCACGTGCGAGATGACGAAGCCGAACGCCAGCCCGTACGTGAGAAACGACTCCATCTTCTGGCGCGGAAGGCCGTATTTTTCCCCGCGTCGCACGATCAGCCAGGAGCCGATGAGCACGCCGGTGGCGACGAGCAGCCCGAATGGGTGAATCTCGATCGGCTTCAGCTTGCCGTGCGCGAGATCTTGCGGGAGGTCGATGTAGGGGAGGAACACGTCGGTCCGCTACTACTACTCTTCGTCCTCGTCGTCGTCGCTCGTCGGCTGGCCCTTCTTCGGCAGCTCCTCGAGCGTGACGGGGAGATCGAACGTCTTCTCGTCGCGCACCAGGCGAAGCGTCACCTTCTTGCCGACGCCGGCGATGGAGACGAGCCAACGCATCTGCGCCGCGTCGCGGACCGGCGTGCCGTCGATGGCGAGGACGTGATCACCGTCCTTCAGTCCGGCCTTGTCAGCCGGCGTGTCCTTCCAGACGTGGTTGATGATCGCGCCCTTGGTGCCGGAGCCGTCGGCGACAGCGTCTTCGATGCCGACGCCGAGGTAGGCGCGGACGAGATGACCATCCTTCACCAGGGAAGGAATCAGCAGCTTCACCATGTTGATGGGAATGGCGAAGGCGAGGCCCTGTCCGGCGGCGTTGATCGCGGTGTTGATCCCGATGACCTCGCCCTTGACGTTGATCAGCGGTCCGCCGCTGTTTCCCGGGTTGATCGCGGCGTCGGTCTGCAGGAAGTCGAAGTACGCGTCGCCGCCGCCGATGGGCTTGAGCGGCACGTCGTGCGTGGTGCGACCGCGCGCCGAGAGGATGCCCGCGCTCACGGTGTGCGTGAGGCCGAGCGGGTTGCCGATGGCGACGACCCAGTCACCGACCGCGACGGCATCGCTGTCACCGAGCGGGATCGGCACGACGTCGTCCGGCGGATCGATCTTGATGATCGCGACGTCGGTCGTCGGGTCGGTGCCGAGCACCTTCCCTTCGACGGTCTTGTCGTTGAAGAGCACCACCTCGATGGCGTTGCCCCCCGAGACGACGTGATTGTTGGTCACGATCGTCCCCTGCTTGTCGATGATGAAGCCGGAGCCGAGCCCCTTCATCACCATCTTCCCGCTCTTCTTCTTCACCTTGATGACGACGGTCACCACCGCGGGCTCGGCGCTGCGGACGAGCGGCGCGAAGCTGAGCGGCGCGCTTTGGCCCGGCACGCCGCTGAGGCCGGGCGTGGGGATGATCACCGGCCCGGTGGAGATGCCCGGGCCCGTCCCGCTGGTCACAGCCGTCGCCGAAGTCGGGAGCTTGGTCTCGGTCTTGGTGCCGTCGTCGCCGGACGAGGGCTTCTTGCAGCCGCCGAAGCCGGTGAGGACGCCCGCGACCGCCAACGCCACGATCGCACCACTGAACTGGACCGACCGCATCGCCAACCCTCGCTTTCGGTTCGCTCTGCTCACTACTTCTCTTTCTCTTTGCTCGCCCCGCCGGCCTCTTCGCGTGCCACCTCGACGAAGCGCAGGCGAAGATCGTAGAGCACCTGATCGAGCAAACGCTCTTCGTCCCCCGTGAGATTCCCTTTGGTCTTCTCTTGGAGGATTCCGAGCAGATCGATGGTCTGGCGAGCGAGCGGGAGGTTCTTCTCCGGGCTCGTCATCTCCGGATCGACCATCTCACCGAGGTGGACGAGCGCGGTCTGCGAGAGCGAGACCACGAGCGTCATGAAGTCGATGGTGGGAAGCTCCATCTCCATCGGTCAGTCCTGCTCCTCCAAGTCGTCGTCCATGTCGTTGCCGCCGAGGGTCGTGTGGACCGACTCGGCCTTCTCGGCGACGTCGGGGAGCTTCTCGATCATGTTCTTCACGTCGGCCTGCGTGAGCACGCCTTCGTTGATGTTGCGCTGGATGACGCGCGTGTCGTAGGCCCAGGGCATGAAGGTGTGGCTGGTCTGCTTGGACTTGTCCATCGCTCGGTCTCGCTCGCTTTCCTACTGTTCGTCGTCCAGAGGGTCGGGACGCTTGGGTCGTTTTCCGCGGGGCTCGTCTCGTACTCCCGTGCGCGCCGGCTTCAAAGGGGCGGGAGGCTCGGGGGTCGCATTGATGACGAGGAGACGGGTCGGCGGGGCATCTTTGCGCGCGGCGGCGATCTCGGTCTCGGTCGCCGGGCGGACCTCGCGGACGATGACGTCGAAGCGCAGCGTCACGCCCGCGAGCGGGTGGTTCTCGTCGACGAGCACTGCATCTTCGGTGATTTCGGCGATGCGAAGGGTGTGCGGCGTCCCCTCGTCGTCGTCGGCGTCGAACTCGTCGTCGATCGCCAAATCCTCGGGAAAATCTGCCCGATCGACCCATCGCTCGAGCTCTTCGCGGACTGGGCCATAGCCCTCGGCGGCCGGAACGGTGACCTCGCGCGTCTCTCCAGGCGCGAGCCCGATGAGCCCGCGCTCGAGGCCGGGCACGAGCGTTCCATAGCCGTAGACGAAGCGAACGGGCGCGCCGCCTTCGTCGTCGGTCTCTTCGACGACATCGCCGGCTTCATCGTAGAGGACGTAGTCGAGGACCACGAGATGGTCGCGGGCCACGCGCAGCAGCTTTTCCTGGGGACCGCGCAACACGCCCGCACCCTAGCGAACACGGCCCGCCGCGTCATCCGGACTTCTCACGCAACTGCGGCAAGGCGCTGCTTGCACGAAAACTTTCCTTCCGCTAAGGTCCGCCTCCCTTTTGCCGGAGCCCATGCTTCGGCCTCGGAGACCAAGTCGAAAATGGCGAATCGTGCGATCTGGGGAATGCGTAAGCGTCACGAGTGGCTCGCGACCCCCCTCAAGGCGAAGAAGATGAAGCGCTCGGGTCGGGTCCGCATCGGCCTGCAAGACGCGATGGACCGCAAGAGCGGCGAAGTCGTCGAGCAGACCGACGGTCAGAACCAGCAGAGCTGATTCGCTCGCGCGCTCATTTTTCGAGCGTGCGTCACGGTCCCGCGTCCCGAGAAGGCCGAGTCGGCTCTCTCGGGCGCAGGCGTTTTTGTGCATTGCTTCGGCAACCGAGCAAAGCGAGATTGACCGAAGCGGCCAAAGTTGCGGAGCAATCTTTGGCGAAGTGAGACACTGAAGTCACCACCCGCGACGGTGGCGGAATGGCAAACGCACCGGGTTTAGGTTCCGGCGCCGCAAGGCTTGCGGGTTCAAGTCCCGCCCGTCGCACTCGACACGAAAAGGGCTCCTGTTTCGCTCAGGGCCGCATCTCGTACGCGTCGCGCAGCGCGTGGACGTGCTCGTTCCAGATGCGATCGAAGCGCGCCGTGTCGACCGGCGGCTTGCGAATCATCTTCTGGCAAAGCTCCATTTGCTTCGGCGTGCTCGACGGCTTGGAGAAGAGCTGGAGCGCGAACTTCGAACAGTCGCGCACCATGAAGTCGAAGATCTGCTCGAGGAGATCGTCGGAGACGTCTTCGGGGTGGAGCTCGCGATACTCGAGCAAGAGCTGTCCGTAGGCGACGAGCGTGAAGACCTCGCCGAGCGAAAGAAGGAAATCGATGTCCTTTCCCTGCACCGCTGCGGTCTCGACGTCACCGGCAGAGGCGATGAGGAACTCCTTCAGCACCTCGATCTGCTCTTTGAAGACCGAGACGGTGGGCAGGTTCACCTTGGCGTAGGCGAGCTGGTGATCGTGGAACTGAATCTTCCCGAGGCCCTTGGTCGGCCCTTGGTGGAAGAGGAACGTGTCGTCGCGCGCCTCGGTGACGCACGGGACCTCGGGGAACGTCCCCGGGTTGAAGAAGTAATTGCGCATGAATTTGACGACCAGCGCCATGTTCACGTGCACGGTGCCTTCGAGCTTGGGGAGCGCGCGGATGTCGCGAGTGGCGATCTCGAAGTAGGTGTCCTTCTCGAAGCCCTTGGCGGCGATGACGTCCCAGAGCAAATCAATCACCTGCTCGCCCTGCGTCGTCACCTTCATCTTCACGAGCGGGTTGTAGAGTAGGTAGCGGCGATCTTCCGGCGAGGCCGCGCGCATGTAATCGGCGGCGCGACGCGCGAAGGCCTTCATCGCCACCAGGCGACAATACGCATCGACGAGCAGCTGACGCACGTGCGGAAAGTGCGTGACCGACTTGCCGTAGAGCACGCGGTGCTCCGCGTGGTGAATCGCCTCGTAGAAGGCGTGCGTGCAGATGCCGATCGACGCCCAGCCGAGGTTGAACTTGCCGACGTTGACGGTGTTGAGCGCCGAGTCCCAGGCGTCTTGGCCCTTCGAGAGAATGTCGGCCTCGGTGATGGTGACGTCGTGCAGTCGATACTCCGCGACGTACGACTGCACGTTGACGACGTTCTGCACCAGCTCGTAACCAGCCTTTTTCGGCTGCGCGGCGAAGAAGACGAACTCGCCACCATCGGTCGTCTTGGCGAACGTCGAGACCAGCGCCGCCTCGTTGGCGTTGCCGATGTAGTACTTCGAGCCGTTCGCCGACCACGTGCCATCGCCTTTCGGCGAGAGCGCCATCTCGGTGGAGTAGAGGTCGGCGCCGTGCGCGCGCTCACTGAGACCGAAGGCGAAGATGCCGCCCTCGCGGAGGAGCTCGGCCGTCCGCGTCTTCGCGCCCTCGTTGGTCCCCATCCAGATCGGTCCGAGGCCGAGGATGGTGACCTGCCAGGTGTACCAATAGTGGAGCGCGTAGAACGCCGTGATCTCGCTGAAATGGCAGTTTCGGAAGGTGTCCCAACGATAGCCGTCTTCGCCTTTGCCATAGGCCGCCGGCGTCAGGAGCTTGGCGAAGATCTTCTCGCTCGCGACGAACTCGAGGAAGTCCGCGTACCAGACGCGCTCGCGATCGTCCTTCTTCAGACGCGTCTTTCCCTTCGCCTCGAAGAAGGCGATGGTCTTGCGCATGAGGTCGGCCGAAGTGGCGTCGAGGTCCTTCGGGGCGTAGCTGTTCGGGTTCAGCAGGATCATCGCCGCGGAGCATGAGGCTGGCCGAACGCCGAAGGCAAGAGGGTTTCGTGCGGTCGTCTCTCGTGAGATCGTCGCGCCCCATGACAACGATCGGTGTGCTCCTCTTCGACGGCGCCGAAGAGCTCGATTTCGTCGGTCCTTGGGAGGTCTTCACCGCGGCCGGCATGCTCGCGGGAGACCTCTCGGTCGTCTCCATCGCCGAGCGCGCGGTGCCGGTTCGCGCGGCCAAAGGCATGCGCGTGCTTCCCGATCACACGTTCGCCGACGCGCCGCCGCTCGATCTCGTCGTCGTTCCCGGTGGCATGGGTACGCGTCACGAGGTGAAGAACGAGCGGCTCCTCGCCTGGCTCCGCGACGTCGGCGCGCGATGCCGATGGGTGACGAGCGTGTGCACCGGCGCCTTGCTCCTCCACGAGGCTGGCTTCGCGCGGAACAAGCGCGTGACCACCCATTGGAGCTTCGTCGAACAACTGCGCGCGCGCGGTGACATCACCGTCGTCGAGGGCACGCGGTTCGTACGCGATGGCAACGTCGTCACCGCCGCGGGCGTCTCGGCGGGCATCGACATGGCGCTCTGGCTCGTCGGCCAGCTCCGCACGCCCACCTTCGCGCGCGCGGTGCAGAAGTACATCGAGTACTTCCCGGCGCCGCCTTACACCGCCGACATTTGAGCGCACTGTCGATTTGTCACGCGTCGTCGATGCCGCCGCAGGTCACCTGCCACGTTGTCGATCTGCGCGTGCCTCGAGTCGCTCGAACGCTTGAAAAATAGCAAAATTCGTCCCTGGCACGCCGGCCGCAAAGCGTTCTCGTCATGCACGCTCCCCGGCTCCCCACGACCTTCGTCACCGCGACGACCTTGATCGTCGGCTCCATCTCCGCGTGGCTGCTGGCGGTCGGCGTGACCCAACTGGTCGGCGGCGCGTACCTGCCGCTGCAAACGGCGGCGTTCTTCCTCCGCACCGATCTGGAGACGCCGCCGCCGGTGCCCGCGCCGCCGAAGCGTCTGTCCGCGGTGACCATCCTCACCAACAATCCGTTCGACTCGTCGCCGAGGCCGGAGACCGTGCCGGCGACGACGACGACGAACCAGGCGAGCGTCCTCGCATCGGAAGACGAGCAGCCGTGTCCGACGAGCTATCGAGTGGTGGTCGCGGCGGTCGACGACGAGCATCCCGCGCGCTCGCTCGCGGTCCTCGCCGATGCTGCGAACGCCAAGCCGATGATTCGCCTCGGCTCGTACGTCGCCGGACGCCCCGTCGTCAGCATCGGCAGCGGGCGGGTCCACCTCGGGGGAGCGACTCCCACATGCTTCATCGACGGCGTGGCGCGCGCCGTCGCACCGCCGCCGCAATCGCAGGTGAAGCCCGAGCTCACGATCGCGACGCCGACAGCGCCGATCGTCGGCGTCCAGAAGGTCGACGAGACGCATTTCGCCGTTGATCGGCTGCTCCGCGATCGCATCGTCGACAACCCCACCGAATTCATGAAATCACTGCGCATCACGCCAGAAGTCGCCGGCGGAAAGACCGTGGGCCTGCGACTGCAGAACGTCGTCCCCGGCACGCTCTTCGCCGTGCTCGGTCTCACGAAAGGAGACGTCCTCGAGAGCATCAACGGCTTCGAAGTCGCCAGCCCCGAGAAGATGCTCGAAGCCTACGGTCGCCTGAAGACCGCGCCTTCTCTCCAAGTCGGCATCCAACGCGGCGATCGCAAGCTCGTGATCGAAGTCGAGGTGCGCTGATGCGTCGCTAGATTCCGCGACACTCTTTGATGCGTTTGGCGCGCTCTCGCCCCGTGCCGTGATCGCCGGCGTCGAAGTCGATGCGCTCGGGCGCGAGGAACCAGTTGATGGTCGCCTTCGCCTGCCAGCCCTGCGTGTTCTTCGCCGCGAAGCAGTCGGCTTCGGCCTCGGCGAGCGCGCGACCTCCGAAATACTTCGTGTAGAACTCGTTCGAGTGGTTGAGCACGATGTGCCCGTACTCGTGCGCGCGGATGAACCCGCAGACGCCGGGCCCCACCTCTTTGCACATCGACGGATTGTAGAAGATGACCGGCCCGTTCGCCGTGATCTTCGCCATCGCGATGTCGTTGAGCCAGGGCGCGGCGATCTCTGGGACCGCGAAGGCGCGTGCCTCACGTTCGACGCCGAAGATGCCGAAAACGCCGAGGGAAAATACGCAAAACGAGACTGCCGCGCCGATGATCGTCTTGCCCCGCATCTCGCCTCCACCCGGGTGAGGTCGCCCGGAGAAGGGGCGACACCTTCAGCCCGTGAAGGTTCCCACGAGAACTACCATCGCGCGAGGCGATTTCTCGGGGTCGGCACGGTCAGGGATAGACGGGCGCGCCCACAGTGAGAGTGAGTGGAGTCTTGGCTTGCGAAAACGCATTGTCGAGCTCGCCGTCGGCGACGCGCATCGGATCGTAGCCCTTCTCACCCCACGGGGTGTCGAGCCGCATCGAGCCGAGGAGGTCGGCGTAGGTCGGCTGCGTCCCCGAGATGAGGCCCGAGAGGAACCGCGCCGTCACCAGCCCACCGCCCCACACGTAGCTCGGAAGGCCGTTGACGACCATGTCGAGGTTGGCCGTGCCACCCGGCTTCTTCTCGAAGAAATCTTGGTGGTAGTAGTTGTACGAGATGCAGCTGTTCACCAGCATGATCTGGTAGCGGTCGTTGAAGTTCTGCGGGCCGTAGAGCGTCGGCTCGAGCGGCCCGTGACCGAAGTGCGAGTGGCCGTTGTAGAGGAAGACGTCGCCGTACCAGAGCGCCTCGAGGTAGCGCCATTGGGCATGCTGACGCGCGTCGGGCGCGGCGTCCTCGTAGCCGTAGAAGGTGCGCACCTCGACCGTCTTCTGCGCGCCGTTCACGGTGATCGGCAAATCCCAGTAGATCCAGCGCTCGGCGAGCTTCCCGATCGCTTGCTTGCGCAAGTCGAGCTTCAGCGCGGCGTCGGTCGCCTCGGCGGGGAAATTCGTCTGATCGACGATCCAACCGAGCATCCGATCGTAGGTGACGTCTTCCACCTTCTTGCCGCCGACGTTGAAGTCGAGGAGCCAGGTGAACGGGTCGGTGCGCACCGGCCGGAAGTTGGGCTGCGCGCGGAGGAGCTCGCGGAGAAAGCGCGCCGCCTCTTGGGCGAGGACGTCGTCGGGGTTCTGCTCGTCGCTGTCGACGCCGAAGAACGCGTAGACGACGACCTGCGACTTGTCGCTGCCGACGCCGAAGAGCCGATCGTACTCGGGGGAGAGCTTGGCGGCAGCGGCGGGGAGCTTCGGCGCGTCGAGCTTGGCGGTGATCGGAAGGAAGAAACGGGCGGCTTCCTTCGGTCCGATCGCGTCGGTCTGCTTGGCGAGGGCAGTCTTCTCGGCGGTGATCGCCGTCAGCTCGGCTTGGATCGACGTGCGACAGGCGGCCAGCTGCGGCGTGTAGTGGTACCAGAGCGAGTCGGCGTCCGTCGTCGCGTCGTCGGAGCAGCTCGCCTTCAGACCGTCGGCGTGGGTGGCGTAATCGTCGGCGAGGACGACGAAATCGACGGCGCTCTTCCCATCGAGCCCATGGGTCACGACCGCGCGATCGTCGTAGCGGAAGGTGACCTCGAGCACCGAGCTCACGGCGGCACCCGTCTTCGGATCGACCACTCGGAGGATCCGCTTCTTCCACTTGCTCGGATCGACGTTGGTCCGCGCAGCGCGATCGTCGAGCGCGACCTTCGGCGTCCGCAGCGCGCCAATCGCGGTCTTCACCTCACGCGCCACGGCGACCGCGATTTGAGCGTCGCTCGCCGACGGGTCGACGTGGACGACGCCCTCGAAATGGATCCCGCGCTCGACGCCCGTGATGCCGGTGAGTGGATCGCGACTGTCCGCAGCGACCTCCGACTCCTCCGTCTCGGTCGCGTGGTGCGCGGCGCAGCCGACCATCGTCGACGCGAGGCCAACGACCGACACGAGCGAACCGAGCGAACCGAGCGAGAAGAGTGACACGAGCGACCGAGAGAGCGACATTAGTGACTCCTATCTGAGTAACTACAGCGCATATATACCTACATCAAGAGCGCGCGCAACCTGTCGACGAGCGTCGGGCAAAAATGCCTGAGAATCGTGCGTGTTGACATGTACCTACATTCAGCTACATAAGTCCCTCCTCTCGCACCTATGTAAGTCCTCCCGGAAGGAAGGTTCCTGATGACGAAGCTCGAGCTGCTCGGTCGCCTCTCGGTTCTCTCGGTCGCTTCGGTCGTCGCTTCGTCCGTTCTCTGCGGCACTGGCTGCGCCGTCGCGAACGAGCGTGGTGAGGAGCAAGAGGTCGACGAGAAGGCGGTCGACGACGCGCTCACTTCGGTCTCGGCGCTCTCGCGCTCGCTCAAGTTCCAGGGTCGCGTCTACGTCAGCGCCACCGCGAGCGACGCCACCATCGTCTCGGCCGTGCGCTCGCAGACGCAGACCGCGTTCGGCGCGCTTCGCACCGCGCAGGTCGGCGTCAACAGCCGCGAGCTCAAGGACGTCGACCCCAAGACCTTCGTCAAGACCAAGGTCACCGTCGTCGACGCCGCCGGCACCAAGACCCCGATGCTCCGGGTCGAGTACACGTACACCGACAACGCCGTCGTCCCCAAGTCGTTCGCCCGTCGCTCGGCGCTGAACCTCGCGGTGATGGGCTCGGGCTACGCCTCGCTGACCGATCGCATTCTCAAGGAGTGCACCGACAACGACTCCGAGGCGCAAGAGTTCCAGAGCTCGATTTGGTACGTCTTCAACCCCTCACTCTCGTCGTGCCGCACCGCGATGTCGAAAGAGCAGAAGGCGATCGACGCTGCCAAGGCCAAGCTCACGACGGGCCAGGTTCCGCGCGTCGAGGTCGATCGTCTCTACTTGCCGACGACGGTCTCGCTCGGTTCGGACAAGACCAACAAGGGCGCGTCGTACCCCGAGTACGATCGGCTCTACGCGGGCGGCGTCAAGCCGGGCAAGCTGGTGGTTGGTCTCGTCAACGGCATCCTCGATCACGGCGACAGCGCCCTCGTCGACGACACCGGTTACAGCGAGTGGCTCCAAGAGCTGCGCGAAGTGTTCAAGGCGCGCCCCTTCAAGCTCGTCTCGTCGCAGCCGGCGGCGAATTTCTCGTTCACCGTCTCGGGCAAGAAGATCACCGCCACCTTCGACGACGTCATCGCCTGGAAGCTCGACGGCAAGACCGCGCCGGGGCTCACCACCACGCAGATGAAAGACCTCAACACCCAGGCCGCCGACGCCGTCGCGCTCAAGTGGCTGACGTTCGAGGTCCCGGTGACGGTCACGGTCGGCGGCACGAGCAAGAGCGTCGGACTGCAAATTCTCACGTATTTCGGCGCCGACGGCGACTCGGGGCCGCACAAGTACGCGATCAAGAACAGCGACGTCTTCATCTACAACGGGCACTCGTACATCGGCTACGGCCCGCTCGATCCGAGCCGCTTCACCGCCAGCGACTTCCCGACGAGCTACCAGATTCTCTTCATCGACGGCTGCGTCTCGTACAACTACTACGAGAAGGATTACTACCCGCTGAAGAGCGGCGGTACGCGCAACCTCGAGCTCATCACCAACGGCCTCGAGGCGCCCGAGTGGCACTCCGGGTACGCGCTCGGTCGCTTCGTCGCGCGCCTCCTCGACGGCACCCAGGCGAGCTACCGCGATCTACTCACGGCCGCGGCGGACACCGACTCGCTCCGCGTCGTCGACGGCGAGCTCGACAACACCTACGACCCGGCCAAGAAGCAGATCACCGTCAAGTAGCTCGGCGTCGCGCGCGGCCGAAGAGGCCGAGCGCCGCCACGATCGCGAAGAGCCCGGCGCCGAGGCCTGCACCCTCGCCAGCGCTGCCCGCACCGCTCGTGGAGCAGCCGCTCTTGCCCTCCTCCGCTGGTGCTGCCGGCGGGGGCGGGACGTCGACGTGCTTCAGGCACACTGGACCATTGGCGCTCGCGCCGGCGTCGACCGATGCAGCATCGACGACGACGTCGGCGCGCGCATCGGTGCCGGCGTCGGGCGTGGGCGCGAGCGCGCAATCGTAGCCGGTCGGGCAGGGCGCGGTGTCGGAGCACGCCTGTGAGCAGGTCGTCGTCGTCGTCGAACCGGCTTCCAATGCGATGGTCTGCTTGAGGCAGACGCCCGACTGACAGTTCTTGTCGAAGGTGCACGTGTCGCCGAACGGACGCTTGCTCGGATCGGGTTGTCCTTCGAGCCAGGGCGTGCGGCCGGCGGCGGCGAAGGCCTTGAGAATGATCGACTTGAAGCCCCAGACGCCTGTGTAGATGTTCTGGGTCGTCGGTCCGACGCACCCAGCAGCGGGATCGCCCGCCGGCGCGGTGGTGCCGCCTCCGCCGCGCGAGACGACGCCGACGATCGCGCCCGTCACGCTGTCGATGCCAGGACCGCCGCTGTCACCGTGACAGAACGCTTCGCCGACGAGGAACTCGGTGGCGGCGACGTCGACCTTCTTGATCGGGATGTCGGTGCGTTGCGCGCGGACGCCGGGATCGCCGATCGCGTCGGTGACGCCCCAACCGATGGCGGTGACCTTGTCGCCGACGACGGCCGGCGAGTCGAGACGAATGGAGGCGTATGGGAAGTTGTTGAGGGGAGTGTCGAGGACGATCAGCGCGAGGTCGTGGCTACAGAGGTTGGTGCCGTCGTCGAAGAAGAGCTCTTTGCCGTAGGCGTCGGGCGCGTGCGTGATCCAGTCGAGCGAGCGCGTGTGGCCGGCGTAGATTTGGAGCGCGCCGGGCGCGTCGTCGGCGCTGATTTTCGCGCAGCCCGAGCTGCCAGTGGTCGAGACGCAGTGGCGCGCGGTGAGCACGAGGTTCGGTGCGATCAGCGCGCCGGAGCAGTACTCGTAGGCCCCGCCGCCGGCGCCCTGGCCGATGAGGACGACGAAGTCCTGATCGGTCGTCGATTCGACGCCGTGGATGATGGCAGTGCTCTGGTGCTCCGTCGGCTCCGTCGGCGGGCTCGGCGCAACGCTCGAGGAACAACCGAGGCCACCGAAGCTACCGAGCGAGATGGAGGCAAGGGCAAGCGCGAGAGCAGAGCGACGCATGGTGAGTCTCGATTCGCGGGTGCCCGTGCAATGGGGCGAAGAAGGGAGCCGACTCGTAGGCCGGGGGGATGCGACAGTATAGGACATCGAGAAGGCGCGTCCGCTGCTGGCGGTGATTTCTGCCGCGGGTGGACGGCTCGCACTTTGCTGTCATGCCCGTCACGATGCGCGCGAAAACGTCTATTTTTCTCGATGATTCTTCCTCCTCCTGGTCGGTCGCTGCGTTCGGATCGCGCGCGCCTCGGCGCAAGTTGGGCAAGTGCGGGACCACGGTGCGGTCTCTCGTCATCGTTGCCGCGGCCATGTCGTTCGCAGGGGCGCTGGTGGTCACGAGCTCGGGGTGTGGGGCCGCGGGAAGCGGTGACGCGCCTGACGATGACGCGGAGGTCGACGAGCCGTCCGCCGAGGACTCTGGCTCGTCGCACGGAGATGCACGCGCAGATGGCGGAAAGACGACGCCGACCGACAGCGGAGGAGGTCACGCCGACACGCACGCGGGCGTCGACACCACGCCGACTCCGACGCCACCGGCTGCCGCCGACACGTCGCCACCGCCGAGCACCGACGATCTCCAACGCTGCGTCGATCTGATCAACGTCTATCGCGCGAAGGTGTCGAAGAAGCCGCTCGGTCGATCGTCGGCGCTCGAGACCTTCGCCGCTGCCGGTGCACAGGCCGACTCGAAGACGGGGAGCGCGCATGGCCACTTCATCTCCACCAGCGGCGGCGGCATCGCTTGGGCGGAGAACGAGATTCCAGGCTGGCCCCTGGAGTCCTCGGGCGTTCGCGGCGTGCTCGAAGATGGACTGCAGATGATGTGGGACGAGGGACCGGGCGGCGGTCATCACGACAACATGGCGAGCACCGAGTACACGGAAGTCGGTTGCGGCGTGTTCGTGACGAGCGGCAAGGAAGTGTGGATCGTCCAGGATTTTCGCTGATCGGCCAAGAGTGATGGGTTGTCTCGCCGGGCTCGGTCGGCAATGATGAGGGGTGGCCGACGCCCGGACACCGATGCCGTCGAGTGAGTCGTTGCGGCTCGGCAACATGTTCGGCACCGGTGTCCTCGGCGCCATCGACTACTTCGAGCAACGGCACGGTCCGGCGGCGATGCACGCGCTGGTGGCGAAGCTCTCGCCGAAGTGGCGCGAAGTGGTGCGGCCCAACGTCCCCTCGATGGGCGTGCTCGGTGCCAAGAAGTATCCGTACGCGTTCGTCGGCGACATGGTGCGCGCGATGGCGGTGCTCGCGCGGGCAACCGACGAAGACGCGTTCATCCGTGAAATCGCCTCTGCCGGCTTCGATCGCACCCTCGACACCGTCGCGCGGGTGATCTTGCGCGCCATCGCCAGCCCGCTCGACGTCGCCCAACGCGCGCCCGATCTCTGGCGCCTCTTCCACGACTCGGGTCGGCTCACCATCGTCGAGCAGGGCGAGCGGCACTATCTCTCGCAAATCGCCGAGTGGATGGGGCACGACGTCGCCGTCTGCAAGCTCGGCGTCGAGGCCGGGCGCCGCATCGTCGAGCGCACCGGTGTTCGTCAGGTCGAGGCGCGACGCGAGAAATGCGTCGCCTGGGGCCACGACGTCTGCGTCACGCGCGTTCGCTGGACGCCCTGATCACTGCGCGGGCGGAACTTCGCGAGCGAGGGCGGTCGGCACGTCGTGGAGCGTCTTGAAGCGCTTCGGGCGGAGCGTCTGCGGGACGAGGCCGTTGTCGCGGAGGACGTTGAGCGTGCGGAACCAGCGGAGCTTGCCGAGGCGATCGGGGACCTCGCCGTCTTTGGCGATGCGGCGCTTCCAGAGCTCGTTGGCGACCGCCCACTGGGCGAACTCGCCGATGTTGCGGAACATCGGCAGCACCTCGCGGCGCTCGGTGACCAAGAAGACGTAGCCATGCTTGATGGCCACATCGAGGATCCAGAGCTCGCCTGACTTCCACTCGCCGAGGCAGAGGAGGCCGGCAGGCGGGACGTCGCCGCTGGTGTCGAAGGCACGGCCGGCGGTCGCAGGCTCGGTCGGGTCGACCAGCCAGGTCCCCCCTTGGACGACCTCCTCGAAGTCGGGCGCACGCAACGGGCGACCTTGCGCACGCTCGTGCATCGCTCGGAGGAAGGCGCGGGCCTCGTTGTCGAGCACCACCTCGCTTTCGCCATCCGCGAGCTCGCGAAGCGACTCTTCGAGCGCATCGAGCTGCGCCTTGTTGATTTTCCGGGTCGCCTTCCAGCCGAGCCGATCGAGATCGGCGCCGAACTGCGTGCTCAAGTAGGAGTCGCGCATCCGGTTGCGGAGTAGCGAGGAGACGGACCTTTCGCAAGCATGAACGACGCGAAATGTACGGAGTGCCCTTTTCCTCGCCCCTTCCCGCGCGGCTTGGGATGAGCGAACGGAAGCGAGATGGGCCCGCGAGCGACGCGCCGTAGCTTCCTGAGTGGGGTCCTCGCCCTGCCTGCGTTGGCGCTGAGCGCGGCAGGATGTCCCGACCCGGGTGCGGGCGAGCTGCCCTCCGACCACACTCCCGAGGGCGTCTATGCGCGAATTGCCCTCTCCGTCGCGGAAGGACGTCACCGCGACGTCTTCCCCTACCTCGAGGACGAGGCGCAGTGGGCGGCCCATACCCTGCGAAAAGAGCGCGCAGCGGCCCTGGCGCGTGCGCGGCAGAGCTTTCCGCAGGACGAGCTCGCCGCCCTGACCACGTCGTACGGCGCCGATGCCACCGCCGAGGATGGTGCCGACGTCTTCACGCGCCTTGGCCGCGCGCGAGGCTGGTTCGGTCGGCTGCGTCGAGACCTCTCGGGCGTCGCGCGTGCCGAAATCGACGGTGATCGAGCGACCGTCGTCACCGCGAGGGGCACGCGCTACCCGATGCGTCGCCGCGAAAACGGCATCTGGGGCCTCACCATCTTCACCGCCGAGCTCGTCGCCGACGCCGAACGTGCCACGCGAGATCGCGCGCGCGTCGAGCAGGCAGCCTCCGACTACGATCTCGCCTCGGGCAAGGGCGCCCCCGTCGACAGCGGCGTCACGGGAGGTGGCTGATGCGTCGGCGATGGGCCTGGGTGGCGCTGGCGTTGCTGCTCATGGGCGGCTGCGGTTCACCGGCCGTGATCGGTTCCATCGGCGTTCGAGCGCGCCGCGAGCCGACGAGTGGTCGGGTCTTCCTCCTCGACGTTCCGGAAGGACTCGGGGGCGCGTCGGCGGGGCTCGAACCGGGGGACGAGGTGCTCGCCATCGACGGTATCCCGGTCGCCGAGCTCACCGCCCGTTCCTTCAGTCGCGTCGTCCGCGGCCCCATCGGCACGCGCGTGCGCCTGACGATCCGCCGCGGCGAGGACGTTCACAACATCTTCATCACACGAACGCCCTTGAAATAGGGCATTTCGTGCGTCAAGGCGACCGGGTCAGCGCTTCGCGACCAGCTCTTCGATGGTGCGGGTCGTCATCTTGCCGGCGCGCACGTCTTCGTGGGTGATGAGCCGCTTGTGGAGCGGGATGTTGGTGCGGATGCCGCCGACGATGAACTCGTCGAGCGCGCGCTCCATGCGTCGCAGCGCGCCCTCACGCGTCGAGGCGTGGGTGATGACCTTGGCGATGAGCGAGTCGTAGTGCGAGGGGACGCGGAAGCCGCCGTAGACGCCGCCATCGACGCGGACGCCATTGCCGCCGGGCGGGTGATACTCGGTGATGACCCCCGGCCACGGCGCGAAGCTGACGGGGTCTTCGGCGTTGATGCGGCATTCGATGGCGTGCCCGCGGAAGCGTAGGTGCTCGGGCATCGCCAGCTTGCCGCCGGCCGCGACCAAGATTTGCTCGGCGACGAGGTCGAGGCTGGTGACCATCTCGGTGACCGGATGCTCGACCTGCAGTCGCGTGTTCATCTCCATGAAGTACAGCTGACCGCCGTTCGGACCCTCCGGGTCGAGGAGGAACTCGACCGTGCCGAGGCCGTCGTAGCCCGTCTCGAGCATCGCACGGCAGATCCGGTCGCCCATCTCGCGCCGGCGCTCCTCGGTCATCCACGGGCTCGGGGCCTCTTCGATGATTTTCTGGTGGCGACGCTGCAGCGAGCACTCGCGCTCGCCGAGGGAGCGTGCGTTGCCGTGGCGATCGACGAGGATTTGGAACTCGATGTGGCGGGGGCGCTCGACGAAGCGCTCGAGATAGACGTCGGGGTTCTTGAAGCCGCGCGCCGCCTCGGTGGTGGCCGCCTCGTAGTTGGACTCGATGTCCTTGTCGCTGCGGACGATGCGCATGCCCCGCCCGCCGCCGCCGCCGGAGGCCTTGAGGATGATCGGGTAACCGATGCGGTTCGCCTCTTCCTTGGCGTGCGCGCCGTCGCGGAGGACCAGCGTGCCGGGGAGGAGCGGGAGACCGAAGCGCTTGGCGTTGCCGCGGGCAGTGACTTTGTCGCCCCACTGCTTCATTGCCTCCGGCGTCGGGCCGATGAAGGCGATGTTGCAACGACGACAAACCTCGGCGAATTCTGCGTTTTCGGAGAGGAAGCCGTAGCCGGGATGGATCGCATCGGCGCCGGCGATTTCGGCGGCGGCGATGATCGCCGCCATGTTGAGGTAGCTCTTGCCGGGCGCCGCGGGGCCGATGCAGACCGCCTCGTCGGCGAGACGCACGTGCAGCGCTGCGGTGTCGGCCTCGCTGTGGACGGCGACGGTGCGGACCCCGATCTCGCGACACGCACGGATGATGCGCACGGCGATTTCGCCGCGGTTGGCGATGAGCACCTTCTTGAACATCTTCATGAGCGGAGGAGCGCTCTATCGCACGTCGGGAGGGCGGGGAATCCCGATTCTCGTGCGCACTGCGTCAGGGAGGGCGGCGCCGGGATCTGAGACAAAACCGAGTGTGGTATGCCTAGAAGGTGCCTTCGCGGTACGCCCGCGCCATCTTCACGCTGACGTGCATGCTCCTCGTGGGGCTCCTCGCGGCGTGTCCAAGCGCGCCGCCGCCTCCCGTGCGCACCTTGCCGGCAGCGGCGTCGTCGTCGGCGATGGCGCTCGAGGTGCCACTCGCGGAGATCACCAACCAGTTCGTCCTCGACAAGGCTTGGGACGGGAAGCTCGAAGATTGTCATCGCTACGGGCAAGTGGCGATGACCATCGCCGCCGACGATCTCGAGACGATGGAGCTGATGCTCCGTTGTGCCCGCGCGCGCGGTCTCCTTTGGTCGGCCGAGACCTGGGTGCGCTCGGCGTATGCAGTGCGCCTCGCCTCGCCCGTCGCGCGCTACGCGCTCGGGCTCGCCCGTCTGCTCCGCGGCGATCCAGCGGGCGCGCGGAAGATCTTGGAGCCGCTCGGCAGCGAGGCGCCCGTGGCCTACTACCAAGCGGCGATCGCCGCTCAAATCGAGGACGACGCCGCCAATGCCGAACGGCTGGTGAACCTCTATCTGAAGGCGAGCCCCAACGATCCCGCCGGTCGCTTGCTCCAGGCCGAGCTCGTCTGCTCGCTCGATTTGCCGAAGTGCGCAGCCATCCAAGACACGATCAAGAGCACCGACGAGGACGAGACGGTGCTCGCGCGTCGGCTCGGCGCGGGCCTCGGCGCGGGCACCATCCTCGATCGCGCGACGCTCGAACGGCTCGCCAAAGACGCAGCCTCCTTCGGCGCGCCGGCGTTCGACGATGCGTACGTGGTGGCGTCGCTGACGCGCGAGGGCGGCGATCCGACGGTCTTCGTCCGTAGTCCGCGCACCGGGCGTCCAGAGGTCGGCAGCGGCAGCGATCTCGAGCGCGATGCCCGTCCGATGCAGCGACTTCCCTTCATCACCCGCGTCCTCCAGGCGGCCGCACGCAACGACGGCAACGCGGCGATCGCCTACGCGCAATTGCTCGAGCTCTTTCCTGCCGAGCTCGCGACGTATCGCTTGGCACGGCGCCTCGGCGAGAAGGGGATGCTCGTCGTTCGCAAATCACTGGAAAATCAGCCGCAAGTGACATGGCGCACGATCGCCGCGTCGCTGATGGCGCGCACCGACGAGGTCTGTCCACTCGCTTGGAGCCTGCCCTGGACCGACCGCGGACCTCTGGCCACGATGGCGCGCGCGCGCTGCGAAATCATCACCGACGCCTGGAGAGGCCGGAAGATCGCCGACGATCGTCTCAACGTGCTCCCTTTCGGTGTCGCCGACGTCGAGATCGCGATCGAGGGTGAGGTCGGCATGCACGACTCCACCGCGCTCGAGGCACTCGCGCGCAAGCTGCAGAAGATCGCGCCCGCCTCGACGCTGGTGCCGGCGGCGCTGTGGGCAGCCGCGGAGAACGCGAAGAAGGGCAAGCGGCAGACCTCGCTCTTCGCCGAAGCGGTGACCACCAGCGCCTACGAGCCGTATTACTCGCGCAAGCTGCTTCGACGCTACGTCGACGCCAAGGACATCGATCACGCCCGGATGGCGATCGCGCAGGCGCTCGTCGAGTCGCCGCTCGACGCCTACCTCTGCGGCGTCGAGGGCGCGATTCTCATGTCGAAGAACGACGCCGATGGGGCGCTCGCTTGGCTCACGAAATCATGCGTTTCGGCGCGCGCACGGAAGGAGCGCGACACGCTCGACGACACCTTGTCGGCGATCCAAATCTCGCTCCCGAAGGCGAAGAACAAGGTCACCAAAGAGGCCGCGAGCAAGTGCCTCAAGGGTGACGGGCCGTGACGCCTACGTGAATGCCTGAGTGACCACGCCGATGGTGAGGAGCAGGTTCGCGTAGAGCGCTTGCTCGCCGGTGGCGATGGTGAGGCAGACGTCGGAGGTGCTCGCCGCGGCGTAGAACCCCTCGCGATCGAGGGGCACGAGGGCGGTCACGTTGGCTGGGCTGTCGCGCAGCGCGCGCTGGAACTCGCTCCAAATCGGCGGATCTTCGCGGCCTCCGCTCGGCGCCATCACGGCGGCGCCCTCGATCGGAATGGCGGCCGCGAGCACCGTCAGCACGTCGACGACGCCGAGCTTGCCGGGCGCGAGGTTGAGGAAGACGAGCTCCGCGTTCGGTCCCCGCCGCGTCGCGTGCGGGTAGTTGCCGTCGGAGAGGAGCACCTTGCTGCCGTGACCCGCCGAGGCGAGCGCAGCAGCAATTTGCGGATGGATGAGCGGGCCGCGCAGCACCTCCGGGAGCATCGCACGGCGTCGTAGCCGTGTCGCGGTCGGCCGCCGCCCTGGCTCCGCTGGGGAAGCCGCGCTAACCAGAAAGCGATGTCCCTCGCGCGCGGCCTCGTTCTCTCGGCGATCGCCCTTGCGCCGCTCGCGTTGCCCGCGTGCAAGGCGACGAGCGCTCCCGACGTCGCCACGCCGCACCTCACCAGCGAGAGCGCGAAGCCAGTCGCCAAAGCCGAACCGCTCGGACCGCCGATCGACTTCATCCTCGATCCGGTCCTCCGCGACGCCGAATTTCAACCGGCGAGCGAACAGCTGCGCGGCAAACGCGCGATCGTCGTCGTCGTCACGACCTGGGACGGCTCCTCGCTCGTGCTCCTGCGCAACCTCGCGCCGCTCCTCCGAACGCTGCCGGCCGACACGCAGTGCATGTTGGTGGCGATGCAGCCCCTCGCCGACAGGCCGCTGATTTCCACGTTCTTCGACGCCGAAGAGACGCCGTGCATCCGCGCCATCGGCGATCCTGCCCGCGCTCGCCTCGGCGATTTGGCGAAGATCAAGGTCATCCCGGCGACGTTGGTCTTGCGCGCCGATGGCGTCCCCGTCGGCGTCGCGGCGGGCGTGGTGACCGCGGCGAGCGTGAAGGACGAGCTCGAGAAGGCGAAGTAGTCGCTCAGTCGCTCAGTCGCCCTTGGCGTCGGTCGCGTCGCTCACTTCGGGACCCGTGTCGATACTCGCATCGGCGCCCGTATCGGGACTCGCATCGACCCCGCCGTCACTCGTCGACGACTTCGGGTGCGCGTGCGCGACCACGCGGATGAAGTAACTCGCGCACGTGTCGCTCTTGATGTCGATGACGTCGTCGTTCGTCTTCAGCACGATCGCCAGGTTGCCGGCGCTCGCGGCCGAGCCGCCGTTGTCTTCGGGGCGATCGGCGAAGGAGAGGGTGACGTCGACCTGATAGGGACGGACGCCGAGGCCATGGTGAAAATGCCAGACCGCAGCGCCTTCGAAGGGGAGGAACGGCCCGTCGATGGTGCTCGATTCGAAGACGAGATCGTCGGCGCCGATCGTGTGCACGCCGCCGTCGAACGAGCGCTCGCCCCCCGAGCAGCTCGGGCCACACCCGCTCTGCGCCGTGGTGAGCACGAACGGCGTCGCCAAGATTGCCATCGGAAAGATGGCACGGAGCATGGGCAAGAAAACACGTTTCACAGCTGTTTTGCCGCGTCTTTCGCGTGATACGTGACGATGAAATCGGCGCCGGCGCGCTTGATCGAGGTCAGCAGCTCACGCACCGCGCGCGCCTCGTCGATCATGCCCGCCGCGGCCGCCGCCTTGATCATCGCGTATTCGCCGGAGACGTTGTACGCGCCGACTGGGACGTCGAACGCATCTTTCACCTGGCGGATGATGTCGAGGTAGGGCAGGGCGGGCTTGACCATCAACATGTCGGCGCCCTCTTCGAGGTCGAGACGCGCTTCCTTGATCGCCTCGCGCGAGTTCGCCGGATCCATCTGGTAGCCGGCGCGATCGCCGAACTTCGGCGCGCATTCGGCGGCCTCGCGGAACGGCCCGTAGAAGGCGCTCGCGTATTTCACCGCGTACGAGAGGATCGGCAGATCGGTGAAGCCCGCTTCGTCGAGGCCGCGCCGGAGCGCGCCGACGCGCCCGTCCATCATGTCGCTCGGCGCGATGACGTCGGCGCCGGCACGCGCGTGGGCGATGGCCGCCTTGGTGAGCACCTCGAGCGTGGCGTCGTTGTCGACCTCGAGCTCCCCGTCGCGACTCCCGCGCATCGGCCGGAGGATGCCGCAGTGGCCGTGATCGGTGTACTCGTCGACGCAGACGTCGGTGATGATCACCAGCTCGGGGACAGCGTCCTTCATCGCCGCGATCGCCCGCGGAACCGGCCCGTTCGGGTCGTACGCCGAGGTGCCGCGATCGTCCTTCGTCTTGGGCAAGCCGAAGAGGATGGTGGCGCCGATGCCGAGGCTCTTCAGCTCCTTGGCCTCCAAGACCGCACCTTCGACGGTGATCTGCGACACGCCCGGCATGGTGCCGATCGGGCGAGGAGCGGTGAGCGTCTCGTTGATGAACAGCGGATAGACGAAGTCGCCGGGGTCGACGCTCGTCTCACGCACGAGGGCCCGGATGCCGGGCGTACGACGGAGGCGCCGGGGCCGCTGGACGGGAAAGGACATGCGCAGGGAGGCTAGGCGAGCGGCGAGGGCAAGGCGAGCGTCAGACGAGCGTCAGACGAGCGTACGGGCTTCTTGGCCGTTCCAAGGCGCGACCGGCACGATCGTGACGTGCGAAGAATCCTGCCGCTGATCCTCCTCCTCGCTGCGCCGCTGCCGCTCACTTCCTGCACCGGGGCAGGCGCGCGCCTCCATTCGATCGTGACGCCGCGGCCTGACGCACGTCCACTCGCGGCCCCCACGCCGAGGCGCACGCTCGAGCCCTTCGCGGTCGAGCGACCCGACGAGAGCGCCGACCCTCAGATTGCTGCGCTCCTCGAGAAGAACGCGCCTCCCGCCGAGGATCCGTTGCTCTTCGGTCTCCGCTCGGCCGTCATTCTCGCCGGCGGAAAATCGGTCGGATCGACCTCGATCGTGCTGCGTCTTCCGCTCGATGGAGGCCAGTACGCGGCCTTCAAGCCCGACACCAAGAAGCACCATCAACGCTATCGCGCCGAGATCGCCGCCTTCCGGCTCTCGCGCTTGCTCGGCCTCGACAACGTCCCTCCGTCGGTACCCCGCGCGGCCAAAATGCCGGCCATTCTCGCGTCGATGGCCTCTCCGTCGGCCCGTCGCAAGCTGCTCGATCAAGCGCTCGTCCTCCCCGACGGCACCCTCCCGGGCGCGATGATCGCCTGGCTTCCCGGGATCAAACCGCTCGCGATCGAGCGAGGCTATCTCTGGACGGCCTGGGGCGAGTGGCTCGGGCAGACACCCCCCGCGGTCCCGATCGAGCGTCGGCTCTCGCGCCGCGATCTCCCTGGCGTCCTCGCCGCGCGGCCGCTCGCGTCGCAGATTTCGTCGATGATCGGCTTCGATCACCTGACCGGCAATCGCGATCGTTGGAGCGGGCACAACGTCATGCTCGACGAGACAGGCACCCAGCTCGTCTTCCTCGACAACAACCTCGCCTTCGATCCGATCATCGACGCCCCGCGCTCCAAGCTCCGCGCGCTGGTGCTCGCCCGCGTGCAGAAATTCTCGCGTCGTTTCATCACTGCGGTCCGCGGTCTCTCACGCGAAGAGCTCTTGCGCGCGCTCGGCGAGGACGCGTTCGGCGCGCCCCTCCTCGAGCCGGCCCAAGTCGACGCGGTTCTCGCGCGACGCACCGAGCTCCTCGCGACGGTCGACGCGCTGATCGCGGAATTCGGTGCCGAACAGGTGCTCGCGTTCGAGTGATTTTTCTCGCGTGAGCCTCAGAGATCGAAGCGGCCGCCGATCGTCAGGCCGCCGAACGTGTGCCAGGCGCGCTTGCTCTCGTCGATCGAGGTGCAGGCCGAGTCGTCGGAGCAACCAGGTCCCGACGAGTGGGTGAAGCTGCCGATGCTGACGGTGGGGGCGACCAAGAGGCGCGCGTTGCGCCCGATGGCGACGGCGATGCCGAGCGAGAGTCGAAGCGCTTCGAAGCCCGTGTACGTCTCGCGTCGAAAGGTACCGTCGCCGTTCGGTGCCGAGACCGTCATCCAGCGTCCGCCGACGGCTGCGTCGGCGTAGAATCCGAGCGGTCCACGGGGCGCGGTGTCGACGTTGATGCCGACGCCGACGAGGTTGGTGGTCGAGGTGTCGCTCGACGCGTTGACGAGGTCGGACTTGGCAAGGAGACCGAGCTCCCAAAATGCGTAGATGGTCCAGCTTGGCGTGACGTGGTAGCCGAGGTCGCCCTCGATGCCGATGCCCGAGCGCACGTAGTCGGTCATCTTCGGTCCATCGACGACGGTGACACCGCCTTTCGTGACCGAGGTGCCATAGACGTTGCCCCCGGGCGTGAGCGACGTCAGGCGGGCACCAAGGGAAAAACGAGGCGAAAACGCGACGACTGGTGGGGGGACGATCCCCACGCCGTCGGCCGTCGGCGCGAGTGCCGGCGCTGGAGTCGCGTCGGCGGCGGACGTCGTGCGCGGAGGAGGCGGACCCGAAGGTGCGATCACGATCGTCGCGCCGGCGCCGATCTGCAGCGAGCGAAGCTGCAGCCAAGCGACCGCCTTGGTCTCACCCGATCCGAGGTGAATCACCAGGTGATCACCGCTCACGACCTCGGTCACGTCGCCGACGAGCACCTCACCGTCGACGAGGACGATGGTGCTCTGCTCGGCCTGCGCCAGCGACGTCGTCAGCGTCGCCAGCGCAAAGACGGGAACGATGGCGAACGCGACGACGCGTGCGCTCAGAGCAGATCCCAGTGCGCCGCTACCGAGATGCCGCTGAACGTGTGGATGGCGCGTCGATCGACGGGGATGCTGCCGCAGCTCGAGTCTCCACTGCCCGAGCAGGGGCTCGCCGAGTCGTCCATCTTCGAGAAATATCCGGCCGACGCGTGGAGGAGCACGTCGAGCGAGAACTGCGGATTGACGACGATCGCGGCGCCGATGCCGATGCGGAGCGGCTCCCAACCGCCGACCGACCGCTTTGCTTCATTGGCGTACCGCGGATCGGCGCCCGGTCCCGTTTGCCCGGTGGCATAGGAGAGAGTGAGCCAGCGATAACCGGCACCGACGTCGAAATAGAAGCCGAGCGGACCACGCGGGTTGGTGTTCGCCTGGAAGCCGAGGCCGACGAAGTTCGATGACGAGTCGCCGGAGACGCCCGAGTTGACGTCGCCCTTGCCGAGAAAACCGTGCTCCCAGAAGCCGTAGAAAGTCCAGGACGGCGCGAAGTGATAGCCGACGTCGGCCTCGAGGGCGATGCCGCTTCCGACGTACGACTTGAGCGGCACGTCGTCACCGGCAGTTCCGTTCTGTGATCCGCCGATCAGGCTCGAGTTCTTGCCCGGGCTGAGAGTGCCGAAGCGACCGCCGAGCACCCACGCCGGTTGGAAGCGCGGAGGAGGCGGAGGCTGGTACTGCGGCGGATAGTACGCAGGCTGTGGCGGCGGAGGTGCGTAGACCACCGGCGGCGGCGGCGCGGGTGCGTAGACCACCGGCGGCGGCGGCGCGGGCTGGGGCGGCGGAGGTGCAGGCGTCGCCGCGGGCTGCGGACCGATGACGATCGTCCCCGAAACACCGACCTGCATCGTCGCGATCTGCGTCCAGGCGAGGGTGCGCAGCTCGCCGTTGGGCAGGCGAATCGAGAGGTGATCGCCGTTGACGATCTCGGTGATCTCGCCGGCGACGGAGGTTCCGTCGTTGAGGACGATGGTCCCAGGCTCGGCGCTCGCGAGGGCGGCGGCTGAGATCACGACGGCGGAGAGTGCAAACGAGAGCGCCCGGCGACGGAGCGCAGCGACATCGACCGGACGGCCAAAGTTGCGCAGCAAGTTTTCGCGAAATGAGACTGCGTAGCGACGAACGGTCTTCATGATGGCTCCTGCCTCTGTCAGCAACAAGCGTGCGCAGTGTCGCTGGGATGCGCCATGCCCTTTTTTCGATGCGCGGAGATTGGACGTGAACGGGAGTGCACTGTGACCCCTCAGCACCTGCCCGTGTCGCCTTCTTCCCGACCAACGGCGTCGGCGCCGTTTTCTTACGCCGGCTTCGAAAGAGGGCTCGAAATAGGACTCAAAGAACGGGCATCTGCGAGAGCCAGTAGTTCCACATGAGGTGGGTGGTGGCGCTGGCGATGACCCCCACCGCGCCCCCACCGGCGAGCTCGAAGATGGCCGAGAACGCGAGCCCGAGGCCGACGTGCATGTAGAAGGCGTTGGGAAACGCGAACATGTGCGCGACGCCGAAGATCATGCTCGAGAGCATGATCGCGTTGCGGGCGCCGAACGCGCGGCGGGCAATGCGCTGGAGGGTGCCGCGATAGAGCATCTCCTCGGAGAACGGCGCGGCGAGGACGGCGACGAGGAACGGCAGGAGTCCCGTCTGCGTCTCCTTGCGCGCGTTCGTCGTCTCCTTCGAGCTCTGCTCTTGGACCTTGTTGAGGGCGGTCTTGCTGTCGGGGGCGATGCAGGTCTGCACCTCGAGCACCGTCGCGAACGACGCACGCACGGCGACGTCGGCGGCGACGAGCACGCCGAAGCCGAGGCTGGCAGCCAGCGCGACGTCGACGAGGCGGGGCGGCACGCGCGAGAGCTCTTTGCGCCACGCGAGGAAGCCGATGAAGACGATCGAGCAGAACCCGACGAAGAAGAGAATGCGGACCGGATTGCCCGCCCTCGCGCGGTTGATCAGCTCCATCATCAGCGGCAACAGGAGCCCCGCCGCCGCCGCTGCCAACGCCGCCGCGGTATCGAGACGTCGCTCGCCAGACATCCACGGCCGACCTGGCGCGGGATGGACCGGGAGGCGGAGGCGCTTGCGGAGCCGGGTCGCGATCGTCGTCTCGGACGGTGCGAGCACCAGCGAAACGACCGCGCCGCCGAGCCCGAAGAACGCGAGGACGTAGTCGCTCCACGAGCTCGGCTTGAAGCAGTGCCCCGGTCTCCCTGCTTGGAAGAGCCACCAGAAGAGGGCGCCGAAGCCGAGGGCGATGGGAATCGCGCGGTAGCGTCGGAGGCCGAGCGCGATCACGAGCACCGCGGCGAGCGTGATCGCACCTTCGCCGAGCGTGTACGCCTTGCGCATGGCGATGGCGGTTTCGATCTTGCCGCGCCGCTCCTTCGCTTCCTTGGCGAGGCCGACGTTCTCCGTCTGCATCTCCGCCTGCTTGAACTCGTCCGAGTCGAGGACGCGGCGCGCGTCTTTCTCGACCTTCGTCAGCTCGCGCCACTCGCTCTCGGCGAAATAGCCCCAAGCGATTGGCGAGAGGAGCATCGCGAGACGGAACGGCACCTTGCGGAATCGGCCGAGGCCGGGCTCGGGCGAGAGGACCAACATCGCGTCGCGGACGTCGACGTCGTGATCGATCGCGTCCCCGAGCGTGACGAAGCGCCCGTTCGCCTTCGCGCCGACCGGCGTCGCCTCGTTCCAGTCGACCTCTCGCAGCGAGAGAACCTGGACCGGGGCGTCTTCGTCGACGGCGCTGAAGGTGCCAGTCCGACGGGCTACGTAGAGGGAGGGGCCACGTCCCGGCACCGTCGCGAGCGAAGGCGGGACGGGCTCTTCGGGCGCCATCGGCCCAAGTTAGGCCATTTCCTCGTCTCCGTGTGGGCTGCGAAAATCCGCTAAGCTCTTGATTCGCGTCGTCTCCTGGCGCCGCTTTCCGTTCCGTACCCATTCTTACTCGACCGAGCCACGCGGAGAATTTTCCGCCGGCAGGCCGCACGAGAGGTCGCATGATCCGTTCGCTCTCCAGGGTCTTCCTGCTCGCGCCCTACGTTCTCGTGCTTGCGACGGCGTGCTCGTCGAAGAGCAACGATCCCGGGACGGTCGCCACCCCCGCCTTCGTCCCCGGCAACACCTCCAACTGGTGCACGCCCGCGGCGAAGTCCACCTGCGCGGCCGGCAAGGTCGACGTCTGCGGCATCTGCGTCGCGACGCCGCCTACCACCGACGTCGTGCGCACCACCGATACGAAAGAGTACTCCGGCACCGGAGCTCCCGACGTCGCCTGCCTCAAGGGCGTCGGCATCAAGCCGCTCGCGCCCGCAGGCAAGACGGTCACGCTGCGCGGCTACGTGAAGATCTTCGCCAACGGTCCCGACTCGAAGAACGTCAAGGTAGAGATCTTCAAAGAGCAACTCGATGCCGCGGGCGGTCCCACTGGCAAGCTCGCGGACAAGGTCGGCGAATCGACGAGCGTCGATTCCGTGAGCGGCCTCGGCACCAAGAAAGAGACGATCTACAAGGCCGGGACGGCCAACGATCGCACCCTCTATCCCTACGAAATCAAGGGCATTCCGACCGAGACGCCGTTCATCGTCCGTACGTCGTCGAAGACGTCGGTCGACGTCGACGGCTGGTTCCCGCTTTACGACTACAACCAAGTGGTGCGAGACGGCGCCGCCGCTGCCGACGGCTCGGTGACGTTCGACGTGCGCGCGCTCGGCAACGACGACTACGCGTCGATCCTCAAGGCCGCGTACAACCGCCCGCCCGAGGCCGGAAAGAGCGCCATCGCCGGCGAGGTGCACGACTGCGGCGACGTTCGTCTCGGAAACGCCACGGTCGGCATCGGTCCGACGTCGGGCCTCGGTCTCTTCTATCTGTCCGACGTCGAAGACGATCCGCTCCCCGAGAGCAACCGCAAGTCGACCTCTCGCCTCGGTCTCTATGCCGTCGGCGCGCTCGATCCGGGCGTCTACACCGTTGCTGCGTCGGGGAAGGTCGGCGGAGAAGTGCTCGGCCTCGGGAGCTACCCGGTGCAGACCTTCCCCGACTCGGTCACGGTCTTCACGTTCCGCGGCCTCCGTGCGTGGCAAGTGAAGAAGTAGTCGCCGAGGCGGTCGAGGCGGTCGAGCCGTTCGAGACCACGGCCGACGCGCTCTTGCGTGGGCGCCTGCCGCTCGCGCAGCCGGCGCGTGGCTATCGCACCAACGTCGACGCCCTGCTTCTCGCCTCGTTTGCAAGGCGCGAGAAGCCAGCGACGCGTTGTCTCGATCTCGGTGCTGGCGTCGGAGCGGTCGGTCTCGCGCTGGTGGTGATGGGCCGCGCCGAGCGCACGACGCTCCTCGATCTCGACGCCTCGGTGCTCGCGCTCGCAACCGCCAACGCACGAGCTGCCGGCATCGCCGATCGCGCCGAGACCTTGCTGCACGATCTGCGGGTGCGACTGCCCTCGGTACTCGGCGGCGCCTTCGATCTCGTGGTCGCCAATCCGCCCTACGGCGTCGAGGGTCGAACACGCCCCGCAGCCGACCCATCACGCGCCGTCGCCCGCGCAGCACCCGCCGGTACGCTCGTCGGATTCGTCCGCGCGGCCCGCGCTGCTCTCGGTCGTGCAGGCCGCTTCTGCGTCGTCTTTCCCACGCTCGATCTCGGTCGACTCTTCGACGCCCTGCGCGCGAGTGGCCTCGAACCGAAGCGTCTGCGCTTCGTCCATCCCCTCGCCGAGTCGCCGGGCCGACTCGCGCTCGTCGAAGCGAAAGCAGCCCGCGCTGGCGGCTTGCGGGTCGAGTCGCCGCTCGTCCTCATGAGCGCTCCCGGCGTCGCCACCGAAGAGGCGCGGCGAATCACCGAGACGCTGTGAGCCTCACTCGGTCACTCAGCTGATGTTGCAAGCCGTGGGCAGCGCGATCGGCGAGGCGCCCTTGACCTTCTTCAGCGACGTATTGAGATCGCCCGTGAACTCGACGACCGCCTGATCGCACGCCTTCGCCTGCTTCTCGAGCTCTTCCTTCGGCGGAGGCGGAGGCAGCGCCGGAAGACCAGGGATCGCTGCCGAGGCTGCGGTGTTGGCGATGCCGGCGGCGGCGGCGGCGTTGTGGAGCGCGGTGCAGCACGCTTGCAGCGCGGCCTTCTTCGCGGCGTTCGGATCGGTCTTCTTTCCGCCGGTACCGGCGGGGATCGCGATGGTGTTCGAACCGGCCCCCGGATCGTCCGCACCACCACCGTTGACCACGGCCGGGTCATCGTCGGTCGTCGACTTCTTCTTCTTCTTAGGTTTCTCGTCGTCGTCGCTCGGCAGCGTCGTCGGCACCGGCGGCGGATCGTCCTTCTTGCAGCCCGCAGAGAGCGCGCCCGCCGGACCGAGGACCAGCAGGAAAGCGAACAAGGTTTCGACGGTGCGACGCTTCGACATGGCGGCCGATTCTCCTCTGAGCTCGATGCAGACGTTACAGACGCTACAGATGCTACTCGTTGACTACGTACCGAGTTGGACGGCGATCTCCCGAAGGTCATGCAGACGTTACCGGAAACGCGCTTCCATCGCTATTTTCACGCGTAGTTCACGCGCATTTGCACGACAAAAAGGGCGTCGGCGCCTCGTTGCCAAGGCGCCGACGTCGTCACGGGTCTACGTCAGGCGCGAAGTCGCCCGTGACGTGGGTCGATCAGGAACAACCCATCGAGTTGCCGCAGTTGAGGCAGCGGTAGCACGCGCCGTTGCGCACCGTGATGTGGCCGCAGACGTCGCAGAGCGGCGCGTCGCCCATCATCTCTTCGAGCTGTGCGTCGAGCGAGCCGGCGCGCGCGGTGCCTTCGTCTTCTTGCGCGGCGCGGGCGAGCGCCGAGCTGGTGTAGGCGAGGCTCGGAGGCGGCTCGGTGAAGCCGCTGCTGAAGGGCGACGGATCGGCCGAGTGATCGCCCGGATCGGCCGTTTTTGTCGAGACGGGCTTCACGTGGCAGAGGTCGTAGCGCTTGAGGTACTCGACCCCGAGCACGCGGAAGATGTAGTCGACGATCGACGTCGACATCTTGATGTTCGGGTGCCCCTCGACGTTGCCCTGGGGCTCGAACCGCGTGAACGTGAACTGCTCGACGTAGGTCTCGAGCGGCACGCCGTGCTGCAGACCGACGCTCACCGCCATCGCGAAGCAGTTCATCATCGAACGGAAGGCGGCGCCCTCCTTGTGCATGTCGATGAAGATCTCGCCGAGGTGGCCATCTTCGTACTCGCCGGTGCGGAGGAAGATCTTGTGCCCGCCGACGCGAGCTTCCTGCGTCCAACCGGTGCGCTTCTTCGGCAGGCGTAGACGCTCGCCATAGAGACGCTGCTCGGTGCGAGGCGCCGCCATCATCGCGTTCGCCGTCGCCGGGGATGCCGTCGTGGTGTGACGCTTCTCGGTCGTCACCTGCACGACCGGAATCGCCGTCTCTTCGCCCGCTCCACCCGCTTCGTCAATCGCTTCGACGGGCGTCTGGATCGTCCTCGTCTCGGTCTTGTCGTCCTTCTTTTCTTTGCTCCCCGACGACGAGAGCGGCTGGCTCGCCTTGCAGCCGTCGCGGTAGAGCGCGACCGCCTTGAGGCCCAATTTCCAGCCCTCGTAGTAGATGTCGGCGACGTCTTCGATGGTCGCCTCGTTGGGGAGGTTGACCGTCTTGGAGATGGCGCCGGAGAGGAACGGCTGGGCGGCCGCCATCATCTTCACGTGCGAGAGCGGCGCGAGGTAGCGGACGCCGCTCTTTCCGCAGCGGTTCGCGCAATCGAAGACGGCGACGTGCTCGGGGCGCAGGTGCGGCGCTCCCTCGATGGTCATGCGGCCGATGATGTGATCGTTGGCACCCTCGATTTGCTCGGTCGAGAAGCCGAGGAAGGCGAGCAGATCGAAGCCCGGCCTCTTCACCTTGTCGGCCGGCACGCCGAGCCGCTCGAACGCCTGCTCGCCGAGGACCCACGTCTGGAACGCCGAGCGCAGATCGAACGAGCCGAGGAGGGCCGACTCGACCTTGCCGAGCTCTTCGTTGGTGAGCCCGCGCGACTTCAGCGAGGCGCGGTTGATGTACGGCGCCCCGAGCAGCGTGTTGGTGCCGGAGATCCAAGCGAGGATCTCCTGCGACTGCCGCTCGTCGTAGCCGAGGTTCCGGAGCGCGCGCGGCACCGACTGGTTGACGATCTTGAAGTAGCCGCCGCCGGCCAGCTTCTTGAACTTCACCAGCGCGAAATCGGGCTCGATTCCCGTGGTGTCGCAGTCCATGAGGAGACCGATGGTGCCGGTCGGCGCGAGCACGGTGGCCTGCGCGTTGCGGTAGCCGTGCTTCTGACCGTGCGAGACCGCCTCGTCCCAGTCTTCGCACGCCGCGGCGAAGAGGTCGGGCGGGCAAGCGTCGCGATCGATCTCGTAGGCAGCGTCGCGGTGCATGCCCATGACCTTGAGCATCGGCTCGCGGTTCTTGGCGAAGCCGTTGAACGCGCCCTTCTTCGCCGCCATCTCTGCCGAAACGCGATACGCGTGGCCGGTGAGAATCGCGGTGAGCGCGCTGCACATCGCGCGACCTTCCGTCGAGTCGTAGGGGATGCCCTGGATCATCAGCAGGGTGCCGAGGTTGGCGTAACCGAGACCGAGCGGGCGGTAGTTGTGCGAGTTCTTCGCGATGGGCTTCGTCGGGTAGGCGGAGAAATCGACCAGGATTTCCTGCGCGACGAAGAAAATGCGGATCGCGTGGCGATAGCCCTCGACGTCGAAGGTGCCGTCGTCGCGGAGGAACTTGGTGAGGTTCAGCGACGAGAGGTTGCACGCCGTGTCATCGAGGAACATGTACTCGCTGCACGGGTTGCTCGCGCGAATCGGGGCGGTGTTCGAGCAGGTGTGCCACTTGTTGATGGTGGTGTCGTACTGCACGCCGGGATCGGCGCAGCCCCACGCGCTCTCCGAGAGCTTCGTCCAGATGTCGCGCGCTTTGTACGCCGGGCCGTTCTCGCCGGTGGTGCGGAAGCGCGTCGTCCAGGTGCCGTCGGTGTCGACGAGCTTCATGAAGTCGTCGGTGACACGGACCGAGTTGTTCGAGTTCTGGCCGCTGACCGTGTGGTACGCCTCGCCGTTGAAGTCGGCGGGGTAACCCATGGCGATGAGTGCCTGGGCCTTCTTCTCCTCGCGCATCTTCCACTCGATGAAATCCATGATTTCCGGGTGGTCCATGTCGAGGCAGACCATCTTCGCGGCGCGGCGCGTGGTGCCGCCGCTCTTGGTCGCGCCGGCCGCGCGATCGAGCACCTCGAGGAAGCTCATGAGGCCGCTCGAAGTTCCGCCGCCGGAGAGCTTCTCCTGCTTGCCGCGCAGGAGCGAGAAGTTGGTGCCGGTGCCCGAGCCGTACTTGAAGAGGCGCGCCTCGAACTTGACGAGGTCGTAGATGGACATGAGGTCGTCGCCGACCGACTGGATGAAGCACGCCGAGCACTGCGGGCGCTCGTAGGCGTTGCTGACCTCGTGGACTTCGTCCGTCTGGCTGTCGGTCTTCCACGCCCAGGTGCCGCCGGAACCCTGGATTTGATAGCGGTGGAAGAGCCCGCAGTTGAACCACACCGGCGAGTTGAAGGCGCCGATCTGGTGGACGAGCATGTACGAGAGCTCGGCCTCGAAGGCGTCGGCCTCGGCCGTGTCGGCGAAGTAACCGCCGAGGTTCTCACCGGCTTCGCGGATGGTCTTCGCGAGGCGGACCACGACTTCACGCACCGAGCGCTCGCCGTGGTTCTTGTCGCCGTAGAGGCCGGCCTTGCGGAAGTATTTGGAGACGACGATGTCGGTCGCCAGCTGCGAGAAGTGCGCGGGGATCTCGGCGCCTTCGAGCTTGAAGACGGTCGAGCCGTCGGGGTTGGTGATGATGCTGGTGCGGCGCTCCCAGGTCACCTCGTCGAGCGGATCGACGCCCGGCTTGGTGAAGCGACGCTCGACGAGCCCACTCACCTTCTGAAGGTGTCCATTCCTCTTCTTCTTGTCCTCGGAAACGACCTTGCCACCAACGCCCCCGACCATCTTGTCGACCATGACCCCTCCACCGCATCGCGCGCGACGCGCGACAAAAACCCACCAAGGCGCGAGAAACCGGCTCGCACCCGGCGTACCTGCTGCATCTTCGCTTTCGCGCCGAGGCCTCGTCGGCCCCGCCGCGGTCCTGCACCACCCACGCTCCACACCGCCGAGGGGATGCCGAAGCGTCCCCAACCACCCCCGGAGTCACCTCCACCACCGTCCCCCGCGCCCGGCGTGACTTGCGATGACGATGCTCCAGGAGGGAGCTGGTGGGCCGGACAGGCCCCCCATGTGCTCAGGCTCGTCTCCTGAACACGTACATACGTAACCTGAACGACACCCACCTGGCAACCAAAACGCGATCAGTAGCTACCACCGGTTGGGGGGGGGAGGGGGGAGACCCCAACGGCTTGGGGGTGATCCTGTGTGCAGGCTGTTGGTAGCTTGGTGGCAAAACGTGGTGTTGGTGAGACCAAGCTGAGGTTTGTTTTGAACGGAGACAAGGTCGCACCTTGTTCTACATTGACTTTGCCATGGCATAGCAACGCTATGCTATTCGTCGCGCCCGCGACCCGCACCCAGACATGCGCTCGCGCCTCTTACAACGGAACGCGCAACCGCACCGCGCCCTTACCCAAGTGCAGCTCCACCAAGCTCCCCATCCGGTCCGCCGTACCGAGGTGCAAGAGCCCGTCAGGTCGCTCGAGCGCATAGGGCGCGCGTGGAACCGGGGCGCCGCCGTCTTCGCCGGAGACGAAGATCACGAGGGCGAGCGTCGTCGAGGAGACGACCGGCTTCGGCGCGTTGCGGAGTTGTTCGCGGCAGACGGCGGCGACGTTGCCGGAGGGATCGGACAGGAGGCAGCGCTCGACGGCCACGCGATCGGCGGGGGGCTCGCTCGGAGCGGCGTTGGTCGTCGGAGTCGTGGGCGCGGTCGCCGGAGCGGGCGAGCGGGCGCCGAGAAGGCGGGCGGCTTCGGCGCGGACGACGTCGTTTGGATCTTCGGCGAGGAGAGCTCGTTCGCGGGCGCCGTCGCCGCACGTCGCCGGTCGTGAGGCGCGGGCGAGTTGGAGGAGAGCGCCGAGCGCGTTGGCGCGTACGTACGCGCGATCGTCGTCGAGCGCGCGGCAGATCGCCGGGGACGCAACGCCGGCGGGGAGACGGGGCGTGAGGCGACCGAGTGCGCCGACTGCGTTCGCGGCGACGGCGAGCGCGCTCTCCTTCGAAAGCGTTTCGAGGAGCGCTGCGTCGGCCGCTTCGCCGACGGCGCCGAGAGACCATGCAGCCTGCGCGCGCACCGACGGATCGGGATCGGCAGCGAGCCCGCGCAGCTTGGCGAGCGCCACGGCATCACCGAGCCTGGCGCCGAGCGCGAGGGCGACGGCGCGACGGGTGTCGACGTCGGCCGACGCAAGGAGCCCGCCGAGCGCCGTCGATGCCGATGCATCTTTCGCGCGACCGATCGCCGCGACGAGGAGATCGCGCTCGGCGCCGACGCTCGTCTTCTCGACCTGCAACGCGCTGTTGATCGCCGCGACGTCGGCGTGACGTTCGAGCAGACCACCGAGGGCGATCACCACCGCGAGGCGATCGGCTTCGGCGGCGGTCGTGAGGCGAGCGAGGACGAGCGGCAGGACGTCGGCGCCACCGGCGCGAGAGAGCGCGACAGCTGCTCGGAGCCGTGCGCTCCCCGACGGATCTTCGAGCAGCTTGGCGAGCGCAGGACCAGCGGCGGCCGCGCCGAGCGTGCCGAGGGCGTCGATCGCCGTCACTTTCAGCTTCTCGTCCTTGGCCGACGTCAGACCGATGAGCACCGAAGCGACACGAGCTGCGCCAGTGCGGCCGAGCAGAGTTGCGATTTCGGCGCGGTCGTCCGGCGTCTGGGCAAGCTCGAGCGAGGCGAGGAGAGGTTCGACCGCGCGCCCGTCGGGCTGCTCGGGATCGAGGAGTCGCGCAGCGGCCACCAATGCCTCGGCGCGCACGGCGCGATCGGAGGAGGCGACGTGCTCGAGGCATATCGGAAGTTGGGTCGGGTCACCGAGCGAGGCGAGCGCGTGGAGCGCGACGGTCGCCGGGATTTCGCCGCGACGCATCGCCTTGACGATGACGTCACCCGCGCCTTCGGCGTGGACCTCGCCGAGGACCCAAGCGGCGCTGGCGGCGACGTTGGTCGCGTTCGGAGTGCCGCCGCCGGCAGTGATGGTCGCGGCTGTCGGTCCGAGCATGCCGTCGCGGAGGCGGGCGAGGAGCACGGGGGCCGCAGCGACGCCTGCGCTGACGGCGGCTTCGCGCGCTGCCGAAGGGCCGACGCCGGCGTTCGCGTCTTCGGCGACGCCGAACGCGCGGATGATGGCGTCGATGGCTACCGGCGAAGCGATACGCCCGAGTGCTGCGAGCGCCGCGCGACGGACCTCGGCGTGACCGACCTTCTTCGTCTCGACGGTGAGCGGTGCGATCGACGGGACCGCGCTCTCGGCGCGCATGCGACCGAGCGCGGCCAAGGCCTCGATGCGCACCTCGAGGGCGACGTCGCCGAGCGAGATCACGAGCGCCGGGGCCGAGCGCGCATCGCCGAGCTCGCCGAGCGCGCGGACGATCGCTTGCCGAACCTCGCTCGCTTCGTCCTGGATTTTCGACACCAACGGTGTCACCGCGCGCTTGTCGCCGAGGCGCGCGAGGGCCCGAGCGACCGCGAGCCGCACCTTCGAGTTTCCGTCGTCGAGGCGCGCGAGGAGCGGCGCGACCGCTTCCGACGATGCCGAAGCGCCGAGCGCACGTACCGCCGCGAGTCGCACCGAAGGCACGGAGTCACCGAGCGCGCGGGCGAGCACCTTCACGACCTTCGGTTGGGGAAGTCGCGCGAAAAAATCGCAGGCCCCTTCGCGCAGCCGGGCTTCGCTGTCGGTGAGCCAGGGCAGGAGCGCGTCCGTGACGGCGACGATGCCACGGCGCGCCGCCACTTCGGCAGCTGAGAGGCGCACGTCGACGTCGGGATCGGCGACGGCGACGAGGAGGAGCGGCGTCGCTTCTTCCTTCGAAAGGTTGCCGAGGCCAGCCGCCGCGGCACGCCGCCTCGCGACATCGGGAGACGCGAGCTCGATCTTCAAGCGGTCGGGGACATCGGGCCAGAGATCGGCGTGGGCAGAGCCCGCCTGCAGGGCCGCGAGCGCGACGGCGAGCGGCGCGAGTCGGCGGGTGCTCGAGACGAACCGACGGAAGAGAGAAGCGGGCGGCGCGCGCACGAAGCGAAAGCTACCACGACCACACCGCGCCCATGCCCGCCCGCTTCCATCGGCTTGCGTCCCCACCCCGCAGCGACCATAAGCAAACTATGGATTTGCTGGTGGAGAATGGCACGGTCATCACCTGCGACGCTCGCGGAAGCGTCGTCGACGGCGACGTCCTCGTGCGCGACGGCCGCATCGTGGCCATCGGCGAGGGCGCACGCAAACTGGCGACTCGTCCCTGTCGCGTCCTCGACGCTGCACGCTGCGCCGTCATCCCAGGATTCGTCCAGGCGCACGTCCACCTCGTCCAGGTGCTCTTTCGCGGCCTCGCCGACGATCTTCCACTTCTGCAGTGGCTTCGTCAGCGCATCTGGCCCCTCGAGGCCGCGCACGACGAGGCGAGCCTCCGCGCGTCGGCCGAGCTCGGTCTCCTCGAGCTGCTCAAGGGAGGGACGACCACCATCCTCGACATGGGCACCACCCACGGTCACGACGTGGTGCTCGATGCGATCGATCGCTTCGGTCTCCGCGCCCGCTCGGGAAAGGCGTTGATGGACGTCGGCGACTCCGTTCCGCCCGGGCTTCGAGAAGAACCGCGTCGTGCGCTCGAAGAGTTGGATGCTCATGCGCGCGCCTACGCCGACCATCCGCGGATCCGGGTCGCCGCCTCGCCCCGCTTCATCCTCTCGTGCAGCGAGGGTCTCGTGCGCGACGCCTGCGCGCTCGCCGAGGCGCGTGGTCTCCTCGTCCACACCCACGCTGCCGAGCACGCCGACGAGCGTGCTGCGGTGCGCGCGGCGTACGGTGACGACGACGTCGCCGTCCTCGCCCGTTGGGGAGTCACCGGTCCTCGCGCCGTCCTCGCGCACGGCGTGCAACTCGACGACGACGAAGCGCGAGGTCTCGCCGAGGCCGGGACGCGCGTCGTCCACTGTCCGAGCGCCAACCTCAAGCTCGGTTCGGGTGTCGCGCGCATCCACGCCCTCCGCGCCGCGGGCGTGGTGGTGGGTCTCGGTGCCGACGGCGCGCCGTGCAACAACAACCTCGACGCGCTCGTCGAGCTGAGGCACGCGGCGCTGCTCGCGAAGATGCGCAGCGGCACCGGCACGCTCCCGGCCGACGAAGCCCTCCGCCTCGCCACCATCGACGGTGCCCGCGTGCTCGGGATGGACGAAGAAATCGGCTCGATCGAGCCGGGAAAACGGGCCGATCTGGTGATCATCGATCTCTCCGGGCCGCACGCCGAGCCAGGCGGGTCGGCAGCGGCGCGCGTCGTCTACGCTTGTCGATCGTCGGACGTGCGGCACGTCGTGCTCGACGGCACGGTCCGCATCCGCGACGGCGCCTCCCTCGATCTCGACGAAGAGGCCATCGTCGCCCGCGCGCGGCGCGAGGTCGTTCGGGTGGTCAGCCGCGCCGGACTTTGAGCGTCACGCGGGAGCTCACCCGAGCCTGGCGATGATCTCGGCGTGCTCGGGGAACCGGTGCAATGCGTGCTTCGAAAAGACGAGGACGCCGTCGACGGTGACCTCGAACGCTCCGCGCCCACCCTTGACGAGCCGCGCCTTGATTCCCGTCGCCGACTCGATCGCGGCCGCCAAACTGGAGGCCCTCGGGAGGTAGTTTCAGGCGACGCAGTATTCGATCGCGACGTTCATCACGCCGCGCAGCATGCCATCGGGGTGGCGAATTGAGAAGCGCTTCACGGACCTTTACACATCGTCCGCGGAGGGTTACGCCGACAGGCGGCCATGAACTTCCGTCAGCTCATCGAGAAAGCGATGTTCGAGCTCCGCGACGAATTCGCCGAGCTCGTCGCGCGCAAACTGGTCGAGCTGATGGGCGACGGGGACGCCCCCGCGAAGGTCAAGCCCAGCAAGCGGGTCGTCTCGTCCGCGAGCCCGAAGGTCAAAGCCAACGCATCCAAGACGAAGCCGCAGCCGAAGACCCGAGACAAGCGCGAGCGGGCTCCCGAGAGCCACATGGCAGCCCTCCGCGACAAAGTCGTGACGGCATTGCGCAGCGGGGGAGCGCTGAAGAAGTCCGACGTTCTCCGCTCCGCCGGTCTGTCTGCCGAGGAAGGTCAGCGCGTCGCGCAAGTGCTGCGACGGTTGAAAGAGGAAGGCGTGGTCCGGATGAAGGGTGACAAGGCGACCGCGACCTACACCCTCCTATGACCCCATCGACTGCGGCAGAAGGCCGCGCACGCCCCGTCGGCCTACCTGACCCCACAGGGCTAGCGGCGATGCTCGTTGACGGATCGGCGACCCAACTTCTACGCTCGCACCGCCGTCCAACGACGAGCGGCCGGTGGCGCTCGTCGTCAGGAACAGCTTCGATGGTGACGGATTTGCGGAAGATGATCGTCGTACGGAGAGGGTGCGGAGGGATCGCGTGAGCGACGTCGAAGAGAAGACCCGCGTCACCTCGATCCTCAATCCGAAGCAGGAGACGACGGGGCGTGGCGACTGCTTGGTCACGATCTATTCGAAAGATCCTGCCCATCTCGGCAAGCGCTACGTGCTCGAGGCCTCGCCGACGACCATCGGTCGCGGTCACGACAACCACGTCGTCCTCGACAGCGACTCGGTCTCGCGTCGTCACTGTCACATCGAGCGCGGGCAGGGCGGATGGATGACCGTCGACGACGGCTCGACCAACGGCACCTACGTCAACGACGACCAGATCGCCGCCGCGACGCGCCTGCACAGCGGCGATCGCGTGAAGGTGGGACCGACCATCTTCAAGTACCTCTCGGGCACCGACGTCGAGTCGCTGTATCACGAGGAAATCTATCGCATCACGATCATCGATGGCCTCACCCAGGCGCACAACAAGCGCCACCTCTTCGAGGCCCTCGAGAAAGAGATCACCCGCGCGCGCCGCTATGGCCGTGATCTCACGTGCATCATGTTCGACATCGATCACTTCAAGAAAATCAACGACGTGCACGGTCACCTCGCCGGTGACTACGTCCTCAAAGAGCTCGCGCGCGTCGTCCGCTCGCGACTCCGTGGTGAAGAGACGTTCGCGCGCTATGGCGGCGAAGAGTTCTGCATCATCGCCCCCGAGACCGGCATCGAAGGCGCTCACACGCTCGCCGAGGACATCCGCAAGCGCATCGGCGAATCGAATTTCGTCTTTCAGGGCGAAAAGATCCAGTGCACGATCAGCGCCGGCATCGCGCTCCTCGGAGAAGGCGACAAAGACGGCGTCGCGCTCATCAAGCACGCCGACGAGAAGCTGTACGTCGCCAAGCGGGGCGGAAGAAATCGCGTCGAGGTCTGAGCGGACGCGTGACGAGGTGGGCGTTTGGGTCGGCATGAGTTAACGTCGTTGGATGGCGGATGGCGCACGCGACGAAGCTGCACGCAGCGTCCGGGGGTCGATTCCGCCTCCGCCGCCGAGCGTGAATCGGCTCGCCGTCTCTTCCGCGTCTCCCCTCAGCGCAGCCGCCGCGACCGCGGTTGCTGCAGCCTCCGCGCCGATCCCGGAAGCCGTCGAGACCAGCCCTCCGCTCGTCGAGCTGGCCGAGGTCGTTGCTGCAGGTCGTGATGTCGTCATCCTCGTCGCCGCCGCCGATGAAGCCGTGCGCGTCGCTGCCACCGCACACCTCGCGCGCCTCCTTCGTCAGCGCTCCTTCGCGCTCGCGGGCGCCGGCCAGTCGGGTGAGCCGCACGAGCCCTTGGTACGCGTCACCTCGACGCGTCGGCTCGACGAAGGTGAAGCGCTCGACGTCCTCGCGGTTGCGCTCGGCGTCGTGCTCGACACGCGTCGCGTCGGTCACGTCGCCGAGAAGCTCACCGAGCGCATCCGCCGTGGCCGCACCTCGGTGGTCATTCGTGTCGAGGAAGCTTCGAGCAACGCCAGCGGCTGGGGCGCGCTCGTTCTCCGCGAGGTCGTGACGGCGCTGGCCGATCCGGGGGCGACGCCGCCGCTCGCTCGGCTCGTCATCGTCGGTCCGTCGACGTGTCCGACCCTCAACTCGCTCGGCGTCGGCAGCATCGTCCTCGACGCCGCGCTCGATCCTCGCGAACGCTGGGCATGGCTCGACGCCGTCGGACGCACCGCCGGTCGCGCGATGGCTGGCGGCGAAGCGTCGCTGCCGCAGCTCGAGAGCGCATTCACGCGGGTGATCGAGTCCGAAGCGCTGGCTGTGCTCCGTCCCGGCGCCATGCTCGGCGACGACTTGGCGCGAGCGGCCGAGGCTCGAAGGTCCGACGAGAGCTCACCGTGGACGTGGTTGCAACGCGCCGCCGATGCGCTGTCGCGAGGCACCGATGCCGAAGCCGACGCCGCCATCGCGCGAGCGGAAGACGCCGCCGACGATCCCGATGCACGCCGTGACGTCGGTCGTCGTTGGTCCGAGCTCCTCGAGCCTCGCTCTCCGCGCGAACGTCTCGATCACGCACGCCGCGCGGCCGCCCGTGCACTCGCCAGTGCCGACGCCGAAGAAGGCGCCCGCTGGTCGAAGGTCGCCGTTCGTGCGGGCGAGCTCGCCGGCGTCGGTGACGGAGAGGCCGCCGCGCTGCTCGAAGCCCAAGGTCGCTCGCTCGTCGCCAAGGGCGACGTCGTCATGGCGCGCGCAGTCCTCGCGAGGGCGCGTGAACGGGCCGTGGCCGGTAACGTCGGCGCGCAGGCGCTGGCGAGCATCGCCGTCGAGACCTCCGAGGCGGCCTATCTCGCCGGCGATCTCGCGAGCTGCGAATCGGAAGCACGTCGCGCCACCACCTCGTCCGGCGTCAACGACGAGGTGCGCCTCCGCGGCCGCAACGTCCTCGGGAAGATCCTCCTCGCGAAAGGGCTCTGGGAGCAGGCCGACGCGCATTTCGCCGCCGACGCGACCGAGGCCGCGCGCGCTGGTGATCGTCGCGGCGAGCTGCGTGCGCTCCTCAACCGTGCCATCGCGCTTCTTTCGCATCAGCGGCTCGACGAAGCCGAAGGTCTCCTCGAGGTCGTGCTCGAGGGCGGACGCGCGCTCGGTGAGCCTCGTGCCCAAGCACTCGCGCTCGAAGGCCTGGCGGTCATCGCCGCCCGTCGTCGCGACTACGGCATGGCGCTCGATCGGCTGCGCGCCGCCATCGTCGGCCTCAAGGTCACGGGGCAAGCGGCGATGTTGGCGAACGCGGCGCACAACCTCGGTTATCTCTATCTCCGCTTCGGCGACGTCACCCAAGCGGCGGGGATGGTTCGCTACGCCGCCACGCTCTTCCGACGCGGCCTCGCGGCGCCGGTCGTCGCCGAGGGTGACGATCTCCGCGCGCGCATCGCCGCTCGCACCGGCCGCAGCGAAGAGGCGCTCGCCGGCATCTCGCACGCACGCGAGGTCCTCCGCGCAGCCGGCGAAGTCACGCGCGTCGCCGACTGTGATCGTTTCGAGGCGCGGCTCGCCCTCGAAGACGGCGACGTACGCGGCGCACGGCTCGCCCTCGACCGCGCGCGGGGCGTCGACGACGCACCTCGGAGCAAGGCCGAGCACTCGCTCCTCGAGGCCGAGTGGGTGCGCGCCAACGGCGGTGACGCTGCGGAAATTCTCTTCGCCGCGCGCGAGGCCCTCGCGCTCTGTCGCGCTTCCACCGACGAAGATCTGATCATCGAAGCGCACTTGCTCGTCGCCGAGGTCGCGCGCGTCACCAACGATCGAGAGCTCTTGCAGCGTCACCTCGAAGCGGCGGGCGGCGTCCGCGACGCGATGATGCGTTCGATCCCCGAGAGTTATCACCCGCTCTTCCTCGCGCGTCCCGACATGGTCCGCCTCGCCAAGCTCGAACGCCTCGTCGAGAGCGAGCCGATGCCTCCGTTGCCGCCGGCAGCGATGAGCGACTCCGCCGGCGCGCGCATCCATCGCCCGTCGGTGCAGCCGAGCGAGCCTCGCCGTATGGTCGGCACCGATCCGTCGATCCGCGCCCTCGCCGCCGCCGTGCGACGCGTCGCGACCAGCGACACCACCGTCTTGATTCACGGCGAGTCGGGCACCGGCAAGGAGCTCGTCGCCGAGGCCCTGCACTTCGCGAGCGATCGTGCGCAGGGCCCGATGGTCAAGGTCAACTGCGCCGCGCTCGTCGAAACACTGCTCCTCTCGGAGCTCTTCGGTCACGAGAAGGGCGCGTTCACCGGAGCCGTCGCCCGTCGTCGTGGTCGTTTCGAGCTCGCCGACGGAGGAACGCTTTTCCTCGATGAAATTGGCGATATTTCTCCGCGCACCCAGGTCGCCCTCCTGCGGGTGCTTCAAGAGAAGACCTTCGAGCGCGTCGGCGGCACCACCCCCATCCGCGTCGACGTCCGCATCGTCTGCGCCACGCACCGCGATCTCGCGACGATGGTCACGCGCGGCGAGTTCCGCGAAGACCTCTTCTATCGCCTCCGCGGCGTGCAGCTCGAAGTGCCGCCGCTGCGCGCGCGTCTCGGTGATCTCGCCGAGCTCTGCACGCACATCCTCCGGCGCGTCTCCTCAGAGCACAACCAACCCTTCCGATCCGTCTCGCGCGACGGCATCGAGCTCCTCTCCGGGCACAAGTGGCCGGGCAACATCCGCGAGCTCGAGAACGTCCTCCGGGCGGTCGCGCTCCTCGCCGACGGACCGGAGATCAACAGCCGCGACCTCCTCGAGCACGTCGACGTCCTCCGCGCCGTCGAGCCTCTGGTCGTGCGTTCAGTGGTTGCCGCGGCTGGACCTGTCTCCACCGCCGGGCCGCATTCGGAAGAGCTGGATGTCGACGAAGACGCCATTGGGGCGCTCCCTGCCGCTGAGGCGAGCGCCACGGCCGTCGCGTATGGACAGATTCGAAGCGGAGGGGTCTCTCTCTTCGAGATGAAGAGAATGATCGAGCGCGACTGTATCGCCCGTGCACTCTCGGAAACTCGTGGCAATATCACGCGCGCTGCGGCACTCTTGGGGATGAAGCGGCCCAGGTTGTCGCAACTCGTGAAGCACTACGGTCTGTCATCGCTGTTTACGGAGGGGTCGTGAGTATGTCGTCGAGGATGAAGTTGGCGTGCATCGCTGCCATCGCGCTTTCGAGTGCGTTGGTTGGGTGCGTGGTCGACGCTACGCCCACCCCCGCGCCCGAGTCGAAGACGTCGAGCGATCTCAAGGCCATGCCCAACGGCCAGATCCTCGTTCCCAACGGCCAGCCGGTGCAACCGCAGCAAGGCATCTTCCCCAGTGTGCAGCTCGAGCATGTCGAAGCTCCGGCCGATCCGCAGCCCGACATTCCCCCGCCGCGTCCGTGGGTCGATCCCGACGGTCACCCGCAATACGATCCGCTCAATGGTCCCGTCGTGGGCCCGACCGATCAGAAGCCGACCGACGGCAAGAACGGTGGCTCCGAGACTGCGGTTCCGCCGAAGTAACGGCAGTCGTCGTCCGCGATCACGCGGAGGCGATGGCTTCGGCGAGCGAGCGAAGTGAGATCGACCGAAGCGGCCAAAGTTGCGAAGCAATCTTTGGCGAAACGAGATCGCCTAGGCGACCGAGCGAAGTGAGATCGACCGAAGCGGCCAAAGTTGCGAAGCAATCTTTGGCGAAACGAGATCGATGGCCGATTTACGCACGCGCACCGCGCTCTTCTGCGCGGCTCTGGCCATCGCGATCGCGACGAGCGTGCTCTTGCGTGCGCGCGTGCGAAGGACGCAGGCGCTCTTCGCGGCGTTCGCCGGCGCGGTCGGTCTCTGGTTCCTCGCGCAGGCCCTCTTCGGCTTCTATCGCAACACGCTCTGGGAGCGCGCCACCGAGTTCCTCGCCGTCATCGTGCCGCAGATCGCGGTGCGGCTCTTCGGAGCGATCGTCCCGCGTCCGCCGACCGAGGTGATCGCGCACGGCGCCAGTCATCCACCGCCGCCACCTTCGACGCGCGTCTTGCCAGGGCAGACGCTGGTGCGGGTCGCGTCGGTGTTGGCGCTGCCGATGGTCGGGCTGCTCCTCACGCCGTACCACGCGCATCCGGCCGCGCGCGTGGCGCTCTTCGTCTACGTCGGTGGCCTCATCGTCGCCGCGCTCCTCCAGCTGGCCACCGCGGGCGGCGCCGCACAGAGCCGAGCAGCGCGCGGACGCACGCGATTTCTCGCGGTCATCGGGGCGCTCGCCACCGTCTTTCAGCTCGCCGACTTTCTCTGGTGGGTCGGCGCGCGTCTGCCTCCGGTCGGCGCGGTCCTCTCCATCGTCTTCCTCTTCGTGCTCTCGCAGTCGCTCGAGAGCTCGCGTCTCCTCGACCTCTACGATCTCGCCGGCCGCCTCCTCGTCGCCACCGCGCTCGCCTTCTGCCTCGCCGGCATCTTCTATCTCTTCGTCTCGTGGGTCGGTCGCTTCAACACGATGTACTTGAACGCGGTCCTCGCCTCGATCGCCATCCTCGTCCTCTTCAATCCGCTGCAGGAGAAGGTCGAGGAGAAGATCCATCAAATCGTCTTCCGCGAGCGCTTCGATCTCGAGACCGCCGTCACCGAGCTCCGCCGCCGGCTCGCGCACGTCCTCGAGACGCGCGACATGGCCGAGATCACGCTCGGCGGGCTCGAGCGATCGCGTCGCGTCACCTCGGCGGCGCTCTACCTTCGCGACGCCATCTCGGTCGATCCGGGCGGCGCCGCCTTTCTCCTCGAGGGGCACTCGGGGAAGGCGCCGCGCGCCGGTCGCATCGAAGAGGTCGGAAGCCGCGCGCTCATCGATCGACTCTCGCGTGGGGTCGTCTCCAAGGAAGAGGTCGAACGCGAGCTCACCGACGCGCTCGACGGCAGCGACGCACACGCAGCGGCGCAGGCGCGCGAGCTCTACCAACGGCTCGACGAGGTCGGCGCGGGCACCGTCTTCGCGCTCGAGCTCGACGACGGTGAGCTGGTGGGGCTCTTCGTCGTTGCCGACGATCGTGTGCGCGACGCATTTTCCCACGAGGAGGTCGTGCTCCTCGAAGGTCTCGCCGGTCAGCTCGCGAGCGTGGTCGAGCACAGCCGCGCCTACGCTCGCGTGAAGGAGCGCGATCGCCTCGCCGCCCTCGGCGCGATGGCCGCCGGTCTCGCTCACGAAGTGAAGAACCCGCTCGGGGCGATCAAAGGCGCGGCCCAGCTCCTCATCGAGTCCGAGCACGAAAAGCCCGACAGCGCCGAGGGTGACCGCGAATTCCTCGGGATCATCCTCGAGGAGGTCGAGCGGCTCGATCGCGTCGTCAGCTCCATCCTCGACTACGCCCGCCCGCGCAGCGGCGCCGTCGATCCGACCGACGTCAACGCTGCGGTCCGTCGCACGATGCAGATTCTCGCGCCCTCGCACGACGAGCAGACCGACGTCGCCATCGAGCTCGCCGAAGGGCTGCCGCCGGTGCGCATCGATCCCGAACAGCTCCGCCAGGTGCTGATCAACCTCGTCAACAACGCGATGCACGCGATGGGTGGTCGTGGTCGTCTGTCGGTGACGACGAGCTATCGACGGTCGGTGCGCGCGACTTGGGCGATTCCCCTCGAGCACGGTGCGGTGGAGATTCGCGTCGCCGACACGGGGCCCGGCATCTCCAACAAGGTGCTGAAGAATCTCTTCGTCCCGTTCTTCACCACCAAAGTCAGCGGCACCGGGCTCGGCCTCGCCATCAGCCAGCGCATCGTCCAGAACGCCGGCGGCGCCATCGACGTGCAAACGGCGGCCGGAGTCGGGACCACGTTCACCATTCTTCTTCCCGCCGATGCGTTGCCCGAGGGTGCGCCGCGGTCCGAAGCTCCGCGCTCCGATCTGACGCGCGAGAGGGGCAGCGCGCCGCCAGCCCCCGCCACCGCCGAGGGCGTGCCCGCCACGCGGACGTAGCGAAATCGCCTAGAGATTACGGCCTAAATCTCTTCGTTGATCCACGCGCGCATCTGCTCGTACGGATAGGAGCCGTTGACCGTGCGGGCGTTGACGTAGAGGTGGGGCGTGCCGTGGATGCCGAGCTTGTTCGCTTGGGCGAAGTCGAGGGAGACGCGATCTTCGGCTTCCTTCGCGCGCGCAGCGATCGCCTCGGCCCGCACGCCCTCATCGCGCACCCAGCGGAGGAGAGTGTCGGTGTCGATCTCGCGCTGATGGGCGAAGGCGTGATCGTGGAAGCGGAAGAAGGCGTCGGTGCCGGCTTCGAGGAAGACGATTTGCGAAGCGGTCGCCGCTTCTCGTGCGTAGCGATGGAGGCTGAGCATCGGCAGGTGCTTGAAGACGATGCGCAGCTTCGTCGGCAGCTCTTTTCGCAGCTGGTCGAGCACCTGTGCGATGTCCTTGCAGAACGGACACTGGAAGTCGGAGAAGACGACGATCACGCAGGTCGCTTCCCGTGGGCCGAGCTGGGGATCGAGCCGATCGATGGTGACGACACCGTCTTCGGTGTCGAGGAGCTCGACGTCGAGATCGGGGCCGAGGTCGCTCGGTTTGCGCGGGGCGGGCCTCGTCGGGACCTGCGCCGTTTTGCGCGTGCAGGCGGCGGAGACGGCAGCCATGGCCATGGCGGCCTGGAGCGCGAACGATCGACGGGCGATGCGACGAAGAGGCACCTCCCTTGTTGATGACACGGCTTCGGCGGTTTCTCCATACCAAAGATTGCTTGGTCTCGGCTTTCGCCCCGTGAGCGACGTGCGATGGCGCAGAGGTGAATCGTCTTCCACGCCAGCCTGCGCTCGTCGTCTTCGATCTCGACGGGACGCTCCTCGACACCCTCGAAGACATCCGCATCTCGCTCAATCACGCGCTCGTCGAGGTCGGACGCCAGCCGATCGACGTCGCCACTGCCCGGCGTTGCGTCGGGGACGGGGCGCGGATGCTGGTCACGCGCGCGCTCGCGCTGCCGTCGAACGATCCGCTCGTCGATGCGGCCGTGGCCGCCTACGGACGCGCCTACGCGGCGAATCCGACGCCGGCGACGAAGCCGATGCCGGGCGCGCTCGCGCTCCTCGATGCCCTCGCGACCGCGGGAATTCCGGCGGCGATCTGCACCAACAAGCCGCGCGCGATCGCCGAGGTGGTGCTCGAGGCGATGATGCCGGGGCGTTTTTGCGCGATGGTCGCCGCCGGAGATTTGCCGCGTCTGAAGCCCGATCCGGCGCCCGTCCTCCGCGTCCTCGAGCTCGTCGGCTGCGTTCCTGGACGTGCTTGGATGATCGGCGACGGCTCGCAAGACGTCCTCGCCGCGCATGCAGCTGGGGTCGCCGCGATCGGTCTCCTCGGTGGAATCGGGGATCAGGCGGCGTTGCGCGCGGCTGCTCCCACTTGCCTCGTCGAACGACTCGACGAGCTCATCGTGCTTCTCAGGCCGACGGAGTCTCTGCTTCGCGACGCGCCGCCGAGCGCTCGCGGAAGTAGGTGATGACGATCGGAAGAATCGAAATGAAGATGATCGCGAGGATCACCAACTCGAAATTCTTCTGCACCACCTTCATGCCGCCGAAGAAGTAGCCGGCGAAGGTGCAGATCGCTGCCCACGCCACCGCGCCGGTGACGTTGAACTTCATGAAGCGCGCGTAGTCCATCTTGCCGACGCCTGCGACGAAGGGGGCGAAGGTGCGGACGATGGGCACGAAGCGAGCGAGCACGAGCGCGCGGGCGCCGTATTTCTCGTAGAATTTCTCGGTCTTCTCGAGGTGCCTCTTCTTCACGAAGGGGAGCTTCCCCTTCTCGTGCAGCGTCGGGCCGAGGTACTTGCCGATCGAGTAGTTGACGCTGTCGCCGATGATCGCCGCCACGGTGAGCAATCCGAAGACGACGGCGACGTTGAGCGACGGGCCGCCTTCGGCCTCGGGTGCCGAGAGGGCGCCGGCTGCGAAGAGGAGGGAGTCGCCCGGGAGGAACGGGAGAAAGACGAGCCCGGTCTCGCAGAAGATGACGGCGAAGAGGATGGCGTACGTCGTCGTGCCGTAGTCGCCGATGAGGTGGCGGAGGTGCTTGTCGACGTGGAGGAAGACGTCGATGATCGGGGGCAGGCTCATGCTCACTTCTCCGAGCTCGGGTGGTTCTCTTCCTCGGGCTTGCGATCGAGGCCGAATCCGGTGTGCAGCGCGCGGACGGCGAGCTCCGTGTACTTCGCCGAGATGATGCAGCTCACCTTGATTTCGCTGGTCGAAATCGCCTGGATGTTGATGCCTTCACTGGCGAGGATCTGGAACATCCGGGCGGCGATGCCGGCGTGCGAACGCATGCCCATGCCGACGATCGAGACCTTGACGATGCCATCGTCGATGACGACGTCGCGGCAACCGACCTCGGCGCCGACCTTGGCGATGATCGCCTTGGCGCGCGGCAGGTCGGCCTTGGTCACCGTGAAGGTGACGTCGGTGGCCGACTTTTGCGGCGACTCGCCGGTGCCGATGTTCTGGATGATCATGTCGACGGAGATGTTGCCGTCGGCGAGCGCGCCGAAGATCTTGGCGACGACGCCAGGCTGATCTTGCACGCCGAGCATGGTCAGCTTCGCCTCGTTCTTGTCGTAGGCGACGCCGGCGACCGACAGTTGCTCCATCTCGCCGCTCGAGAAACCTTCTTCGCTCGTCACCAAGGTACCCTCCACGTCACTGAACGACGACCGCACGTGCACGGGAACGCCGTATTTCATGGCGATTTCGACGCTGCGAATTTGCAGCACCTTGGCGCCGAGCGAGGCGAGCTCGAGCATCTCCTCGTAGCTGATCTTCTTGATCTTGCGGGCCAGCGGGCAGACGTTGGGGTCGGTCGTGTAGACGCCGTCGACGTCGGTGTAGATCTCGCAGACGTCGGCGTTGATGGCGGCCGCGATGGCCACCGCCGAGGTGTCGGACCCGCCACGACCGAGCGTGGTGATGTTCCCCTGGTCGTCGACGCCCTGGAAACCGGCGACCACGGCGATGCGCCCTTCGCGGAGCACTTCGCCGATCTTGGTGCCGTCGATGGTCTTGATGCGCGCCTTGGTGAAGGCGTTGTCGGTCAGCACGCGTACCTGATGACCGAGGAGCGAGCGCGCGTCGCCGCCCTGTTGGTGAATCGCCAGCGCGGTGAGCGCGGCCGTCACCTGTTCGCCGGTGGCGGCGAGGGCGTCCATCTCACGTGCGTCGGGAATTTCCCCGAATTCGTGTGCCATCTTGAGGAGGCGGTTGGTCTCGCCGGACATCGCGCTGACGATGACGACGACGTCGTTGCCGGCCTTGCTCACCGCCAGACATCGGCGCGCGACGTTGCGGATGCGATCGATCGTTCCGACCGACGTTCCACCGAATTTCATGACGACGAGCTTGCGGGAAGCGCGCTCGGGGCTCGTGCTCTGGACCTGCGGGCTCATGGGCGCGGGGACACTCGAAAGGTTGGGGCGCCGCGTCAACTCTCGGGTGGCCGAGATGGGCGACGTCAGCGCACTTCGCTACTTCGGCTTCTCGGTGCCGGTGAGGAGCGCAGTCTGGCCGGGGAGGATGTGATCGTACTTCGCCAACACGAGGTCGATCCCCTCGCGGATGTAGACGGCGATCGGGACTTTGGTGCGCTCGTGCAGGAGCTTGAGGTGGTCGTTCTGCTCCGGCGTGATGTAGATCGTCGTCGAGAGCTTCTTGCGCGCCATGGGGATTGTCCCTCCGACCACGGGCAAGGGAGCGCCATACACTACATGGCGATGGACATATCGTCAACCGTCCGGCCCCAGCTCCATGCGGGATGGTCTCACGCCGCACCCTGGCTCAATCGTCGTCGGACGACTTCTTCTTTTTCTTCTTCTTTTTCGGCGCCGGCGCTTCGTCGTCGCTCGGCTTCGAGAGGTCGATCGCTTCGAGCAGGTCGATGCGCATCGCGTACTTGTAGACCGCCTGTTGGTTTTGCTCGAGCAAGCCGCCAGCGTTGATGGCCACCACGTGGCCGTCGTTGTCGAAGATGGGGGAGCCGCTGGTGCCCGGGGTGGTCTGCCCTTCGTGCTGGATCAGCCACGCGTCCTGGAAATTGTCGGCCTGTTGTCCGTGCTCGTCGGTGATGCGACCGACGTGGCTGAACATGAAGACTGCCATCGGCGAGTCCTCGTCCATCGTCCGGCCGGGGAAGCCGAGGACGTAGAGGGCGTCGCCGGGGCCCAGTTTTTCGAGCTCTGCCGTCTTGGCGAGGGTCACGGTTGCCTCGGCGTCGTCTTCCTCGAGGGCGAAGAGGCCGACGTCGGGGGTGATGCTCTGCGACTCGTGCTTGTAGCGCGGGTGTCCACGATGACGCCCGACCTTGAGCATGCGCGGCGTCTTGTCCTTCTGCCCTGACTCGTTGAGGTGCGCCCAGATCTCGGCGCCGCCATCTTCGGCTTCTTCGGCCGCACGGACGCAGTGCGCGTTGGAGGCGAGGACGCGCGGGCTGATCGCGAAGGCGGTGCAGAAGCCTCCTTTTTCGTACGAATCGCCATGATGGGCGACGAGCATGAAGAGCGCGGCCTTGTTGTCGTCGTAGATGGTGCGGCCGAGGTCGCCGCTCCCTTCGGAACTGGGCGTCTCGCGTTTGGTCGCCGTCTCCTTCGAGGTGCGCGCGCGGAGGACGAGGAAGAGGGTCGCGCCGACTGCGAGGGCGACCAGGCCCGTGAGAAACAAGACGAGCCCGCGCAGGCGACTCGTGGCGCGCTCGACGTTGTGATCGACCAGCGCCTTGATCTCCATCGTCGACTTGGCGAGTCGCGGAGGGCCGGCTTTTGCCGCGTCGGGTGCTTCGGATGCGTCTGGACTTGGCGGTGGCGGTGCCGTGGGAGGTTGGAAGGGGTGCGCGTCGGGCGCCGTGGCGGTCGCTTCCTCGAACACGGCGTCGACGGCGGGGACGCCGGCGGGAGGCGCGAGCACCTCGAGGGAGACGCGCGGGCCGACCGGTCCGAATTGGACTTCGAAGGGCGCGCCGAGCACCTGGCGATCGAAGCGACGGGGATTGCCCGGCTTCGGCTCGAAGAGACCGTTGCGACTCTCGCGATCGACGAGGACCCACTGACCGTCCTCGACGCGCACCTCGGCGTGATGGGCCGAGGCGTCGAGATCGACGTGCGAATCGAAGACGACGTCGTTGTCGGGAGAGCGACCGAAGCGGATGACGCGTTTCGCGAGCTCGAAACGAGCGCCAGCGCGCGCGCCCGAGAGGATCGTGATGCGCAGCATTCGCCGCTTCGGTCAGTGCTTCCCGAGAATGAACCACACCCCGACGCTCACCAGGCCGAGCGCGAGGATCGCTGCAATCCAGAACCAAGGACCGAGCCCACTTCCCGGGAGGCCGGCGGCGCGGAGATCGGCTTCGGTGCTCGTGCCGGCGGCCGCGGGCGTGAACGGCGGAGGCGCGGGAGGCGCGGCTGCCTGAGGAGGCGCGTGGGGGGGCGAGCCGGACGCAGACGCTCTCGCCTCTTCGATTTGGCTGATCTGTCGCATGAGATCGACAGAGTTCATCCCGACCTGCGTGGCGCCGAGCTTCGCGTTCACGCCGGCGGGCGGAGTGATGCGGGGCTCAGTACCGTCGGGACCCGGAGGGGGGCCAGCGCTCAAGGGCCGCGCGGGAGGATCGGCGATGGGGCCGAGCTCGCTCGCGTCGGTGGTGAACACGTACTTCGTGTACTTGGCGATTTCGTCCGGCGCTGGCGGTGGTCCGCCCTCGAACTTGGCGACGATGACCGTGATGTTGTCGTGACCGCCGGCGTCGTTGGCTTTGTCGGTGAGCACCTTGCAGACGTCGATCGGCTCCGGGTTGGCCATCAAGGCCTGGCGAAGCTCTTCGGTGCGGACCATGCCGGAGAGGCCGTCGCTGCAGAGGAGCAGCGTGTCGCCCTCGCGAACGCGGACGAAGGTGAGATCGACCTGCACCGAGTCGGCGGTGCCGAGCGCCTGCAGGATGATGTTCGAGTGCTCGAAGTTCTCGGCCTCTTCTTCGGTGAGCTGGCCGGCTTCGATGAGCTGGTTGACGAGCGACTGATCGCGCGTGACGAGCTCGAGGCGATCGCCGCGGAGAACGTAGGCCCGCGAGTCGCCGACCTGGGCGAGGAAGAGGTACTCGTCGATGAGCGCCGCTGCCGTCGCCGTGGTGCCCATGCCGCGACGGTTTCGATCGAGCTTGGCCTCGGCGAAGATGCGGAGACCGGCGACCTCGACGGCGCGCACGAGGCGACGGGCGAGCTCTTCACGGTGGCGAGGCGGCCCGCCGGCCTGCATTTGCTCGTAGATGATGTCGACGGCGAGCTTGGAGGCGACCTCGCCTGCGGCCGCTCCGCCCATGCCGTCGCAGACCGCCAAGAGGGTGCCGTGCGCCCCGACGACGTGCGAGCGGATGTTCTCCATCAGCCCGCGTGACTGTTGGGTCAGGTCGGCGACGAGGAAGTTGTCTTCGTTGTGCTCGCGAATGCGGCCGACGTCGGTCCGACCGAAGAGGCGCATGCGAACGCCTCCGCCGGTGGTCGGCGCTTGGCCTGGTTGGCTTGCGGGGGGAGCTGCCATCAGAGGCGGAGCCGCGGGCGCGAGGCCGTGGTCGACCGCCATCGGGTCACCACCGTCCGCGCCGGGTACGCCGATCTTGTTGTTCATGCGGCGCCGTTGCCTGCCGGGTTACCCGCGCTCGGCGCGAGGTCGACTCGGAAGAGGTGATGACCGATGCGGAACTGATCTCCGTCCTGCAGCATGTGCTCGCCCTTGATCTGCGCGAACGTGCCGTTGCTGGAGCCCAGATCGTGGACGACGAAGTTCGCCCCCTCGCGCCGGATCATTGCGTGACGGCGCGACATGAAGACGTCCTCGGGGTAGGTGCGATCGCCCATTTCCCTTCCGAAAGTGACCTCGTCACGGACGAGGTAGAGGACGTCGCGGGTGAGACCTTCGACGGTTCGTTGCACGACACGAGCACGTACGAGCGGAGCCGGTGAGCCGAACAGTAGGACCCCGTGCTGCATGGCCGGACCTCGGGCCCCCTCGAGTTCGGACACGGCTTCGAATCTTAGCACCTGCTGCCCCAAGAGTAGCAAGTCTCCGTGCGAGAGCGTCTGCGGGCCACGAAGTCGGACGAAGGTTCCGTTGACCGAACCGAGGTCGATCAGCACGAGGCCGCCCGCCCTCGCGAGGATGCGGGCATGCCGGGGAGAGAGGTACGGATCGTCCGAGAGGACGATGTTGCCCTCGGCCCGGCCGATGTCGGTTTGTTCGCTGACGATGGGGTGATGGACCCCTTCGCTGCCATCTTTGGCGATGCGGACGATGCGGCCGCGAGCCTGAATTTCGCCGATTCCGTGGTGCGGCTTGGTGGCACCGAAGGGCGGCCGAGGCTCGGCCGGGTAGGGCATCGGCGTGGCGATCGCGGGCGGCGGCATCGCCGGTGGCGCTTGCATCATGGGCGCGGGTGAGAGCACCGGACGCGGGTTCTCGTCGGGGGGGCGAAGCGCATTGGGAGGCGCCGACACCGAGTGACCCGGCGGGGAGGGTGCTGCATCACCGGTCCCGGTCGGCGAGAGCCTCGCGCCGCAGAACTTGCAAAAATCAGCGCCCGATTCGGCGACGCCACGACAGCGCGGGCAGACGACCGCGACCGCAGAGACCGGTATCGGCGCCGGAGATGGCGTGACCGCTCGCAACACGGCGTGGGTGACGGGAGGCGAGAGACCGAAGCCGCACGCATGGCAGAAGCGGCTCTCGTTCGGGTTTCCGGCGTGGCAGCGCGGGCAGGGGTGCTCGCCGGGCCCGAGGTTGCCAGGAGGAGGCGTGAGGTTGTCGGAGCGCAGCGTGGAGATCTGCGGTTGCGCGACGGCGGGACCGCCGAGGGCAGCCGACGAGGCAGCAGGAGACGGCGCAGCCGGTGCTGCCGCAGCGACTTCGGGTGTCGGGGTCGGAGTGGCGACGCGAGCTCCTTGGGCGCGCAACGTCATGCCGCAGTCACGGCAGTAAGCGATGCCCTCGGGGTTGTCGCACCCGCAGTGTGCGCAGATCACAGGGGCGCGATCACACCCTGCGCGATCGAGACCGTCAAGTATTGAATGCGAATGTGATGCGTTGGACGCGTCGGAAGCGAGGATGGGGCTTCAGAGGGGGTCGTGGAGCTCGAGGGCGAGCGAGATACCGAGCATGTGCGCGACGCCGGCGGGGCGATCTGTTCCACTCGGATCCGTGAACGTCCTCAGATAGACCGCGCGATAGGCGAACGTGACCACGAGGGCGACCTTCACGCCGAGGTCGAATTCGCCGCCGAACATGCCGTGCGCGGCGGCTCCGTAGGTGCCGACCGCCCAGTTGTCCCCATAGCCCGCGAGCCCAGCGCCGACGCCGACGAAGCCGACGACGCTGTCGGCGATGAGAAGAACTCGGGGGCGGACGCGCCATTCGCCTCGTAGCTGCTGGAGGACGCCTCGCTGGTAGATGTTCGAGGAGTCGTGGAAGGTGACCTCGTACACCGCGCCGAGTGAGTAGCCCTGGTTGCGGACCGCGCCACCGAACGAGACGCCGGCGCCGCTCCCGAGGACGCAGTTTTCTTTCGATAGGCGCGGGCAGAGGCGGCCCGACGTGAGCAGCGCCTCGCTGTGGAAGCCCATGCCGTAGTCGAGGTAGCGACCGGTCGAGGGGAACGGGTCGAGGCCCTCGCGGGGGTCGTGATCGACGCCATCGGCCTTGGTGGGCGGCGGGGCCACCGTCGCGCTCCCGCTCGTGGCTGGGTAGACGGCGGGCGGTGCGAGCGGCGACGCGCGAGAGGGTTCGACGACGTGGAGGACGACGGACGCGAGCGCGAGCGCTGCGGTGACGTGCATGGCGCGTGGCGCGCGTTCTTCGCGTCTCTGGCCGCTACGTCCGTTGCGAATGTCCACCAGGAGGAGATGGTAGCACACGCTCTCTGCGCGACGTTTCTTGGGGAGAGCGACGCGTCGACGTGGGCACTTGTTGACAGCGGATGCGCGGCTAGTCTACCTCCGCTCTCGACTCGGTCGTCATGACTCGCACGGCGGCGCCATCCGCGCCTCCGACGAGCCCAAGATGATCCAGGTCACGTCTCCGCGGCTCGCGCGGTGACGAAGACCACCACCGCCACCGCATCGACGATTAGAAGGCGCATCAGGCAATGGAGATCTTCCTCGATAAAAGGGCCGTTCGGCAGATCCGCCTTTCCGCGCAAGACGCGATCGAAGAGGGGGACACCGAGTCGCTTCGCGAGGACGTGCTCGAAGCGTTCACCGAAGATCAGGTCGAGGAAATCGAGCGTCGCCTCGACAACGGCGACTTCTTCGAATTCCTCACCGACTGCTTGATGGAGTGGAACGGCGACGACGTCGACGAGCTCTTCGAGCTCCTCGAGACCCAGCTCGGCGAGGTCGGCATCGATCTCAAGTTCGAAGCCGCGGCGGGTGAAGAGGAAGAAGAAGAGGAAGAGGTCGACGACGACGACGACGACGAGGACGACGACGAAGAGGAAGAAGAAGAAGAGGACGAGCCGTAGTCGCTCGCTCCGTCTGATTCTCCGAATCGTCAGTCGTTGTCGGCTTCGGCCTTTTTGCCGAGCTTGCGACGTTCTTCTCGGGCCTTGCGCAGCGCTTCGGCGCGCGGTTTCTCGGCAGCGCAGGCATCGTCGGCGCGCCTCGCCCAGCGTGACTCGGCGAACTCGTCGACGAGCTTCTTGGCGACGGAGCAGGCCGTCGCTTCGTCGCCATCGTCGTGCGCGAGCTTGGCCTCGGCGTAGAGCGCCTTGGCGCGCAGACGCGAGACGGGGAAGTCGACGTACACGGCGCGGAAGCTCTTCTTCGCGCTCGGGTGGTCGGAGAGCTTGTCGCGTTGGAGCTCGCCGATGCGCAGCTGCGCGGCTGGCATCTTCGGGCGAACGTAGCTGCCGCTGAAGTCGCTGCCTTCGCGCACCGAGAGCAGGCGCTGCAGATCGGCGACAGCGGCCTTGGCGTCGCCCAGCTGTTCGTGGACCTGCGAGGCGGCGAAGAGCGCGTCGTCGAAGAGCGCGCCGGTCGGGTACGGATAACGATCGGCGCAGGCGAGGAAGCCGGTGAGGGCGCCGCTGGCGTCTCCCAAATCGAGTCGACGGGCGCTGGTGTCGAAGAGGATTTCTTCGCCGAGGCGCGTCTCGCGGAAGGTCTCGTAGAGCGACGCTTCGTAGCTCAACGCAGCGGCTTTGCCCGAGGTGGTCTCGACGTGGAGGACGACGGCACGAAGCGACCGATGGGCGACGCCGACCTCGGGAGCTTCGGCGAAGAGCGCTCGGAGGGCGGCGTAGCCCTTCTCGGCGTCGCCCTCTGCGATGCGGATGCGCGCGGCATGAAACGCAGCGTAGTAGGTGCGCTCGCCGGGAGGGCGTACGGCTCCGAGGCGATCGAACATCGCCAGCGCGCCCTTGGTGTCACCGGCGCGAACGAGGGACATCGCTTCGGCGTAGAGCGCCTCTTCGCGATCGCGATCGCGTTCGGCGACGTCGGCGGCGTGTTGATAGGCGAGCGCCGCCTCCCGGAAACGCCCAGCGCTGTAGGCTCGATCGCCTTCGGCGTAGGCCTTGACGTACGTCTTTCCGCCGACCGTGCCGCAGCCGGCGGCGAGTGGCGTGAGGGCGAGCGTCAGGAGCGACACCCACGCCCATTTTTTCAGCCGATCACGCATGACCGGTGGCGGCGGAAAGGCGTCGAGCGGCTTCGCGAACCGCGGCTTCGTCGACGTCGAGGTGGGTGACGGCGCGGATGCGTTTTTGCGCACTGGCGCCGACGAAGAGCCCGAGCTCGCGCGCGCGGGCGACGACCGGCTCGGCGTCGAGGTCGAGGTCGACGTTGACGATGTTGGTGTCGATGGCGGCGACGTTCACCGAGAGATGCGGGCTTCGCGCGGCCATCAGCTCTTCGGCGAAGATGCGCGCGTTGCGATGGTCGTCGGCGAGGCGAGCTTGGTTGTGCTCGAGGGCGTAGAGGCCGGCGGCCGCGAGGATGCCGACCTGACGCATGCCGCCGCCGAGCATCTTGCGATGGCGATGGGCGCGCGTGATGAACTCGACGCTTCCTGTGAGCACGCTGCCGACCGGCGCGCCGAGGCCCTTCGAGAGGCACACGGTGGCTGAATCGAAGGATGCTGCGCGCTCTCCCGGAGACGTGCCGCTGGCGACGCAGGCGTTGAAGAGACGTGCTCCATCGAGGTGCGAGGCGAGGCCCCGTGCGCGCGCGCGTTCGGTGACCGCTCGGAGCTGGGTGATGGGCCAGACGCGACCACCGGCGCGGTTGTGCGTGTCCTCGATGGCGATGAGCGAAGTGCGTGGGTAGTAGAACGCGGGCGGTTTGATCGCCTCGTCGAGCGCGTCGACGTCGAAGAGGCCGCCTTTTCCGGCGATCGCGAATTGAACGCCCGCCAGCACCGCACCGGCGCCGACCTCGTACCAGACGGAGTGGGAGCCTTCGCCGACCACGACCTCGTCACCGGGACGGGTGTGACCCATGATCGCGAGCTGGTTGGCCATCGAGCCGGACGGCACGAAGAGGCCGCGCTCTTTGCCGAGCAGCGCAGCCACTTGTTCTTCGAGGCGGCGGACCGTCGGATCTTCGCCGTAGACGTCGTCGCCGACCTCGGCGCGCGCCATCGCCTCACGCATCGCCGGCGAGGGCTTCGTCACGGTGTCTGAGCGCAGATCGATGGGCTCGGCCGAGGTGGCCTTGGAGGAGGAGGACATCGCCAATCGACACTAACATATCGATCCCGCGCGCTCTTGCGCTCGCGCCGTTTGACGGCACAATGGCGGCCCATGTCGGCCCAGGAAAAAGCGTTCGATCGCGCGTCCGTCCTCCGCCAGCGCGCTCCCGAGCTGCGCCTCCTCGAAGAGGCCGACGACGCATGGCGCGAGGCTGCACCTGGGCGCCGGTACGACGCCGTGCGTGCGGCCGCGAATGCCTTTCGCGCGCGCATTTCCGGAGGGCCTCGGGTGGCGGCGGTGCGCACGCTGCCGATCGTCCGCGCGCCCTACGGCACCAAGTTCGCGTTTCGTGGTGCAGCATGGTCTCCGGCGCCGTTCGTGCTCGTGAACCACCGTTGCCTCCTCGTGCAGTTCTTCTCCGGCGGCACCTTGAAGAACCTCCTCTTCAACCCGACCGACGTCGAGGGTGCGCGCCGAACACCCTATTTCGCGCAGATCGATCGCGCGACGCCGAAGCTCGTCGCCGAGGTGCTCTCGCCGCCGTTCCCCGGCCTCCTCGCCCAGCTCGCCGATCATGGCGTCTCCGCGGAGGACATCGACTACGTCGCCTTCGATCACTTCCACGTCCAGGACTTGCGGCCCATCCTCGGCACCCGCGATGGGCGCATTTCGCCTCGTTTTCCGCGGGCAAAGCTCCTCGCGCCGCTCGTCGAGTGGGAGCACTGGGATCGCCTTCACCCGCTGCAGCGCGCCTTCTACAACGCCGACGGGCGCACCAACGTCGACGAGTCGAAGATCGTCTTCACGGCAGGCGATCTCGAGCTCGGCGACGGCGTCTATCTCCTGCGCACGCCCGGTCACACCACGGGCAACCAGACGCTCTTCCTCGCCACCGACCGCGGCGTCTGGGGTTGCTCCGAAAACGGCGTCTGCGCCGACGCGTATTCGCCGCTCGATTCGACGATCCCGGGCCTCAAGCAGTACGCGCGTCACAACGACGTCGATTTGATCCTCAACCTCAACACGCCCGAGTCGGGGGCCGATCAGTACACGTCGATGACGCTCGAGCGCATCATCGTCGATCGGGTGGCGAACGCCCCGGCGTTCGTGCAGATGCTGCCGTCCTCCGAGATGACGATCAGCGCCATCGCGCCCGGCCTCGCGCCGACGTTGCAGCACGAGCGCATCTCGGTCGGCAACATCGTCCGCCCACGAGCGCGCGCCGCCGCAGCCGAATGAGAGAATGGAGCTCGACTCAAATCACGCGATGCGCGGGCTCGCGTCCCTCGAGCACGGCGCGGAGTCCTTCGCAGGCGAGGCGGGCCATCGCGTCGCGCGTCGGGCGATCGGCGCTGCCGATGTGCGGCGCGAGCACCACGCGTGGAGCCGAGAGCAGCAGCGGATCGATGCGCGGTTCCTCGGCGTAGACGTCGAGCCCCGCGCCGCCGAGGTGACCGTCGTGCAGGCATTCGGCGAGCGCGTGCTCGTCGACGAGCGCGCCGCGGGCGGTGTTGACGAGGATGGCACCGCGCTTCATCGCACGTAGACGTGATCGATCGAGCATGCCGCGTGTGGCATCGGTGAGCGGAGCGTGGAGCGAGACGAGGTCGCTCTTGGCGAGGAGCGCATCGAGCTCGACGTGCGTCGCCACCAGCTCGGCCTCGACCTCGACGGGGGCTCGCGTGCGTGAAAAATAGAGAATGCGCATGCCGAAGCCGCGCGCACGGGCGGCCAAGGCGCGACCGATCCTGCCGAATCCGACGATGCCGAGCGTCGCGCCGTGCAGCGGTCTTCCGAGGAGGAGTGACGCCGACCAGCGGGGAAATCCGTGCTCACGGACGTGTCGATCGCCTTCGGTGATGCGTCGAGCGGCATCCGCGAGGAGGCCGAAGGCGAGGTCGGCGGTCGCCTCGGTGAGGACGCCAGGGGTGTTGGTCACGATGACGCCGCGCGCGAGGCAGGCGGCGAGATCGATGTTGTCGACGCCGACCGCGTGGTTGGCGACCACGCGCAATCGAGGCGCGCGCGACAAGAGCTCGGCGTCGACGCGGTGAGAGAGGAGCGTGAGCACGCCATCGAAGCGGCCGATGCGCGCGAGCAGCTCGTCTTGCGTCAGCCCCGACGGGCTCTCGGCCTGGTCGATGTCGAGCACCTCACGAAGCGCTCGCACGTGCTCACCGACCAGCGGAGCCGTCACCAGGGCCGATTTTCTCGCGTCCACGCTCATCGCGCTTCACGGCCGAGCGGCTCGATCGGCAAGCGGACGACGAAGGTGGAGCCGCCGCCGAGGGTGTCCTCGACCTCGATGGTGGCCCCGTGCGCATCGATGATTTGCTTCACCACGGCGAGGCCGATGCCGATGCCGTGGGAGCGCGTGGTGACGAAGGCGTCGAAAATGTGAGCGCGCATCGCCGGGGCGATTCCGGCGCCGTGATCGACGATCGAGATCTTCACGCCTTCGACGCCCTCGCGCGCGATGACCCGCACCATGCCATCGGCCCCGGTGGCTTGGACGGCGTTGCGAAGGAGGTTCCACACCACCTGTCGCAGCTGGTCGGGATCGGCGCGGACGGTGAGAGACTCCGGCCCGTCGTACTCGATGGGGACGTCCTTTTCGCCGCGCCCCGACTGCCTCGCGAGCCGGACGACGTCGGCGGCGATGCGACCGAGATCGGCGTCGCCGAGCGCAGGCGGACGCGGCTTGGCGAGGTTCATCATGTCGGAGACGAGATCGTTCAGCCGATCGGCCTCGCTGCGGATGATCTCGCAGAGGCGACGCTCGTCCTCCCCGAGGCCGGGCGCTTCGTGGATGATCTCGATCGAGCCACGGATCGAGCCGAGCGGGTTGCGAATTTCGTGGGCGAGCGCGGCGGCGACGCGTCCGAGCGCGGCCAGCTTCTCGGCGCGCTCGGCGCGTTCGGTGACCTCTTCGATGACGCCCGACTGGGTCTGCACGCGCCGCGCGAGGTAGGCGGCGAGGGTCGCCACCACCAAGAGCGCGACGAACGTCATCAGCGTCGGGTAGACGAGCTGCGGCGTCTGCAGCACGAGGGCCGGTTGATCGGAGGGGAGCTTGAGCACCCCGAAGACGAAGCCGAGGATCACCGCGAGAAAGAGCGTGGCCCCGAGGATGGCGGCGACGACCGCACCGCTGACCCCGAGCGTGACCGCCGCGAGCACGCAGGTGAGACCGTAGAACGCGCTCGCCCCCGAGAGCGGCCCGCCCGAGAGGTAGACGAGGGCCGTCCAGATGACCTGGTCGATGACGACTTGGGTCCAGGCGAGCGCCCGGAGCGCGCGGCGGGTGCGCAACCAAGTGGCGTAAATTCCAGCCGCGGCGAAGGCGAGCGCGACGGTGACGACCACCAGCTTGAGGCTGATCGGGTACGCCTGGGAGTCGGCGCGGAGATAGAGGGCAGAGACCGCCGCGAGGAGGATCGCGTAGAGGAAGAGACGCGCCGCCGTCAGCCAAGTGAGCCTCGCGATCGCCGAAGCCGCAGCCTCGTTGCGCGCCGAGGGCGGTGCGCTGCTCATGCGCCCCGACTCACCGATGGCCACGTCGGACAAGACTCGCTCGGGTCAGTCGGCTTTGATCTTGCCGGCGATGCTGAAGATCGGGAGATACATCGCGACCATGACGACGCCGACCATGCCGCCGATGAGCACCATCATGATCGGCTCGAGCAGCGAGGTGAGCGCGGCGACGGCGACGTCGACCTCTTCTTCGTAGAAGTCGGCCACCTTGTTGAGCATGGTGTCGAGGGCGCCCGTCTGTTCGCCGACGCCGAGCATCTGGACGACCATCGATGGGAAGATTTTCTTCTCCGTCAGTGGCTCCATCATGTTCTTTCCCTCGGCGATTTTCGCTCGAACGTACAAAATGCCTTCTTCGACGATGACGTTGCCGGATGTCTTCGCCACCACCTCGAGCGCGTCCATGATCGGTACGCCGGACGCCAGCAGCGTGCCGAGGGTGCGCGTGAAACGGGCGACGGCGATCTTCTGGAAGAGAGGACCGAAGATGGGCGCGGCGAGGAAGAGCTTGTGGAAGAACTTCTTCCCGGCCGGGCGCTTGTAGATCTGGGTGACGCCGATCACGGTGGCGATCACCGAGAGGACGATCCACGGCAGGTTGCCGATGAAGGCCTTGGAGAAGGCGATGACCAGCTGCGTGATCTTGGGGAGGCCGTCCTTGGACCCGAAGTCCTTGAACATGTTCTCGAAGGACGGGATGACGAAGATCATCAGCACGGACATGACGCCGCCGGCGATGATGACGACGGCGATCGGATACGTCATCGCGCCGCGCACCTGGCGCGCGAGCTTCACGCGCTTCTCGATGTAGGTCGCGAGGCGGTTCAAGATGGTGTCGAGGATGCCGCCGAGCTCGCCTGCTTGGACGAGGTTGACGAAGAGCTCGTCGAAGATCTTCGGGTGACGTCGGAGCGCGTCGCTGAAGGTGGAGCCGCCTTCGACGGTCTGCTTGATGTCCTTGAGCGCGGTCGCGAAGATCTTGTTCGGGGTCTGCGACGAGAGGATGTCGAGGCACTGCACGAGGGGCAGGCCGGCATCGATCATCGTCGCGAACTGCCTCACGAACTGGACGATTTCCTTCGGATCGACGCCCGATCCGAAGTTGATGTTGAACTCTTTGGCCTTCTTCTTGACCTTGACCGGCGCGAGCTGCTGCTGCCGAAGACGCGTGTTGACCGCCTCTTCGTTCTCCGCCTCCATGACCCCTTTGCGGGTCTCGCCGGTGCGGGATCGCGCTTCCCAAACGAACTCGGCCATGTCGTACGAGTGTAGCTTTCGCCGGCGACAAGGGTCAAAATAGCGCTCGCTGAACGTGCGATCGTTGCCGTCGTCGGAGAGTGTAGGTCTGACGGTCGCGAAGGCGCCCGCCCTCGACGAGTTGCTCGAGCGAACGGTCGGGCAGAGCAGGGCTGCGCCCTCCGCCGTGCTCGGCTTCGGTCGTCGCGATTCGCGCGGCTTTTTCCTGTCGATCGGGTCCTTCGGCGACCTACGCAGCGACGCGGCCGATGCGATCTTCGACCTCGCCTCTGTGACCAAACCACTGACCGCGCTCGCCGCGCTGCGGGCCGTCTCGACGGGGGCGTTCACGCTCGAGGCGCGCGTCGGTGAGGTCCTTCCCGAGCTTCGCGATCTTCCGGCGGCGTCGGCGTCGCTCGATCTCTTGCTCGCTCATCGCGCCGGCCTCCCTGCTTGGGGCGCGCTCTATCGACGAGAGCCTTGGTCGGCGACGACGGCGGTGTCCCTTCCTCTCGACGAGCCGCTCGCCGAGCTTCCGCGACTGCTCGAACGTGCTGCTTCGCGCGTCGACCTCGCGCACGCGGGAGCGCAGAGCGCACCGGTCTACTCCGATCTCGGGTACGTGCTGGCTGGTGCGATGATTGTCCGCGCGCTCGGAGTGCCGCTCGCGGAGGCGTGGGAAGCGATCGCACCGGCGACGAGCGCAGCGCGATGGCGAGCGCGTGACGACAGCCGTGACGGCAGCCGTGACGACAGCCGTGACGACTTCGAGGCGCGCGTTCTTCCCACCGAGCACGTGCCCTGGCGTGGGGGAGACGTGCGCGGGGTCGTCCACGACGAGAACGCGTTCATGATCGAGCGGGCCGGCGGCTCACCGGGTCACGCCGGCGCCTTCGGACGAGTCGGTGACGTCGCCATCGTCGCGGCTCGATTTCTCGACGCTCTACGCGGCGCCGGCGACCTTCTCCCGCGCGCCCTCGCCGAACGGATGATCGAGCCCTGGCCGATCGGCAGTCATCGCCTAGGGTGGGACGGCATCAGCGTCGGCGCCTCGTCGAGCGGCTCGCGCTTCTCGTCGCGCGGCTTCGGCCACCTCGGCTTCACCGGCACGAGCGTGTGGATCGATCCGGGGCGCGAGGTCTTCGTCGTGCTCCTCACGAACCGCACGTTTCCGACGCGCGAGAACACGACGCTGCGCGCGCTCCGTCCGAGCCTTCACGACGAAGCGTGGAGACTCTGGGAGAGCGGCGCGCTCGACTGACTCGACGTTTTGACGTCGAGTCTCGTCAGCTCACTCGGCTTCGCCGGCCTTCTTCTTGTTCGGAGGCGCAGCGCTGCCGCTCGGGACCGGGGCTGCCGCCGCGGAAGCAGCCGCCGCAGCGCCTGCCACCTTCTTCTGCTCGGCCCGCGCGAGCTCGTCGCGGTACCAGACGTCGACCTTGCCGTTGAAGTCGAGGTCGACGCCCATGCGCTCGAGGCGACCGTCGGCGAGATAGAACTCCCAGACGTCGACCTTGCCGTCGGCGTTGCGATCGCGCTCGATGCGCTTCAGCTTGCCGTCGCGGTAGTAGTGGTACTCGTCGGCGGTGCCCTTGAACATCGAGTCGAAGTCCTGCTTGGCGACCAGGCCCTTCTCGTAGTGGATCCAGATGTCGGCCTTGCCATCGTAGTTGCGATCGGCCTCTTCGCTCTCGATTTGGCCCTTGTCGTCGAAGACGCGGAGCAGGTCGAGGGTGCCGTCGCGGTTGGTGTCGAGCTCCATGCAGATGGCGCGACCTTCGCTGATGCCGCTCGAATCCTTGGCGTAGCCGATGACCTCGACCATGTCGGGGCGGCCGGAGCCGCTGAGGTCGTGGTAGCTGAGCTCGCGACCGGGCTGGTTGGCGTCGCAGCGCGAGGCGTTCTTGAAGGCGCCGCTGGCGACGGTCTTCGGCTTCTCTTTGGCGGCACTCTTGGCGGAGGGACCCCCACAAGCGACGAGCGCCGTGATGACGAGCGGCGCGGCGATCATCAGCACGCGTTCGAGGCGGAGGCGGGGGCGGGGGGATACGCGCATCACTTGGCGTCCTTTCCAGCATCGGCCGGCTTGCCTGCATCGACGGCGGCCGGAGGCGGTGGGGCAGTGGCGGAGTCGACCCCGGCGTCCGTGGCGGTGGGCTTGGCGCCGACCGCCGTCGGTCCCGTCGGTCCACCGAAGGCGACGTTGATGTCGAGTTTCTGCGACGGATCGGGCTTTCCGGTGCGCGGATCGGCTTGGATGATGGAGGCGTTCTCACCGCCGGCGGGGGTGAAGGTCCACCACTCGTCGATGCGGCCTTCGCCCGTCTTGTCGCGCTCGCGACGCGCGAGCTTGCCGTTCTCGAAGTAGTCCCAAGTGTCGAGGTGGCCGTCGTACGAAGTGTCGCGCATCACGATGTCGAGATTGCCCTGCTTGTAGAGGGCGATTTCGTCGATCGCAGTCGAGACGCTGTAGGCGGCCTCGCGGCGGCGGATGGCGCCGTCGTCGCCGAAATACGTGTAGACGTCGACGCGCCCGTCGCCGTTGAGGTCGGCGAGCCAGCAGATTTCCTTGGCGCCGTCGAAGACGTGGGTGACGTAGGCCTTGGCGCTGGAGAGCGGATCGTCGGCCTTGTAGCTCTTCACCGTGTGGCCGGCGGGCTCGCAGGGCTCGTGCTTGATCTCGATGTCTCGGACTTCACCGACGAATTCGTCGCGTCCGTCGACTCCGCCGGGGCCCTTCTTCGAGCCTCCGCAGGCGACCACGACGACCACCGGGACGCATCCCAGAGCCGAGACTGCCCAACGAAGGAAGGGTCTGGCGAGCATGCGCGGAAGACGAGTCACGATGGGAAGCTCCCCCTTGGACGAGGCGACGGAATGCGAAAAGGCTCGGAATGGCTCGGCCCGAAGGCGAGAGCGGAGTGAAGTGTAGGCGGAGGGCACCAGGGGTGTCCAGGGTGGCGGTTCCCTGCTCGCAGGGACGAAGGTAGAAGCTCCGCATGCGTCGCCAGCGGCCCATCGAACGTCAGGTCGAGCGTCAGGTCGAGCGTCAGGTCGAGCGGAAAGGCGAAATCGGACTCACCGAAGGGGCGAGCGCCGCCGTGCTTCGAGGTCATCCGTGGATCTTCGCCGAACAAGCGCGTGGGGCCTCGCGCAACGAGATCGGTGACGTGGTCGTCGTGCACAGCGCGCGTGGTGAGCCCCTCGGTCGCGCCATCGTCGATCCCGAGAGTCCGCTCGTCGCGCGCGTCTACGTCCGTGGTCTCGACGAGCAGATCGACGAAGCGCTCTTCGCCCGTCGCATCGCACGCGCCTTCGCCTTGCGCGCTTCGATTCGAGATGGAGCCGAGGGCAGAGAGACCACGGCCTATCGCGTCGTCAACGGCGAAGGCGATCGGCTCCCTGGTGTGGTCATCGATCGCTACGGGCACGTCGCCGTCTTGCGGCTCGATGGCGCGGCGATGCAGCGCTGGTGCGATCGCGTGGCCGACGCCGCGTTCCGGGTGCTTGGCGCGCACGGCGTGACGTCCCTCGTGCTTCGGGAGACCGAGCGCGGGGTCGAGGAGAAGATACGTCCGCTCCGCGGCGAAGCCCCGCCAGACGAGATCGTCGTTCGCGAGCACGGCGTACCCTTCCTCGTCGATCTCGCGCGAGGCCAGAAAACAGGCGCATTTCTCGATCAGCGCGACAATCGTCGCCGGGTCGGGGCGCTCTCTCGGGGCAAGCGCGTGCTCAACCTCTTCAGCTATGCCGGGGGCTTCTCGCTCCATGCGGCGCTCGGTGGGGCGTCCGAGGTCACCTCCGTCGACGTCGCCGCCGGTGCCCACGCGACCGCGCAGCGCTCGTTCAAGGTCGCCGGTGTCGATCCGAGCTCGCACGTCTTCGTCACCGCCGACGTGTTTCGTTTCCTCGAGCGCGCGGCCGAACGGCGCGAGCGTTGGGACGTCGTGATCAGCGATCCGCCGAACATGGCGCCGAGCGCTGCGAAGAAGCCGCGCGCGATCGAGGCCTACAGGCGGCTCCACGCCGGGTGCGCGGCGGTCCTCGCGCCCGGAGGCGTGCTCTGCGCGGCGTCGTGCTCGAGCCACGTGTCGCAAGAGGAGTTCCTCGCGACGCTCGACGACGCCACGCTCGGTCGCTCCGATTTGCGCGTCACCGAGATCGGCGGGGCTGGTGGCGATCACCCGACGATCGCCTGCGCACCGGAAGGTCGCTACCTCGAGATGGCGTTTCTCGCCTGACTCGACGCCACGCACCCGCGCGATTACCAAGAAAATTCATGTCGCCGGAGGCCACATACGTCCTCGAGTCGCTCGGCACCGTCGCCGTCTTCGGTGGCGCGTTGTGGGCGGCGGCGTGGGGGCTACGTCGCCTCGGCCTCCCGCGTGGGGGCGGACCGCTGCAAGTGTTGGCGCGGCAACCGCTCGATGGAAGACGCGCGATTTACCTCGTGCGCGTCGGTAAGCGGGTGCTGGTCGTCGGAGCTGGCGATGGAGCGCTGACGCGGCTCGGGTCGACGAGCATGGAGGCGCTCGGGTTGCCGGAGAATCCGCCCGCGTCGCCTGCACCCTTCCGCGACGTGCTCGCCCGCGTGCTCCGCGGCAAGTCGGCGCGTGCGACGACGCGTGAGACGACGGATGCGCCGCGTGGTGACGACGGCGGCGCCTGATCCTGCTAAGTGCCGAGCGATGTCCGGCAGCGATCTCGCTTCACGCCTCGATTCCTCCGTCGCGCTCCTCCGTCAGAAGGTCCCGAACGGCTTCACGCCGCGCGTCGGCGTCGTCCTCGGCAGCGGGCTCGGCGCCTTCGGCGACACGCTCGAGGAGGGCAAGAAGCTTCCGTACGGCGAGGTCGGTTTCCCCGCTTCGTCCATCGTCGGACATGCCGGAAATCTCTGTGTCGGATACGTCGGGAGTGGCGCTGCGAGGGTGCCGGTCGCCTGTATGCAGGGGCGCGTGCACAGCTACGAAGGGCACTCGCCCGATCGCGTCGTCTTCGCGGTGCGTGCGCTCGCGCGTTGGGGCTGCGAGGCGTTCGTGCTCACCAACGCCGCCGGTGGCGTCAACGGCGCGCTCGAGCCCGGCGATCTCATGCTCCTCTCCGATCACCTCAATTTGATGGGTTGGAATCCGCTCACCGGGCCGAACGACGACGCCCTCGGTGCGCGCTTCGTCGATCTGACGAGGGCGTACGATCCCGAGCTTCGTCAGCGCGCGCATCAAGCGGCGGTGAAAGAGGGCGTGGTCCTGCGCGAAGGCGTCTACTGTGCGCTCTCCGGCCCGACGTACGAGACGCCGGCCGAGATTCGTATGTTCCGTACGCTCGGCGCCGACGCGGTCGGAATGTCGACGGTGCCCGAAGTGCTCGCGCTGCGACACCTCGGCAAGCGCGTCGTCGCCATTTCCTGCATCACCAACAAGGGCGCCGGCCTCACGCAGGGCGTGCTCGATCACGCGGAAGTGCAAGAGACGGCCAATCGCACCCGCGACAAGTTCGTCGGCGTCCTCACGCGTCTGATCGCCTCGCTCTGACATTCTCAGGCGCGCTCGGACACTCTCGGACGTGAAGACCTCGACGATGCTGGCACTGTTGCGTGAGAGCGCGCTACATTGGGGATTCCGTGTCCAATAGCCTCGACTCGCAGCGCGTACTTTGCGAGCACGCCGATCGGTGTGCGGGTTGTCCCCTCATCGAGCTCCCCTACGACGCGCAGCTCATCCACAAACGCACCCGCGTCGCGGAAGCCATCGAGTCGTATCCAGCCCTCCAGCTCTCCGTCGTTCATCCGGCGCTCGGTGCCGACGCGATCACCGGCTATCGCACCCGCGCCAAGCTCGTCGTGGCGCAGCGCGAAGACGCCGGCGGCGTCATCGTCGGGCTCTACGGCAGCGGCGGCGGTCACATCGTCATCGACACGCCGAAGTGCCGCGTCGTCTCGCCGATCATCACCGAGGTGGTGGCGGCGGTGCGCGAGATGTCGACCGATCAGCGCTGGGTCTTCGGGCGCATGGCGGCGATGCTGCCGGGTCGCGCGGCGATGACGATCATCCGCGCGCTCGACGTTCGCGAGACGCGTGGACAAGACGGTGAACAGCCGGGCGCCCACGCGCTCGTGACGCTCGTCGCCTTGCGCGACGACGTGAAGACGCCCGAACTGATGGACGAGCTGCGTGCTTCGGCGCGTGAGCTGCGTGCGCGGGTCCCGCGCATCTCCGGCGTCGCGCTCAACCTCCGCGAAGGCGAGTCACCGCAGGTCCTCGGCAGCGAGGTCGTGCACCTCGACGGCGACACGGTCGCGACCGATCACATCGGCGGCATCGCCCACGTGGCGACGTACGGCGCCTTCGTGCAAGCGCATCGCGGACAAGCGCGCCGCGTCCACGACTTGCTCGGCGATCGCCTGGGCGTGAAGAAGGGGACGAAAATTCTCGATCTTTACGGCGGTTCCGGGGCCATCGGTCTCTCGCTCGCAAGGCGCGGCGCCGACGTGCAGCTCGTAGAGTCGTTCGCGCCGGCCGCCAAGCTGGCCACCGAAGGGGCGCGTGTCCTCGGCGGCATCGGCACGCTCGAGGCGACTCCCGGCGAGGTCAGCGACGTCCTCTCGCGTCTCCTCCGCGCCGCGCAAATGTCGCAAGCGCCGGCGACGCAACCGATGGGCAGCCTCGCGCAGGCGGGCAACAGCGTTTCGGCGCCGAAGGGTCCATCGATCTTCGACGCCATCGTCCTCAATCCGCCGCGTCGTGGCGTCGCGCCGCTGGTACGCGAGCAAATCGCGCAGCTGCGTCCGTCCGCCATCGGCTACGTCTCGTGCGACCCAGAGACCCTCGCGCGCGATCTCGATCACTTCGTGCGCCTCGGCTACGCGCCCGCCGCGTTGCAACCGCTCGACATGATCCCGCTCACCGAAGAGGTGGAGACGGTCGCCATCCTCGAGCCGTCGGCGACGCCGCTTCCGCGCGTGGCCTATAGCGACGACGAGGTCGTCATCGTCGAAAAGCCGGCGCACGAACCGACGACGCCGCAAGGCGAATACGCCGGCTCGCTCCTCGCGCGCGTGCGCAAGCTGCCGGGTGCCGAGAACGCGGTCCCCGTGCACCGGCTCGACGTCGGCACCAGCGGCCTCGTCATCTTCGCGCGCAAGGCGAGCTACGTGGCGGTTTGGGCCGAGGCGCTCGGTGGCGTGACCGGTCGCAAAATCTACCTCGCCGCCGCGCGCGGTCGCACGCCGTCGAAGGGCGCCATCACCCGCGATCTCCGCGACGAAGGCCGTCTGCTCGCAGCCCGCACGCGCTATCGCTGGCTCGGCGGCGCCGGCGGTCACAGCGTCCTTCGCGTCATCCCCGAACAAGGGCGCACGCACCAGATTCGTCGTCACCTCGCGGCCATCGGTCACCCCGTGCTCGGCGACGAGCGCTACGGCCACGCGCCGACCAACCGCTTCTTCGAAGAGAAGCACGGCCTCGATCGCACCTTCTTGCACTGCGTGCGCCTCGAGCTGACCCATCCGCGCACCGGCGTGCGTCTCGTCGTCGAAACTCCGTTGCCCGGTGATTTGCGGCTCTCGCTCGCGCGCTGCGGCGGTCCCAACGTGCTCAAGTTCCTCGAAGGCAAAGCGGCCCTCGGCGGCGAGGCCCCGAGCACGCTCCCGCCGGCGACGGGCCAAGGTCAGGCGAGCAGCCAGTACCCGAGCAGCAGCAAGACCGAGGCTGCGCCGCTGTCGCGCGACTATCCGAGCTCGGCACGCATGCCGGTCGGCGAGAGCACGGGCGGCGATACGCCGGACGTAGATTTTTCGCCGATGTCGATTCGAACGCCGATTACTTCGGCCGACGACGACTGAGGCAACTGGCGAGCGCCTCGTGTCGACACCTTCGTCATGAAGGCGTCGTCCAGGTTGGCGTGGGTCGTGGCTTGCGTCCTGACACTCGGGTTGTTCCTCGGCTGCGCCCCGCGCGGGCCCATTCACCCCAACGCGATCGAGCTCAATCGGCTCGGCGCGCAGGCTCTCGCGCAGGGTGATCTCGATACCGCGGCGGCGCGGCTGTCGCTCGCGGTGGAGTATCACCCGCTCTTCGTCGAGGCCTGGATCAACCTCGGGCTCCTCGAGCTCGCACGCGGTGACGTCGCGCTCGCGGAGAAGCGGTTTCGACGCGCGGTGGCGATCGACAAGGACGCTGGGGGCGCCTGGGTCGGCCTCGGGGTGGTGGCGGAAAAGAAGCACGATTTCGTGGAAGCGGAGCGTTGCTATCGCGCGGCGCTGGCGATCGATCCGGGGCTCGCGGAGCCGCGCGCCGACTTGGCGAGGCTGCTCGTGTTGCGAGGTGCGCTCGATGAGGCGCGCGATCAGCTGCGGCGATTGATCGAAGTGCAGTCCGACGATCCGGCGGGATGGGTCGCGCTCGCGGAGGTGCTGTGGCGGATGGATCGCGATCCCGAGGCGTCGCAGATCGTCGACGAAGCGATGATGCGCCTCGGCGATCGACCGGAGACGCAGCTCTTGCTCGCCCGTCGTGATTTGCGTGCGGGGGAGCTGCACGAGGCGATCGTGCGGCTCGAGGCGCTGGCGAAATCACCCGGCGCGATGGGAAGAACTGCCGGTGGGTGGCTGGCGGCGGCGCGCTTGGAGCTCGGCGATCGCGAGGGGGCGATGGCGGCGGCGAAGGCGGTGCTCGGGAGGGATCCCGAGGACGCGCTGGCGTTGCACGTGATGGGGGAGTGTCAGAAGCCGGCGCAGTGATCGAGAGCCCTCGAGAGACGCGCGAAAGGCTTCAATTCTCGGGTGAAGGCGCAGCAGGCCAGAGCACTTGGAACGTGGTGCCGACGCCGAGCTCGCTCTCGCAATGGATGAGGCCGCCGTGCCGATGGACGATGCCTTGCGCCACCGTGAGCCCGAGCCCCGTGCCGCCCGAGCCGGCGCGCGTCGTGAAAAATGGCTCAAGATGTGATCGACGACCTCGCGGGACATGCCCCCGCCGGTGTCGGCGATGGTCGTGCGCACGAAGTGTCCGAGCCTCGCCCAAGGGTGCGTCACCACGAAACCGGACTCGATGAGGAGCGCTTCGTTGGCGACGGTGAGTCGTCCCCCGGTCGGCATCGCGTCGCGCGCGTTGAGCACGAGGTTCATCAAGACTTGATCGATTTGGCCTGGATCGCCGGCGATGAGCGGCAAGGGCGGCTTCGAGTTGATGTCGACGATGATGTTCGCGGGGAGTACGCGGCGCAGCATGGTCAAGAGAGGGTGCGTGCGCGCGTCGAGATCGATGGGGTGCGGTTCGAGCGGCTGACTGCGGCTCATCGAGAGGAGCTGTTTGGTCAGCTCGTGCCCGCGCTCGGCGGCGCCGACGATGTCGTCGAGCTCGGCGGCGAAGGCACCCTTGGCCTTGGCGCGAAGCAGACCGGCGGCGCCGAAGACGACGGTGAGGAGGTTGTTGAAGTCGTGCGCGATGCCGCCCGCGAGCTTGCCGAGGCTCTCGAGGCGCTGCGCTTCGGCCAGTCGGAGCTCGATCGCGCGCTGCTCACGGGCCCGCCGCGTTTCGTGCTCGACCAAACGAATGCGGCTCGCCGCCACCGAGACGAGGCCACCGACGCCGACGAGAAAATCGAGCTCGGCCTCGCTCGGAACGCGACAACCCTCGTCGCCGAAGGTACCCATTCCGAGCGCGCCGAAGGGCTTGTCGACCAGCCGCAGCGGCACGTTGACGATGGTGCGATTGCCCAAGCTGCCGACGATTTTCTTGTCGGTGCGCGGATCGGTGCGCGCGTCCTCGACCACCACCGGCGCGTTGGCGGCGACGATCTCTTCCAGCATCGCGTCGCCCTTCACCGTCAGGAGATGCGCGTGCTCCCGAAGCTCGTCGCCGAGCGCGCTCGCCAATTGGAGGAGCCGCAGCTCGCGCACCTCCTCGGTGTCGGAGACGAAGAGCCAGACGTGCCGATACCCGAGCGCATCGATGATCTCGGTCTGCACGACCTCGAGGAGCTTTCCGAAGTCACGCGCATGCTGCAGCTCGCGTGCGAAGGGGAGGAGCCGCTGTTGAAGCGTGGTGCTCACGAAGGGCGAGGTTAACTTTTCTGGGGCTGGCGCGCACCTGGGGCGGTCGAGAGGCGAGATTTCACAGAAGGCTAGAAAGATAGAAGCTCGGAGAAGCTGTGAGTTTTGGTGGTTTGGGCTTCGTCTTGGTTTCTTGCTTTCTGGCCTTCTGTGCATCTCGTCTCTCGCTCCCGGCGTCGATCGCCCTCTCGGCGGTGTTCGGCTACACCCGTCGCCGATGGTGGCGACGCTCGCGATCACTCCCCTCGGTCATCTGCGATGCATCGACGTCGTCGAAGACGAGCTTGCCGAAATGTCCCCCGACGCTCCCGACCTCGCGCGGGCGTCGCGTCTTTCCCGCATCGGTGAGGACGTCGGTCTCGGGCTTCTGCAGCTTGCCACCGTCGATCTGACCGCAGGCGTTTCACCTTCGTTTTCCTGGGCTCGCGAGATTGGGCGGGCGATCGTGCAGCGCGCTTGTACGTCGCCGGAGTTGCTCGCAGGCAAAGAGCCAATTGCGCTCGACGAGCACGAGGCCTTGGCGCTCGTGCAGGCCGTGCCGCCGATGCCGGGGGCCGAGTATGTCACCGCGGAGCTCGTGCATGGGCTCTCGCGCGCGGTCGACCAGGCGCTGCGCCGTGGGGTCGCCAAAGCCGGTGGGCTGGAGAAGTTTCTCGCGAGCAGCGCCGAGAGTGAGTGGCACGTCGTCGGACGCGTCTGCTTTCATCTGGGTGAGAACAAGCGCGATCCCGAGAGGCCGTTCGCGTTTCTGGCGACGTTCGCCAAGCAGGTCGCCAAGGGGGGCCGGCTGCAACACGTGCCGCTCGCCGAAGCACTGCGTGCGCAGACGAGCGCGAAGGGAACGCTGGAGGCGCGCGAGAAGGAGAAGCTCCGCGCGCTGCTCGAGCCGGTCGAGCGCGCGGCCGAGAAGAGCGAGCTCCTGCGTGCGATGGTGACGTCGGGCGAGATTTACCAAGCGACAGCGTGGACCGTTCCCGAGGCGATGGCTTTCTTGCGCGAGCTTCCCGCCCTCGAGGCGAGCGGCGTCGTGGTGCGTCTGCCGGCTTCATGGCGAGGACGAAGGCCGCCGCGGCCGCGCGTGACGGTGACCGTCGGTGAGGCACCGAGCAGCGACAAAGGTGGGCTCGGCGTGGCGTCGCTCGTCGACTTCGACGTCGCGCTCACGCTCGAGGGCGAGGCGCTCTCCCGCGATGAGATCGCGCGCATCCTCGCTGCGACCGAGGGCTTGGTGCTCGTGAAGGGCCGTTGGGTGGAGGTCGATCCGCAGCAGATTTCTGCGGTGATCGATCGATGGAAGGACGCGGCGCGGACGACCGAGCGCGAGGGCGTGACGTTCGCGGAGGCGATGCGGCTCCTCTCGGGCGTGCCGAAGGCCGATGGCGCGACGAACGACGGCGCCTTCCAAGACGTCGATGCCGGTTGGTCGAAGGTGATCGCCGGTGAGTGGCTCTCGACCGTGTTGGGTCGTCTGCGTGAGCCCTCGCGTGTCGATGCGGTGACGCCAGGCGAGGGGCTCGCCGCGACGTTGCGACCCTATCAAACGAATGGCGTGCGCTGGCTCTGGCTCCTCGCGTCGCTCGGCCTTGGCGCGTGCCTCGCCGACGACATGGGGCTCGGCAAGACGGTGCAGTTGATCGCGCTCCTCGTGCTCCTCCGTCGCGATGCGCCGACGCGCGCGCCCGATCTGTTGGTGGTGCCGGCTTCGCTCATCCCCAACTGGTGCTCCGAGCTCAAACGCTTCGCCCCGCAGCTTCGAGTGTTCGTAGCGCACCCTTCGGCCAATGGCGCGAAGGCGATCGAAGAGACGCTGGCGAATGAAAGTCACCAAATCGCCGAAAAAAAAGGCCAATTCGACGTCGTCATCACCACCTACGGCACGCTCTCGCGCTCGCCGGCGCTCTTCACTCGCCGCTTCGGCCTTCTCGTCCTCGACGAGGCGCAGGCGATCAAGAACCCCGGTGCCAAGCAGACGCGCGCGGTGAAGACGCTCGACGCCGCCGCGCGCATCGCGCTCACCGGTACGCCTGTCGAGAACCGGCTCGGCGATCTCTGGTCGCTCTTCGATTTTCTCAATCCCGGTCTGCTCGGCTCGGCGAAGTCGTTCGGGCGTCTCGTGAAGCAGCTCGGCACGCGCAAGCCCGATGGGTACGCGCCGCTGCGCGCGCTGGTGCAGCCGTACATCCTTCGTCGTCTCAAGAGCGATCGGCGCGTCATCGACGATCTCCCCGACAAGACCGAGGTGCATGCGTATTGCCCGCTCTCGAAGCCGCAGGCTGCGCTCTATCGCGCCTCGGTCGACGAGCTCGCTGCGTTGATGAACGGCCAAGAAGCGCCCGCGGGCATCGAACGTCGAGGCGCGGTGCTCGCGTTTCTCCTTCGTTTCAAGCAGATTTGCAATCACCCGTCGCAGTGGCTGGGCGATGGGGTCTACGCCGAGAAGGACAGCGGCAAGCTCCTTCGCCTTCGCGAGTTGTGCGAGCCGATCGCCGCGCGCCAAGAAAAAGTCCTCGTCTTCACCCAGTTCCGCGAGATGTGTGCGCCGCTCGCGAGCTTCCTCGCCGGCATCTTCGGAAGGCCCGGCGTGGTGCTCACCGGTGAGACCGCGGTGAAGAAACGGAAAGACTTGGTCGACGACTTCCAACGCGAGGACGGCGCGCCCTTCTTCGTCCTCTCGCTCAAGGCGGGCGGCACCGGGCTCAACCTCACGGCGGCGTCGCACGTCGTCCACTTCGATCGATGGTGGAACCCCGCGGTCGAGAACCAGGCGACGGATCGCGCGTATCGCATCGGACAGAAGAAGAACGTTCTGGTGCACAAGTTCGTCTGTCCGGGCACGCTCGAGGAGCGCATCGACGCGCTCATCACCTCGAAGAAGGCGCTCTCGACGTCCCTCCTCGGCGAGGCCTCCGAAGGTGCGGAGGCGATGCTCACCGAGATGTCGAACGACGAGCTCTTGGCGATGGTCTCGCTCGACGCGCGGAGAGCGCTCGGCGAGGAGGGCTGAATGGCGCGCGCGAGGCGAAGTAGCTACTACGGATACGGCGGCGGCGGTGGCGGCTGGGGTGAATTCCCGGCGTACGTGTCGAAGGCCGAGCGCGGCCGCGATGCAGCGCGGGCGACGACCGAGCTGAAGAAGAAGGGCGAGACCCTCGAGCCGGTGCGCGCGACCGGGACCAAGGTCGCAAAGACGTTTTGGGGACGATCGTGGTGCGACAACCTCGAGCGCTACAGCGACTTCGCCAATCGATTGCCGCGCGGGCGCACGTATTTGCGCGGCGGGGCGGTGATCGATTTGCGGCTCGTCGGCGGCGCCATTCGTGCGCGGGTGATGGGGTCGGAGCTCTACGAGATCAAAATCGGGATTGCGCGACTGCCACCGAAGCGGCTGCTGGCGATTGTCGAGAGGTGTGCGGGAGAGGTGACGTCGGTGGTCGATCTGCTCGGCGGTCAGCTCTCGGACGAGCTGATGAAGATCGTCACCGATGGGAAGACAGGACTCTTCCCTGAACCCGACCACCTCGAGATGGATTGCTCGTGTCCCGACGGGGCTGTGCTGTGCAAGCACCTCGCGGCGGCGCTGTATGGCATTGGCGTGCGGCTCGACAGCGATCCGAAGCTGCTTTTCGCGCTGCGCGGTCTGGATCCCGAGGAGTTGGTGACGAAGGCCGTGAAGGCGAAGGTCGTGGGGGCGGTGTCAGGCAAGGGGAAGAAGGCGGGCGAAGCGGCAGGGCGCGTGATTGAGGCGGACGCGTTTGGGGATGTGTTCGGGATCGACGTGGAGACCGAGGTGGGGACGGAGACGTCGGTGAAGCCGCGGGTGAAGAAGTCGGCGACGGTCGGGAAGCGCGCGAAGAAGCCGGCGGCGGTGAAGAAGCGGGCGAAGAGCCGCTGAGTCGGATCGTTGCGGGCGTCACCGCGGAGGTTTACGGCGCCGTCGACGCAACTCGCGCGGCGGTGGAGTCGACACCTCTCCATGGCCGATCCCATCTCCAGCGTTGCACCCAAGCTCTACACGCCCATCGACGAGCCTCCCCCTCCATCCCCGAAGACCCCGAAGACGGTGGAGGCGAAGAAGCCTGCCGTGAATCTCGATGCGGCGCCGGCGCCGACAGGGGGCATCAACCCCGCGGCCGCGTATCTGATGGCGAAGCCATCGGCGGCGACGACGTCGACGACGGTCACCACCGGGACGTCGAGCACGGATGCGAAAATGAGCCTCAATGTCGGCTCCTGGCCGATCGGGATGCTCGAGCGTGAAGGCGACGCACTTCGCCTCCGCATGATGAAGGACCCGAGCGGCACCACCGGCGCCGACAAGCAGAAGCTCGCCGACATCGAGGGTGAGCTCTCGAAGCGCTACGAGGCCATACCCAAGCTTGCTCCCGTGACCTCCGAGAAGAAGGGCGTCGAGCTCTGTGAGCGTCCTGCCGACATCATCGTGGTCCGTGACCTCGGCATCCCGCATCGATGGCTCAAGACGACGACGAAGGAGGCGGGCATGGGCATCGCCGGTGGCAAGATCCCCGGGCATGACGACAAGGACGGCCCTTCGTCCGGTGGCTTCCTCGGCAAGACCGAGCTGGTCGACCACACCGGCGAGTCGAATCTGGTCGAGAGCGTCTGCACGCCGCGTCCGGATCTCGACGAAGACTGCGTCGACAAGGAGCTCGCGATCGGCAAGCCGGAAGGTCGCTGGTTCCCGGCGCTCAATGACTGCCACGTCGTCGTCGCCGACATCGAGGAGAAGTGCAGCAAGACAGCGGGTGCGCCGTGAAGCGTCGCATTGGACTGGTGGGCGGGTCGGTGATTGGCTTCGTGATCGGAGCTTGTGTCTATGTCCTGTTCGGAGGGCTGATGGCGCTCAACGTGCGGGTGTGTGGAGAGATCGAATCGCCGGGGTTTTGTGGGTGGTATCGGTGGATTGCGTTCGGTGGGGTGGTGGTCGCCGCGCTCGCGATTTTGGGGTTCGCGAGCGGCGTGGTTCTCCGTATTCGTGGGTGGATGCGGCGTTTGCCGAAGGCGGCAGCGCGAACGTGACGATGAAGCGAACGCAAATTCGCGGCTCAGGTGCTCAGCAATTCGCGGATGACTCGGCCAGCCTCGCTCTGTTCGACGGCCCGTCGTGCGTGCTTACCGAAAGTGCTGTGCTGCATCAGCCCTTCGGCAAAGCTTTCGGCGTCAGGTTTGATTGCCGCTCCGAAAATCCGAAATGCCCGCTTCCAATCGTGTTTGGGGATCGCAGAGTGAATGACTTCAGTCGCCTTCGTGGCAGCAGCTAGCAGTACCTCGCAATCGGGTTCGCTTCGACACCCTGTCAGAATTCCGCTGATCAAGATGCGTTCGAGGTTGCGGGTTGCATCGAGTCCGTCGAATGATTCCTCAGTCGCCGAACGCCATGGGGCAGGTTGGATTACTAGGCGCTGCTTGCGCTTGGTGGTCGCCGTGACATGACCTGAGTTGATGGTGACATGACATTCCTCCGCCCGGAGGCCGTCCAGGAAGAACTCGAACTCGTGCTGTGTGTCCTTGCCATCGGGGTCGAAGCACACGACGAGATTTTCAGGACGCTGGCTGGCCGTCGCGGCATCCAACGAACGTTGGGCAAGTTTCTCCTTGCCCTGCGCGTTGAGGAAGCGCGTGCGCCAGCCGGAAGCCACGACCTCGAACTCGCGGGGAGCGCCCTTGATGGGCCGATGGTCATGCCCCAGCGTGCGGACATATTCTCGAAGTACTGCAAGATCGTCCGGCCCTTCGACGATGCAGGCGCGCTCAATCATCACAGCCTCAGATCGTCCGAAAGCTCCACGACACGCCGATACGCATCAGGGCCCTCGACGACGAGCGCGTCGATTGCGCCATCGATCCGGCGTAAGCCAAGCACGGAGGTGCGTTCCGGATCACCCTTGAAGGACTCGAGGACTTTTTCGACGAACTCGAGGCTGTGCGTTGCGATCAGTACCTGCGTGCCGTCGTCGATGGCCCTCCGAAGCATTCGAGCGATGGCGTCATGCATGCGGGGGTGAGCGTACGCCTCCGGCTCGTCCAGCGCCGCAATGCCGCCCTTCGCTTCCGCAAGCGTCGCCGCGAGTAGAAGCGCACGCCGGAAGCCGTCGCCCGCGTATGCGATGGGATAGTTCACGCGGGGAGGTCCCTCGAACATGTGGGGCTCGTCGCGTTCGCCAACGGCGATGCTCTCGATGGATAGGAGGTTCGGTCGCACCACCTTGAGGTACTCGAAGAAGTCGTCGTACCAGACCGCTTGTTTGATCGCTGTCAGGGCGCTACGAAGCTGACTCGAGAAGCGTGGCGCGTTCAGACGTCGCTTTGCGCCCGCCGGGCGTTCGACCGTGGCCTTCTGCATTGAGAAGGGCTGCTTCTCCTGATGGCCATCGTTCCATCCTGCGAATCCGTCTTCATCGACGAGCGAGTAGCCATCGAGGACGAACATCCCGGTCGAGTTGTTCGGAAGGTGACGCTCGCCTTCCATTCTCACCGAGAATGAGTCGAACTCGCCGGTGGCGCCTTCGATCCGTGCGGCCTGCAGCAGCTTGCCTCGGATGGGCTCTCCTACTCGTACCGTAGTTCGTGAGGTGACCTTGATCGATTGCGTCAGTCCGTCGGATTCGATCCAACTCGCGTGAATTGCCGCGGACGGCTTCGAGCCAAACCACTTCACCATCCCGTCCAGACCGAGCCATTCGCGCGATGCCAGCGCTCGGAACGCCTTGGCGGCGTCGCCTCCAGCGCACGCGACCCCAGCCGCCTCCAACACAGTCGACTTCCCGCAACCGTTTGGTCCGACCAAGAATGTAAGCGGAGCAAATCCATCGATCGAGCTCCTGCTCAACCCACGAAGTCCCTCGATCTCGAGCTGTGCGAGCATGCGAGGCGAGCATAGCGCAGAGACTCATTCGACACCCCAGAGAGACGCTGCGGTATCCATCGAGTCGTCGCCCATGAACGAGCGGAGCATGCCGCTCGTCAAGCGCATCCAGAGAGACGCTGCGGTATCCATCGAGTCGTCGCCCTGCCAGTGGTGCTGGGCACGCCGAATTGACGACCGAAGCCTCCGACCTAAATCAGCCGCACGCGTCAGTCACCGGTTCGCCGACCCGCTACTCTTCACTCGCCATGCCCGCGCGATCGAAGAAGCCGAAAACGCCCCCCACGACCAAGCCGAAGTCGAAGACGACTCACAAGGCCAAGCCGCCCGAGCCCGTCCCGCACGCGGAGCCCAAGCTCTCCGTCCCGCTCCACGTCTACCTCGCCGAAGCGGTCGAGCTCGCCGCGTTCTTCGATCGGCATTGGCAGAGCGTCGTCGACGGACGCACCGGAGCGGTGACGCGGCGTGGATTCGACGTCGTCGCTGATCGCGTGCCGAAGTTGGCTGGCGAGAAGATTCGCGCGCTCGAAGGCGAGGTCCTTCGCGCGCAGGCTGCCGTCCTCGCCACGACGCCGCGTGCGTCGGCGAAGGTGCCGACGCGCTCCGAAGCGCTGCTCGCGCGCGGTCGTTTCGTCCGACGTGAGCTGCTGGCGACGATGCGCTGGGTGCTGGGAGACGACGTCCGCGACGAGGGCGCGCGCAACCTCGCGTCCTTCGAGCACGCACACCGACACGAGGGCGAAGCGATGGACGTCCTCGCGCTTCAGCTCGACGACTTCGCGAGTCTCGCGCGGCGTCATCGCAAGCGTCTCGCGGACGTCGGCGGCTTCGATGCGCGCTTGATCGACGAGGCGCCGAGCCTCGCGGACGAGATACGGCTCATCCCACCGATGCCGACGTTGAGCGAGCCGCAGAAGGCGGCCTACGGCGGGCGCAACGCGGTGCTCGCAAAGCTCCAAGCCTGGGTCGACCTCGTGCGCGAGGCGGCTCGCTTCGTCTTTCGCGATCAACCTGCGCTCGCTCGGCAGGCGGGGAGCCGCCACGAGCGTCGCCAACGCCGACGTCAGGAGCCAGATGCGTCGGTGGACCCCTCCGAAGGGTCCCCGCCACGCATGCAAAGCGTCGTGAGCCCGAATCCGCATGCCGGATCTAAGAACCCATGACATCTAAAATAGAACGCACCCGCGTGACTTGGAAAACCTACTGTGGTTTGATTGACCGTGTCGATGGTTCAAAAAGAACGCGGCCAGGTTCATTTGTCCTCTCTGCCTGACGGCGCAACGAGTGCCTCTGTCTCCTTCGCGCGCCTCCCGAGCGGGCGAGCGCGGCTGCGGAGGCCCCTCGCGGCGCTTCTTGCCGAGGCGCTGGCCGTCGCCGATTTTTGCGAGCGGCGTGCGGCGGAGGCCGAGGAAGCTAGCGCGATCGTGTCCAAGCCAATGGCCGAGCGGATTCGCGCTTGGGTCGCCTCGGTGCGCGAGGAGCACGCGCGCTACCTCGGCGCACACGACGCGACTCACGAGCCAGCGGCCCTTCGTCGCCGCGCGAAGGAGGTGTCCGACGAGCTCCTCGACGTCCTGCGCTGGCACGCCAGCAAGTCGGAGTCGCTCCGCGCTGCGCTGCAGCCGATGGCCAAGCTCCACTGGCGCGACTCCTCGGCGACGTTGGCGATGCGCCTGGCGCTCTTGGTCGAGCTGGCGCGGCAGCTCCCACGCGCGGACCTCGATGCCGTTCTCCAATCTGCCGGGGATTCGGAGATCCTCGACACCGCGGGCGCGATGGCTTCGGAGTTGAAGGTCGCGCCGCGTGCCGCGCGTCAGTTGTCGACGGAGGCGCGAGCTGCCCTCGATCGGCGCGACGATGCGCTGGTGGCGATGGCGGAGGCGATCCGGGAAGTGAGGGTGGCGGCGCGGTTCGCATTTCGGAGGCGGCCCGAGGTGGTGCGCGAGGTGATGGAGCGGGGGTGAGGTTCGGATCAGGTTCGCCTCGTTCGCTCCTTTCGCCTGGCCCTCGATCCATCGAGGAATTTCGCGGCAAGCCTTTCCATTTTCGAAAATATCCGCCCGGCAAACGGCTGCCGCCACGCGCGGGCACATCGCTTCGTGCAAGGCGAAGCTCGGCCGCCTAGATTGAGCACATGCCTTCACCCGCGCTGCCGCTCACACCGGTGATGCGGGAGCACTTCGCGGCGATGAACGCTCGCATCCTCGCTCGGGGCCTTCACTCGCCTGGCGAGGCAACTCTTCGCAATCACGGCGACCGGGTATTCACGCTCGCCTTCGCCGCGGACGACAAGCTCGAGCTTCGGCTCCATGTCGATGGCGCGCGGCGTGACGTCTATCGCCGAGGTCGCGCGCTCGGTGTCAGCTACGTCGGCTCGTCGCAGCCCGACATGCGCTTGGTGGACGTGATTTGCGAGCATCTCTTGGAGATCGAGGATGCCCTGATCGACGGGCTGCGGCGCTCCAAGGCTTCGGCGCAGCTGGTCCAACATGTGGCCCCGTCGTCGGAGCACGTCGACGTGCCCATCGCGCTCGCGCGTCGGTTGAACGCTGCTGGCCTCGAGGATGCTCGCCTCGCCCATGTAGCCGAACAGACCTTCGATCTGAGCGCGCGCGGAGCGGGGCGAACGTTGCGAGTCCGGCTTCGGCCGTTGCTCGGCGGTCGAAATCCCTTTGCTGCGGGGCACTCCATCTCCATTCATCTCCCCGATGTCGTCGCGACGGGCTCGGGTGCCGAGCTGCTCGGCGCGATGACCGATGCCGTGCTCGCGTGCGAGGAGGACCTCGAGCCTCTGTTCGCCGGCACCGCGCACCTGATTCGCATGACTTTGCAATCGGGCCGGCAGAAGCTCCTGCCGGTTGGTCGGCTCGTGCGCTATCTCGACGGCGAGCTTCGCGAGCGACGCGGCCTCATCTATCTCACGTCGCCTTGCTACGCGAACTGCACCTTCTGCGGCGAAGAGACGACGCGTGCCTACGTCTTCAGTGAGCTGGACGCAGTCCTACGCTCGATCCGGGAACGCGACTTCCAACCGGAGCGAGTGGCGATTGGCGGCTTCGAACCCCTCTCGCATCCTGGAATCCCCGAGATGATCGCGGAGCTGCGCCGCACGCGGATCGAGCGTGTGGAGCTGATGACCACGGGAGTGCCCCTCGGAGCGCCGCGCACTGTCGATGCGTTGCTCGACGCTGGTCTCACCGACGTCGCCATTCCACTCTACGGAGTCGACGAGGCGACGAATGACCTGGTGATGCGAAAATCAGGGGCTTTCCGCGCGACGCTCGCCGGACTCGACCGCCTGCAAGCCCGCGGGTGTCGGATCTGGATCCACACCATCGTGGTGCGCCAGAACCTGCATCAGATCGACGCGCTCCATGCGCTCGCGCGCGAGCGGTGGGACGCGAGCTTCGTCGCCGCCCCGCCACGCGTGAAGCACGAACGATTCGCGGAGATCGCCGCGCCGATGGACGAGCTCGCGCGATCGGTGACCGTCGCGCCGCTCTTGGGTGTGCCGTTCTGCCATGTGCCTCGAATGGCAGACCATCCAGATGTTCGCGTGGATGCACCATTGCAGCTCACCCTGGGCTCGATTGCCGACTCGATGCGCTTCTATTTCAGCCAAGAGCTCGTGCAGCCCGCGGGCTGCGCGACGTGCCGACACCGTGTTGCCTGCACCGGCGTGATGGCGTCACAGCTCGAGCTCGAGCCTGCGCTGGAGATTCGTCCGTTCGAGAAGTGAAGTTGCGAGAGCGCGATCCTCTCAATTCACAATCGGCGGCACCAAGAACAGCACGTCCCGATCCCCGCCCAACGTGAACGTCCCGCCCGGCCCCACCGGCGGCTTCGGCTTGTCGGCAAACACGCGCAACGTCGCATGAAACACCTGCGCGCTGCTCGTCGCCGCCACCGTCGTGTTCTCCTTCGGCACCACGTTGTAACAATAGAGCGGCCCCGGATTGAGCCCGGTGATCGTCTCCTTGTCGCCATCGGTGCCGACCGTCGCCTTCGGGCCCACGTAGTTGTCGGCCGTCTGCGCTGCGGGGAACGTGACGCACGTCTTCAACGTGACCGGATCGGTGCCGCCCGTCGGGCTCGGCAAGACCGTCTTCATGAACGAGTTCACTGGATCGACGCTGCCGGCGATGACTGGAATCGCCTGTACGTGGACGTCGAATTTCAGGCCGTTGAGCAGACCGACGACCGCACTGGCGACGGTGTCACCGAGGCCGGTGCCGGTGTAGCCGATGTCGAAGACGAGAGGGCAGAGGCCATCGGCGTCGGCGACGTTCTTGGTGCCGCCCGTTTGCGAGGTCTTGCAGTCGGTGGCCGTACCGCCAAGGACACTGGGGGCAACCTTCGATGCGGTGCCACGCGCGATGTAGAGCATGTCGACTGCCGACGCGTAGTAGGCAGCGTCGAGCGTGCGATTGACGTCCGCGGACTTGCTGCCACCCGGCCCGTGCACCGAGACGCCGATGTACTTGGCGCCGACGCTGTTGAACTTGGTGATCAGCTCGTCGATCGACGGCGAATGACCGAGCGACGACGCCTTCGCGCCATCCGTGCCGTACGAGATCGGTGTGCACAACGACGGTGGAATGGACGTCACGGTGCTGAGCACCTTGCAGTCCGTCGTAATGCCGTTGTGCATGTTCGCGTCGGACGTGTTGATGACGATTGGCAGCGCGGTGTTGCGGAAGTGAAGACCGCCGAATTGTCCGGCTCCGGGAGCCGGCGCTGCGGCGAACGACTTGGTCACCGCGGTCGAGCTCGTGAACGAGAACGAGTCACCCGTCATTGCCCACCAAAGGGCCGGAATCGAGCCTTCCGGATAGCTTCCACCCGGTGACACGTGCGTGAGGCCAGCGGCGGCGAGGGTCGCGTTCGTCGTCGTGCCCATCGCGCTTCCCGTTGCGTAACCATTGGGGAACCAGATGAAGCTGTCGCCGGCGCTGTCGCCCCACGGCTTGGCGAGGGCGTCGTCGTAGCCGATGACCCCGAGTTGCAGATCAGGAATCTTCGCGGCAAGTGCCGGAATGATCTTCGTCGCGATGCTGCTCGAGAGGTTCGATTCGATGCCGTCCATCGACGTCGTCGTATCCACCACGAACGCCACATCTCCCTGATTCAACGTCGTCGACAACGCCAGCGGCGTGCTCGTCGGGCTCGGCTTCGCGCTGCCATCCGCCGAATACGGCACCACGAAATAGAACTTCCCCTGATTGTTCGGCGTCTTGGTGGCGTCCTTCGCCTCCGCCGGCCCGAGCAGCGTCACTTCGATCAAATCGCTGACGCCATCGCCGTCGGTGTCCGCCTTCAGACGATCGGTCTCCAGCGGGCCGACGATGCAGTTGCCGTCGAGGTCTTCGAGCTTGTCGGCGAGCAGATCGTTGTCGGTGTCGGTGTCGAGGAAGTCGGGCTTGGTGTCGAGGTCGGTGTCGAAGACCTTCTTCGCGGCCTCGACGTAGGTCGGAGTGGAGACCGGGTTCGCGCGCGCCTCGCACCAGTCCTTCACGCCGTCGCCATCGGAGTCGAGGTCGCGGAAGTTCTGCGCGCCGTCCTTGTCGACGTCGCCGATGCCGTCCTCGAGGTCGAAGATGTTGTCGTTGTCGGAGTCGCGGTCCCACAGGTCGGGGACGCCGTCGGTGTCGAAGTCGAGCGAGATGCCGACGTAGGTTCCAGCCGCGTTTTTCAGCTCGTAGCTGTCGTCGAGACCGACTTCGAGTGCGCTCGCGAGCGAGTCGTGATCGTTGTCGCTGTCGAGCCAATCGCCGACGCCGTCGCCGTCGAAGTCTTCGGGTGAGGCGAGCGTGCAGGCCGGCTTGCCGAGGAGGGTGAGCATCGCCGCGGGAGGGCAGCCTTCGTCCTTGTCGAGGAGACCGTTGGCGTCGGAGTCGAGGTCCTGGAAATTGGGCTTTCCGTCGCTGTCGGCGTCGTTGAGGCCGGTCGCCGAGCAGCTCTTGTCGGCCCACTCGATCTTGTCGCTGATGCCGTCGTTGTCGCTGTCGAGGTCGAGGTAGTCGGGCGTGCCGTCGCCGTCGGTATCGGTCGGCGCACCCGTCGCGAAGCGGCCTTCGATCTCGTCGAAGATGGTGTCGGAGTCGCTGTCCAGCGAACAGGTCGGGAAGCCGGTGTCGACGGGCGTGGTGTCGACGCCGGTATCGAGCGGCCTCGTGTCGACGCCGGTGTCGAGAGAAGCCGCGTCGAACGTGTCGGCGATCGAGGTGTCGACGCCGCTGTCGAGCGCGCCGGTGTCGTGGCCCGTGTCGCCGCCGCTGCTGTCGTCGGTGCTTCCATCGCCCGCGTCGGCGCCGAGGCCGCCATCGTCGTCCACCCCGCCGGTGGCTGAACCACTGCAGCCGAGGCCAGCGAGCGAGACGCCCGCGAGGAGCGCGAAGCAGACGTAGAAGCGCGGACGAAGGATGCGACGGGAAGCGATGGGCACTGCGTTTCTCCTGCAAATCGTGAAGAATCGTCTCGAGCGACGAGCGCGGAAGCCTACACGCAGGCGCGCGCGGTGCCAGGCGTAGAAGCCCATTTGCCCTGGACGGCCAGCATCGTTCGACGTGAGGTGCCGTATCCTCAGGCGGTGATCGGGGGGCGCCGCACGCAGCGGCTCGGGGTCTCGTTCGCCGCGCTCTTGTCGGCGTTCGGAGCTTCCACCTGCGCGCGCGATGCGCAAGATATCGCAGTGAGCGAGCCCTCGTGGTTCCGCCGCGTCGATGCCGGCGTCGAGCTCACGCGAACGAACGCGCAGTACACGGGGCTTCACGCGCGCATGGCCGGCGGTGTCTGCGTCTTCGACGTCGATGCCGATGGTGTGCTCGACGTTCTCTTCGCCGAGCCCGCGAGCGCGGGAGGCGTGCGGATGGTTCGAGGCACGGCTCGATCTCTGCTCGGCTTCGGCTTCGAGGACGTCACCGCGAAGCAAGGCCTCACCGGCGTCGATGGCGAAGGGTGCACCGTCTTCGACGTCGAAGGCGACGGCGATCCCGACGTCGTCGTCACAGCAGTCGGGAAAATACGCCTCTTTCGCAACGACGGCGGCACGCTCGTGGACGACTCGGCGCGCCTCGGCGCCTTCGACGCTGCGCTCCACACCACCGCAGCCGTCGCCTTCGACGCCGACGACGACGGTGATCTCGATCTCGCGATCGGCAGCTACGGCCGCTTCGTTCCCCCGATCGGCGGCGCCGATTGCATCGTCACGCCATGCGAAGTGAACAACGCCTACTACCAAGACGGACGCGCGCTGCTCTTTCTCCAACAGCCCGACGGCGGGTTCGTCGATCGCAGCGAGCTCCTCGGCGACGCCCCGACGGGCAAGGTGCTCGTCCTCCTCGCCACCGATCTCGACGAAGACGGCCACCTCGATCTCTTCGTCGGCCACGACGATCCGACGACCAAAGATTTGTACCTCGTGAAGAGCGCCGCCGGCGCCTGGGTCGATCACGCGGCGCAGCTCGGCGTCGCCGTCAACGCACGAAGCAACGGAATTTCCAGCATGTCCGCCACCGACGTCGACCTCGACGGCGACGGTCACCTCGATCTCGTCGAGTCGTCTTGGGAAGACGACGCCGACTCGGTCTTCCGCTGCGCCGCCGGCACCTGCGTCGAAATCGGCGACGCGCTCGAGCTCTTCCGCGGACCGAAAGACTTACGCTGGGGCCAAGCCATCGCCGACTTCGACGACGACGGCCTCCTCGAAATCTTCGAAGGCGTCGGCCAGGTCTATCGCAGCGAAGACCTCACCAAGCCCGACTCGGGACGCACCTTCGGCGCCGTCAGCGGCCCATCGATCCTTTGGCATCGATCGACGCTGAACAGCCCCTTCGCGCTCGCTCCCACCGACGACGGTCTCTCCAGCATCCTCGGCGCTCGCGGGGCCATCGCCGCCGATTTCGATCGCGACGGCGCACTCGACCTCGTCGTCGCCCCAGCCCTCGGAGACGCCCTCTTCCTCCACGGCGTTCATGCACCCCGCGGTCATCACCTCGAGATCGTGCTGAAGGGGCAGGGCAAGAACTCCCGCGCCATCGGTGCCCGCGTCGTCGTCCATGCAGCCGGTCGCAGCTACCCCGCGCTCGTCCACGCCGGCCAGGGCTACCTCTCCGCGATCGACGCGCCCCTCCATTTCGGGCTCGGAAACGCGACGAGCGTCGACCTCGACGTCGCTTGGCCCTCGGGCAAGCGAACGCACGAAGGCTCGGTCTCCGTCGATCGAGTGATCGTGGTGACCGAGCCTTAGTACGACGTTCTTTCGTGATCAGTTCACGAGCGGCGGCACGACGAACAGCACCTGCCTGTCGCTACCGAGCGCGAACGTGCCGCCCGACGGCTTCACCGCGAGGACCTTCAGCCACGCCGTGAAGAGCTGCGCGCTCGGGCCCGGCGTGATGATCGTGTTCGCCTTCGGGACGACGTTGAAGCAGTACAAATTGCCCGGGTTCACGGCCTTGATGGTGTCGTTGACGGTGTCGGCGCCAGCGACGAGCGCCTTCGGTCCGACGAACTTGTCGGCGAGCTGGGCAACCGGGAACGTGACGCAGACGCCGCCGGTGACCGGATCGGTTCCGCCGCCCGGGAGCGGTTCGACCTTCTGCATGAAGTCGCCGACCACGTCGATGGTCGCCGCCGCGTCGTTGTACGCCTGCACGTAGACGTCGAACTTGATGCTCGCGAGGATGGCGTAGACGCCGTTGACGATCGACGTCGAGAGGCCCGTTCCATCGGTGTTGACGCTGTAGACCGAGCGGCACACGCCCGCAGGACCGTCGGCAGCGATGCCCGCGCCGTTGACGCCCGTGCAGCACTTGCCGGCGGTGCAGGTCGGCGTCGCGGTGAAGGCCGTCGTCGGCACGTTCGAGCTGGTGCCGTCGGCGATGTACGCCATGTCGTTGTACGGATCGCCGCCCGGTCCACCGCCGGCGCGACCTCCGTTGTCGGCAGAGACGCCGACGAACTTGGCGCCGAGCGCGTTCATCTTCGTCACTAGGTCGGCGTTGGTGAAGCCGCCGAAGCTGTACGCGTCGTGCACCGTCGCGCTGCCGGTGCGGATGCCGTTGTGGAACTGCGCGTCGCTGATCTCGACGAGGATCGGCAGCGCCGCGGTGCGAAAGTGGAGCGCGCCGAAGGTGACGCCCGCCGTGCCGGTGTCGGCAGGGACGTTGGAGGCCGGGCAGCTCCCGCCTGCCGGCCACGAGATGAGATCGCCGTTGACGGCGTGGATGAGCGCGAGGACCTGACCTTCCGGCGTGTCGTTGCCGTTGCCGAGCGCGAGGGCGTTGGTCTGGTTCTGCGCCGCGGTGATGCCGGCAGGGATGGTGGTGCCGCCCGCCGAGACGTCGGTGATGTAGCCGCTCTGGAACCAGAGCTTGTCGGCGGGAAGGACCGGCGGCGGGAAAGCGTACGGCGTGCACGAAGAGTAGGTGCCGTTGGGCACGTCCTCATGTCCGGCGACGCCGACGCCGAGGTTGGGGATCTTCGCCGCGAGCGCCGGGATGATCGTGCCCGAGAGACTCGCCTTGAGGTTCGCGATCTCACCGCTCATCGAATACGTCGTGTCCATCACGAAGCCGACGTCGCCGTTGTTGAGCGTCGTCGAGAGCGCGAGGAGCGAGCTGGTAGGAGTGGGGGGCAGCGAGCCGTCCACCGCGTAGGGCTCGAGGAAGTAGAATTTGCCCTGATTCGTCGGGTTTTTCGTCTTGTCGCTGCCCCAGCAGGCGCCGCCGGTGTCGAGCGTCACCTCGATGAAGTCGTCGGTGCCGTCGGCGTCGGTGTCCTTGACCACGCGGCTCGTTTCGCAGGCGTCGACCACGCAGTTGAAGTTCTTGTCTTCCTTGGTGTCGATGAGCAGGTCGGCGTCGCTGTCGATGTCGAGATAGTCGGGCTTGCTGTCGCCGTCGGTGTCCTTCACCGCCACCGCGAGATCGGCGACCACCGGCACGGCCTTGCCACGGGCCTCGCAGGCGTCGGGCACCTTGTCTGCGTCGCTGTCGGTGTCGCGGAAGTTGGGGATTCCGTCGGTGTCGGTGTCGGTGATCCCTTCCGCGAGGTCGAACATGAAGTCGTTGTCGGAGTCGACGTCGTAGACGTCGGGGACCGTGTCGCTGTCGGTGTCGACGAGCCCGACGTAGGTGCCGGCGTTGTTGACGAGCTCGTACTTGTCGTCGAGCCCGACCTCGAGCGCGCTGCTCGCCGAGTCGTGATCGTTGTCCGAGTCGAGGAAGTCCATGACCCCATCGCCGTCGTAGTCGTAACCGGCCGCCACCGAGCACGCGGGCTTGCCGACCTTCGTCAATACTGCAGCGGGCGGGCAGATTTCGGACTTGTCGACGAGGCCGTTGCCGTCCGAGTCGAGGTCGCGGAAGTTGGGCACGCCGTCGCCGTCGGCGTCGTTGATGCCGCTCGTGTCGCAACCGCCGCCGGCCCACTCGAGCTTGTCGAGCACCGTGTCGCCGTCGCTGTCGGTGTCGAGGTAGTCGGGCGTTCCATCGGTGTCGGTGTCGACGAGCGTGCAGCGCCCTTCGACGACGTCGGGGATCGTGTCGCCATCCGAGTCGAGCGAGCACGAGAGCGTCGTCGTACAAGGATCGGGCGGTCCGGTGTCGACCGGCGCGCTGTCGGCCGTGTCGGCAGCATCGCCAGTCCCCGCGTCGCTGGTGTCGCCACCCGTGGTATCGCCGGATCCGCCATCGGTCGCGTCGCCGCCACCGGTGTCTCCGCCGCCCGTGTCACCGGCACCCGTGTCGTCTCCACCGGTATCCCCGCCGCCAGTGTCTCCGCCACCGCTGTCGGTCGCAGGTGTCGTGTCGTCACCGGCAGTGTCCTTGCCGCCGCTGGTGTCACCGCTGCTCGAGTCGCCTCCACCGCCCGTGTCGGCGCCGGAGTCTTCGCCGACGATGCCGGTGTCGTCGTCTCCCGTCGAGGAGCCGGAGCCTCCGCCGCACCCGTTGGCGCAAGCACCGAGCATGCAAAGCAGCACAGGCGACAAAGAGCCGGAGAGACGACTGCGCAACGACATCGGAGACCTCCGCGAGAGGTGAAGGAGTAGCGAAAGAGCCTGGAAAACTAGTTGAGCGACGGCGGCACGATGAAGAGCACGTCACGCGACGCACCGAGTACGAGCGAGCCTCCACCGGCCTTGTCGGCGACGACGTCGAGCTTGGCGGTGAACGTCTGCGGCGTCGTCTTCGGCACCACCGTGGTGTTCGGCTTGGGCACCACGCTGAAGCAATAGAGCTTGCCGGGGTTGAGACCCGAGATGGTCTCCTTGATGTCACCGGCCGGAGTGATCGCCTTCGGCGAGTGATACTTGTCGGCGAGCAGCGTCGGGGAGAACGTCGTGCAGACCTTGAGCGTCACCGGATCCGTGCCGCCGGTCGGCTCGGGCGGGATGCTGTCCATGAACGCGTCGACGGGATCGACCGCACTGGTGTCGGCCGGGTCTTTGTAGGCCTTCACGTGCACGTCGAACGCGATGGCGTTGAGGAGCGCCGAGACGCCGTTGACGATCGACGTCGAGAGGCCCGTGCCATCGGTCGAGATTTGGAATACCAGGCGGCACGTGCCGCCGGGGCCGTCCGCACCGACCGAGCCCGAGCCGATGCCCGTGTGACAAGCCGAGGGGAAGCCAGGGAACGCCGACTTGGGAACCAGCGAACCTGTCTTGTCGGCCAAGTACGCGAGCGACGGATACGGCGCGTTCGGGTTGGCGTCGGGGGCACCCGCGCTGGCGACGACCTTGTCACGATCGACGCCCTGCGAAGCCACGCCGACGACCTTGGCACCGATGGCGTTGATCTTGGCGATCAGGTCATCGACGTTCGGCCGAGTCGTGACGTCGCTGCCGTAGGGGAATTGAATGGTGCTCGAGTAGTCCCCAGCAACGCCGGTCGGCGTTACGTTGAGCGCCGCTTTGCCGTCGTGCATCGACGCGTCGGTGATCGGAATGAGAATCGGGAGTGCATCACTACGGAAGTGCAGGCCGCCAAACGTTCCCGAGGGCGGCACCTCGAGCGCGACCGTGCCGGCGAAGGTGCCGGTCCACGAGAGCGCGTCGCCGTTGATCGCGTGCATCAGCGCGGCGATTTGGCTCTCGGGAAGATCGCCGCCCGAGTGCGTTTTGCCCACGAAAAGCGGCCCCGCGCCGACCAACGTATCGACCGCTGCTTGGGCTTTGGTCGAGTCGGTCGAGATGTAGCCGGTCGGCGGGATGTAGTACGGCTTCGAAATCGCGCCGCCGCCGGTGTTGCTGTTCGACACCACCGGGTAATCGTCGTGCGCCGCGACGCCGATGCCGAGGTCGGTGAACTTCGCCGCCAGCGCCGGGATGATCGTGCTGACGAGCGAGTTGTGGAGCGCGGTGATCTCCTCGTCCATCGAGATGGTGGTGTCGACGACGAAGCCGACGTCGCCCTTCTGCAGCGAGGTCGAGAGCGCGAGCTTGGTGCTCGTCGGCGTCGGCTTGGCGCTGCCGTCCACCGAGTAAGGCTCGATGAAGTAGAACTTGCCGGCCTTCGTCGGATCGGTCGTCTTGTCGCGCGCCGCGGCGACGCCGAGCAGCGCCACTTCCGCGAGATCGCCGGTGCCGTCGCCGTCGGTGTCGGGGTTGATGCGATCGGTCTCGTCGGTGTCGAGGATGCAGTCGCCGTCTTTGTCCTCGCTGCCGTCGGCGAGGTAGTCGCCGTCGCTGTCGAGGTCGAGGTAGTCGGCGATGCCGTTGGTGTTGGTGTCCTTCAACGCCAGCGTGTAGTCGGCCTTGGTCGGCGTCGCGTTGGCGCGCGCCTCGCACGCGTCGGGCACCTTGTCGCCGTCGCTGTCGACGTCGCGGAACGCAGGGATCTTGTCGCCGTCGGTGTCGGTCGTGCCGTCGTCGAGGTCGAGGATGAAGTCGTTGTCGGAGTCGACGTCGTAGACGTCGGGGATGCCGTCGATGTCGCTGTCGAGCGTGAGCCCGACGTAGACCTTGGCGTTGTTCGCGAGCTCGGTCTTGTCGTCGAGCCCGAGCGTCTTGTCGGTCTTCGACGAGTCGTGATCGTTGTCGAAGTCGAGCCAGTCGGGGACGCCGTCGCCCTCGAAATCGGCCGGATGAGACGAATCGCAGCCAGCCGGCTTGAGCGCGCCGGGAGGGCAGACCTCGTCCTTGTCGGCGAGACCGTTGTCGTCGGAGTCGAGGTCTTGGAAGTTGGGCGTGCCGTCGCCGTCGGCGTCGTTGAGCTCGGCGAGCGGCGTGTCGCAGCCAGCTACGCGCCACTCGATGGCGTCGGGAATGGTGTCGCCGTCGCTCTCGAGATCTTGATAGTCGGGCGTGCCGTCCTTGTCGGTGTCGGTGGCGCCGCCGGTGGCGAAGCGACCTTCGAGCGAGTCGGAGATGCCATCGCAATCGGTGTCTGCGCCGCACGACGGAGGCGCGCACGTGCCGCCGTCGCCCGGTGGCTTGGTGTCGGTGCCGCTGCCGTCGCCCGCGGCGGTGTCGCCGCCGGACGTGTCGCCACCGCCGCCAGTATCGATCGACGAGTCGCTGCCGCCGCCGGTGTCGCTGCCGGACGTGTCGCTGCCGCTGTCGCCACCTGCAGTGTCGGTCGCAGGGCTGGTGTCGTCACCGCCGGTGCCCGTCGGTCCATCGGCGCCTCCGCATCCTTGCGCGAAGGCCAGGGCTGCGAAGCCCGAGAACGCCAACATCGCCGCGACCGAGAGACGGGAAGAAAGCCGCCTCGCCATGCGTCCTCCAAGAGTTCCGGCGACGTTGCGCCAAGATAGGGATGCTCGTGATCAACGATCGCGAGTGCTCCCGATTGTGCATGCGTGCACGCTGACCACAACGTCAAATTGCACTCGAGACGCGCGTATCCGTCCCGGGGATCGGCGCCGATGTAGGTATCGTGCGAGCACACCAACATGCTCGCGGCGTGCTCAACCGCCCGTGCGTTTGAGCCCTTCGAGCGCTGCCGTCATCTGCGGATTGCTCCGAAGGATGTCCTCGTAGATCGCGTGCGCCTGCCCCGTCTTGCCTTCGCGTTCGAGGATTTGCGCGAGCAGTAGCCGCGCCGTCGGACCATTGCCGGCCTTGCGCGCCTCACTCTCTGCAGTCGCCAGATCACCCGCATTGAACGACGCGAGCGCCGACTCGTAGGGCCCCTTCGGCGTCGCCGTCGAATTCGCGGTGGTCGTCGGCTTCGGCTTGGGACCGGTGTCGGTGCTCGCGTCGGATCCCGCATCGACGATCGCAGAGGGGACGTCTGCGATCTTCACGGGCGCAGCGACCTCGGTCGACGTGGGCGCGTTCGTGGCGGTCGTCACGGACGTCACGGTCGTGGTGTTCGTGGTCCCACTCGTCGTCGTCGCAGTGGACGCGTTGCGATCGCCACGAAGCACGACGACGAGCACCGAGGAGCTGACGAGGAGGCCGATGATGACGGCGGCCCCGAGGAAGACGAACGCCCAGCTCCGCTTCGACACCGCGATGGGCTGGGTTTCCCCGGTGACGAGCCCTCCGCGCACCGGCACTTGGATCGGCGTCGCCGTCGCCAAAGAGGGGCTCGCGGCGGCCGAAGGTGCAGAGAAGCGATCGCCCGTCACCGCGGGGAGCATCTCGGTCGGCATCATGCCGAGCTCGGACGCGTGCGAGGGAGAGGGAGTGGGAGGCGGAGAGGGAGCAGGCAAACGCGCGGCAGGCAGCGCCGTCGTCGAAGTCGCCGAGTTGCCGTCACCGAAGGCGCTATTTCGCGGTGGATTTCCCGTCGGATAGGCTTCGGAGGGGACGTTGGGCGTCGCGCGCGCTGTCGGCGGCGCGATGACGTTGCCCGTCGGTTCGGGCGCTGCGTAGTTGGCCGGAGTGTTCGCCGGCGTGACGTAGCTTCGTTGCGCGACCTGCTGCGCGACGAGGTCGCTCGTCCACGGCGGGCGCATCGCGAGAAAATGACGGAGGTGCTGGGCGAGGAGGAGGCTCGTTGCGAACCGTTCGCGTGGGTCCTTCGCGAGCAACCGGGCGACGATGAGCTCGAGCTCTCGCGGCGCCTCGCGACCGAGGCGTTCGCCCAACGTGGGCACCGGATCTTTGGTGTGCGAGTAGATGACCGCCATCGGTTCGCCGTCGTAGACCTTGGCGCCCGTGACGAGCTCGAAGAGACAGCAGCCGAGGGCGTAGACGTCGGTCGCCGCCGAGACCGGCCTCGCCATCGCCTGCTCGGGCGCCATGTAGTGCGGCGTCCCGAGGACGAAGCCGTTCGCCGTCTGCGTGCCGGAGTAGCCGATCTCCTGCATCGCTTTGGCGATGCCGAAGTCGAGGAGCTTCACGTGCCCGGACGTCGTCAACATGACGTTCTCGGGCTTGATGTCGCGATGGATGACGCCCTGCTCGTGCGCCGCGTGAAGGCCCTCGGCGCACTCGGCAACGATGCTGGCAGCCTCTTCGACCGAGAACGCATGTCCACGTTCGTTGATCGCCTGGCGCAGGCTCCGACCCTGCACGTGATCCATCACGAAGAAGGCGCGTCCGTCGGTGCTCTTGCCGAAGTCGTGGACCGCGGCGATGCCCGGGTGGTCGCGGAGCTTGGCGAGGATGCGCGCTTCTTGGCGCAGCCGACTGATCAGCTCTTCACGCGCGCTGTGCCGCGCCTGCAGCACCTTGACCGCCATGCGGTGCTCGAGCTCGATGTGCTCGGCGAGGTACACCTCGGCGTGACCACCTGCCCCGAGGAGCGAGAGCAGTCGCCATTTGGTGCCCGGAAGCTCCTGGGGAAGGGCGTACATCGGCGGGGATCGTAGGCGGGAAACCTAGCAAACAAGGGCCGGGCGCGCCATTGACCCCGCGGGGAGGGGCCCCGGTTCAACCCCAGGCCCGCGTGACCTCGCCGTCCTCTTCCACGACCAGCATCGGCCTTCGCTCGCCGTTCGCGTAGGCGAACGAGCCGGTGTTGAAGTACCCAGCGGTCTCGATTTCGCGGTGAACGTGGCCGAGGATCACGGTCTTGGCGCCGGTGATCGCGCGGATGCGCTCGGCGCCGTCGTCGAGCGCGCGTTCGGCACGTCCGGCATAGCGGTTTTTTCCAGCGATGAGCGACGCGGTGAGGACCAGCGCGCCGAGGGCGGCGACCGAGAGGGCAGGAGCTGCGAGAGGTGGCGCGAGGGTCGCAGCGGTGAGCCCGAAGGCGATCGCGCCCGTCGCGGCGACCCGATCGAGATAGAGCCGCGCGAAGGCCCCAGTGGCCCGCGCCATCGTCGGCGTGGCGTGCGCTTCGTGGAGCATCGTCAAGGTCTCGCGATCGAGCTCGAGCTCACTCGCCAGCGCTTCGAGCTGCGTCGCGCCATGCGCGCGATCGCTCTCCAGGGGAAGTCGTTTTCCACTCTCGGCAACGATGGAGCTCGCGGCCATGCAATAGCGGGCGACGATCCACGGCGCGCGCGGCCCGTATTTTTTCACCACCCGAAGGAGGAGCCAGAGCGGGGTCTCGTCGTTCTTGTGGACGAGGAACTGCGCTCCCTGGGGGACGATGAAGCGACGCAAGAGCCGGATGCCGAGATCGTCGCGCGACTCGGGCGCGAGCGGATGCGTCGGCGCCCCGTCGGGATCGAACACGTGACCGTGCTCGACGTGAACGAGCCCCTTCGGCGTCGCCAAATGAACGAACCAAGGCACGCCGATCACGTGCCGACGGTGCGCTGCCTCGAGGCCGAGCGCGTCGCGAATGGCGCTGAGAATCTCGGGCGACGCCACCGAGAGGTCGTGGTTGCCGGCGACGAAGGTGATCGGCACGCCGCGGGAAGCGCGATCGGTGAGCGCGCGCGAGAGCTCCGGAGCGGTCACCAGCGCCCTCGTGACGGCACGCACCGGCGGCGACAGATCGGCGGCGATGTCGAGCGCGTCGCCGGCGAAGATCAGCGCCGCGTCGCGATCACGTTCGAGATGCGCCGCGAGCGCACGGGCCACGGCCGGATCGCCGCCTTCGTGCAAGTGGAGGTCTCCGACGACGATCGTTCGACGATGCAAAATTCTCATTTCGCCAAAGATGGCTTCGCAACTTTGGCCGCTTCCGTCAACCAGCGAGCGGAATTCCTGCGCTCGTGCACACCGCGTCTCGATAGGCGAGCCATAGACGGAGTGCGGCTTCGCACGCTTCGACGACGACGTCGGCTTCGGTGCTTGCGTCCTCGCCGACGTGGTCGAGCACCATCTGCCACGCATCTTTGCGATGACCCGACTCGACCGCGCGATGGGCGCGCACGAGGCCCATCGCCTCGCGTGGACACCCGTAGTGCTTCACCATCGGATGCGCATCGATCGCCTCTTCGATGGGCAGCGCCGAACGATTGCCGGCCAGCTCGGCGCGCTCGTGCACGCTCCCCTCGACGAAGATGGTGAGCACCGCGGCGCCGATGACCCACGGAGCGCCGCCAGTCATCCGATCGAGAAATTCACGATATTTCGCGGCTTCTGGGAGCAGCGTCGCCGTCTCGAGCGCGCTCCGATCGATTCGTAGACCGTCGATCATCCGCAAGAAGAGCTCGGGATGGGCGACGCCGCCGGAGAGTCCCCCAGTCTCCTCTTCGTAGAGGTTCTCGGCGAGCGCGCGACGAACGCTCCGCGGCGGACCTTGGCCGAGGAGACGCGCGAGGAGGACCGGAAAATCGCGGACGTAGACGTTGTACTCCTGCGCGAAGTGCACGAGCAGCTGACTCCGCGTGAGCCCCGGCCGCGTGAAGGCCGGCCACGCCGAGTGGTGCTTGCGATCCATGATCGAGAGGAGTCGTTCTCGGAGATCGCTCATCGCATCGTCAATCCAAGCACTCGGTCGCTTCGAGCACTTTTTCGTGTCTCGCGCGTACGCCGTCGAGATCGATTTCTTCCAAGAACGAGGCGAAGGCGAAGAACGGGAGAAGACCCTCCCAGTGATCGATCCAGCGCGGCGTGTACTTCGGCGGGCCGAGAATTCCCCGGCGTCGGAGCTCGAGGAGCACGGCGACGTCGTCGAGCGCGATGCGCCCGCAGGCGAGGATCTCGACGGCGCCTTGCGCACCACCGCGGACCGCGACCTGGAGGAAGTTGAAGACCTCGGTGAAGCCGGCGAGATACGACGCATCTTTGGTGAACGGCGCACCGCCCTCGACGAGGCCGCCGCGGCAGATGCGCTGGGCGTCGAAGTAGGCGTCGCGCTCGGTGGACCCGGCTTCGCGGAGAAGTCGGAAGAGCTCGAGAAAATCGGCGCCTTCTTCGGCGGCAGCGATGAGGCGCACGCGCTGGACGATGCGTCGCATGCGATCGATCGGCAGGGCGTGCGCATAGAACTCGGAGAAGACCGCGAGCCCCTCCTGCGTACGCGTGCTCCGCGGGCCACCCGATTTGAGGAACTTGAGAATGGGCTGCGCGGCGCCGTTCTGCGCGGTGAGCGCGTGCGTCTCGACCTCGTGGACGAAGAGACCCTCGACCTCCAGCTTGCGGAACGTCGCCCCGGCGCGGACGCGAACGCGCGTGCTGCCGGCGAGCACCTTGGCCGAGAGGTCGTCGTCGATGATGACGTCGATGTCGAGCCCGATGCGCTCGGAGCGCTTCTTGATGGCGTGGGCGAAGGCCTCGGCCTCGAGGATGGTGCGCGGGTGATCGGCGTGAACGGGCGGCTTTTCTCCCTCGAGCCGCTTGTCGAGGTGATTGGCGAGATCGAGGTTGGTGGTGTCGGCATCGAAGGGCGACGTGGGCCCGCCGTAGATGTCGCGAGAGAGTTGCGAAAAGCGCTTCTCGCCGACCGCGAGGAGCAAACGATTCCCGTCGGCGTACGAGCGCGCCACCTGCGTCAGCCAGCGCTGGATCGGGTCGGCGACGTCGAGGGTCATCGCCAGCTGATCGCAGTCGACGGCGTGGGCGCGGGCCCTGTCTCGGTCGACTTCGTAGACCGGCCGCGGGAGCTCGGAGCATCCGCTGGCGAAGAAGTCTTCCTCGACCTTCCGGGGCCACTGCAGGCATTCGAGGAGGCGAGTCTCGCGCGCGACACGCTCGAAAAGCGGCGCCGCGCGTTGAATCGCCTCGACACCCTTGTCATGGGACCGAGTCATCGCGGCGCAGCATACGCCAGCTCCATCGCCTTTCGCAGGCGAGTTCACGTCGATTCACGTCGATTCGCCTGGCTCGACCTGTCTCCCCGAGCGTGGACACGGCATCAGAGTCCCATGTCGTTGCGAGTCGTCTTCGCGCCGTTCGTGCTCCTCTTCCGTCTCCTCTTCGCGCCACTGCGGGCCTTTCGTCGTGCGCGCGCGGCGCCGGCGGGGGCGCTCGTCGAGCTGACGCTGCGTGGAACGGTGCACGAAGGGCCCCCTCGGCCTGCTCCGCGCCTCTCGCTCGCGCGCTTGCTGCGTCGCAATGAGGTGCGCGAGGCGATCCATCTTCCGGTCGTGCGTGCACTCGTCGACGAGGTCATCGCCGATCCGCGCGTCGCCGGCCTGGTGGTCACGCTCCACGGTCTCGCCGGCGGTTGGGCCTCGCTCGAGGCGCTGCGTGAAGAGCTGGTTCGGGTGCGCGCGGCTGGAAAACGGCTGGTCGCGTGGCTCCCCGAGGGCGGCGGCAACGGCGACGTGTACCTCGCCACCGCAGCGTCGACCGTCGTCGCGCCGAAGACGGTCGACATCGCGCTCACCGGCGTCAAATCGGCCCGGACGTTCTTCCGTCGTCCACTCGAGCAGCTCGGCGTCGACGTCGAGCTCCACGCCCGAAAAGACTACAAAAGCGCGGCCGACGGCTTCGCGCGCGACAATCGCTCGCCGGGCGATCGCGAACAAACCGAAGTGCTGGTCGGCGCCCTCCACGACGCCCTGCTGAATGCGATCGCCGAAGGACGCGGGATCGATCTCGAAGCCGCGCGCGCGCTGGTCGACGCCGGACCGACGCGCGCCGCCGTCGCCAAAGAGCGCGGGCTCGTCGACTTGCTCGGCCACGACGACGACCTGCCGGCGCTGCTCGATGCGCGAATCGTCCCTGCAGGCAGCTATCTTCGGGCCCGTCGCGCGACCAAGCTGCGTCCGTTCTTCGCCCGTCCAGTCATCGGCGTCGTCGAGGTCCATGGCAACATCACGAGCGGGGGCAGCCCCTTGGCACGCGCGTTCGGCGCCCTCGCGTTGCAAGAACAGGTGGTCGCCGATCTGCGCGCTGCCGAGCGCGATTCACGCGTGGTCGGCGTCATCCTCGATGTCGACTCGCGTGGCGGCAGCGTCACCGCATCCGACGCGATTTTCGCCGCCGTCGAGCGACTCGCCGAGAAGAAGCCGGTCATCGCGCGCATGGGCGACGTCGCGGCCTCCGGTGGGTACTACGTCGCCGCCGGTGCCCACGCCATCGTCGCCCGTCCCTTGACCATCACCGGCTCCATCGGCGTCGTCTCGGCGCGGCCGGTGGTCGCACGAATCCTCGAGAAATACGGCGTCGTTCGCGACGTCATCGCCCGGGGACGCTTCGCCGATCTCGGCACCCTCGCGCGCGTCCACGACGCCGAAGAAGAGGCGCTCCTCGCCCGCGAAATCGACGGTCACTACGACGCCTTCGTCAGCCTCGTCGCCGCCGCCCGCAAGCGAAGCGTCGAAGAGATCGAACCGCTCGCGCGTGGTCGGGTGTGGACCGGCGCGGACGCGAAGGAGCGCGGCCTCGTCGATCACCTCGGCGGCTTCACGCTCGCCACGCAGCTCGTCCGCGACGCGCTGAAGGAGAAGGGCGCGAAAGTCATCCCGGTGAGCGATCCGGTCGTCGTCGCCGCGCGCCTGCCGAGTCGTCGTCTCACGGCGCCCACGAAGTCGTCGCCTTCTGCAGGCCCGCTGGCCGCGCTCGCAGCTATGCTCGAAGAGCTCGATTTCGCCTCGCTTCTCCCCGGCGAGCTGCGTCTCCTCGGCGTCGCGCTGGCGAGCGGTGCGCGCAGCGTCCTCGCCTACCTGCCTTGAGCTGAAGTGACGCAACGGTTCTTCGCGTTCGTGTCGCGCGTCCGGTGCTAACGTCTCTCGCGTGCAAGCGATCCCGCCGAACCCGACGGCCGCGCCCAACGCGTCGAACGCGAAGCCGAAGCGGAAATCCAAGGGGCCGCTGATCGCAGGCATCGCCGGCGGCTTCGTCGTCTTCCTCGTCCTCTTCTGGTTCGTGCTCCTGCCGCGCATCGTCGCCGCCAAGGTGGCCGCCGCGGCCGAGCGACGGAGCCTCGTCATCACGTACGGCTCGCCCTCGTTCGGCTTCGGCAGCGCGACGCTTTCCGACGCGAAAATCAAGCCAAAATCGAGCGATCGCTTCCTCGTCGACGCACCCGAGGTGATCGCCACCGTCTCGTTTCTCACGCCCACCGGCGTGCGCATTCCCAAGGCCAAGCTCACCGCCGATGGCTCGGTGTCGAAGGTCAACGCCGCGCTCGACATCGTCCGCGCGGCCGACAAGAACATCCCCGACGGCGAGCGCATCCCCTACTCGATCGAGTCGGGCACGCTCTCGTGGAAGGGCATCGCCGGCGACGACAGCACGCTCAAGTTCTCGTCGCTCTCGGTGCGCCAAGACTCGACCGGTCTCCTCGCCAAGCTCGGCGGCGGTTCGCTGACGGCGGCCTCGGTCACCCTCTCGCCCTTCACCGTCGACGTAAAAAAGCCGACCAAGGGCGACACCACCATCGACGCCTCGCTCACCAACGACGACGGCGACGAAGCGCTCACGCTCCACGCCATCCACGAGACCGGCGGCGGCGACACCTTCTCGCTCAAGCTGAAGAAATTGCGCCCGACCGACTTCGACGACTCGGTGAAGGGGCTCGATTTGAGCAAGACGTCGATCGACGGGTCCGTGAAGTACAAGCGCGACGAGAACGGCGCGGTCAGCTCCAAGGGTGACATCACCGTCGCGCACGTCGCGCTCCCGCCGATCAAGGTCAGCCTCGTCTCCATTTCGCTCGGCACCACGCTCAAGGTGTCGTGGACCGGCACGCCGAAGAAGGGCGACGACGGCGTCATGAAAATCGACGAGGGCCGCCTCACCGCCGACGTCCTCGGAAAAGAGCGAACCGTCACCTTCACCGGTGAGATGTCGGTCGGCGAGGGCGGCGACGGCCCCTTCGTCGGGACCATCCACTGGACCACCGAAACCTTCAAATGCGCTGATTTCAGCCTCGTCGGCGGCGTCGACGGCACCTTCTCGGCGAGCGGCACGCTCGAGCTCGACGTCGCCGACCTCGGCAGCGCGCACACGTCGATGAAGCTCAAGCAAAACTGCTCGCTCGGCGGCATCTCCCCCGGCAACCTCGAAGACCTCGACGGTCTCCTCAAGCAAGTGCCGAAGTTTCCGTAGCTACTCGCTTGGTTCGTCAGTTCGTGCAGTCGTTGTCGGCGATGTCTTTGCGGCCGACGCGCACCCAGCTGCTCGCTTGCAGCTCCCAGCTCAGCTGGTAGATGGCGCAGCGCGGTTTGCCTCGCTGCATCTGCTTCTCGGCGACGGCGGCGGTGGCCTTCGTCAGCTTGTCGTCGAGATCGAGATCGGTGACGTCGAAGCTCGAGATCGACATCCCTTCCTTGCCGGCGAAGGCGGCCGTCTCGTAGAGCGACTTTCCCTCTTTCTGCGCCGCGTCGGCCTTGGGAAAGAAGCCGAGGAATGCCTTCAGCTCGTCAGGCTTGGCGCCGCCGTACGCCTTCTGCACGGCGGTCAAATAGGCGACGACGCGATCTGTCAACTCTTTATGAAGTTTCGGATCGGCCGCAGCCGACGCCGCCGCCGTGGCCGACGACGGCTGCGTGGGAGCCGACGCGCCCTTGTCGCTCGCGCTGGCGCTCGACGCAGTCCCTCCGCCGGGGGCCTTCTTGTCGTCGCATCCAGTGGAGAGCGCGAACGAGAGCGCGAGCGCGAAGGAGAGCACGCTCGGGAGCGCTGGGCGAAGGACCGAACGGACGAGCGGGCGCATGACGGCGATGCTAGTGCACCTTCCGCAACCGGCCCATGTCTTCGCGTCCCTCGTCGCCTCGGCTGCTGCCCTACCTGCAAGTCGCCATCGCCGCGACGGCGTGGGGTCTTTGGTCGCTCTTTCTCCGCCCCGCGCACGTCGATCCGTACTGGGCCGCGGCGATCATGCTCGCGGTGGTGACGGTGGCGACGAGCCCGTTTCTCCTTCGTCGCGCCGCGCGTGGACCGCAGGAAGGGCCGCCGCGGCGTCCTCGCGAGTGGATCGACATCGCCCTCCTCGGCGTCTTCGATGCGCTCAACGCCGGGCTCTTCTTCGCGGCGATGAGCGAGACCACGATCGCCGTCGCCGTCCTCTCGCACTACTTGGCGCCGCTCTTCGTCGCCCTCGCGGCCCCGACGATCTTGAAGACGCCGCGCGACCTCCGCTCGCTCGTCCTCGCCTTCGTCGCCGCGTGCGGTCTCTCGCTCGTGCTCCAGCCTTGGAGCGTCGGCGCCGCTTCCGCCGGATCCGGTCACCCGATCCTCGGCGCGCTCCTCGGCGCCGGATCGGCCGTATTTTATGCAGCCAACGTGCTCATCACCAAACGCCTCGGGCCGCGTTTCACCGCCGAAGAGCAGCTCGTCTACCACTCGATCTTGTCGGTCGTGCTCCTCGTGCTCTTCGCGCTCGTCGTCGCCGCGCCGTTGCCCACCCTCGACGGCGCCGCCCGCGTCGCCTTCGCCGGCGTGCTCATCGGGGCCACTGCCGGTCTGCTCTTTCTCTATGGGCTGCGAAAAATCCCCGCCGAGCACGCCGGCATCCTCACGTTCCTCGAGCCGCTCACCGCGGTGCTGGTGGCGTGGATTGCCTTCCACGAACGCCCCGAGCCGCTCGCCGGGGTGGGGGCAGCCGTCGTCCTCGGCGCTGGAATCCTCGCCGTACGCCCACGATCGCGGCCACCTTCGCCGGCTGTCGAAGACGCTGCACAGGCCCCGTCGACAGCACCATAGTGCTCGTATATAGTCGGCTTATGAAGCCCAACGCGCGTTTGGCGTCGGTCCTCGACGCCCTCTACCGACGCCTGCGCGAGATCGAACGCACCGCGCTCGCCCGTCACCTTCCGCGCGGGGTGACCCTCGGCGACGTCCGCGTCCTCCGGGCGGTCGATCGCGTCGGTGCAGCGGGCGTCTCGGCCGTCGCCACCTTCCTCGGCACCTCGCAACCGGCCGCCACCGTCGCGGTCGCGCGCCTCGAAGGTCGTGGGCTCGTCGTCCGCGCCGCCAACGCCTCCGATGGTCGTCGCAAGGCGCTCGCGCTCACCACCAAGGGTCGGCAAATCGAGCAATCGCACACCTCGGCCGACGCCGACGCCGCCGAGCTGATTCTCGCTTCGGTGCCGAAGAACGACCGCAACGCGCTCGTAGAGCTGCTCGCGAAGCTGTCGACCGGCGAGCCTTCGCCTCCGACGACTCCTTAGCCCAACTTCACCAGCACGCTCTTGAGGTGCGCCTCGAGGCCGAACGGCGGCGGAAAATCGATCGGCGCCGGCAGGTCCTTCATCTGCGTGACCTCGCGTCCGGCGTCGCGTGCCGCTTCGTGCAGCAGCCGTCGCAGCTTGGCGCGCACCGTCTGACGATGGTTCGTGCACGCCAGCAGCTGACCGTCCTTGGCGACGACGCCCATCGCCAACGCCGCGAGCGGCTTGTATCCACTGGCGGTGAAGCGCGACGCACCGACGCTCGAATAGCTGGGCGGATCGAGGATCACGAGATCGAATCGTTCGCCGCGACGACGCGCGCTCTCGAGCCACTCGAAGACGTCGGCGACGACGAATTCGTGATGCGCACCGGCGAGCCCGGCGTTCTCGAGCCCGCGCTGCCCGCGCTCGATCGCGCCCTTCGAAGCATCGACGCTGACGGTCCGCGCCGCCCCACCCGCCGCGGCCGCGACGGTGAACGGGCAGGTGTACGCGAAGAGGTTGAGCACCCGCTTGCCGCCGGCCATCGCCCCAACGCGCCGCCGATTCTCGCGTTGATCGAGGAAAATCCCGGTCGAGAGGCCATCTCCGAGGCGCGCGAGGTACGGGAGCCCATGCTCGTGGACGACGATCTCGTCTTCGGCCGCCGAGCCACGCGCGGGAAGCTTCGGCGCGAGGGATTCTTGCCGCGAGTCGACGATGACGTTGGCCTGCTTGGGCCGCATCTTCACGTACACGCCCGCGAAACCGAGGGCGTGCAGTCGATCGAGGATCGCCTCGCGCGCGGCGATCGCGGTCTCGTCGTAGAAGTGCGCCACCAGGTGATCGCCGTAGACGTCGAGCGCGAGGCCGGGCGTGCCGTCGCCTCCTTCGTTGAGTAGGCGGAACGCGGTCGTGTACGAGGGATCGGTGATCGGCAGCAGCGCAGCGCGTCCAAGGGCGAATCGCGAATCGCGTCCGACGGTGAGCGCGTCGTCGAAGGCGGCCTCGTCGATCGAATGGCCGGCGATCGACGCGAACGGTGAGGCGTCACCACGCGCGAGAAATCGCTCGAACGCGCGCGGCATCTCGGCGCGGATGCGGACGCGCTTCTTCTCGTCGAGGGGATGATCGAGGCTCAGCGCCGCCGCGTGCAACATCAGCCGCGGGGCCGGAAGCGCGTCGCCGTACCAGAGATCTCCGGCGATTGGCGCACCCACCGCGGCGAGCTGGGCGCGCGCTTGGTGTGTGCGACCGGTCTCGAGGGTGAGCGCGAGGAGCGTTCGTCCTTCGCGCGAGTCGCGGAACTCGACGTGGGTGATCGCGTGCTGCGCGCCCTTCACGTGCCGCGGCACCACGCGCACCTGCCCGTCGTCGCCCGGCGCGAGGTGATGCTCGAGCTTCGTGCGCTTCTTTCCCGCCGGCCATCCCGAGACGATCGCGAGGTACTGCTTCTCGACGCGACGGCCCTCGAATTGCGCCGCCAGCGAGCGATTGGCCTCGCGCTTCTTGGCGTAGGCGATGACGCCGGAGGTGGCGCGATCGAGCCGCTGATGGATGCCGAGGTAGACCTTCTCCGTCGGCTGATGATCACGAGCGCCGAGAAACGACTTGAGCCGCGCCGGCAGATCGTCGGCGACGCCGAGATCGTTGGCCTGTTGCGTCGGTACTCCCGCGGGCTTGTCGACGCCGACGAGCGCGTCGTCCTCGAAGCACACGCGACCCACTGCGAAGTCGGGAAAAATGGCTCTTCGGTCGCTCACGCCCGCGTCATAGCGCGTTCAGTACGCCGGGTCTTTGCAGCAGCGGAAGCCGGTCGAGTAGTCATGATAGGTGGCGACGTGCGCGGTCGTCACGTAGCGGCAGCCATCGCCGTTCTGGTGCGAGTCGAGGTAGTAGCCGCCGTGGAACTCGCCGCCGGCCTCGGTCGTCCATTCGTGGACGTTGCCGACCATGTCGTGGAGGCCCCAGCCGTTGGCGCACTTGTTCTTCTCGCCCGTCTTGGTGACGGTGCCGGCGAGCGCGTTGAGCGAAGGATCGTTCATCACGCGGAAGTCGAAGATTTGCTCGCCGTAGTTGGGGAAGAGCTCACCGAGCGGCGCGACACCCTTGGTGTTGCAGGCGTTCTCGTCCTCGGTCTCGCCGTAGGGATATGTCGTCTGGGCGGGGCCTTCGCAGGCGGTGATCCACTCTTCGGCGGCGCAGAGTCGCTTGCCGGCTTCGTTGCAGGCGAGCTCGGCGTCGTCGCGCGAGATGTACGCTTGCGGCGTGGCGCCTGGCACCGAGAGCGCCTTCACGTGCTGGTGCTCTTCCGGCGTGCTGCCGGTGGTCGGCGAGAGGTAGGGCGAGAACGGCTTCTCTTTGCCGTCTTCGTCGACGACGGCGAGCGAGCCCTCGAAGCGATCGACGCAGACGTGAATCGCCTTGCCGCTCGCCGAGGTCGCTTCGACGAAGCCCATGTCCTTCGGGCAAGGACCGTCGTCTTCAGCGGGAGCAGCACCACCAGCGGCACTTGCGGTGTGGGGAGCAAGGTGATCGAGCGCAGCGGGAACGGGGAGGTGGAGCTTGCGGAAGACGCGCGCGATTTCGCCGCGCTCGCTCACCAAGGTGGCGGCGACGACGAAGGTGGCAGCGACGGCCAACCACCGACGGAGGTTGGAGCGAGGACGTGCGATGACAGGCGGGGGCGCGGAGACCGGCGCGTCGTTGTCGATGATGACGGGGTTGCGCGACGATGGCGGCGGCGGGTTCTCGATCAATCGATCGAGGTCGCGGCTCAGCTGAAGGGCGCGATGATCTGCGGCGGTGAGCTGGTTGTCCGGGCTGGAGTCGAACCCGCGGAGGGGCTCACTGGCGCGGCGCACCGCTTCCGAGAGCTGGTGCTCGGCTTCGGCTCGGCCCACCACCACCTCGAACGAGGTCGGCGTCGGCGATTCGGACTCGACCGAAGGATCGACCACGGAGCCCTCTAGGCGCCGTTGCCCCTTCTTTTTCGAGCCTTTCGTGTTGTTCCGACGCGACATTCCACCTCGCTGAACGAAAGACCAGCCGATACGCTAGCGGAAACCGACGGGCCAACAAAACCAATTCGAGTGCTTATGTTGTAGGGAAACCTGCGCGTTTCGTGCAATTTCGCGCAATGCGGCAGAGACCCTACGAGAAACAGAGGCTCAAACGCCACTGAATGCTCGTCCATTCCCCGTTCGCGGCAGAAAATTGCGTGCAGAAACGTGTCCGGGGCCCTTCTCGTAGCATCCGGACCCGCAAACGCCCGCGCAAAAGCCGAGAATTCGTGCGCGCACAACTGCCCACCCGCGACGGGCGCCGCAGGTCTCAGGTCTTTTCGTGGGCGATCACTGCGGGCAGTCGACCTTCTTCACCGTCAACTGCTGCTTGAAGAGCCACTTCTCGTCTTTCCACTTCCACACCTGCGTCACCATCAAGCAGGCCGACAGACCTTTCTGAACGTCCTCCTCGGTGACGTCGATCTCCGCTTCCTCGAAATTGTCCTTGAGGCGCGTGTCGGCGATCTTCGCCTGCTTGATCGTGTAGCCGCCCTCGCCATCTTTCTTGCGCTTGAGCTCGAGCTCTTTGGCGAGCTTGTCGCCGTCGTCGCCCGATTCGAAGTAGTGGCGGAGGATGCCGGGGGTCGCGCTCGGATCCTTGGCCATGACGTGGGCCTCGTCGGCCTTCATGTCCGTCACCGTCTTCTCGAGCGAGCGCTTGCGCTCCTTGTATTTCAGCTCGGCAGGGTCGGGCGCGGCATCGGCGACGGCCGCGCTCTTCTGCGCGGAGGCCGACTTGGCGATCTCTTCCGCGTGCTTCTCGGCGTTCGACTTCTCTTTGTCGCAAGCGACGGACGTCGTGACGAGACCGGCGAAGAGCATCCCGCCGAGGAGTGCGAAGGATTGGAGCGAGCGCATGCGCGCCAGACTATTACCTCGGTGCGCCGACTCTAAAGAAATACGTCGGTGACTTTGCCGGCGACATAGACGCGGGTGAGGCGGCTGGCGTCGATGGGCGCAGAGACGCGTTCGAGGGCGGTGACCTTGTCGGGGGCGAGGGTGCCGAGGCGGTGGCTCGGCGTCGGCTCCAGCCATTCGAGTCCCGCGGTCGGTGTCTCGAGGAAGACGAGGAGCTCGCCCGGCGGAAAGCGACGACCGAGCGCGACGGCGACGGCGGTCGGTTCGAGCGCCTCGATGGCGTAGCGGACGGTCCACCAGGCCCACGGATGCCCGGGAGGCGCCGCGTGGCCGCCGCTGATTTGGCCGGTGACATGCGACGGATTGAGCACCCAACAAGGGTCGGCGAGCGTCGAGGCCTCCCAGTGCGCGTAGGGCCACTGACGTGCGTAGGGCGTCATCAGCGAGCGGAAGACCTCGCCGAGCGAAAGCACGCAGACGGCGACGTCACGTGAGCCGGGTATGCCCTCGGCGGCGATCTTGCCGAGGATGTTCGAGGCCTCGGCGGCGAGCGTCGGATGCCCGGACTTCTCGACGACTTCGAGGAAGCGAACGGCCTCGCGCGCGTAGCCGAGCTGCTCGTAGAGGAGCCCACCTGCATAACAAATGGATGCATCTCGGGGCGCGTAGGGAAGGGCGCGATGCAGGACGTCGCGCGCCTCGATGAGCTTGCCGGCGCGGCGCTTGGCCTCGACGTCGGCGGCAACGGAGGAGGGATCGAAGCTCATGGGATGGCGTCTCGGATCTTCTCACAGCGATCGCGCGTAGAGGGCGCGGAGATCGTCGCGGCTGCAGGGACGGGGGTTGCTGCCGTGGCAGGCGTCGAGGAACGCGAGGTCGGCGAGCTTGTCGAGATCGCCTTCGGAGACTCCCTCCGCACGGAGCCCGTCAGGGAGGCCGATTTGTCGGCGAAGCGCGAAGAGCGCGTCGGCGAGGCCGTTCGACGGATCGCCCGTCCCGCCGAAAATGGTCGCTGCCCGCTTCACGCGTTCGGGGACGACCTCGGCGTTGAAGGTGACGACGGCAGGGAGGCAGAGCGCGTTGGCGAGACCGTGGTGGAGGTGCTTCTCGCTCGAGAGCGGGTGCGCCAGCGAGTGACACGCGCCGAGCCCCTTCTGGAACGCGACCGCGCCCATCGCCGCTGCCTTCATCATGCCGCCGCGGGCTTCGAGATCGGTGGGGTGCGAGACGGCGCGCGCGAGGTGCTTGGCGCAGAGCTCGAGCCCCATCAGCGCGATGGCGTCGGCCATCGGATGATCGCCCTTCGAGAGATAGGCCTCGAGACAGTGCGTGAGGGCGTCGAAGCCCGTCGCTGCGGTGGTGCGCGCCGACATGCCGACGGTGAGGTTCGGATCGAGGATGGCGACGTTGGCGAGGAGCGCCGGCGCGAAGATGACGGTCTTGCGGTTCGTCGAATCGAGGGTGACGACGCCGCTTCGTCCGACCTCCGAGCCCGTGCCCGCGGTCGTCGGCACCGCGATCATCGGCGGCACGGCGTTGACGATCTTGGCGTCGCCGCCGATCGCGTCGTCGTACTGGTCGAGCGGCGGCTCGTGCGTGACGAGCAATCGAATCAACTTCGCGACGTCGAGCGGGCTCCCTCCGCCGACCGCGACGATCAGCCCCGCCTTCGCCGCGCGATAGGCCGCGAGCCCGTCGAACACGTCTTTTTCGTGCGGATTTCCTTGCACCTGATCGTAGGTCGCGTGCGCCACGCCGGCCGCGTCGAGCGACTTTCGCACCACGTCGACGATGCCTGCGCCGACGACGCCGGCGTCGGAGACGATCAGCGCCGGAGCGCCGTTGCCGAGAGACTTCGCGTGACCGCCGATTTCGCTGGCGGCGCCGTTGCCGAAGACGATGCGGGTTGGGAAGGACCAGGTGGAGAAGGGCATGGGGAGGGGCGTACTCCGGGGGAGAGGAGGGGAGAAGCGCGGGGGCGGGCGTGGGCGCGGGCGCGGGGCGTAGAGCTGTCACGCGTGCGATGCAGAATCCCAAGTATGTTGCGCGGGATGTCTTCACGACGAAGCGCGGAGGTGGTCGTCATCGCGACGCTGCTCGTGGGGTATGCGTCGTTCTATCTGTGTCGGGCCAATCTCGATGCGGCGCAGCCCCTACTGATCGCCGCGTTCGGCTACGACAAACAGCAGCTCGGAAAAATCGCCTCTATCTCGGTCGCGTCCTATGCAGTCGGCAAAATCGTGCTCGGGGCGCTCGGGGATCGCATCGGTGGGAAGCGGATCATGTTGCTCTCGATCCTCGGATCGGTGACGGCGACGTTTTTCATCGGGGCTTCGAGCGGGAGCTTGCGGGCGCTGCTGCTGCTCGCGGTGGCCAATCGGTTCTTTCAGGCGGGTGGCTGGGGCGGGCTGATTCATTGCGTGTCGCGTTGGTTTCCGGCGGAGCGGCACGGGACCGTGATGGGTGCGCTGTCGACGAGCTACGAGGTCGGCAACATGGTGACACTGCTGCTCTGCGGCGCGATGGTGCGACTCGGTGCGGGGTGGCGGGTGTTCTTCCTCGTCAATCCGGCGCTCTTCGCGCTCGTCGGTTTGTTCGTCGCGTTGGCGTTGCGCGGTGAACCACCGGAGGCGCCGACGGAGAAGCAGACGCAACAAGAAGAGAAGAAAGAGCCACAAAAACAGCCTCGCGAGCCGCTCTCGGTGACGCTGCCGTGGCTGGCGAAGAAGCCTTCGTTCTGGATCGCGATCGTGCTCTCGATGTTGCTCACCTTCGTGCGCACCGGGTTCAACACCTGGACGCCGACGTTCCTCGTCGAGGTCGGCAAGCGCACCGGTGATCAAGCGGGGACCGCGGGGGCGCTGATGAAGAGCGCGCTCCTTCCGGCGGCGGGGATCATCGGGGCGCTCGTCGTCGGGCGCGTCAGTGATCGATTCGGGCCGGGAAAACGTGCCCCGGTGATGGTCGCCTCGCTCGTCGTGCTCTGCGGCGCGGTGCTCTTCCTCGCCCATGGCGGGCTCTCGTCGGTGTGGTCTGCGGCGATCTCCGTCGCTGGCTGTGGCCTCTTTCTGCTTGGTCCCTATTCGCTCCTCGGCGGCGCGATCACGCTCGACGTCGCCGGCAAGCGCGCGGCGTCGACGGCGGCCGGGATCATCGACGGCGTCGGTTACGTGGGGGCCAGCATGAGCGGCGTGGTCATCGGCGGCGTGGCGCAAAAACACGGCTGGACGGCCGCGTTCGACGTCATCGCGGTCGCCGTCGTGACCGCCACCCTGGCGTCGGCAGCGTGGCTCTGGATGGGCCGACGCGCCGCCTGATTCGGCATCCGTTCACTTCGAGCAGAGGTCGGCGAAGGCCTTCTTCTCGCCGTCGGCTTCGTCGCGGACGAGCGCGAAGTAGCCCCCTGCCTTGAAGTTGCATGCCGGGAAGTCGTCGGCAGTCTTGGCGTCGAGGAAGCACTGCACTTCCTTTTCGTCGACCGTCTTGCCGACCTGGTGCTCGCACTGCAGCTGCTTCAGCTCGACGCCGTGCTTGCCGACGTTCTGCGCCGCGCCGCAGCCCTTGAACTCTTTGCTCAAGGTGGCTTGCGTGATTTTTCCGGCGAGGTCGGCCCACTTGCCGCAGTCGTCCTTGGTGATGCGTCGTCCGCAGCCGACGAGCCCGAGGAGGAAGATCGGCGCGAGGAGCAGCGCCGCGGGGAGCGCGAAGGCGCGCGCGTGTGGACGAGACGAGGGCTCGGCATCGCTCCGCAGTCTATCAGGTTCGGATAGGCTGCCGTCGATGAGCGACAAGCCGAGCATGACGCCCCAGGGGCTGGAGCACGATCTGCGCGGTCGCAAGATCGACAAGGTGAAGATCGGCGGCTTCGACGTCGATGGCGTCCTCCGTGGCAAGTACGTGTCGCTCGAGAAGTTCCTCGGCGCCATGAACCCGCAGAGCCCAGGCTTCGGATTCTGCGACGTCATCTTCGGTTGGGACGTCGAGGACGCGCTCTACGACACCGGCGGCGATCCGACGGCGAAGCAGGCCGTCACCGGTTGGCACACGGGGTATCCCGACGCGATTGCGATCGTCGATCCTGCGACGTACCGCATCTTCCCCGAAGCCTGGGGCGAGCCGCATACGGCGGCTTTTCTCGCTGATTTTCGCCTCCGCGACGGGCGCGACCATCCGGGGTGTCCGCGTTCACTCTTGCGACGCGTGCTCGCACGTCTGGCTGCGCGCGGGATGCACGCCAAGGTCGCCTGCGAGTTCGAGTTCTGGCTCTTCAAGGAGACGCCGCAGTCTCTCCGCGACAAGCGCTACAGCGGCCTGACGCCGGTCTCGCCCGGAATGTTCGGCTACTCGTGGCTGCGCGAAGGTCAGAACGCGCCGCTGATGCACGCGCTCCTCGACGAGATGAAGGCCTTCGACATCGAGATCGAAGGGCTCCACACCGAGACGGGGCCGGGCGTCTACGAGGTGGCAATCCGCTACGACGACGCGCTCGCCGCCGCCGACAAGGCCGCGCTCTTCAAGACGCTGGCGAAGCAAGTGTGCGCGCGCTTCGGCGTGATTCCCACGTTCATGGCGAAGTGGAACGCCGATCTCCCGGGCTCGGGCGGGCATCTCCACCAAAGCATTTGGAACGCCAAGGAGCAGAACGTCCTCTACGACGAGGCGGCGCTGAAAGAGGGAAAGCTCTCTGCGCTCGGCATGAACTACCTCGGCGGGCTCGTCTCGCTGATGCCCGAGCTGACGGCGATTCACGCGCCGACGATCAACGCATACAAGCGTTATGTACCTGGCGTCTGGGCGCCGCTGACCGCGTCGTGGGGCTTCGAGAACCGTACCGCCGGCGTCCGCGTGATCGGCGGAGGGGCGAAGGCGACGCGCATCGAGTTCCGACAGACGGCGGCCGATCTCAACCCGTATCTCTCGATCGCTGCGTGCCTCGCCGCCGGGCTCTACGGCATCGACAAGCAGCTCATCCCGCCGGGCGCATCGAGCGGAGACGCCGGCGCCGCCGCCGAGACGCGTGCCTTGCCGCGCACCCTCGCGGAGGCGACGGCGCTCTTCGATCAGAGCGCGGTGGTGCGTGAAATCCTCGGCGACGAGTTCGTCGATCACTGGGTGCGCAGCCGACGTCACGAGGTCGCGAAGTACGCGCGGGCGGTCACCGATTGGGAGCTCTCGCGCTACTTCGAGATCATCTGACCAAGCCCGCGAACAACGACAGCTCGTGTGCGACCCCGCACTCGTTGCACAGCGGGCGAGCTGGTTTTCATGCAGGAATCTGCGAGAGGCGTCCTCGGTGTGACTCTTGCTGCATGGCGCACGGCCACGTGATCGCGTGGCCGCAGGAGGAGACGCATGCGCATGAATCGAGCTCGACGCGGGTGGCTCTGGCTGATCGCGCTCCCGCTCGGATGTGGTGGCGGCTCCTTCGACGTCGCGCCGGGCGCGGGCGGCGACACGGGCGCGCTCGAGGACGTCGCGGCGAGCGATACGGCAGACGCTTCCCCGAGCGATTCGGCGTCGGGCGATTCGCCGGGTGATTCGCCGGGTGATTCGTCGGGTGATGGCGCGCCCGACGTCGGTGGCTCCGAGGGCGGAGGTGGCGACGTCTCGCCCGACGACGTCATCGTCAGCGACGTCCCCGTGATCGACGTCGGTCCACCCACGTGCGCGTCGTTGCCCGCGGGCGCGACCGAACTCTATGTCGACAAGAGATACGCCGGCGTGTCGACCGGCAGCGTGACGTGCCCCTTCACCACCATCACGGCCGCGCTCGCCATCGGAGGAAGCTTCCTCGGCACGCGCACCATCCACGTCAGCGGCGCCGTGGTCCCCGTCGTCTACAACGAGGCGAGCTCGATCGTCATCCCTGCCAACGTCATCGTCGTCGGCGATGGTCCGGGGAAGACGAGCATCACCGCATCCGGTCCCTGCGGCAGCACCACTTGCGCGGTGAACGTCTTCGCGGGTGGCACGCTCGATGGTTTCACGGTGCTCTCGGCGAGCGGCGACGGCATCGTCACCGCGGCCGGATCGCCCCCCCCGATCGTCAAGAACGTCAACGCCAACGGCAACAAGTCGAGCGGCATCGAGTGCTTCGGCGCCGCGGAAATCGGCCCCAACGTCTCGGCGAATCGCAACGGCCTCCAAGGGCTCGTCTCGAGTGGAAGCGGCCTCGTCCACATCGGCGGCAGCCCCATCAGCTTCGACAGCAACGTCGCCAACGGCATCGACATCGAAGGCAACGCGACCCTCAAGTTCGATGGCGGCACGGCCGTCGGCAACGGGCTCAACGGCCTTCGCCTCGCTTGGACGGCGCCGACTTTGGGCACCGGTCCGCTCCACACCGTCACCGGCCTCGTCGCCACCGGAAACAAGAACAACGGCATCGGCGCCTACAACGGGCAGAACTTCAAGCTGCGGAGCTCGAAGCTTCTGAACAACCTCAACTACGGCATCTACTACGGTTACGTCGGCACCAGCTCGATGGACCTCGGCGCGGTCGGTGATCTCGGCAACAACATCTTTGGCACCGCAGCCAGCGCGACCCGCAACACCAAGGCCGGCCTCTATCTCTGCAAGTCACGCGGCGCGGCGACGCAACCGGGCGAGGGCGATTCCTGGTCGACATGCGCCCCCACGCAGGCCTCGATCGCCGGCTGCGATACGGCGCCCGTGTCGTACGTCGACGTCGCCTACATCCCCGCGGTGGCCGGCGATCCGGTGGTCGCCACGACGAGCTGCATCATCGCGCCCTGAGAACAGGACTCTCAGAACACCGCTCCGACATGGAGCCCGAAGCGGTAGTAGGGGGACCTCGGCACACCTCGACTCCCCAGCGGGTCGAGTCGATCCCCATGCACCCGCACCCGTGAAAAGCCAGTGCGAACGTCAGTTGGGGGAGTATCCTCGCGGGCATGGAGAACCAGCTTCGGCGAGATCTCCAAGGTGTGCGGGTCGGGGTCTACGAGATCGTGCGTCGCATCGGTCATGGTGCGACGTCGGTGGTGTACGAGGCGCGGCACACCGTGCTCGGGCGGTCGGTCGCGCTCAAGGTGCTCCACGAGCACCTGGCGGAGAACGGCAACCTCGTGGCGAGGCTGCAGCGCGAGGCGCGCATCGCAGCGTCGATTCGACATCCGAACATCGTCGACGTCATCGACATCGCGCGGCACGACGGGTTGCCCGTGCTGGTGATGGAGCTCCTCGATGGCACCGATCTCGAGTCGTGGATCCGCGCGCAAGGGTCGCTCACGGTGGCCGAGGCGTTGCGCACGCTCGTGCCGATCGCATCGGCGATCGCCTGGGCTCACGAGCGGGGCGTCGTGCATCGCGATCTCAAGCCGGGCAACGTCGTCCTCGCGCGCGATCGACGGGGGGACGTGGTGCCGAAAATCGTCGATTTCGGCCTCAGCAAGCAGCTCGGTGCCGATTCGTCGGTGCAGCTGACGGCGGCGACGGCGGTGCTCGGGACGCTCGGGTACATCGCCCCCGAGCAGCTCCTCGGGAGCGCCGAGAGCGACGCGCGCGGCGATCAATATTCGTTCGGCGCCATTCTCTACAGCGCGCTCGCCGGGAGGCCACCCTACGAAGCGAGCGGGCTCGTCGAGATGGCCACCTTGGTGCGCTCCGGGCCGCCACCGGCGTTGCATGGATGGGTCGAAGGCGTCCCGCCGGAGCTCAGCGCGGTGATCGCGCGGTCACTCGAGCGCGATCCAGCGGCGCGTCATTCGGACGTACGTGCGTTCGCGCGGGCGCTCCTACCGTTCGCCGATCAGGCGGTGCAAGACGTCTACCGTCGCGAGCTCGGCGCGCCCGAGCCTTCCCAGCCCGAGCCTCCAAAGCCTGATGTTGCCCAGCCTGAGCCTCCTTCGCCCGAGACCAAGGTGGCGACGACGACGCGGGCGACGAGCCACTTGCCGGCGACCGCCACCGGTCGCGTGAAGGGGACCAACGTCATGCGCGCCGTGAAGTGGCTTCGCACGTGCCGCGCCGACGCATTGGCGATTCTTCCGCCGAACGTGCACCACTACCTCGACGAGCGCATCCTCGTCTCGAGCTGGTTTCCCGAGAGAGATCAGCTCGAGCTGATCGTCGCCTGCGCTGCGACGATGCCCTTCCCGCCCGAGCTCGCCGAGCTCGATCGCTACCATTTCATCGGCAAGCAAACGGCGCCCCTCGACCTCGGCGAGTTCTACAAGTCGATCCTCGAGCGTGGCGATTTGATGCGCACCATCTCCAAGGCGACGGTGCTCTGGCGGAACTATCACGACACCGGCAAGGTCACCTCGGCGGCCCTCGGACCGGGCGTGGTCGAGGTCTCGCTGCGTGAGTACGGCGCCTCGTGCGCCATCATGTGCTCGCTGATTCGCGGCTATTTCGAGGGCGTCGTCGAGTACGGCGGCGGCATCGTCCGCGCCTCGGAAGAGGCCCGGTGCCAGCGCCGCGGCGACGATGCGTGCGTGTGGAAGCTGTCGTTCGACTGACGGCCGAGATGATATCGTCGCGCCCGTGACGTCCCTCTCCTTCGGCACCCGCCTCTGGTTCGCCTGGGCCTGTTTCTTCCGCGTCCTCTTCGATGGCGCCTTCGCAGCGCGGGCCTTTGCAGCGCGCGAACCGCGACTTCTTGCCCCAGTGCCCAACGACGAGCCCGAGCCGCCGACGAAACCGGAGAAGACGTCGATTCCCAAGGTGGTCGCCGTGACGCCGGCAGCTCCTCCAGCTTCCGTCGCTCCGAGCCTCGACGCAGCGCTGCAGCTCCTTGCGCTCTTCCAGCGCGAAGGTCGCTTCATCGACTTCCTCGAAGAGGACGTGGCCGGGTTCACCGACTCCGAAGTCGGCGCAGCGGCGCGGGTGGTCCACGAGGGTTGTCGCAAGGCCCTGCGCGGACACGGCACGATTTCCGCCGTGCGCAGCGAAGAAGAGGGCGCCAAGGTCGAGGTCGGGAAGGGCACGCCGCCCTCGCAGGTGAAGCTCGTCGGCAACGTCAAAGGTGAGCCGCCGTTTCGTGGGGTCCTTCTTCATCGCGGTTGGCGCATCGACGATCTCTCGCTCCCGACCGCAGCGGCGGGGCACGATTCGCGCTACGTCGCTCCGGCGGAGGTGGAGCTGTGAGCGGCGAAACGAATCGAGCGAGCTACGCGATCGGAATCGATCTCGGCACCACCCACACGGCCCTGTCCTACGTCGATTTGGCGCTCGCCGAAGGAGACGAGGCGCCGCCGGCGATGCTCACGGTGCCGCAGGTGGTGTCGCAGGGCGCTATCGAAGCGCGTCCGCTACTTCCATCGTTTCTTTATGTACCTCACGAGAGCGAAGGTCCGCAGGCGCTCCCGTGGGACGCGACGCGCGCCTATGCCGTCGGGGAGCATGCGCGCGCGCGTGGGGCCGAGGCGCCGGGCAGGCTCGTGTCTTCGGCGAAGAGTTGGCTCTGTCATCCGACGGTCGATCGACGCGCCGACATCCTCCCGCCGACGCCGCCGGGTGCCACCGCCGAGCTCGACGTCGTCAAGGTTTCGCCCGTCGAAGCCTCGCGTCGGTACCTCCAGCACCTGCGCGAGGCCTGGGATCACAAGCACCAAAGTGAAGGTGCCGAGGGTGCGTTCGCCGCGCAGGAGATCGTGCTCACGGTGCCGGCCTCGTTCGACGCCGCCGCGCGCGAGCTCACCGCGGAGGCCGCACGCGCCGCCGGCATCGAGCACCTGACGCTCCTCGAAGAGCCGCAGGCCGCCCTCTACGCATGGATCGAACAGACCCACGGCGCTTGGCGCAAACACGTCAAGGTCGGAGACGTCATCCTCGTCGTCGACATCGGCGGAGGCACCAGCGACTTTTCTGCCATCGCGGTGCAAGAAGTTTCCGGCAACCTCGAGCTGCACCGCGTCGCGGTCGGCGAGCACATCCTCCTCGGCGGCGACAACATGGATCTCGCGCTCGCCATCACCGTGCGCCAGAAGCTCGCGGGGCAAGGCAAAGAGCTCGATCCTTGGCAGGCCCAGGCGCTGACGCACCAGGCGCGCGTCGCCAAAGAGCTGCTGCTCTCGCGCGACGATCTCGCCTCGGCGCCGATCGTCATCGCCCATCGTGGCTCGAAATTGATGGGCGGCTCGATCCGCGCCGAGCTGACGCGCGCCGAGCTCCTCGCGATCCTCGTCGATGGCTTTTTTCCTCGCGTGGAAGCGGCGGCGCGCCCCGTCGTCCGCGCGCGTGGCGGTCTCACCGCGCTCGGCCTCGCCTACGCGCAAGATGCGGCGATCACCCGCCATCTTGCTGCATTCCTCGGCAAGCAAGCGAAGGCCACCGAAGGCGTCGCCGGATTCGCGCAGCCGGCGAACGCGACCTTCCTTCATCCGACCGCGGTGCTCTTCAACGGCGGCGTGATGAAGGGCGACGCGTTGCGCTTGCGCGTGCTCGAGACGCTCGACGCTTGGCTGAGCGCAGAAGGCGCGCCGAAGGTCCGCGAGCTGCCGGGGAGCGATCTCGATCTCGCGGTGGCGCGGGGAGCTGCATACTATGCTTATGCAAAGCGCGGCCGGGGCGTGCGCATCCGCGGAGGCACCGCGCGCGCGTACTACGTCGGCATCGAAGGCGCCATGCCGGCGGTGCCTGGAATCGAGCCGCCGATCACCGCGCTCTGCGTCGCGCCCTTCGGCATGGAAGAGGGCACCTCCGCGTCGCTCCTGCAGCAGCAGCTCGGCCTCGTCGTCGGCGAGCCGGTGCGTTTTCGCTTCTTCGGCTCGACCGTGCGTCGTGACGACCAAGTCGGCTCGGTGCTCGAACGCTGGGCCGACGGCGAGCTGGAAGAGCTCCCCGTGATCGAGGCGACGCTCCCAGCGGAGGGTCGGCGCGCGTCCGACGTCGTCCCCATTCAGCTTCGTGCTTCGGTGACCGAGGTCGGGACGCTCCTCCTCGAAGCCGTGCCCGCCGGCGCAGTCGATGCGAAGGAACGATGGCGCCTCGAGCTGTCGGTGCGCGGCGAAGGAGCGGTGTGATGCGCAGCTCCCAGACGCGCTCGACGATGTTCGCCTCGGCGATGGTGTTCGCAGGTGCCTGCTTGGCGGGCGCGGCGCTCTTCGCGGTCTCTTGCAGCAAGCCGCAGTTCGACGCTGGCAGCGAGGACGAGAAGCCGAAGAAGCGCGACGCCAACCCCGCCGATCCGCCGAAGAAGGCGCGCACCATCGTCGACCTCGACGCGCCGCGCGGGTTCGCCGTCGACGACAAATTCGTCTACTGGTTCTCGCAGAGCGCCCTCCTCAAAATCGCCGCCGCGAGCACTGGTGGCTCCGAGCAAATCGAGGTCTGCGCCGGCATCGCACCAGGGCCCGGGCCGCGCCTCGGAGGCAACTACCTCTATTGGGCGAGCTCCGACGGCACCGACGTGAAGTTGATGGCGGTCTCGAAATCAGGCGGTCCGGCGACGAAGGCGGCGGTCACCAAGCCGCTCGTGCGCGATCTCGTCGCCGATGCCAAGGGTGTCTATTGGGTGAGTTATCCGCAGGCCGCCAGCACCGGCGAGCACACCCGCGAAGGGAGCATCTTCTTTCTCCCGAGCCCCGGTGAGCAGCCGCAATCGTTGGCGCAGAAGCTCCTCTATCCGAACCTCCTCGCGCTCGACAGCGGCGGCGATCTCTTCTTCAGCAGCATCGACGCGCCGGTCGTCCAGCGTCTCGGGCGCACGGGCGGTGCCGTCACCTCGGTCGATTCGCAGAAATTCTGGACGCCGTCGGTCGCGGTCACCACCAAGTGGGTCTACTGGGTGCGCGACAAGGAGCTGATGCGCGCGTCGAAGGCCGGCGGCAGCGGTTCGAAGGTGGCCTTCGAAGAGAGCGCCGGGACGCTCGCGCTCACCGGTGACGGCAGCAAGGTGATTTGGGCGGCGGGCGACGGCACCGTCAAGAGCCTCGAAGACGACTCGAAGACGCCGAAGCTCCTCGCCATCGATCAACGACGCATCGACTACATCGCCACCAACGCGAGCTTCATCTTCTGGGAGACGCGCTCGGCGATCCTCAGCATCCCCAAGTAGGCCTACGGAATGAGCGCGCGCTACGTCGTCGGCATCGACCTCGGCACGACGCACACCGCGGTCGCTTACGTCGACGTGCACGATCCGTCACGGGCTCGCGCCCCCGAGGCCACGACCATCTTCCGCGTGCCGCAGCTCGTGTCGGCAGTGGCCACCGAGCCGCGCGAGCTGCTTCCATCGAGTCTTTATGCACCGCTGCCGGATGAGGGAAATCCAGGCGTCTCGTGGATCGTCGGAGAGCACGCGCGACGTCGTTCGGCGGAGGTGCCGGGGCGGAGCATCACCTCGGCGAAGAGTTGGCTGGTGCACGGCGGCGTCGATCGAAGCGCGCCGATTCTGCCCTGGGGTGCGAGTAGCGCGAGCGGTGCGAGTGGTGTGAGTGCTGCGAGTGGTGACGAGCCCGAGGCGCCTCGCCTCTCGCCGATCGACGCCGAGGCCCTGATCGTCCGTCACCTGCGGAAGGCGTGGGACGCCGCGTTTCCCGACGACGTGCTCGCCGAGCAGACCATCGTGCTCACGGTGCCGGCATCGTTCGACGAGGTGGCGCGCTCGCTGACCCTCGAAGCGACGAGGCGCGCGGGACTTCCTGCCGAGCATGTCCGTCTCCTCGAAGAGCCGCAGGCTGCGTTCCTCGACTTCGCGCGTTCGCCGGCGAGTCGTGGCGATCGCGCGCTCCTCGCGCTCCTCGAACGGCAGCCCGAGCTCGACGTCATCGTCTGCGACGTCGGCGGCGGGACCACCGACTTCTCCCTGATCCGGGTGCGACGCGATGAAGCAGCCGAGGAAGGAATCGCCCTCGAACGCGTCGCGGTCGGCGATCACCTGCTCCTCGGCGGCGACAACATGGATCTCGCGCTCGCCCATCGACTCGAGCCGCGCATCGCCGGCGAAGGAACGTCGCTCGGGCCTGCCGAGTTCGCGCAGCTCGCGCTCGCCTGTCGATCGGCGAAGGAAGAGCTGCTCCGTGCCGACGTCACGCTCGAGTCGGTGACCGTGACGCTCGCCTCGCGGGGCTCTCGGCTCGTCTCCGGCGCGCGCCGCGCGAGCCTCCACCGCGATGATTTTCGCGAGGTCGTGATCGACGGCTTCTTTCCGGAGGTGACGCGAGACGATCTCTCACCGCGCGGACGTGCCCGCGGCGGCCTCGTCGCTTTCGGGCTCCCCTACGCCAAAGATCCGGCGATCACGCGTCACCTCGCTGCGTTCCTCGGACGCATCGGCGTCGCGCTCGAGGGCCGAAAATTGGCCATTTTGCTCAACGGCGGCGTCTTCCACGCGCAGGCGCTCGCCGAGCGCATCGTCCTTGCGGTGCAAGCGCTCACCGGCGTCGCGCCTTCGCTCCTCCCTTACGACGCACCCGATCTCGCCGTGGCGCGCGGCGCGGTCGCGCATGGCCTCGCGCATCGCGGGCTCGGGCTGCGCATCGCTGGTGGTTCGGCGCACGCGTATTACGTCGGCGTCGGCGGTGGCAAGGGCGTGTGCGTCGTCCCGCGCGGCGCCGAAGCAGGGGAAAAACACGTCGCGCGAGGCCGAACGCTCGCGCTCACTGTCGGCCGTGCGGCGCGCTTTCCGCTTTTTGCGTCTGCGTCCGGCACCGATCGCGAAGGCGACGTCGTCGAGTTGGGGGAGTTGGGCGAGAGCAACGCGGGCTCCGACGAGAGTCGATTTCTCGCCCTCGCGCCGCTCGCGACGGTGATCACTGCCAGCGACGGCGAGGCGCGCGAGGTCAACGTCGAGCTCCAAGGAGAGATCTCGGAGCTCGGCACGCTCGAGCTCTCCTGCTTGGAAAAGGCGGGTCGCGCGCATCGGTTGGCCTTCGAGCTGCGCGCGGGGTCGACGTCTACCTCGACCTCGATGCCTCCGCCGAGCATGAGCGCGCCGGCGCGATCGACCTCGCTGCCGCCGCCTCGTTCGGTTGCGTCGGTCATGCCGTCGGGCGATCGGCGCCTCGACGAGGCTCGCGCGCGCGTCGATCGCGTCTTCGGCAAGCCGTCTGGCGACGTCGATCCGCGCGAAGCAAAATCGCTCGCGCGCGATCTCGAGAAGATCTTCGGCGAGCGTGACGCGTGGCCGACCTCGATCGTGCGCCCGCTCTTCGACGCCGTCGCCGAGGGCGCGAAGAACCGTAAGCGCTCGGCCGATCACGAGCGCGTCTTCTGGTCGCTCGCCGGCTTTCTCCTTCGGCCTGGCTTCGGCGATCCGCTCGACGAAGGACGCGTGCGCGCGCTCGAACCGCTCTATTTGCAGGGGCTCGGCTTTCCGAAAGAGACCAACAACTTTCGCGCGTGGTGGATCGCCTGGCGGCGCATCGCCGGTGGCGTCTCCGAAGCGGGACAAGTGGCGATTCGCGATCAACTCGATCCCTTCCTCGCCATGGATGAAGCGGGGACGCAGACGAGGCCACGGAAGAAGCCGAAGAACGTGCGCGCCGAGCCGTGGGACGAGGTGCTCTTTCTCGCCAGCTCGCTCGAACGGGTCCCGACGGCGCGACGCGGCGAGCTCGGCACGTGGATCCTCGAACGCACCTGGACCTCGACGGAACCAGCGCTCTATGCGGCCATCGGTCGGCTCGGCGCGCGGGTGCCCGTGTATGCGAGCGCGCACCACGTCATCTCGCCGCGCCTCGCCGAGACTTGGCTCGGGCACGTCCTGCGCGCCGATTGGAAATCCATAACTTCACTACCTTTCGCCGCGACCCAGCTCGCGCGTTGTACCGGCGATCGCGCGCGGGATGTGTCGGGGGCGATGCGCGCTGAAGTCGAAAAGCGGCTCGTCCTGGTGGGCGCCAAACCAGAGTGGGCGCGAATGGTGCGCGAGGTGGTGGTCGTCGATGACGCTGAGCGTCGTGAACGCTTCGGCGAGGCGCTGCCGCTCGGCCTACGCCTCCTTCAGGGGACGGAATTCGGAGAGGTCCCGGAAGGAAACCCGAGGGGGGCCGGTTGACGACGTCAGGCACCACCTTGCGTCTTCGTCGCACAGCCGTCTCGTCGGCACCTTCGATGTCGGCGATGTCCTTCTCGGGCATGGTCTCGGGCATGGTCTCGAGCATCGTCGTGCTCGCTGTTCTCGTCGCCGCCCCATCGTCGGCCGAGGCGCAAGAGCGTCGCGGGTATGGCGAGTGGACGCTCGACCTCCGCACGCGATGGATGCCCCACCTTCCGCGCGTGACCGTGAAACCCGGCGACACCAGCGACACCAGTGACAGCAGCTATGGCACGACCCTCGCGCGCACTCCCGAGGGCACGACCAGCCTCGGCGACTCCGGCGTGTTCGTCGGCGGCGCCTTCTCCTACGATTGGATTGTCGCTGATCGCCTGAAAATTCCGCTCTTCGGCTTTGCCGGCGCGGGCATGGTCGGCTCGCAACCGCGGGTGGTCGGCTCGGTCGATGGCTCGATCGCCACTGCACGGCCGGCGCGAGCAGGGTACGTCGCGTTTCTCCTTCCGGGCATCGGCTTCCGTCGCAACATCCGTCGCTGGTCGTTCGGCGCCGAGGCGCGCTTCGGCATCAGCTTCGTCTTCGCGCCCGTCGAGGTCTCGAGTGGCGCGTCGTCGAGCAGCTTCACCGCGACGGCGACGAGCTTGTCCATCTTCGGTGAGGTACAAGCATGTCGGAGGCTCGATCCGCTGCAAAGACTCTGTCTCTTCATCGCCCCGTCGCTTCACGAATTCGGCTGGCTCAACGGCGGGAGCGCAGGGCTGCGCTGGGAGATCTCACCATGATCAGCAAGATCGGCATGATCGGCATGATCGAAGTCCGTCGGCTCGGTCCCGCGCTCTCCCTCGCGCTCGTCTTCGGCGCGGTCGGATGTGCGCTCGAAACGGGCGAAAACGAACGGTTCAGTGCGCCGCCGCCGAAGCGTGCGGGGAGCGTCGTCGTCGCCGGGTGCACGCTCGACGAGCGGCAGACGGGTACGCTCGCCACCGCCGCCGCGCACGCAGTGCTCTCCGAGGTGATCCTCCTCTGTCCCGCGTTCGATGCCGAAGGAACCCTCTGGCCGACCGATCATGCGCCGGTCGCCGCGCAGGTCTCGTCGCTGCACGCGCTCGGGTACAAGGTCACCATCGCCATCGGCGCCAACGACGCGACTGGGCTTCCGCTGCCAGCGCCGCAGCTCGCGTCGTTGCTCGCGAGGCCCGACAAGCGTGAGGCGATGATCGCCGAAACCGTCGGCTTCGAAGTCGGACAAGATCGCTTCGACGTCGCGCTTCCCACGCTCGACAACCGGAGCGCGATCGATCTCACGGCGTTCGTCAGCGGGCTCTCGAGCGCCGCGCGTCCGCGCAGGGTCGGCATCTTCGCCCCACCGAGCTCGACGCTCCCGAGCGATCTCCCCGGCGGACAGGCGTACGAGCTCCGGGCGCTCGACTCGGTGGTCGATCGCATCCGCCTCATGACCCTCGACTACTCCTGCTGCGGCGCGCCGAGCGGACCGACCACCGATCCGGGGTGGGCGGTCGACGTCGCGCGCACCACCCGTGACGTCGCACCGCGCGCCACGCTCGACATCGCATATCCACTTTATGGATATGATTTCGACGGGGATAGAGAGAAGGACTTGAGCTACGGCGACGCCGAAGCGTTGGCCGCCGTCGCCCACGTCACGCCGGTGCGCGGGCCGACGTCGGCGCTCCACTTCCATTACCTCGACGGCGCCGGGCACACGCACGAGGTGTGGTTCGACGACGCGACCTCGACGACGCGCGCCCTCGCCGCGTGGACGGCCGACGTGCTCCCCGCCAACGTCGGCGTCGTCTACTACGGCCTCGGCGGCGAAGATCCCTCGCTCTTTGCCGCCCTCGCGAGCGCCGCCGTGCAGGGAATCAAGCCATGAACGCGCCGCTCCCGTCGGTGCGAACGCTCTGGCCCGGCGATCCGCTCGCCGATCCGGCGCTCCTGCGCGAGCTCGGACAGAAGTACTTGGTGTGGGACCCGTTCGTCGCGGGTGAGCGTCGGGTCGATCTTCATCCGATCGTCTTGCCGGGTGCGCTCCACAGGCAGGCAGTGCGGGTCGCCGAGCACGTGGCGCGCACGGTCGATCGCGTCGCGGCCCGCGCCCTCGACGATCCACGTGAGCGCGCGCTCTATGGCTTCCACGACGACGTCGTCGCGCTCGCGCTCGCATCGCACCAAGGACGTGATCGCGCATCGCTGTCACGCGTCGACCTGCTGCTCAGCGCCGGCGAAGGTGAGCTCTCCTTCGTCGCCTGCGAGGTCAACGCCGATTGTCCGGGGGGGCTCAACGAGGCGGCGGCGTTGCCGGCGTTGGCGCGGCAGGTGGGCTTCGCCGGCGCACGCGATCCTACGCGGGTCCTCGATCGCCTCGCCGCTCGTCTCGTCGAGCTCGCGCGGGGGGACGCCGTCGCGCTCCTCTTCGCCACCGCGTACGCCGAAGACCTGCAAATCTGCGCGCTCGTCGCTCGGGCGATCGAGAAGCGTGGCGGCGTCGCCCTCCTCGCACCGCCGACGGCTCCACGTCGTGACGGTGATGGACTCTCGGTCTTCGGAGTCCGCATCGGCGCGCTCTATCGGTTCTTCCCCACCGAGTACATGGAGGAGCAGCGCAACCTCGACGACATCGGCGCCGCCATCGCCGCCGGCACGGTGCGCTCGCTCGCCAATTTCGCCCAAATTTTCCCGCAATCGAAGCTGGCGATGGCGCGGGTCTCGGCGCTCGAAGATGAAGCGGGGCGCGCCGGTCTCCCCGAGACGCACTCGCTCCTCGACGTGCCCGAGGCGCAGCTCCAGGGCGAGCGCGCCGGTTGGGTCGTCAAGCGCGCGCTCGGTCGCGTCGGCGATCAGGTCTTCGTCGGCAAGCTCTTCGACGATCGCGCGTTCGCCAAAATGCTCGTCGACACACGCGCGCTCGCAGAAGAGGGCGAGCCGTGGATCGCGCAGCGCTACGTGCCCCAAGTGCCGATCGCGACGCCGCTCGGGCCTCGCTATCTGACGCTCGGGGCCTACGTGCTCGACGGCATCTTCGCGGGTTACTTCGCGCGCGTGACCCCCGACACGCACGTCTCGCACGAGGCGCTCTGCCTCCCCGTCTTCGTCGACGAGTCGGCGTCATGAGCGGCGTCGTTCGTCCTCGCGTACGTCCTTCCGCTCGCCTTCGATTCGGTCGCGCTGCGCCGCTGGCGATCACCGCGCCCATCGCCATTTTCGCGGGCGCTTGTTCACTTCGTCCGTGGACGCCCTCGGTCAGCGTCGCCTTCTTCGCGGAAGAGACGCCGGGAGAGAAAGCCTATCAGCTCCCCAGCGCCGAGGTAGCTGCGGCGAGGTGGCAGTTGCCGACGAGCGTGCCTTGGTCGCGCTATGCCAAGCTCACGCTCTTCTCCGCGCTCGGCTCTTCGCCCTCCCCAAACTCGTCGACGATGGCCGAGCTCCCCGACGTGACGCAGCTCGAGGTGGTGAAATCGACCGACGCTGCCGCTGCCAACGTCGCCAAGCTCGGCGTGCCCGACGACGTGATGTGGGTCGTCGATCTTCGCGGAGCCGCGTCGGTGAGCTTCGGCGCTGCGCTCAGCCAACGCGCCGCCGAGCCGATCGCGCCGGTCGTCACGTTCAACAACTGGCCTGCCGAAAACGAGCTGGTGCCGGCCGAGGAGACGCTCGCCGCGCTCATCAGCACCTCGCCGCGGCTCCTCGATGCGGGGGGGCCGATCGCGCGGGCGCGTCCGGTCTTTCTCCTCGACGCGTGGCGCCTCGCCTATCGCTTCGACGAACCCGACGACGACGTCGTCGACAACCGCTACGTCCTCGGTGGCGCCGATCTCCCGTCCGTCGAGGTCCTTCGATCGCAGGGAATTTCTCGCATGATTTACGTCGTCGAAGATCTCGACGACACCTCGCTCGAGGAAGACGATCTGCACGCCACCTTCGCCGCCTACGCGCAGGGGGGCATCGCGCTCTACCTCGTCGACCTCCGCTGGCTCGCCGAGACGACGTCGCTCGCCCCGGCCGCGTCCGACCTCGAATCGCACGCGCTGGCCATCGATCCGCGCGTCACCTTGCTCGACGATCCGTCTTTCTACGCGCGTGCCCACGGCGGCTTCGGCGGCATCCACGCGACGCCGGTGCGCTTCGGCGTCCACTGGGGCGTCGGCCACGCCTGGGGCGGCGGCGGATGGGGCGGCGGCGGCTTCGGAGGCTAGTCACACGTAGCGACTTCGTCCTCGCTCACTGAATCGGATCGCTGCAGGTCATCATCTTCGCGACGACGGCTTCGTTCTTCCAGAGGATCATCCCCTTCAAGTCGCCGCATGTTTCGGTGAAGCCGAAGGTGATCGCGCCGGTCTTGGTCGCTGCCAGTTGCGGTGGCGCGATGCCTGTTTTTCCGACGTAAATGAGCGTCGGCGGGTCGGTCTTCGTCTTACCTGGCCTCAGGATGGCGATGGCGCCGTAGTCGGTGTTGAGGACGGGCTGTGGCACGTCGACGGCGGCGCGCTCGTGGATGATCGTGGCGACGATGAGCTCCGGTCCGTCAGGCGCCGCGGTCGGACGCCAGGTCCAGACATCGACCAACCCCGGGTGGTAGATGCGCAATCCGCCGCTGATTTTCGGGCCCCAGACGTACTCGTTGGGGAGCATCGGGACCACCACCTTGTCGAGCGCGTCGTCCTTGCGCGGACCGACGAGGCCAACCGCACCGACCACGGCGAGCGCCGCTTTGAACGCGTCGTCTTCGTGGATGGGCTCGAGCGCCTTGTCGGTCTTGGCGCGCTCGACGGCGCTGAGCGCGGTCGAGTCACCTTCCTTGGCGGCGCGCACGAGGTCGGCCAAGAGCCAGGCTGCGCCTTCGAAGTTCTTCAGCGCCACGAGCGTACGCACGAGCTCGTAGCGCGCGGGGACGAACGAGGCCCGCATGACGATCGACGCGCGGAGAAAGCGGCTCGCTTCGAGCAGCTTCTTGTGGGCAATTTGCGCGCGCGCGCCGTCGAGGAGGCCTTGGGCGACGGCGCGTTCGCTGACCAGACAGTCGGCGACGAGTGCGGTGCGGAGAGCCTCGACGTCGGCCGTGCCTGCGCTGAGCGCGGCGTCGTCACCCTTGGCGAGGAGATCGAGCTTGGTCTTTCCTTCGACGGTGATGCCGCAGAACGAGTTGCTGCGTCGCTTCTCGACGACCCACGCAGGCACGTCTCCCAGTCCGGCGATGGCGTGCATTTCCAGCTTGGGCGCTGGCGGTCCGGCGTCGGGGGCGGAGGCGACGGCCGACACGCTCGAGCTCACGCTCGCGCTCGCCGAGCTCACTGCGTCGGGGCCTGGGCTTCCCGAGCTGCCCTTCGAGCACGCGACGGCCGAGAGGGCGCAAAGCGCGGGAAACGCCGCAACCGCGAAGACGGAGAGCCGGAGCCAGCGCGGCATCGCGTCGCACAGTGGTTCGACGACAGGGCGCGGTCAATCTCGTTTCGCGAGAGATGGCTTCACCGCTCGGGCCGCTTGGCGCCAATGCTAGAGTCCTGCGATCGAGAGTTCGAGACTCGAAGACGAAGAGTGCGGAGGGGTGAGACGTGGCTGAAGCGACCGAGAAGAAAAAAGCGAGCGACGAGCCGAAGGATGCATCGACCTACGACCTCCTCCTCGGTGGCCTCCCGCTGCTCACCATCGCGGTGCTGTTCGCACTGAAACCAGCGTTCTTCGTCCAAGCGCCGGCCATCGCGCGTTGGGGAATCGTCATCCCGCTCGGCCTCTTTGGCGGCTACAAATTTCTCAGTGGATTGGCGAAGAACCTCAGGGGCTCCCCGCGCGAGCTCTACCTCGTGCTCTTCGCCAAGTTCCTCGAGAGCATCGGGCTCTTCTCGCTGCTCTACACGATGGTGCTCTGGCTCTCGTTCGACTTCGGGATGGGCGACGTGCGCGCCGGCCTCTGGTTCGGCGCGTTCTCGATGGGGCTCTCCATCTGCGCGTTCTTCGCCGGCTTCGTCGCCGACTCGCTCGGCTTCCGGACTGCGCTCATCAGCGCCTTCGCCTGCAGCTTCGTCGCCCGAGGAATCCTGCCCTTTGCGCACACGCCGGGCTTCGCGCTGATCGTCGGGCTCGTCATCCTCAGCGTCGGCGCCGCCGCGGGCGTGCCGGTGATGAACGTGGCAATGCGTCGCTACACCACCGAGAAGACGCGTAGCTTCGGCTTCTCCGTCTACTACCTCTCATTCAACCTCGGCGCCGCGGCGTCCGGTTTCATCGTCGATCGCGCGCGCGAAGCGTTCAAGGACGGGTACGGCAAGCAGATGTTCAAGATGGTGGAGCTGCCGATCGTCGGCGCGACCCGCCTCTCCGCGTACGGCATGGTCCTCGTCGTCGGCTTCGGCTGCTCGTTCGCCGCGCTCCTCGTCTCGCTCCTTCTGCGCAAGAACGTCGATCTCGACGCGCAAGCCGCCGCCGAGGCCGAGAAGAAGGCGGCTACGGAGAAGGCGGCGACGGAGAAGGCGATTGCTCTCGCGCAGGCGAAGAAGTCGGACAACCCTTACGAGGCGCCGCGCCCCGCAGCCAAGGCCTCCGTGTCGGGGCCGGCCGCTCGTCGCACGCCGTGGATGATCGCCGCCGACGTCATGGCGGAGAAATCGTTCTGGCGATTCATGCTCTTCGTGGCGCTCTTGACGTTGGTGAAGCTGGTCTTCCAGCACTACCACGCGACCTTCCCCAAGTACGCGCTGCGTGAGCTCGGTGAAGATTTTCCACTCGGGAAATTTCAGTCGATCAACCCGGTCTTGATCATCTTCCTGGTCCCCATCGCCACCGCGCTCACGCGCAAGCGCGGCGCTTTCAACACCATCGTCCTCGGGGCGATCGTCACCGCGGCGAGCGTCTTCATCCTCTGTCTGCCGGCGAGCATGCCGGTGATCATCGGCGCCATCGTCCTCCTCTCGATCGGCGAAGCGCTCTGGTCACCTCGCGTCTACGAGTACACGGCGATCATCGCGCCGCGCGGCAAAGAGGCCTCGTACATGGGGCTCTCGGCGCTGCCGTTCTTCTTCGCGAAGATGATCGCAGGGCCGATGTCCGGCTACCTTCTGGCGACCTACTGCCCGAAGGAGGGCCTTCGTCACTCTTGGGTCATGTGGGCGATCATCGGCGCGATGACGGCGATGGGGCCGATCCTCATTTGGGCCTTCCGCGGCGTCATCGAGAAGAAGGACGCACCGACGAGGGCCTCGGCCGAGAAGCTCGAAGAGCCCCCCACGGCTGCAGCGAGGGCCCGCGGATGAGCCAAAAAAGCGCCGATACAGCGCAGCGCATCGACGAGGTGGTGCGCCTTTCGCTCTCGCCGCGTCACCTCGAGGTCATCGACGACAGTCACAAGCACGCGGGGCACGCCGGCGCACGAGAGGGTGGAGGGCACTTCACGCTCGTCATCGTCTCCGAGGCGTTCGCCGGGCAGTCGCTCCTCGCGCGGCATCGCACCGTCAACGCGCTCCTCGCCGAGGAGCTGAAATCGCGCATCCACGCGCTCGCGCTGAAGACGTTGACGCCGGAAGAGTGGGCGCAGCGCGCGTGAGCGGTGAGCTGACCTGGGCCGGCTACCTCGACTGGCTCGTCGGCTCGGTCGGCACCCTCACCGCGGTGGCCGAGCGCGTCGCCGCCGAACGGCGCTACCGAGAAGACGTCGGCTCGATCGAACGCGCGCTGCGTCGACTGCGAGCTCGTGGCAACGCGGCCGGCGGAAAATGGGGCGCGCGGCTGCTCCAGCTCTTCGGCATGCCCGACGCGGTCGTGCGACGCGTGCGCTTCATGGGCGGATACCACTCGCGATTCACCGATTTGCCGGTACCGATCTGTGAAGACCTCATCCGCCAGTGGGATCGTCCGCCGACCACCGATTCCCGGTCCTTGCACGCGTGGCTCCTCCTTGCGCGCGCGAACGTCGATCTCCGGCGCGACGACGCGACGTCGGCGAGCGAGCACCTTTCGCAGGTCGAGCTCCTGCTTGGCGGAGGCGATGGCGAAGTCGATCGCGAGGCGCAGGTCGAACGACTGCTGGTGGCTGCGTTCATCGCCAGTCGCCATGACGTCGGGCGCGTGGCCTCGCTGCTCGACGAAATCGAGCCTGTTTTCCCGAAGATTTCACCGAGTGACGAGCGCGCGTGTCTCTTTGCGCGCTTCGTCGATCAACGCGCGTACGAGCTCCATCGAAGGGCGCCGCAAGGAGAAGAGACGTTGCAGGCCGCCGAGGCCCTCTACCTCTCGATCCCGACCGACGATGCGCCGCCGTTCGCGCTCTGTCGACGGGCGAACGGGCTTGCGTTCGTCCATCATCGACGTGGCGATGGCGCTCGTGCCACCGAGCTCGCGCAGCAAGCCGCGACCTTCGCCGGCGATGGGGGGCACGTGCGTCTACGCGCGATGGCGCTCTCGATGCTCGGACGCGTTGCCGTCGATCCCGAGCTGCGACGGAGCGCCCGAGCACGCGCGCTCGAGATCTCCCGCCGCCTCGACGACGAGCTCCTTCGACTGCGATTCGATCGAAAGAGCCCGAAACCGACGTGACCCGTTCAACCGTTGACTCGTTCACTCGAACGAGAGCTTCAGCCCCATCTCCAGCTTCATGCGAATCAGCGCCTCGGCGTTGCCACGCGCGTCGTCCACGGGGTGGTGCGTGTGCGCCGTCTTGCGCAGGTGTTTGAAGGTCTGGAACGTGTCCTTGACCAGCCCCTTGTAGAGCGAGCCTAGATTCTGCGAGCTGAAGCCGAACGGGTTCTTCCCGGTGAAGTGATGGAAGTACCAATTCACGAACGACCAATCGAAGCCGTTGTTGTCGGCGATGAAGAGCGGCCGCTTGCCGCCGACCTCGGCGATCCATTTGGCGAAGCGGAGCATCACCTCCTTCGGCTCGTCGAAGGCGAGGGTCTCCTCGCGGGTGAAGCCGGAGATGGCCAGCGCCTCCGGCACGAATCGATCCGAAATCGGCTTCAGCCTTCCGTAGAAGGTGCGGTCGAGCGCGGGCTCGACCACCACCGCACCGAAACAAATCATCGAGAAATCGCCGGGGATCGGGCCGTCGCTCTCGATGTCGATCATCAAGTAGGTCATGGGATGAATCTGCCCCTTCGCCTGCGCATTCGGTAGGACACGATTCCGGACATCATCGCCAAACTAAAACATGTCCGGCATCCACGGCGGCGGTCCGGCGAAGATCGCTCCGGCGGCGGCGAGAGATGCGGGAGTACCGGTCACGCGTCCGCAACGTACGAGCTCGGCGGGGCCGAGGTAGCCGGTGAAGAGCGTGGCGAGCGCGCGCACGTGGAGCCGCAGAGCGCCGTCCCCGCCGCGACGCACACGCGCGTTTCCTCCTTCGACCTCGATCGTCCAACGCCCTTGATTTTCCGGCACGACGTCGTCTTCGACCTCGAGCTGCAGCGTCGCGCGGACGTGCGGCGAGTATCCGCGCGCTTCGATCGCCTTCGGGACGTCGACGATCCGCAACATCCAGTCGATGCGATCTCTGGTCGCGAACGAGTCCTGCTCGTCGAGGAGGTGCGCGATCGGATCGTTCGGCGCTGCGTAGTAGAAGACCGACGGCGCCATCGAGCGGTGGGCGCCGAGCGCGCCGACGAGCGCCCGGAGCGCGCGGGGAGAGCGAGCCACGAGATCGGCGACGTGGAGATCGTAGCGAAGCTTGGGCTCGGGCTTGTGGACGAAGGCGACGTAGCCCTCCGGGTTCTCGTCGACCATCGCCACGTAGGCGAGCGTCTTGACCCCCATGGGCCGGAGAATGCGCCTCCACATCCACTCGCATCGCGTGAGATTTCCCGTGTTCTCTGCGGCCTGCTCGGCGTAGAGACGGCGAAAGAGCGGTTCGTCCTCGGGCGTCGCCGCGCGAATCTTCGCCGCCGTCGCATCGCGGACCGTGATCGACGCGGTGGCGATTTCGCGATGCACGTGCGAGCCGCCGAGCTCGTAGCCGGCCTTGCGATAGAGCGGCTGCGTGGCCGGATAGAGGAGCGAGATCGGCGCGCCCTCGGCGTGGAGCTCGGTCATCAAGCTCCGCATCATGAACGAAGCCGACCCGGTGCTGCGGTGCTCGGGAGCGATCGCGACGCCCGAAATCGCCGCGCCGGCGATCGCCCGCCCGCCGTACCACTGACCCATCGGCAGCCGCACGAGACCACCGGCGAGGGCGCCCTGGTGGAAGACGAGGCGCATCTCGCCGTCCTCGAGGCGCTCGAGGAAACCGTCGACCGCGTTCGGCTCGATCGGCGGCGAAGGCGCGAGCGCTTGCATGAGAACGTGCGAGAAGCGCTCGATCTCGTCGCGCCCATTTGGCGCGCGATAGGCATGGCTGGTCATCGACGGAGTGTACCGAAGTACCCGCGGCGAGAGCAGCGGGAGCTACTCGGCGGCGACCACGCTGGCTCGTCGTCGCCTGGCGAGGTGGAGCCAGCTCGGCCCGCGCAGTTTCTGACGGAGGACGAGCTTGGTCAGCTTGGCGCCGAAGCGGACGCCGAGCTCGGGGACGACCCACCCAGGGCGCTTGGGCGCCTCTTCGGCGAGCATCGCGAGCAGCGCTGCGCGGTGTTTTGCTCGAGAAATCGTGTGTGATTCGCGATCTTCCATGAAGACGATGAAGACGGCGATGTCGGGATCGAGGCGATCGACGAAGGCGAGGGTCTCGCGTGCTTCCTCGACCGTCTCGTCCATCGCGCCGAGGACGAAGGTGTGCGCGTCGAGGATGCCGTGCTCGACGAAGAGCTCCCGCGTGCGGACGACGTCGGCGAGCGTGAAGGGCTTTCGCAGGCGCTTCAACATCGTTTCGGTGCCGCTGTCGGAGCCGATTTCGACGCCTTGGCAACCGGCGCGCGCCATCGCCGCCACCAACTTGTCGTCGAACGCGACCGGTGAGCCGTAGCAGACCCAGGGCAGCGGTGAGCCGCGTGCGATGAGCTCTTCGCAGACCGCCAGCGCGTGCCCGGGCGGCACGTTGAAGACGCTGTCGACGAAGAATGCGTGGGTGATTCCGGGGATTTTCGCGCGCCCTGCGACCTCGTCGGCGATGGCGGCGGGGCTTCGTACGCGCACCTTGCGGCCTTCGAGGTCGGGGTAGTCGCAGTACGCGCAGGAGAAGGCGCAGCCACGCTTCGTCTGTACGTTGTCGGTGCCGTCGAACGCGTAGTAGCGCGGATCGACCAGATCACGCGCGGGCGCCGCCAGGAGATCGAGGTCGCTGCGAATCTGCGATGTGCGCAAGAGCCTGATTTCCCCTGTCGGGCTCGCGAGCGAGGCCTCGCCATGGAGCAGCCGCGGCGGAGTCTCCCCGGCAGCGAGGGCATCGACGAGACGAGCGAACGCGCGCTCTCCTTCGCCGACGACGCCGTGATCGGCGCCGAGCAGCTCGACCAGCCGCGTCGGTTGCAGCGAGAAACCGGCGCCGCCGAGGACGATGACGGCGCGGCTTTTCGCGCGAATGGCAGCGACGAGCGCGCCGTAGGTGGCGAGGAGCATCTCGCAGCCGTCGTAGGCGTTGGAGTGGAGGTTGCGCAGCCCGACGCCGATCACCTCGGGATCGAAGTCGTCGATCGCCGCGTGCACGGCGGCGTGCGGTTCGTCCTCGAAGCACAAGTCGACGACGCGCACCTCGTGACGTGCGCGCACCGCCGCGGCCACCGAGAGCACGCCGAGCGGAACGACGGGCGAGGGGAGCTGCTCGCGGTTGGCGGAGACGAGGAGGACGCGCATTCGAGGAAGTGTCTTCACGCTACCCCGCATGTCGGTCGGGGCAAGCGGTGATTGCACAGTGGACAGCGCGGTGGGCCGAAAGCAGGCTACCGGCGTGGCGACTCGCGATGGCGGCAAGATCGGCAAGATCGGCAAGACCGACGACCCGCTCGCGCAGTTTCACCCGGCGACGCAGCGCTGGTTCCTCCGCTCGTTCAGCGCTCCGACGCGCGCGCAGTCGCTGGGATGGAAATCGATCGTCGCCGGCGACTCGACGTTGGTGCTCGCGCCGACCGGTTCTGGCAAGACGCTCGCCGCATTTCTCGCGGCCATCGATCGCCTCGCGCACGAGCCGCTCCCCGAGAAGAAGAAGCGCTGTCGCGTGCTCTACGTCTCGCCGCTGAAGGCGCTGGCGGTCGACGTCGAGCGAAACTTGCGCGCGCCGATCGCGGGCGTAGCCGCCGTCGCCACCGCTGAAGGGCTGACGGTGCACGTCCCCGAGGTCGACGTCCGCACGGGAGATACGCCGCAAAAAGAGCGGGCGCGGATGCTACGTGCGCCGGGCGACATCCTCATCACCACGCCCGAGTCGCTCTACCTGTTGCTCACCGGACGCGCGCGGGAAATTCTCGCTTCCATCGACACCGTCATCATCGACGAGATTCACTCGATGGTGCCGACCAAGCGCGGCGTGCACCTCTTCCTCTCGCTCGAGCGCCTCGAGGCCTTGCGCGCCGAGCGTGGCTTTTCGCCCCTACAGCGCATCGGTCTCTCGGCGACGCAGCGTCCGCTCGACGAGGTCGCGCGGCTCCTCGGTGGTCACGATGGCAAATCGCCACGCCCGGTGAGCATCGTCGACGCCGGCGAGAAGAAGACCTTCGATCTCCGCGTCGAAGTCCCGGTCGACGACATGAGCCGCCTCGGCGACGTGCTCGATGGCCACGAGCAGACTCTCGATCCCCTCGCTCCTCCGGCGCGGCGCTCGATTTGGCCGGCGATCCATCCGCGTCTCCTCGAGCTCATCCGCGCGCATCGTTCGACGATCGTCTTCGTCAACAGCCGTCGTCTCGCCGAGCGTCTCGCCGGCTCGCTCAACGAGTTGGCGAACGCCGGAGCCGAACCAGAATCGCCTCCCGTCGAGATCGCGCTTGCCCACCATGGCTCGATCGCCAAGGAAAAACGGCTCGCCATCGAAGATCGCCTCAAGCGCGGCGAGCTCCCGGCGATCGTCGCCACCTCGTCCCTCGAGCTCGGCATCGACATGGGGGCCGTCGATCTGGTCATCCAAATCGAAGCGCCTCCGTCGATCGCCTCGGCGATGCAGCGCATCGGTCGCGCCAGCCATCAGGTGGGCGCGATCTCCCGGGGCGTCGTCTTCCCCAAATATCGAGCCGATTTGCTCGCCTGTGCCGCCGCCGTCGAGCAGATGATCGCGGGCAAGGTCGAAGAGACGTTCTATCCGCGCAACGCGCTCGACGTCCTCGCCCAACAGATGGTCGCCATCTGCGCCTCGCAGGAGGGCGTGATCGAACTCGACGCTCTCTTCGCGCTCGTGCGTCGTGCCGCCCCCTACGTCGAGCTCTCGCGAGGCGCCTTCGAGGGCGTCCTCGACATGCTCACCGGCCGCTATCCCTCCGACGCCTTCGCCGAGCTGAAGCCGCGCCTGGTGTGGGATCGGCTCGCGGGCACGCTGCGTGCGCGTGACGGTGCAGCGCGCCTCGCGATTCTCAATGGCGGCACCATCGCCGATCGCGGCCTCTACGGCGTCTTTCTCGTGGATCGCGCCTATGGAAAGGGCGAGACGAGCAAGCGCAAGAACCCGCGCGTGGGTGAGCTCGACGAAGAGATGGTCTTCGAGTCGCGCGTCGGCGACGTGTTCCTCCTGGGGGCTTCGTCGTGGCGCATCGAGGAGATCACGCAAGACAAGGTGATGGTCTCGCCCGCGCCTGGCGAGCCGGGAAAAATGCCATTTTGGCACGGCGATCGCCCGGGGAGGCCGGTCGCGTTCGGGGAGGCGATCGGAGCGCTCTCGCGCGCGCTGGTCGAGATGCCCGACGCCGACGCGACCAAGCGTCTCCACGAGAAGCACGCGCTCGACACCCGGGCGGCGCAGAATCTCGTCGCCTACCTGCGCGATCAGCGTGAGGCGACCGGCGTCGTCCCGAGCGATCGCACCATCGTCGTCGAGCGCTTCGTCGACGAGGTCGGCGACCATCGCATCTGCATCCTCTCCCCCTTCGGCTCACGCGTGCATGCGCCGTGGGCGACGGCAGTGTCGGCGCGGCTCACCGCCCAAGGGGTCGGCGAGGTCGACGTCGTCTGGTCCGACGACGGCATGGTCTTTCGCCTCCCTGAATCCGACACGCCTCCGGAAACAGCACGATTTCTCGGTGATCCGAAGGAGATCGAGGACGAGGTGGTGCGCGCGCTCTCGGGGACGTCGCTCTTCGCCGCGCGCTTTCGCGAGGCCGCGGCGCGCGCGCTCCTCTTGCCGAAGAAGCACCCGACGAAGCGGCAGCCACTCTGGGCGCAGCGAAAACGTGCGGGCGATTTGCTGGCCGTCGCGTCGCAGCACGGCAGCTTTCCGATTCTCCTCGAGACCTACCGCGAGGTGCTCCGCGACGTCTTCGATCTGCCGAGCCTGGTCGCCCTCTTCGAGAAAATCGAACAGCGTCGCGTCCGCGTCGTCACCGTCGACACGCGCGTGCCCTCGCCCTTCGCCGCGAGCCTCCTCTTCGCCTACGCCGGCAACTTCATGTACGACGGCGACGCGCCCATCGCCGAGCGGCGCGCGCAAATCCTCGGCCTCGATCACGCGCGGCTGCGTGAGCTCCTCGGGGAAGCCGAGCTGCGTGAGCTCCTCGATCCCGACGCGCTCGAGTCTTGCGAACGTGGCCTGCAACGGCTCGATGGACGACGTCCCGCGCGCAGCGCCGACGAGGTGCACGATCTCTTGCTCTCGCTCAGCGATCTCTCCGAGGCCGAAATCGCAGCTCGTTCCAGCGATTCGAGCGCAGCGCCGGCGCACGTTCGTCAGCTGGTCGAGGCGCGACGCGTTGTCATCGCCAACATCGGCGCGAGCCCTCGCGCGTTCGCCGCCGAAGAGGCAGCGCGTTATCGCGACGCGCTCGGGATCGTTCCGCCGAGCGGCCTCCCCAACGCGTTCCTCGAGCGCACGCGTGAGCCACTCCATGATTTGCTCGGCCGCTTCGCCCGCACGCATGGGCCCTTCGTCGTCGACGACGTCATCGCGCGCTATCCCCTCGCGCCGGCGGTCGCCGCGCGCATTCTCGACGATCTCGTCGCCCGTGAGCGCGTGGTCACCGGGGCATTCCTTCGCGCGCCTCGTCCCGGCGCCGGCGTCGAATACTGCGACGCCGAGGTCCTGCGAACGATTCGTCGACTCTCGCTCGCCCGTTCGCGGCGCGAGGCCGAGCCCGTCGAGCCCGCGGCCTACGCGCGTTTTCTCGTCGAATGGCACGAGCTCGCGCGAGTCACGCCTGGTCGAGTTCATGGCCGCGCGTCGCTCGATCAACTCCTCGGCACCATCGAGCGCCTCGAAGGTGCGCCCATCCCCGCGTCGGTGCTGGAGACGGACGTGCTGCCGGCGCGCGTCCCCGGCTATTCGCCCTCGGACCTCGACGCGCTCCTCGCCTCCGGTGACGTCGTCTGGGCCGGCATCGAACCGCTCGGCGAGAACGACGGTCGCATCGCCCTCTACCTCGCCGAGCACGAGCCGCTCCTCGCGCGTTCGACTCGCCCCGAGGCGCTCGACGATTCGACGAGCGTGCTCGCCCGCGTTCACGCGCTCCTGACGAAGAGGGGCGCGCTCTTCTTCGCCGATCTCGCCCGCGAAATCGGCGGATTTCCCGGTGAAATCGTCGATGGCCTGTGGGAGCTGGTCTTCGCGGGCCTCGTCACCAACGACACGCTGGCGCCGCTCCGTTCGTATCTGCGGGCCGGCGGGCGCGAGCGAGGCGAACGACGCGAGAGCCCGCGACGTCGCAACGACTCGATGGGCGCGCTCCTTCGCGCAAGGCGCGCAGCGGGACCGCCCGGCAGTGAAGGTCGATGGTCTCTCCGCTCGTCACGATGGGGCGACGCGCTTCCTTCCGACACCGAACGTCGCGCCGCGCTCGCACGCACGCTCCTCGAACGCTACGGGGTGCTCGTGCGGGAAGCCGCCGCGGCCGAAGGTGCGCCCGGCGGATTCGCCGCCGTCTACGACGTCCTCAAGGCCATGGAAGAAGCCGGTCGCATCCGTCGCGGCTATTTCGTCGCTGGACGCGGGGCGACGCAGTTCGCCCTTCCTCCCGCCGTAGAGCGACTGCGTGCTCTCCGCGAAGCGCCTCGCGACGACGATCCGCGCGTCCGTCGCGACGTGCTCCTCGCGGCGACCGACCCGGCCAATCCATACGGCGCTGCGCTTCCGTGGCCGACGTCGACACGCACCGATGCCGAGAGCACCGGCGCGCGTCCGACACGCTCGGCAGGCGCGATGGTGATTCTCCACGACGGCGAGCTCGTCGCGCACCTCGGTCGCAGCGAGCAGACGCTCCTGACGTTCCTTCCGACCGAAGAGCCGATGCGCGCCGAAGCGCTCCGAGCGATCAGCCGGACACTCTCCACGCTCGTCGACGACGGTCGGCGAAAAGCCCTTCTCCTCGGAAATATCGACGGCGAACCGGCTGCACGCTCCAGCTTGGCGCCTGCTTTGGCCGAGGCCGGGTTCATTCCGGGCTTGCACGGCCTTCAGCGGCGCGGCGGCCGGGTACCCGACTAGCGCGCATCTTTGATGTGGATCAAACGAAGGGTCGAGGCCTCTGACGTCGCGCGATCTCAGCGTCGCATTTGCGCGCCGCGCGTTACTCTCGACTTCGCTCCATGATCCCCATCCCGTCGCAGATTGGTGCATACCGCATCGTCTCGCGCATCGGTGCGAGCTCGACGAACGACGTCTTCCTCGCCGTCTCGCAGGGCCCCTTCGGCTTCGAGCGGCCGGTGGTGCTCAAACGGCAGCGGCAAATCGACTGCGATTTCGAGCCGTCGCTCCTCGCGCGGGAAGCGCAGGTCTGCGCGCACCTCGAGCATCCGGCGATCGTCCGTCTCTACGATTTCTTCGAGCATCAAGGTCACCTCGTCCTCGTGCGCGAGTACGTCGAAGGCGTCCCGCTCGAGGCGCTGCTCGACGTCTTGCGCATCGCGGGTGAACGGCTCGACGACGCGGCCGCGCTCTACATCGGCGCGCGACTCTTCGGTGCCCTCGCGGTCGCGCACACCGCGCGTGATTTGAAGTCGGGCGAGTACGCGCCGGTCATCCACCGCGACGTCACCCCGAGCAACGTGCTCGTTCCCTGGGACGGCTTCGCCAAGCTCGCCGATTTCGGCTTCGCCAAGGTCTGTGGACGCGCCTCCGAGACGGCGAGCGGCGCGCTCAAGGGCTCGCTCGGATACATGGCGCCAGAGCAGGTGGCCGGCGAACCGGTGACCGCACGCACCGACGTCTACGCCGGCGCGCTCGTCGTCCGCGAGATGCTCGTCGGCACGCCCGCCTTCCCGCGCGGCCAGCCCGAGCTCGAGCTGATGCGCGCGATGGCCGAGCCGGTGCTCCAGCCGCTTCATCGCCTCCGTCCCGATCTTCCGCCCGCGCTGCTGCATACGCTCTCGCGGGCGCTCCAGCGCGATCCCGATCAGCGCGCGATGACCGCCGAGCACATGCAGCACGTGCTTCGTCAGCACCTCGGCGATCTCGAGGTCGGTCGCGACGCGCTCGTCGCCACGCTCTTCCGGCTTCGAACGTCGCTCCTCACGCGCACCACACCTCGCTCGACGCCGATGACCCCGCTTCGCATTCAAGCGGTCGGTTCGGTCGCGTTCCCCTCCGAATCGCGCTCGGAATCGAGCGAATCGAGCGCACCTATCGCGCTCGTGGCGCACGTCGCGAATGGCGGACATGTCGGCGGCTACGGCGGCTACGGCGGCTATGGCGGGCACGGAGATCCTCTCGAGCCGATCGAGACCCCTCCCGACAGCATGCCGACTTTCACCGTGCCGAGGCCAGAGGTGCCCCGTCTACCGCCGCCCGGCTCGTACGCCCTCTCGCCCCGACCGACGCCCCAGGCCCTCAGCCACTCGGTCGCGCCGACGCGAACCGTCCGCCGATCGCATGGACCGGCGTGGGCCGCCTTCGTCATCCTCATCGCCTCCCTCGCCGGCGGCGGTTTCTACGCGCTGCAAATCGGCAGTCGTGCGCAAGGTCGAACTTCGGGCGGCGCGGTGCTCCCGTCGATCGAGCTGACCACGCTGACGATTCCCGACCCGCACGTGCTGGGGCAAGCGCACGCGCCTTCGTCGCTTCCGAAATCACCGACGCCCACCGTCGCCACAGCGAGCGCGAGTGCGAGCACCAGCGCGGTCGTGCACGAGGCCACGACCGGGCAGCTCCATACGCCCATCGAAGCGTCGGCCCATCGCATCTTCGTCGATGGCCGTTTTGCCTGCGTTTCCGGCAAAACCATCACCCTCGGCTGCGGCCCCCATGTCGTGAAAGTCGGAAGCATGGGCAAGCCGCAACACGTGACGGTCCCTTGCGGCGGCGAACTGTCCGTGATGCCCAAGTGGTGATGAGCCGGACGTCTCGCTTCACCGTCATCGCCTTCATGCTCGCGTCTTCGCTCGGCAGCACGGCCATCTCACGTGCAGACGAGCAGCTCGCCGCGACGGCCACCACTGCCGCGAGCGCCGAGCCTGGAAAAGCGCCTCGCACCCACGACGGGTTCTATCTCCGTCTCGGCGCCGGCCTCGGTGAAACCGTCGGTGCGATCTCTCGCGACGATGGCGGCGACAAGGTTCACGTCAAGGGCTTGAACATTGCCAGCGAGGTGGCGGTGGGTACGACAATTTTACCCGGGCTCGTCATCGGCGGCGGCGCCTTCCCGATGATCGTCCCGAGCCCTTCCTGGAACGTCGGCGACCGCGGCGCGGAGACGTCCGGCGCTCATCACATCTCCGGCATCGGTCCGTTCATCGACGGCTACTGGAACCCGCGTGGCGGCTTGCACTTCCAGGCCGCGCTCCTCTTCACCGCTGGCGTCGTCAACTCGACCGACCTCAACGAGGGGCAAGTCGGCTTCGGTTTCGGCGAGATGCTCGGCGTCGGCTACGAGTGGTTCATCGCCGACCAGTGGAGCATTGGTCCCATCGTCCGCCTCGTGCACTACCACTTGCGCATGAAAGGCCACGATACAGGCGCAAAAGCGACGTTCGACCTGGTCTCGCCGTCGCTCTTGGTCGGCCTCACCTGGCACTGACCTGAACGGCTACGGCACCGTCATCGAGAACGTGTCACGCACGGCGCCCTTGTCGTCGGTGACCGTGCCGCTGAGGGTCGTCGCGTCGATCTTGATGAGCGCGGTGTGAAAGAACGCGCCCGATGCCTTTCGACTGGCGCACTCGCTGCGCGTCTTGCCGGCGTCGACGTTGCCGAGGAGACCGCCGCCGCCAGCGACGGTGAGCGCGGTGTGATCGCCCATGTCGAAGCGCTCGTAGCCGTGCATGTGACCTTGGATGATCAGCTTCACTTTGGCGTCGGTGAAGGCCTTCTGCCACGCGTCGTGCGTCGGCAGGTCGTCGCCGGTGTCGCCGCAGGTCAGCCAAGGTCGATGAAGGAAGACGATCGAGAAGCGATACCCAGGCTGCTTCATCGCGTCGACGAGCTGCGACGCGAGCCAGATGCCTTGCGGCGACGACGGCGCGACCGACTGCTCGGTGTCGAGCGAGAAGAACCACACGCCGCCCGAGGTGAACCGATAGTAGTCGGCGGTGCCGTCGAACCCGGCGTTGCCCCAGAAGCGATCGAAATAGTCGACGCGCTCGCCTGGCTTTTCGTCCTCGTGATTGCCGATCGCCGGGAAAAATCCGCCATTTCGCAGCATCGGCGTCATCTTCTGCATCCACAGTTGGTAGGTCTCGAAGTACGACGAGTAGTACTGCACGTCGCCGGCGTGGACGGTGAAGTCGGGCTTCGCTTCGTAGGCCTTGGCGATCATCGCCGGCGTCACCGAGAGCCCCGGATCGGTGTCGGCGAGGGCCATGAACGTGATCGATTCGCCCGGCTTGCGCGCGGTGCAGAGCCGGCCCGTCGCGGTGACGTCGACGTCGATCGAATAGGTGTAACAGGTCGACGGCGCGAGCCCGGTGAGCGCGACCTCGTTCATGTAGTAGGTGCCGGCGAAGTCGGCGTCGCCGAGCAGCGGTTGCTCGTTGGTCTCGGTGATCACCGTCTTCTTCACCGTCGCGGTCGCGGTCGTCTTGGTCGTCGTTCCCTCGGCGACGAACGTGAGCACGCCGGCTTTCTCGAAGCACGACTCCCAACGAACCTTCGCCGAGGTGCCGTCGATCGCCAGCGACCACGGACCTTTGTCGACGGCCGCGAGGCACGGCGGCGGTGCGGTGTCTTCGTCGGGCTCCTCTGCAGAATCTGCAGAGACGTCGGTGAGACCGAGATCCGTGCCGGAATCGCTCGGCGTAGCGCCGTCGGATTTGCTGCTGCATCCGCCGAGGACGACGCCGAAGAGAGAGAGCCAAGCCAAGCGAGCCGACTTCATTCGTCGAGCTTAGCGCTCGTCGTCACTTCGGCGCGACTGCCTCGTTGTGCTTCTCGAGCGTCTCGCTGAAGGTGTGACGCCCGCCGCCCTTGGCGACGAAGTAGAGAAAGCGCGTCTTCGACGGCGCGAGCACGGCGCGCAGTGATTTCTCGCCCGGACTGGCGATCGGCGTCGGCGGCAGACCTTCGTGCGTGTAGGTGCTCCACGCGTTCGCCTCGTCGTGCTCGATCTCGGCCGAGGGCTTGGTGGTCTTTTCGGCCACCCACGTCGCGCACGCAGGCGAGGGCAGGGCGGCGGCGAAGCATCCGTAGGAAGCCGTCGGATCGGCCTGGAGCAAGTGAGGAACGAAGCTCGGATCGCGCAGGCGGTTGAGGAAGACGGAGGCGATGATCGGTCGCTCGTCGTCGACCACCGCCTCCTTCTCGACGATCGACGCCAGCGTCACGATCTGCCCGGCGCCGAAGCCGAGCGTTTGCTGCAGCTCGAGGACGCCGGCCTCGTTCTGCTTCATCAGCGCGTCGACGCGTTTCTTCCCTTCGCCGAGGAGCGTGCGCGCGACCTCACGCGCGTCGGCGTCGGCGGGCAGCGAATACGTCGCCGGAAAGAGCCAACCCTCGGCGCTCGGCGCGGCGATGCCGAATTGATCGAGGATCGCTCGTTCGGTGGTGGCGGCGAGGAAGGCGCCATCGTCACAAATGCGCTTCTCGCGCAGCCGTCGCGCCATGTCGAAGCGATTCCAACCTTCGGGAAGCGTGACCTTGATCTTGCTCGCCTCCCCGTTGCGCCGCAGCCGCCGGACGAGCTCTGCGTGGCTGAGATCGTCGGCGAGGAGATGACGGCCCGGCGCGGCATGCAGCCCACCGATCGCAGAGACGTACATCCCGAAGAGACGTGGACTGGTGACCACGCCCGCGGAGACGAGGCGAGCGGTGACGTCGTCGTCGCCCGCCCCCGCAGGGATGTCGACGTCGATCGGGCGACCGGCACCATCGGCGTGCATGCGTGGGACGAAGATGGCCGCTGCCGTCGCCGCCGCCGCGAGGACGCCGAGCACCAGCGCGACCGCGAGCACGACCTTCCGCCTGGCGCTCCCTTCGACCGACGCGCTCGGCGCACCTGCTCGGCCGCCTGCGCTCGATCGCCTTGATTTCGGCCCTTCACGACGAGCTCGACGGCTCACGGCAGCTCCTCGCGCTTCTTCCGGGCGCGCGCACTCTTCGCGATGCGCTCGCCGTCGAGGAACGATTGGAGAATGGTCGCTGCCGCCGCGCCATCGATGGAGCTCTTGGCGTCGCGCGCGTTCTTGCCGGCTTCGCGGAGCTGACGGGCCGCTTCGACGGTGGAGAGGCGCTCGTCCCAGAGAATGACGTCACGATCGCTGGCGTCGGCGAGGGCCTGGGCGAAGTCGCGCACCTTCTCGGCCGCACGCCCTTCGGCGCCGTCCATCGAGAGCGGCAAGCCGACGACGAAGCGCGTCACACCTTCCTCCTCGGCCAGGGCAACGAGCGCGGCGACGAGCTGCTTCCAGTCGCGCGCGGGCACGAATGGCCGAGGGTGCGCCATGTGACCGAGCTCGTCGTCGATGGCCACGCCGCAACGCGCGCCGCCGAAGTCGAGCCCGAGCGTCCGTCCGCGCGCCATTCCGAATCCCTACCCCAGGCCGTCGCCGCCAGCCACGAAAACGAGAGGTTGCGCCGCCAGCCGGACGAATGAATGCTCATTCAGTATCTGAGCAATGCATCGAAAGGAGCACACCATGGCGAACGCGGTTTACGTCGTGTCGGCGGCGCGCACGGGAGTTGGTATCGGCAAGGCGGGCAAGGGCTCGCTCGCAGGCTCACGCGCCGATTTGGTGCTCGCGCACGTGCTGCGTGAGGTCGCGACGCGCGGTCGCGTGCCCTTCGAAGCGGTCGAGGACGTCGTCGCCGGCTGCGTCACGGCGGTGGGTGAGCAAGGCATGAACGTCGCGCGCATCGCCGCGCTGATGGCCGGTTTCCCCGTCGAGACGTGCGGCACCACGATGAACCGCATGTGTGGCTCCTCGCAGCAGGCCATCCACACGGCGGCCAACGCCATCGCTGCCGGAGAGATGGACGTCGCCATCGGCTGCGGCGTCGAGCTGATGAGCCGCACCCCGATGGGCTACGACGCCAACGGTCCTGCGCCCTGGTTCCCGCCGCCGACCGAGCTGACCTCGAAGTACGAGGTCGTCCCGCAGGGCATCAGCGCCGAGATGATCGCCGAGAAGTGGAAGCTCTCGCGGGAGTCGCTCGATGTCTTCAGCTTCGAGTCGCACCAGAAGGCGATGAAGGCGCAGGCGGCTGGCGCGTTCACGCGGGAAATCACGCCCTTCGAGGCGATCCTGCCCGATGGTTCGAAGCAGACCTTCGCCACCGACGAGGGCATCCGCCCGCAGACGACGGTGGAGAAGCTCGGCACGCTCAAGCCTGCCTTCAAGGCCGACGGCGTCGTCCACGCCGGCAACTCGTCGCAGATCAGCGACGGCGCCGCGGCGGTCGTGCTCGCGAGCGAGGCCGCGCTGAAGAAGTACGGGCTCACCCCGCGCGCGCGCATCGTCGCCACCGCGGTCGCTGGCGCCGATCCGACGATCATGCTCACCGCGCCGATCCCCGCGACGAAGAAGATCCTCGCCAAGTCCGGCCTCCGTATTTCCGACATCGACTTCTTCGAGGTCAACGAGGCCTTCGCCACCGTTCCGCTCGCGTGGGCTCGCGACACCGAAGCCGACCTCGGCCGGACCAACGTACGCGGCGGCGCCATCGCCATCGGTCACCCGCTCGGCGCCTCGGGAGCGCGCATTTTCACCACGCTCCTCCACCTCCTCGAAGACGAGAAGAAGCGCTACGGCCTGCAGACGATGTGCATCGGCTTCGGTCAGGCGACGGCGACGATCCTCGAACGACTCTGAGTGCTTCGGCAACCGAGCCGAGCGAGATTGACCGAAGCGGCCAAAGTTGCGAAGCAACCTTTGGCGAAACGAGAAGCCTTCGGCGTCACGTCTGCATGACGGTTCCATGCCGGCGACGATGTAGGAGCAATCGACGCGACCAGCCTCGAATTCTGCAGTCCTACGCGATTGAGACAGCGCATACTCCACGAGGTACCGGCAGTACTTCGGAGGTCGTATGCGCGTGCGCTCTTGGCTTCGTCCGGTCTCGGCGTTCTCGGCGTTCTCGTTCGCGGTGCTCACCGCCTGTTCGGGTGCGAGCCCGAAGGGCGGTGACGATCCGGACACCGGAGGCTCCGGCGACGAGACCGGCGGAGGTACCGACTCGACCGTCGACGAGACGTCGCCGAGCGACAGCGGCGTCGGCGACGGCTCAGGGGACGACACCACCGACACGGCGATCGACGACACCGGACCGACGCCCGACACCGCGCCGCGCGAAGCCGGAGACGGCGGCATCATTCCCGGCTGCGGCGAAGACAGCGACGGCGACGGCATCACCGACAGCATCGAAGGCCGCTTCGCCACCGGCGGCGCGACCGACACCGACACCGACGGTACGCCCGACTACCTCGATCACGACAGCGACGACGACAAGATCCCCGACGTCGTCGAGTGGCTCATCCCCGGCTGCGACGCGCCTTTCGCCGAGCTGAACGACGCCGACGGCGACGGCGTCCCCAACTTCCAAGATCTCGACTCCGACGGCAACGGCTTCCCCGACAAGGGCGAAGCGTGCCCGCCGGTGACGATGCCTGGAGCCCCGGCAGGTTGCACCGCCGCGGTGCCCGCCGACTTCGACGGCGACGGCATCCCCGACTGGGTCGACTTCGACAACGATCACGACTCCAGCTCGACGTCGAAGACGCTCGGCCTCGAGGACAAATACGAGCTCACCGACATCACCGGAAAATACGTCGGCCTCATCGACAGCGACGGCGACAAGATCTTCGACGTCTACGATCGCGACTCCGACAACGACTTCATCCTCGATCTCGACGACGGCATCACCGATCCGAACAAGAACTCGCTCGCCAACTTCCGCGACAAGGACAGTGACGGCGACAACGTCGCCGATGCTTGCGAAGCGCGCGCGAGCGCCACGCCGGGCCCTGGCGACTACACGAAGGCGCTGCTCGACACGAACAAGAACGGCATCTTCGACTACCTCGACAAGGACTCCGATGGCGACCTCCTCGTCGACGGCAGCGAGGACACGAACGGCAACTGCCTCGTCGAAGCGTCAGAGACCGATCGCGTCAAGGCCGACACCGACGGCGACGGCATCTCCGACATGGTCGAGGTCGCGCTCGGCACCGTCACCTGCGCGAAGGATCCGACGTGCACGCCGGGCAAGCTCGGCAAGTTCTACTTCATCGTGCCGTACTCGACCGACGGCTCGATCGCGCCATCGCCAGCGTCCTCGACGCTCGCGCTCTCGACCACGCTCAACAAGGGCGACGTCGGCTTCATCGTCGACACCACCGGCTCGATGGCCGGCGAAATCGCCAACCTCAAGTCGAGCCTCAGCTCGTCGATCATCCCTGCGCTGAAGGCGAAGATCCCCAGCCTCGGCATCGGCGTCGCCGCGCACGACGACTTCCCCTACGGCACGTTCGGCTCAGCCGGCGATCAGCCGTACTACAACACGTCGCCTTCCGGCTTCGTCACCACCGACACGACGGCGGCGCAGAACGCGGCCAACTCGCTCGGCACGCATGGCGGCTACGACGGTCCGGAGAGCCAAATTCCCGCGCTGGTGCACGCCATCCACGGCGATGCGCTGAACTGGCCCACGGGCTCGGTTCCCGCCGACACCGGCAGCGCGGGCGCGACCTTCGGCGGGCTCCACTTCCGCACCGACGCCTTTCCCATCCTCATCGAGATCTCGGACGCCGACTTCCACAACGGTCGCAGCGTCGCCACTGGCGGCATCCTCAACGCCTATAGCTTCTCGACGGTCAACACCGACAACCTCGTCGCCGACCTCAACGCGGTCGGTGCCAAGTTCATCGGCGTCGCAGCCGACAATGGCGGGCGCGCCGGCGGTGGCCCGGGCGGCACGCCGTACAATTACATGGCGTACATCACCGACAACACGAGCTCGAACGTCGCTCCGAGCGCCTTCGGTGGCAGCTGCAAGACGGGCGTCGGTGGCGCGGCCATCGCTGCCGATGGACCAGGCGGTCTCTGTCGCTCGGTCTTCAGCATCAGCACCAGCGGCACCGGCCTCGGCACGTCGATCGTCGACGGCGTCTACGCCATTCTCGCGAGCATCAAGTTCGACGTCCACGTCGAGGCCTACAACGACGCCAGCGCCGCGCCCGTCGACGTCGTCACCGACTTCATGACGAAGGTCGAGCCGATGCCCACCGGCGGCACCGACCCGATGACCGGCGCCAGCTGCGTCACCTTCCCCGCCTCGCAGCTCGCCGACAACTTCCATACGCCCAAGGCCGTCGCCGGCGCCGGCGACATCCTCGAGACGATCAAGCAGGTCAACCCCGGCGCGTACTACTGCTTCAACGTGGTGCCCAAGGCGAACACCATCATCCCCGCCACGACCAAGGTCCAGACCTTCACCGCTTGGCTCAGGGTCATTGCCACGAAGCCCACCGGCGGCACCTTCATCCTCGGCGCCGACCGGCAGGTCTTGTTCCTCATCCCGCCTGTGATCAACTGACGTTCGCGCGCGAAGGCGACGGCTCGGATGGACGAACAACGTCCATTCATCATCTAGTTATGTAAAGTCCCCCCTAGTAAACGCAGGGAAAAGGGGTTACCCATCGTGACGTGCAGGCTGTACGCGCGTTCACCGAGCCGTCCATCGCCGAAGATCTCCGCCGAGGGCTCGGCATTTCTCGGACGTTTGCCCGCATCCTCGCCCATCGCGGACATCGCGAGCTCGAGGCCACGCGCCGATTCCTCGAGCCGCGCCTCGCCGATCTCTCGCCACCCGACACGATGCTCGATCGGGACGTCGCGGCAGCACGGCTCGCCGATTCGCTTCGACGTGGTGAGCGGGTGGTCGTCTTCGGCGACTACGACGTCGACGGCATCACCAGCGCTGCGGTCCTGACGAGCGCGCTCCGGGCCTTCGATCGTTCGATCGGCGGCGGTGCGACCATCGTGCCGGTCCTCGCTTCGCGCTTCGACGGTGGCTACGGCTTCTCCGCGCGTGCGCTCGAGCGTGCCCTCGAGCAGCGGCCTTCGCTCATCGTCACCTGCGATTGCGGCTCGAGCGATCACGACCGCGTCGCTGCCGCGCGCGCGCGTGGGGTCGACGTCATCGTCATCGATCACCACCTCGTCCCAGCCGAGGCGTTGCCGGTGCTCGCCTTCCTCAATCCGCATCGGCCCGAGTGTGGCTTTCCCTTCAAGCACCTGGCCTCGTGCGGGCTCGCGCTGTCGGTCGCCGCCGCGGTGCGCGCCAAGCTCTCCGTCGCGTACGACCTTCGCCCGCTGCTCGATTTGGTGGCCCTCGGCACCGTCGCCGACGTCGCGCCGCTCGTCGGTGACAATCGCGCGCTCGTGCGGGCAGGGCTCGCGCGGCTCTCGACGACGCCGCGGGCAGGGCTGTCCGCGCTCTGCGAGGTCGCCGGCATCGCTCCCGGCATCACCCTCGGCGGCGAAGAGATTTCCTTCAAGCTCGCCCCGCGCATCAATGCCCCCGGACGCCTCGGTGCGCCCGACGTCGCGCTCCAGCTCCTCCTCGAAGACGACCTCACCCGCGCCCGCTCGCTCGCCGCCGTGCTCGAACAGGCGTGCCTCGATCGTCGCGCGATCGAGCGTAAAATCGTGGTCGCCGCGATCGAGCAGGTCGAAGCGACCGGACAAGCCGACGCGCCTGGAATCGTCGTCGCGGCCGACGGTTGGCACATCGGCGTCGTCGGCATCGTCGCCGCCCGGCTCGTCGACAAATACCGCGTACCTGTCGTCGTCGTCGCGCTCGAAGGCGCCGAAGGACGCGGCTCGGTGCGCGGTCCCGCAGGCTGTCGTCTCCACGACGCGCTCACCGCCTCGAAGGAGTCGCTGGTCGGCTTCGGCGGACATCAAGCGGCTGCCGGCGTCCACGTCGCGGCGACGCAAATCGAACGCCTCCGCGATCTCTTCGCCGACGCCTGCTTGCGCTTCTCCGATGCGCAGGCGAGCGACGTTCGCGGAACGTCGGTCGTGGTAGGCCAAGGTCCTCTCGGCGAAGGCCCCTCGCTTCCGGCGCCGGCGTCGCTCTCGCGAGGGCGTGACGACGGTCCCGATGCTTGGCTCGATCCGCTCGACGAGCCGCACGCCGTCGTCGTCGATCTCGAGCGCTTCGAGCCTTGTGGCGAAGGCAATCGCGCGCCGAAGTTGCTGGTGCAGGGCGCCGAGGTCGTCTCTGCGCGGGTGATGAAAGAAGAGCACCTTCGCTTGGTCGTGCGGCACGGCGGACGGCTGCTCGACGCCTTCGGCTTCGGTCTCGGCGATCGCGCTCCGGTCGCGGGCGAGACGGTCGATCTCCACGGCGGGCTCCGGCGCGACACGTTTCGCGGGCGAGGCGCCGTAGAGCTTCGTTTGACCGGCGTACTCCGCGCCGGCGCGTGACGCGGCGCGAGTTCCGAGGCAGATCGCCTGCATGACTGCACTCGACGGGGCGAGCCTCGCCGCGCGTCTCTCGGCGGTGCGCGCACGTGTCGACGCAGCGGTGCTCCGTGCCGGACGCGCGCGCTCCGCGGTCGAGCTCTTGGCGATCTCGAAGACCAAGCCCGCCTCCGATGTCATCGCCGCGTACGAGCAAGGCCAACGTTCCTTCGGCGAGAACTACGCGCAAGAATTCGTCGAGAAGCAGCGCGCGCTCGCGCACCTCGGCGACATCGCGTGGCACTTCGTCGGACGGTTGCAGACCAACAAGGCGAAATCCGTCGCCAAGCTCGTCACCATGGTCCACGCAGTCGACGACGAGAAGCTCGCCCTCGAGCTCGGCAAACGCGCCGAAGGTCGTGATTTACCGCTCGCCGTGCTCGTCGAGGTCAACGTCGGAGGCGAAGCGAGCAAGGGAGGCGTCGGCCCGGAAGAGCTCCCGCGTCTCCTCGACGCCATCGATCGCATCGGCAACTTGCGCCTCGCGGGGCTGATGTCGATCCCTCCGCACACCGACGATCCCGAGGGTGCGCGGCCCTTCCATCGACGTCTACGCGAGCTGCGCGATGCCCATGGTGGCGCCGCGCGCTTGCCGACGCTCTCGATGGGTATGACCGACGATCTCGAGGTGGCGATCGAAGAGGGCGCGACCCTCGTCCGCGTCGGCACCGCCATTTTCGGCGCTCGCGCCTGATCGTCGCTGGGTCTCAGGGCCTCGAGGTCGAGGCATCTCGCGGTCAGGGCACGAGCGGCGCGCCCGGCGTGTCGCAAGCGGCGAACGGGTTGGCCTCTTCGCAAGGCCGCTTTTCGACGCAGGCGGCGATTTGCTGGACGATCTCAGGTCGTGCTCCGGCGAGCACGGTCGCAACTGCGCTTCCCTTGGTGTGCGCCGAGAGCTCGGCGAGACACGTCGGCTCGTCGTCACCGCTCGGTTCGCAACGAACGCTTCGGCGACAGACCGCGCGCAAGACGGAACGGAGCGCGAGGCCGTCGTCCTTCTTGGCGTAGGTGACCAACGTCGCGCCGTAGCAGAGCGAGACCGCGCCGCGACGCTTGTGCTCGTCGAGGGTGGCGCCGCCTCCTGGGCAGACCGTCGGTCCGAGCTCGTGCTCGACGCAGCCGACGAAGGAGGCGTCGAAGCCGTCACGCATCCGCGCTCGATCGCGTTCGCAGCTCGCCTCGCAATGCGTCGGCGCGCCACCGCAGGTCTCCATCCGCGTGCAGAGTCGCGCGCATGCGTTCTCGTCGGTGAGCGGCACCACCGGCGTCGCCTTCGGCGTGCTCGGCTCGAAGCAGCCACTCAGCGCGGACAGGCAGACGAGGGAGACGACGTGAAATACACATGAAAATACGGCAAATGGACGACGGTGCTCGTTCACGGATCGCTCCGGCCGATGGCCGCGAGGAGACATGCATCACCCGCGCTGTCGCTCTTGCCCGGCGCCGGGCAGGGGGCGTCGTGGAGGCATCCGCCGAGGGTCGTCACCACCTCGGGCCGGAGCGCGTCGAGCACCATCATCGCCTCGCGCTCGTCGGCCTCGCCACCATCCGGCGGATGAATCGTCAGCTCGACGCATTCCTTCCGGACCTCCGGCCCCGGCGGCGGACCCGAGACCTGGCAACGAAGCATGCGCATGCACGAGGCATCGGCGAAGCGACGGCGGTTGTCCTCGCCCTTGCCGACCGCCGCCGCAGCGATTCCGAAGCAACGCCCGTCGGCGAGGAGATCGCCGTGGGTGAAAGCGCTACTCTTTCCGTAGCAGTTGGTGGCCAATGAATCCTTGCGACAGGCGACGACGCGCTCCGTCACGCTCGCTTGGAAGATGCCGGATTCGCGCGCGCAAGTCGATCGGCACGTCGGAGCGACGTCACCACATCGCGCCTCGTCGTCGCAGAGCGCGATGCAGGGCGCTGGCGACGAATCGATCGGCGCTGCATTTTTCGGCTGGTTCGCCGCGCAGCTCGTGAGACTCATGAGGCACGTGAAGGCAACCACGAGCGACCCGCCCCGGAGGACGCGCCAGGCGCCACGGATCACGGGGCCTCGGCGGCCTTGGCCAACGTCGCATCGAGGCAGCGTTCGAGCTCGGCGTCGGCGGTGGTCTTGCGTTGGTCGCAGGGGCCGTGGAAGCACTTCAACATCTCGTCGATGCGGTCGCTGCGAATCGAGCCGTAGAGGCCGCCCGACGAGTCGCCCTCGGTGGCGAGGATCGCGCCGCGCGCTTCGCCGAGACACTCGTTGACGCCGACGGTGCCGCTGGCGTTTCCGCAGGTCGCGGACGCTTCGCAATAGGCCTTGGCGAAGAGCTCGATGTTGGCGCGCGCCGAGTCCTTCTTGGTCGACGTCGCCTCGAGGACGCATTCGCCGGCGAGCCTCTTGCGCGCGAGGACGCTGTCGTCGTCGCAGCCCGGCTTCTCGCCGCCCTTCTTCTCGACGCACGAGACCATCGCCTCGACCACCTCACCCTGGAGCACGCGGGCGATGGGTAGGCACTTGAGGCTGCACATTTTCGGATCGCCGCCGCACTTGGTTTGCACGACGCAGACGCGTTTGCAGGCCGCGTCGCTGCCATCGTTCACGGGCGGCTTTTCGCTCGCGCTGGTGCTTCCACTGCCACTCGGCGAACCGAGCGGGCTCACTGCGGGCTGGTTCGGTCCGCACGCGCCGAGCGAGCCGAGAGATGCCGCCGCGAGGGCGAAAGCGCAGGCGAGGAGAGGACGTCGCATCGATGTCGACGCTGACACGGCACGAGGCGTCGAGCAACGCGGCGTGCTATGGCCGGTCTCCGATGGAGCGCGGCCGATGACGAGAATCGAAGCGGCGTTTCCCGGCCTTCCAGCGGCATTGCGCGCAGAAGAGCGGGTCACCTTCGCTGCCGAGGATGGCGTCACGCTCGATGGCCGATGGCTCGTCCCTGAAGGTGCACGCCGGCTCGTCGTCCTCGCACACCCGCATCCTCGCTACGGCGGCGACATGGACAATGCCGTCGTCGTCGCCCTCGCCAAGGCGCTCGTCCTCCGCGGAGTGGCCGTCCTCCGCTTCGACTTCCGTGGCGTCGGGCGGAGCGAAGGAAGCTACGACGGCGGTGATCGCGAGCGCCTCGATCTCCTCGCTGCGCTTCGCTTCGGTGCGTCGTCGCTTCCTGGCGTCACGCTCGGCGTCGCGGGCTATTCGTTCGGCTCATGGGTGCTCGCGCGGGCGCTCACGGTCGACGTCGCCTCCGAGCTCGAGATCGATCGCGTCCTCTTCGTCGCGCCGGCGGCGTCGTTCCTCGACTACCTGAAGGGCACAGCCGCGTGCGGTGTACCCACCGGCGTCATCGTCGGTGATCGCGACGTCTTCTGCGACGAGCGCCGCGCGCGCGCAGTCGCCAGCCACTTCCACGCCGACCTCGTCCTCCTCCCGCGCACGGATCATTCGTTCACGAGCGGACGAGGCCCGATGGCCGAACAGGTCGGTCCCTTTCTCGCCGGTGAAACCACTATGCTCTCCCGCCTGTGAGCAGCTTTCTCCCGCCTCCTCCGCGGCCCAAGTCGCCGCCGCCGCTCGATGCCGCATCTGGCCCTTCCACTCGCTCGGTGCACGCGGGCGTGTCGCGTCCCGACGAGCATCACGCGGTGCCGACGCCGATCGTCGCCACCGCGACGTACACCTTCGCCGACTCGGCCGAGGTCGCCGCGCACATGACGGGCACGCACCCCGACCGTGCGCGCGAAGAATATGCACGTTATGGAAATCCGACGGTGCGGGCCCTGGAGGAGCGGATCGCAGCTCTCGAGGCACCGAGCGGTGGCGCCGACGCGCTCGCCTTCGGATCGGGCATGGCCGCGCTCTCGACGACCATCCTCGCGCTCGTCAAGCAGGGCTCGCACGTCATTCTCTTTCGCGACGGGTATCGTCGCACTCGCCAACTCGTCGCCAAGACGTTGGCTGCGTTCGGCGTCGAGCACACCATCGTCGAGCCGGGCGATCTCCCCGCGGTGCGCGCCGCGATTCGCCCGACGACGCGGCTCATCGTCGGTGAGTCGCCGACCAATCCTTACCTCCACGTCACCGACCTCGCGGCGCTCGCGCGTCTCGCGAAGGAGGTCGGCCGCGTGAAGACCCTCGTCGACGCCACCTTCGCGACGCCGATCAACTCGCGGCCGCTCTCGCTCGGCATCGACCTCGTCGTCCACAGCGCGACCAAGTATCTCGCCGGTCACCACGACGTGCTCGCCGGCGCGGTCGTCGGAGCCCCAGCGTTGGTCGGCCTGGTGCGCGATCTGCGTGGCGTCCTCGGCGGCATCCTCGATCCGCACTCGGCGTTCCTCGTGGCGCGCGGCATCAAGACCCTCGCCTTGCGCGTCGAGCGGCAGAACGCGACGGCGATGGCGGTCGCGCGCGTGCTCGCTGCTCACCCGCGGATCGAAGAAGTGTTCTATCCGGGCCTCCCGACGCATCCGACGCACGGCATCGCCGCCGAGCAGATGAGCGGTTTCGGTGGCGTCGTCAGCTTCCGCGTCCGTTGCGACGAACGAGGGCAGGGCGACGCCACGCCGCTCGCCGTCACTTCACGGGTCGTCGATGCTTTTCACCTCGCCCGCATCGCACCCAGCCTCGGCGGCGTCGACACGCTCGTCGAGCAGCCGGCGATCATGAGCTACTACGAGCTCTCCAGCGAAGATCGCCTCGCCGCCGGCATCCGCGATGACTTGGTGCGACTCGCCGTCGGCGTGGAAGACGAGCGCGACATCGTCGCCGATGTCCTGCGTGCCTTGGAGGTCCCGTGAACGATTCATCGCGCCCCCGTGACGTCGCGCCCAGTAGCACCGTCTGCGTCCACGCGGGTGAACCCGCCGACGCTTCGACGGGGGCCTGCGAGCCTCCGCTCCACATGGCCGTCGCCTTCGCCTTCGACGACGCAGCCCAGGCCGCCGGCGCCTTCACCGGAGAGAACGACCACCTCATCTACGGCCGCTGGAGGAACCCTACCGTACACGCGCTGGAGCTGAAAATCGCGGCCCTCGAGGCGGGTGCATCACCTGATTATGAATGCGTGGCCACCGCCAGCGGGATGGCTGCGATCACCGCCGCGGTGCTCACTTGCTGCAGCGCTGGCGATCACGTCGTCGCGCCGCGATCGATGTATGGCGAGTCGTCACGCCTCCTTCGCGAGCGCCTACCCCGCTTCGGCATCGAGACGACGTTCGTCGATCAGACTTCGGCCTCCGCCTACGCCGGCGCGATTCGTCCGAACACCAAGTTGCTCTACGTCGAGACGCCGGCCAACCCGACGTTGCTTCTCACCGACTTGCGGGCCGTCGTCGCGCTCGCTCGCGAGAAGGGCCTGCGCGTGCTCGTCGACAGCACGTTCGCCACGCCGTACTGCCAACGTCCGCTCGCCTTCGGCGTCGACCTCGTCGTCCACTCGATGACCAAGGCGATCGGTGGCCACGGCGACGCGATTGGCGGCGCCATCGTCGGTGGGCGCGCGATCATGGCGGGAGCGCGCGAGCTGGCGGTGAAGTCGTTCGGCGGCGTCCTCTCGCCCTTCAACGCGATGCTCGTGGCGCGCGGCATTCGCACGCTGTCGCTTCGGCAAAAGCAGGCCTGCGCGACGGCATCGGTGCTGGCAAACGCACTCGCCGAGAGCCCGCACGTCGCGCGCGTCCACTACCCGGGCCACGCGTCCCACCCCCAGCACGTCCTCGCCAAGTCGCAGATGAGCGCCTTCGGCAGCCTCGTCGCCTTCGAGGCGAAAGGCGGCATCGCGCAAGGTCGTCGCGTGCTCGAGAAGGTGAAGGTCGTCACCCACGCGGTGAGCCTCGGCGACGTCCGTTCGCTCGTCACCCATCCCGCGTCGACGACCCACGCCTCGATGCCCGCCGATGCACGTCACGCCGGTGGCATCGGCGATGGGCTCATTCGCGTCTCGTGCGGCATCGAGGAGACCAACGACGTCGTCGACGACGTGCTTCGCGCGCTCGACTGATTCGACGTGTCGAGAGCCATCGAAGGCCTCGAAAACGAGCTCAGAACAAGAGCGAGAGGCCGAGCGAGCCGATGATCGCGGTCTTCTTCAACGGGTCGCCGTTGATCGTGAAGTCGCTGTAGGTGAAGAAGACGGCGTCCATGCCGAAGGAGACCTCGACCTTCTCGAGCATGCCGAGCCAGCGCTTGGCGCCGGCGCTCGGTCCGTACAGCAGGCGGAAGCCCGCGAGCACCGAGTGCATCTTCGAGAGCTCGCGATCGCCCGTCCAATACTGGCCGCGCGGGGCGACGAGGTAGTCGTCGCTGTAGAATGCCGCGTGCCCCTGCGTGTAGTAGCGACCGCGCAGGCGGAGACGGAGGGCTTCGAGGAAGAGATACCGCTCGGCCTCGAGGTCGGCGGTGAACGCGTGGATGTCCCACGTGTCGCGATACGCCTTGCCGCCGAGTCGGAACGCCGTCTTGAGCGCGCGAATGTAGAGATTGGCCCGTAGCCCAGCTGCGTAGCGAACGCGGTTGTCGGGGATGTGCTCCTGCACCGCCGAGCTGACGCCGATGTTGACCTCACGGTACGGGTTGCTCAAGAACCCGTTCATCAGCTGCACGCCGACAGTGGTCTGCGTGGTGAACGTCGGCGTCCACGACTGCGTCCAGCCGCCCTGCAAGGCATCGATGGCGATCGAGTGGGTGGTGGTCGTCGTGCTGTCGGGCTTGAAGCAGAGGTCGGATTTCTCGAGGGCCAGCCGCCGCGTCGGATCAGGGTCGACCTGGATGCGATCGCACACCGAGTCCCAGTTGCGCGCGTAGGCGATCGACAGCTCCATCGAACGCTGGAGGAGCTCGGCCTTGGCGGCGACGTCGACCGAGTGCGAGCGGTAGTCGTGCTCCCACGAGTACGAGTAGCCGGCTTCGAGGCTGGTGAGCTTGCGGCTGACGGTGAACCCACCGCTGACGACCTGACGGAAGTCCTTGACGCTCGCGGTGGAGATGGCGTCGGGGCTCGCACCGCGCTGCGCATTGCGCGTGCGAATCGACGCACCGGACACGACGTCGGCCTGCCAACCCGCGTGGATCTTGAGAAAATCCCACGGTTTTGCGCCGATCGCGACCAGCGGGTTGAGGACCGTCATCTTCCCGTAGGGAGTGCCCTCATGGTAGTAGGTCGACCGCGCGTCGAAGGAGACGACCTCCGAACGAGATCGCCCCACCCAAGAGCCGATGACGAGGAACGCCGCGACCACGACGACCAAGCGCGCCGCCAGACTGCGGTGGATGCTCGGCGAACGTCTCAGTTGCATCCGCACCCGCCGCCGGACACGCCATCGGCGCCGAACGCGCCTTCGCGGTTGTCGAGGGCATGCCGCAGCTGCCCGTGCTCGAGCGAGTCGTGCTCGTCGCCTTCGAAGCGCATGATCGGATCGGAGAGCACGCCGCGCTGCTGCGGACGAACCGTGACGCAGCCTGCGAGCACGACCATGAGCATGACGGTGAGCGCGAGCGCGAGGACTCCGAGGGTGATGCGTCGCATGTCCGCCTCCGATCCTAGAAGTAGACCCCGAGGCCGCCCAAGAACGTCTGCACGTTCTTGAAGCGATCGGCGGTGAAGAGGGTGAGGTTCGTCATCTCGAGACGAACGAGGATTCGGCCACGAAGGCCGAAGAGAAAGCCACCGCCGGCGCGGGCGACCGCCAGTTTGTCGTCGTGGATGGCGAAGCTGTCGGCGTTGGCCTTGCTCCAGAGGTAACCGCCGCCGACGCCGAAATAGGGGTCGATCGCGAGATCGGGGAGCAGGTGGACGACGCCCCAGACGCCGAGGTGCGTGAGCGAGCCGTCGTCGTTGCGCGTGAGCCCGGCGTACGACTCGATGGAGATTTGCGGCGCCAGGACCCACGTCGGACGAACTTCGAAATATCCGTCGGCGGCGTTGTAAAAGGAGCCACCTTGACCGTCGGCGATGCGCGCGCCGATGACGCCGCCCATGATGGTGAGACCGCCATGCGCACCGACGAGCGGCGGCGGGGCGAAGAGTCCAGGGCGCGAAGGACGATCGGGGTCACCGGGGCGGACCGCGTAGACCTCGACGTCGTCGCCGAGCATCCATCCGCTGCGCCCGTCTTCGAGCACGACCTTGAGCCAGAACTGATCGCTGCCGCGTCGATCGACGGCGATGGTCGCACCGCGCTCGACCACGCCGATGGTGCGATACGCGACGCCGGGGCCGCTGCGCACTTCGGCCGATTCGACGACCACGCGCGCGAACGCCTCGACGTCTTCGTCGGCGCTCGCGGGCGCGACATAGGCCGAGGTGGTGGCCGCCGTCGCCGTCATGACCAAGGCAAAGAGCGCTACCCTCACCGCGCCCCCTGGATCCACTTGAGGATCACTTGGTAGGCGGGATCGGTCTTCGGATCGGCGCCGAGGAAGACCACGCGCGGGTGCGAGTTTTGACCGAGCGGACGCGTGAGAATCGGCGCCGTCGTCGGGTCGCGCGTGACGCGGAGCTGCGTCGCCTGGTAGTTGGCGCGCTCCTCGGGCGTGACCGTGCCGGTAGGTTTGCCGCTGCTGTCGCACTTCACCGGCGTGTCGATTTGCACGAGAATCATGCTCGATTTCGAGGCGTGGCAGCCGCCGGCCGGATCGCCCGAGTCGCCGGCTGCGCACCGCCGAAGCGTGATCGCCTCGGGCTGCACGTGGCAGTAGTAGAAGTTCTCGTCGAGCTTCAGGTCGCGCACGCCCTCGAACGTGCCGAGGTCGACGGTGTCGGTCACGGGTCCGCAGCCGCCCAAGGCGCTGCCCCCGGCGAGGCCGAGCAGGAGGCCGGCAGCCCCGAGCGCGCAGCGACCCAGTGAGGTTCGCACGTCCCTACGTTACCGAAACTCGGCTTTCATGGGAGGGGATTCTTCCATCCCGTCTCCCGACGACATTTCCTCGGCTTCGCGCTCGGTCTCGGAGGTCCTCGCGAGCGCGTTCGCGAGGCGAAGGTCGGTCGTCACTGCTTCTGCCACCGCCAGCCGCAACGGCCGAGGAATCGCGGTGCGATAGGGGTTTGCGCCGACGGTTCGACCTTCGACGCTGCGCAGGACGTGGCCGACGATGGCGAGGCCCTCGGCGGTTCCCACGCCGGAGAGGATTCGCTTCTTTCTCCCGTCGCGAAAGTGGAGCTCGAGGTGCGTGTTGCCGTTGTACGCGGTGGTTCCGAGCCTCACGGTGCGGAGGTCGGAGAATGGAACCTCGGAGTGGCTCGAGCCCGAGAGGTTCACCAGCGAATCGTCGCGCAGCAGCAAGAGGCTGCGCGACGAGAGCCCGCCGAAGCGCTGGATGGCCGCCAGCGTGCAGAGAATCGCCATCACCGCGTAGGAGACGACGGGCCCTTCGGCGAGCATCCCCAGCGCGTAGCCGATGCCGACGAGCGCGAGCGCGACGCCGCCGAGCCCACGGAGCCATCGGCTTCGGGAGCTCGGACGGGCCTCGATCACGAGCGCGGGGCGATGGATGGCGAAGGTTTGCTCGGGCGGAGGAGCCCCCGACCACAGCGCCAGTGCCGCCTCCGAGAACCCGGCCAGCGCCTTCATCCTTTGACCTTGAGCTCTTTGCCGGCCGCCATCGCTGCGTCGAAGCCGGTCATTCCGGCTGCCTTCTTCTCCTTGAAGGCAGCGGCGCCCTCCTTCGCGGTCTCGACGTCGCTCTTGTCCTTCACGCCCATGGTTCCGCCGGCGAGGGCAGGCTTGTCGACCTCCTTCAGACCTGGCTTGCCCTCGAAGAGCTCGAGGGTCTCGATCTTGTCCTTCGCGTCCTCGACGACGTGAAGCCCAGTCTCTTTCGCGGCGTCGCCAGCCGACTGGCCTTCGGCGAGCTTGCGGACGAAAAAGGGAATCGCGCCATACCCTGGCTGCGGCACGAAGAGCTCGGCGGCATTCTCCCAAACCTCGAGGACGACGGTGGCCGCCTTCTTCGGGTCGATGTCGGCGATGGCCGCCTTCGGCGGATCGTCGACCTTCGGTTGGTACGGCTGATTGTTGCCCACGCTTCCGACGTTGCTCATGAGAGGTGCTCCTGGGCGACGAGCGAAATGCCCGTCACCTACACCTCTCGACAGCGGAGTCTCGTCGGTTGCGAGGAATCAGCGCACGAGCTGCAAACGGGTCGTCGCTCCGTACGCAGCGACGTGTCCGCTCTCTTCGGCGAGGTAGACGTCGCAGCGTTCGTCGACACGGAGGAGATCGGGGACCAGATCGCTCGGCACGATGCCGAGGATCGCGCCGTCGGCAGGACGGAGGACGCGGACCTTGTCCTGGGGGACGAAGAGGGCGCCGCTGCGCAGCACGGGTTCGAGCCGGCGTGGCGCATCGCCGTGGAAGGGCGAATCGAAGACGTGTCGCCACGCCGTCGCTCCGGTCTCGGCGACCAGAGAGAGCACCTCGCCGGTCGGGAGGTTGAGGACGACCATCCCGTCGACCGCCATCGCGCAGGTGCCGGTCGGCCAGGCGCCTGGAGATGTCGACCAACGTTCGACGCCAGAGACGCGATCGAGCGCGAGGAGCCCGATTCCCCGACGATCGCGGGTGACGATGACGATGGTCTTGCCCAGCAGCATCGGCGCGCAGTCGGTGGCGACGGCGGCCTCCAACGTGCGCTCGTAGCGACGGGCGCCCGAGAGCGCGTCGAGGAAGTGGAGGCGCGCGAGCCCGGACGGTTCACCGGCGATGGCGACGAGATCTTCCCGCTCGATGCTCGCCGGTGCCGCGAAACGCAGTCGATCGCGCACGCGCCAGACGACGTGGCCGTCGACGACGTCGAGCGCGGTGATCTGTGCTTCGTCGCTGGAGACGACGAGCAAGCGACCGGCGCGTCGCATGCGCACGGGGCCGGGACGGGTGAGCGCGTGTCGCCATCGAGGCTCACCACTCGTCAAGTCGAAGGCGACGAGGTGGCGATCGCCATCGGTGGCGACGAGGAGCCGCGGAAGACCCGGCGCGACGATCGTGCACGCGGCAGGTGTGCCCTTCGAGCGCACCGCGCAGGGCTGCGACCAGAGGACGGCGCCGTCCCCGAAGTCGCGGAGCTCGAGCCGTCCGTCGCCGCGTAGACGCGCGAGCCCACCCGAGGTCGGGAGTGACGTCGCACGCACCGTCGGCAATTTCCAGATCGTGCGTCCATCGACGCGATCGACGCAGGCCGTTTGCGACGCTCCGGAGAGCACGAGACGATCGCCGCAGAGGAACGTCGCTCGCAAGTCGACGCCAGGAACCTCGGCGGTCCAGCGCGCCTCGTAGCGGAGCTTGCGCAGCGAGGACGAAGTCGATTCGGTGGCTCCGCCCGCCGAACGCGCGGGCGGAGGTGCCTGCACGTAGGCGCGGTAGCTCTCGCGGCTCGGGTTGATGAGATCGCTCTCACCGAAGGGCCCGACTGGACGCGCCACCTCGCGGAGCCTCCCTCCGAGCTCCTTCACCCGCCGTCGCAGCGAGAGGAGACGTAGATTTCCGGCCTGCGCGCGATCGCGTCGGACCACTGCGCGGACGAGCACGCGACCGAGCGAGACGATCGCGTCGACGAGATCGGTCCCCTCGAGCGACGGGAAGACCGTCGACGATCGTTCGGCATCCGCGGCGACGAGCGTGAGTGACAGCGCGCCGGTCGTCTCGAGGCGCACGCCGACGAGCGGGCCGCCGACATCGACGCGCAGGTGGAGGGCGCGACCGCGCTCCCACGCATCGAGGACCTTCTGCGCGACGTCGGTGAGTCGCTCGGTGACGAGGAACGGATGGACCTCGCCGAGGTCCTTGGTCCGTCCGCGCACCAGCGCGCGCATGCGACCACGGCCGACGAGGGCGTGCAGATCGGAAGTCTGCGGCGGACCGCCGGCGGCGAGATCGTCCTCCGAGTCGCGCCGGAATGGCGCCTTCGCCGCTGGCTCACCGGCCGGCACGCGAATGGCGACGTCGGCTCCGAACGCCACGCGGAGACCAGCTTCCGGCTCGACGACGGCGAGGACGTCCACCGACGGCTCGCTCGCCGGCACCTCGCCGAGAGGTGCTTCGAGGCGGCCGAGCGCATCACGCGCCGACCGGAGCTCGCACAGGAGCACCTCCGCGATCTCGGCGCCAGAGCTCTCCTGCGCGAGCATCGTCTCGATCGCCGCGCGCGTGCCGGCGATCACGTCGGCGAGGGGCACCGGACGGTCGTAGACCGCGACCTCGGCCTCGGGCCCGTTGCGCAGCACCGTCAGCGCCAACATCTGCGCCGAGGTCCGCTCGAGCCCGAGCTCCCACGGCGCGTCGTAGAAGCGCACGACGGCGCGGCGACGTACGCCGCAGGCCAGATCGACCACCGCGTGCGAGAGGTCACGAACGACGCAAGGCGCTTGGTCGGGTTCGACGCGCGCGGTGACGTTCACGCCGCCGACGAAGATGTCGACGGACTCCCGCCCGGGCCGGGTGCGGGCGAGGCGCGGCCCCTTCGGCGTTGGCGCATCGGCGGTGACCAGCGCGAGCGCGGCCACTCCGCGCTGACGCCCTCGAGGGGCAACACTGGCTCCGCCGTGCGAGTCACGAGGCGAGCCGAGGACGATCTCGAATCCATCCATTTCCGAATCATTTCTCCTCGCGCGGAGGCGCTCTTCGAGAAAGCGTTCGCGCGGTGACGCATCGTTCAACCGACCGACGCCAATCGTAGGGATCGCGCGCGCCGACACGAACTTTTCGGAGGTATCGGTCGCGAACTTGCGCAGAGAGTGGAACGGTGCAGCGCCGAAATGGCCGCAATCCTCGATGGATTCGTCGTCGAGAATCTTGATATGCTCACTCCCGATGCGCCGGCCCGATGCCTCTTGGTTGTTCGGTGCGTTCGCTGCGCCGCTCACGCTCGTCGCGTTCGCTTGCTCCGATCACGCCGGCAACCCGACGCTCACCGACAACCCGCGCATCTACTCGTGCACCCAGCAAGACATCCCCGAGAAGCTCGGCGAGCCGACCTTCCAAGGCCTCTACGAAGACTATTTCCGCGTCCACGGCGTCGCCGCGTGTCAGACGTCGGTCTGCCACGGCAGCAGCAATGGAATCTCGGGATTGGCGATGCAGGACTCGCACGACGGTCAGAACCCGGCCGGCGTGTGGTGCGGGCTGACCAAGCACCAGTTCGATGCGGAATCGACGAGCGACAAGCCGAGTCGCACGCTCGTGAAGAGCACGCCGGGAGTCGACACCACGGCGAAGTCGACGCTCCTCGAGGTGGTGGGCCCCGATCCTCAGCACGCGTACATGCCGCTCTCGAACTGCGGCGCCAATCGCAAGCTGACGACCAACGAGCTCGGTCGCATCGCCGAGTGGCTCCGAGCTGGCGCGCCTTGGGGATACGACACGCTCGCGACGCCGATCCCAGTTCCGAAGTGCTCCGACGACGGCGCGCCGTGCGATCAAGCTCCCAAGGGGGCCGCTGGCTGCGAGTGACCCACCGGGTCGTCCTCAGGCGCGCTCCAGTGTCGGGTCGAGAGCCTCAGCCTCAGAGCTGATGCTGCGCTTGGTGCTTGGCGCCGCCCGGTCCCGTGGTCTTCGCCTTCGACTTACGGCGCTTGATCTTGGTGGCGGAGGCGCCGAACCACTTGCGATCGATCCACTCCGTCATCGGGGCGGCGACGAAGATCGACGAGTAGGTTCCGGCGAGGACGCCGACGAAGAGGGCGAGCGCGAAGTCCTTGATGATGCCGGTGCCGTAGAAGAAGAACGCGGCGACCGAGAGGAGCACCGAGCCCGACGTCAGGATGGTGCGTGAGAGCGTCTCGCTCACCGACATGTTGATGATGTCGTAGAACGTTTTCCCTCGGTGTTTCACGAGGTTTTCGCGAATGCGGTCGTAGACGATGACGGTATCGGCGATGGAGTAGCCGACGATGGTGAGGATGGCGGCGATCGTCGATAGCGAGATCTCGCGGTGGAGGACGATGAAGACGCCGATGACCACGAGCGCGTCGTGGAAGAGGGCGATGATGCCTCCCGGCGCGAACCGCAGGTCGAAGCGGAAGGCGACGTACGCCATGATGAAGATGATGGCGAAGAGCACGCTCTTGATCGCCGCGTCGCGTAGCTGCTTGCCGGCGCGCGGTCCGACCCACTCGACGCTCTCGGCCGCTGCGGGGACGACGTCGTCGCCGAGCTTCTTGCGCAGCTCGTCGAGGAGGAGGTCGCCCTTCGACTTGAGCTGGACCTCGACGCGGAACTCCTTCGAGACCGAGCCTTCCTTGCCCTTGACCGTGACGTCGACGTTCTGACCCTTGTCGTTGACCGCGCCGCGCAACGCAATGCCGGCGCCGGTGATCGCGGCGCGCAGCTTGGTGTCGATCTCGGGACGGAGGAGCGGAAGGCCAGTGTCGTTGCACCCAGCGGGCTTCTCGCCGATCTTGGGGCACGACGGGACGAGCAGATCTTCGGCGGCGCGCACTTCGAAGCGCGCGGCCACCTTGTCGCCGCCAGGACTGAACTTGACCTCACCGGCCTTGAGCCCGGTCTCGGGGCACTTGTTCGCGTCGAGCGCCGGGTCGATGCAGGTCTTGGTCGCCGGGTCGCACTCGAAGCCGGCCGCGCAGCCCTTGCCGCACGCGATGGCCGCGCCGTTCTCGTCGATGGGGCTCCCGCGGTAGCAGAGGTTGGCCCGCACCGCCTGCATCGTCTTGTCGTCGAGCGAGCTGTGCTCCTGCACGCGGATGAGGAACTTGTTCTCGCCCGCGTTGCCGGCGGTGACGACGTCGGGGCGTGAGAAGCCAGGAATGGCCTCGATGGCGGCACGGAGCGCGCCGACGTCCATCGGCTTCTTGAACTTCACGGTCAGCTCGGTGCCGCCGCGGAAGTCGGTTCCGTAGTTGGGACCGAGGCCGATCTTCAGGCCGCCGAACTCTTTCACGAGCCCTGCCGGCATGAGAGCGAGGACGAGCGAGATGCCCGCGAGGACGAGCGACAACGTGATCCAGAACTTCCGCTGCCGCATGAAGTCGATGCGGGTACCGGGCTTGATGAGCTCCATGATCAGCTCGCGACCTTCTCGGTGACGCCACCGAGGCTGAGTTTCTTCACGCGCCGCCCGATTACCCACCAGTCGAAGACGATGCGTGTGCAAACGACGCCGGTGAAGAGGGAGGCGACGATGCCGATGATGAGCGTCACTGCGAAGCCCTTGATCGGTCCGGTGCCGTACTGCAGGAGGAGGAGACCACCGATGAAGGTGGTGACGTGGCCGTCGAAGACGGCGGAGAAGGCCTTCGAATACCCCGTTTCGACGGCCGCGCGCGGTGAGCGACCTTCACGGAGCTCTTCACGGATGCGCTCGTTGATGAGCACATTGGCGTCGACGGCCATACCGATGGTGAGCGCGAGGCCGGCGATGCCCGGCAGCGTCATCGACGCGCCGAAGAAGGCGAGCGCGGCGAGCTGGAGGAGCAGGTTGAAGAGCACGGCGAAGTTCGCGATGAGGCCGGCCGCCCGGTAGTAGACGACCATGAAGAGGAGGACGAAGCCGGCGCCGATGGCCGCGCCCTTCAGACCTTCCTTGATGGCGTCGGCACCGAGCGAGGCGCCGATGCGCTGCTCGTTCGACTCTTCGATGCTCGCGGGGAGCGCGCCGGCGCGGAGGACCATCTCGAGGTTCTTCGCGTCTTGCAGCTGCTGCTTGCGATCGCCCGAGCCGCCGAGGGTGATTTGCGCGTGCCCGCCGCCGATCTCCGACTGGATGACCGGCGCCGAGTCGACGGTGTCGTCGAGGAGAATGGCGAAGCGCTTCTTGATGTTGCGACCGGTGATCTCCTTGAAGCGATCGGCGCCGGTCGGCGAGAACGTGAGCGAGACGTAGTACTCTTGTTGCGGCCCCTTCTGCGAGTCGGCCTGCACGGACGCGTCGGTGATGTACTCACCGGTGACGTCGGCGCGGCTCTGCATGTAGTAGGTGCGCCAGGTGTCCTTCATCGTCTTGCGCGAGCCGGGCTCGCTGTCGTTGCCGAACGCGACCTGGTGGTCGTCGGCGACGCCGAGCGTGGCGACCCAAGCCTTGAGCCGAGCCTTCGCCTGCTGCGTCGTCTCGCCCGGCTGTTGCACCACGCGGACGTAGTGGCTCGTGACGTACTTGGTGCTGCCGCCAGCGCCGCCCGTCGGATCGTCGGTGCCGTTGGGTGCCGACTCGGCCTGCATCGAGCCGCCGAGGGGAAGGGGGTGCGCGGTCTGATCGAGCTTGCCGAAGAAGTCGCCGGCGTCGTCGAGGATCTTGAACTCGAGGCGCGCCGTCTGAGCGACGATGCTCTTGATCTCTTCGAAGACTTTGTCGTCCTCGCCGGGGACCTCGATGATGATGTCTTCGTCGCGCGTGCTGATCGCCGCTTCTTTCAGACCGAGCTCGTCGACGCGTCCTTCGACCGTCTTCTTCGCCTGGCTGACCGCGCCTTCACGGATGCGGTTCTCTTCTTCGGCGAGGATCTTCAGGTTGACGGTGAGCTTGTCGGGGCGGCTCCAGGTGAGCTCGTTGGCGACGCTCTCGAGGAACTGGTTGCTCATGAGCGAGGCGTCGGCCTCGTTGTTGAACTTGAAGAGGACGCGGTTGTTCTCGAAGCGCTCGACCTTCACGCGGGCGGCGAGAGAGTCTTGGCTCGCCTGGTTGAGGGAGCGCTCTTTGTCCTCTTGCTTGATGATGCCGAGGGCGAGGGCGAGACGCTGGCGCAGATCGTCGGCGGCGCGGTTGCGCTTGTCGCTGATCGCCTCGTCGACTTGCACCGTGTAGACGAGCCGGAGGCCGCCGCGGAGGTCGAGGCCGCGGTTGATGCGGGCGTGGACGTGCTCTTTGATCCACTTCGGCGCCTTGAGCCCGACCAGGGACTCGAGGCTCGGCCAAACCACGATGAACGCGGAGATCCCCAGGAGGAGGATCAACGTCACCTTCGTGTACCACCAGCGGCTCATGTGCGGACTCGTTCTCCATGGCCGAGACGGCGGACGGCGAGAAGTGTCTCGTCGCGTCGCCGTCTCGCGGATCTCTGAGAAAAAAGCTCTCGAAGAGAGCGCTACTTACTTCTTTGCCTCGGCGAGCTTGTCGTCTTTGGCGTCCTTGGCTTTGCTCGCGTCGTCGCCACCGTCGTCGAGGCCGCCGATCGAGGTGCGCATGACTTCGATCTTCACGTTGGGCGCGATTTCGAGCATTGCGCGCTTGTCACCGAGGTTGACGATCTTCCCGATGAGGCCGGCGCTGGTGAAGACGCGGTCGCCCTTCTTCAGCTTCGAGTCGAGCTCCTTGGCCTTCTTCTGCTGCGGGCGCAGAAGGAAGAGCCAGAAGAAGCCGACGAGGACGATCGGCAGGAGGAGCGTCATGAAGCTTCCGCCGCCCGGCGCGCTGCCACCACCCTGCTGCTGCTGCGTCGAACCGCCGCCCGCAGGCGCCGCGGGCTGTCCACCCGGTGCTGCGACCTGGGCGAGCGCGCCATCAAAGGTGAAAGAGCCACAAGTGACGACGGGGAGGTTCGAGAAGGGGAGCGACATGGAAGACTCCGACTGCTGGTGGCGAAGTGCGTGCGCGCGAGATGCGCGGCACCGTGCCCTGACGTTCAGATGCGAGAGAGCGACACGAGAGCGCCGGACCATAAGGTCGGCGGCGTCCGCGCGTAAGTGCCCGTCGCAAGCAAAACAGCTGGGCGATGCACTTTCGACGCTCTGAGCGAAGGCCCTTAGCGGCGAGGTGGGGTTGGGTACACCACGGTCCCGCGATCGTCAATCGACCTGCGGCTCTGGATCGCTATTTGCTTGGCGAAGGTGACTCAGAGCCGCCCGGCAAATCGACGTCGCGGCGACCGAGCTCGGTCTCCTCGCGACGGCGGTCCGGGTTCGGGCGCCAGAACGCTCGACGGTCCTCGCCCTCGCGACGCGGCGTCACCCGACGCTCACCATCACCCGCGTGGTCTTCAGTTCCGTCGGTTCCATCGGCAGCCATCGTCGTCGCGGAATCGCACGCCGCGCGTCAGAGGGCCAAATTTTGCGCCCGCTGGGTTCAACGAGCCGCGAATCTTCGGACGAGCTCGATGACCTCGGAGGTGCGCGAGGCCTTGGCGATGATTTCGAACGAGGCGACGTTGGCCGTGAGCAGGACGTGCTCGGCGACTGCGCGCGTCGCGCGGGTCCAGGCGATCACCGGTGTCGTCGGGCGGAGTCGTTGCAAGGCGCGCAACATCGACTCGACGTCGACGCCGTCGACATCGGTGATGACGACGTCGAGCCATTCGCCCGACGCGAGCGCGGTGACGACCTCGGAGGCGCTGTCGAGCACGGTCACGTCGCACTGGGCCTGCACGAGCGCGCGCGCGAGCGAAGCACGACCGAAGCGATCACCGTCGACCAGGATGACGGAAGGCCGCGCTGGCCGCGGGGCGAGCGGTGGTGGCTTGGGCGGAGTGCTCGCCCGAAGCGCCTCGGGCGGGACATAGACGGGCATCTCCCGCGTCGGCAGGTCGTGCGCGTTCGGATCGCTCTCGTAGGCAGCTGGCGCTTCCGGCGGAGGAAGGGTCGGCGGAGACGACGTCGTCCCCTCGCCGATGCCATCGAGGGTGCCGTGGGACTGCAGCGGGTCGACGGGCGGATCGCTCTCGACCGCGGTCTTGGTGTCTCTCGTGTACGGGTCGCGCGGGTCTCGGAGGTCGAGCTCGTCGTGGCTGTCTTCGCCGAGACCCGCGAGGGTGCGCTCGCTGGGATCGCTCGCCACCAACTCGCGCAGCGACGGCAGCTTTTGTCGCGCCGGCTGGTCACGTTGCCCGCGAGCCCCGTAGTCGAGCGTGGTGTCCATCGCCGGCGGTACGAGGCGGGTGGCCACGGCCATTCGCGATGAGCTGTCGTCGGCTGCGAACTCGTGCTCGATCTCGGCCTCGAGATCGTCGAGCAGCGCCGCCACGAGGCGCGGACCGACGTCGGTGATCATCCGTGGAGCCAGATGCACCCGGACGAAATTCAGGAGCTCGCGCGGATCGTCGGGAAATCGGGGGAGTCGCGCGGCATCGAGCGACTGATCGACCAACACCTGGGCGCGCGGATCGTCGGCGTAGGCCGTGCGCAGAAGCCGAGAGAGCATGCGCTGCGCGGGGCGGATCGTCGAGTGATCGCCGGCAGGTTGGTGGAAGATGGGGCTCGACGGGCGAGACACGTGATCACTCTAAGTCTGCCGGACGCCGCGGGGATGGCCAAGGTCCGCGGTGCGACGACGGCGTCGATTGTCGCACCCGAGCGAAAAACAGCGGGCAGATGCGACTTTGCTCACTCACTCCATGGTGTAGGTCCAGTTCACGGGAACGTCGTCACCGCAGAAGCTGCCGAACGACGTCGACTTCGCGGCCTTGCTGCAACAATCGGCCGCAGCCAGCTGCGCGCCCTCGGCGTCGGCGATGTTCGCGCTCTTCACGGCTCCGTTTTCGCCGATGACCAACGCCAGCTGCACCTTGCTGATGCCCTTGGTGCTGGCCGTGCCGAGTGCGAAGCACTGACGGATCGCGGCCTGCAGGCCGTTCATCTTCGACTGCACGTCGGCCGGGCGATCGTCGGAGCCCTTCGGGCAACGCGGCCCGGCGACGGTGGGCGCAGTGGCGACGACGGGCTTGCTCGTCGGCGTCGGTTCGGTGCCGCCACAACCGGTGAGCGCGGTGAACGCCGTGACGGTCGTGAATGCCAAACAGAGCGAGAGGGAGCCCGACGCGAAGGTCATGACGCGAGCTTCGCCGCGGAAGGCCCGGGCCTCAAGGTCTCACGAGCAGACACGGTCACGAGCAGGGTTGCCTGCGCCCAGCTCAGCGGTAGAGCGCGATCTCGTAGTAGCTCTCGGTGAAGGGGCCAGTCCCCGCGCGGGCATCGAGCTCGACGACGAGCTCACCGTCGCGGCAATCGTCTGGCGTGAGCACGACCGAGATCGCGTCTTCGGCGAGCCGACGCTCCTGGTTGACGTAGAGCTCGTAGAAGGGATCGACGAGCTCGCCGTCGATGCGCACCGCTGCGCTCTGCGGGGCCACCCCTTGATCGAAGCCGCGCACCAAGAGCAGCGTGCTCGGCGACGGTCCTTCCGGGCAACGCGCGACGAGCTTCGTCACCCCGCGATGGGCACGGACGGGGAAGTGCACGGGCTTCTCACCGTGCTCGGCGTCGAGGGCCGAGTCGACGTAGCGATCGGGCGTGCCGAAGAGAATGCCTTCGCCTTGGGTCTCGCGATCGAGGATGAAGCGCCTACGTGCGATCTCGTGGTGACCCGTGAAGCCGTAGCCGAGCGCCAACGTACGGTAGAAAATCGGCGCGTAAGAGCCCGTTTCGCCAGCCTCGAAGCCGAAGCGCATCCCTGCGCGCGCGGCGATCGGATCGAGCACGTGCATGCGGTACATCGAGTGCTCGAAGATCGCGTAGCCCCAGCCTTGCTCGTCGTGGAGGACGTCGAAGCGCGTGAGGCCGCTGAGCGGGTTGGTATGGACGCCCCAGAAGTACCAACCGCCATTGAAGTAGTCCTCGGTGCCGGTGCCGAGAAACAGCGGGAAGTGCATCCCGTCGAGGCGAATCATCTCGTCGCCTTCGAGGAAGCCACGGTTGCCCGGGATGCCCTCGGCGGTCTCGTCGAGGACCGAGAGCAAGCTGACGAGGCCGTCGACTTTGCTCGTTTCGAAGACGGGGAAGGTCGTCTCGGTGCCCGGCGCGTACTGCTCGCGATACTGCGTGACGAAGCGCGCCCCGCTCGCCTCGACGGTGAAATCGCGCGCGGTGGCGAGACCGACGCTGACGTGTTGGGGCGCTTTTTCCTCGGTCTCCAGCGTCAGCGTCTCGCCGGCGCGGAGGGGAATCGGCGTCCGCGTGACGAGGCGATGCGCCTCCGGATCGGAGCGGGAGAGTGCGCTCGTCAGCGCAGGCCAGGGAATTTCACGCGGCTCCTTGTTGCCGGGATCGGTGCGCTTCGTGGCAAAGCCGAAGAGCATCGACGCCGGAAACGACGGTTGCCCTCCGACGCGAAGGCGCATCTTCGGCATCGTCGCCTCGTCGAGCCCGAGGCTGAGCGCGGTCACCATGGTCGGTCCGTGCGCGAGAATTTCCGGGTGATCGACGTCGATCGTTCGTTCGCTCGTCGGCGCCGGCGCGCGTGGCCACCACGTGTCGCGGAGGAAGGCCTCGGTCTCTTCCGCGCTCGGACCGATCGAGGCGCCGGGCCCTTGTTGGTAGCTCACCTGGAAGAACTGCGGATAGCCCTTGAAGCGAATCTTCGCCTCGTGCGCGTAAGGGAAGGGCACCCAGCTGAGGTACGCGCCCGACGACTTCGGATGATCGAGCACCAAAGGTGCGCGCCAGGGCCCGCGTCCTTCGAAGAACTCGAGCGGGTGTCCGCGGTAGATGGTCTGTCCGTCGAGCTCGATCCACAGCTCCTGCCAGCCGGTGGGGATGTCGATTTTCTCGTCCGCGTTCATCCAGAGTCGGACGATGCGTCCCTCGCCCTTGGCGTGGAAGACGACGCGATAGTCGCCCTCGGTCGGCCAGCCCTCACACGAGTTGTCGCGGTTTCTCCCGGTCGGATCGTGGCTCCCGACCATCCGCGTGATGCGCTCGGGGTGCGGCGTGAGCACCTCACGGAGGACGGGCGGGAGGCTCTGCGGCGAGGGGATGGAGACGATGCGCTGGTGCGTCTTGCGCGGCTTGGCTGGCGCCACGTCGAGCGCGACCGTGACCATGGCGAGTGACGAGCAGAGCGCGATGGTGCGGATCACGAGCGGCTCACGGCAGAGGTGGCGCGACGTGGAGCAACATCGGACCGGCTTCGTAGGCCGGCCCGAGCGGCCTCGGCAAGATCACCTCGGTGGACGGGCGCAGCGCGCGCAGCGAAACGAGTCGCGGACCCCAGCCGACGACCCACGCCTCGCCATCGCGCGCGGCGGCAGCGAGCACCCGCGTCGTCGTCGCCTCGTCGTTGCCGAGCGCGTCCCGCTCGAAGCGACGTCGATCGACGCCGCTCAGCACTTCGATGGAGGCCTCGTCGCAGAAAATCGTCGTCCCCGGTGCGGTCTTGCGGAGCTCTTCGGCGATTGCGCGTCGGTCGGGCCAGATGTGCAGCGTCTTGTCCCGCCAATCGGCCATCCACGCGACGAGCATACGGCACGTGAGCCCGACCGCGATGACCCCAGTGAGCGCTACCACCCACTTGCCGACACGCTCGCGCGCGGGCGACTCACGTGACTCACGCGTGAAGCGCGCAGCGAGCTCGCCGAGGGTGACCGCCCCGTTGGCGACGAGCGTCGCGTAGAAGGGAACGAGGACGACGAAGTGCCGATGCAATCCGAGCGAGCTGCGCGTCAGCCACGCGTACGAGACGAAGCCGAGGACCATCGCGTAGACGACGAGGAAGCGTGTTCCCTCGCGGCGAATCGTCCGCAAAACGCCGAACGGCGCCAAGAGCAGCGGCCAGCCGACGCACTGCCAGGGAATGAGCACCGGATAATATACAATGTCGTGAAGCAATTGACCGACGCCGCGGGGGCCCGTCGTTCCCTGCGCGTCTTGCGCGAATTTCTTGGTGGCGCCGAGGAACCAGAACCACGTGCCGTCACCTTGCGGCGCGTACCGACGAATCGCCGCCCACCCGAGGATGGCGACGGTCGGCATGACGAAGACGAGCCAACGGCTGCTCGGCATGTCGAGTCGCGAGGCCGGCCCCTCGGAGTCTTCGGAGATGTATGCAGCGGCTGCACTTCGTCGATGTCGAACGCGATCGACCGCCGCGATGACGACGATCGCCGGGATGATCGCCCACGCTTCGTAGCGCAGTAGCACGAGCGCCGAGAGCGTGAGGGACGCGGCCACATGCCGTCGTGCGTCGAGGAAGACGATCACTGCGAGCGTCCCGAGCGCGAAGAGCGGCTCGGTCTGCCCCGTGGTCCCCAGCTGCAGCGCGATCGGAGAGAGCGCCGCGAGCAGCGCAGCGAGGATCGGCGTCGCGTCCATCGCCTCGTCCGGCGTCGACCGCCGACGCCGCGTGAGAAACGCAAACAGCAGCATCGGCGTCGTCGCGGCGACGAAGGCGTCGAAAATGCGTACGCTCGTGAAGCCGGCACCAAGACGGACGGCGATCGCCTGTGCGTAGTGGAAGAGCGGTAGCCACACCCAATGCGCATGTAGATCGCCGGGATGATCGGCGAGCCGACGCGCGATGGCGTGATGACCGTAGGCGTCGGTGTCGAGATCGGGACCGAGGCCGATGAACCAGATGCGGTAGGCGAGCAGGCAGAAGCACCAAACGGCGACGAAGATCGCCGCCGTTCGATGGGTTCGTCGTCTCCCGAGGGGAGCGAGCGTCGGTCGCTGAAGCGTCAGCCGCCGACGGCCTTCTTGAGCGTCGGCGCCGGCACGACGGTCGGCTTGGTGGTCGCCGGCGGCGGGGTCAACGTCGGCTTGGCGGTCGGCGCGGTCAGCGTCGGCTTGGTCGTGACCGTGGCCGTCGGCTTCGGCACGACGACGGTGGCCGTCGCGGTCGGCTTCGGAGCGGTGGTGGTCGTCGTCGTGGTCGGCTTCGGCGCGAGCGCCGTGTTGGTGTCGCCACGGCCGGCGTCGGTGCCCGACGGATCGTTGTCGGTCGGCGTCGGCTTCTTCACGTCGTCGTCGTCGTCGGCCTTCTTCTTCTTGGCCTTGTCGTCGTCGTCGTCGTCGGCCTTCTTCTTCTTGGCCTTGTCGTCGTCGTCGTCGTCGTCGGCCTTCTTCTTCTTGGCCTTGTCGTCGTCGTCGTCGTCCTTCGACTTCTTCTTGTCGTCGTCATCGTCTTTGGACGACTTGTCCGACTTCTTGTCGTCGCTGGACGAGTCGTCCGACTTCTTGGACGAGCAGCCGACGGGGATGGACAGCGCCATGAGCGCGCCGAGGAACACGACCGAGGAACGAAGGGCGAAAAGTCGCATGGCCGGCCTCATACACGTGCTCGCACGCGTCGGCGAGCCGTGCCCGTCATCGTCACGTCGGAAAGTCGCTCAGACGCGGAAATTCCAGGACTTCGGGCGGGTCAGGTGCTCGAAGCCGAGGGCGCTGAGCGTGGAGCCTTTTCCGCTCGCCTTCACGCCGGTCCACGGGAGGCCGGGATCGAGGGCGTCGCAGCGGTTCATGTAGACGGTGCCGAACTCGAGCTGCGGTGCGAGGCGCGCCACGCGTTCGCGATCGTTCGTCCAGACCGACGCCGTGAGGCCGAGCGCGTCGTCGTTCATGCGGCGAAGCGCGTCCTCGTCACCGGTCACCTTCGTGATCGGCAGGAGTGGACCGAAGGATTCGAAGGACATGACCTCGGCGTCTTCGGGGACGTCGACGAGGAGCGTGGGGGGAAAGAAGCGACCGCGTCCCTCGACCGAGCATGGCGTGCCTCCGAGGAGGAGCCGCGCCCCGCGTCGCACCGCGTCTTCGACCTGCGCGAGGAGGACGCCGACGTGCTGTGGCTGCGCGATGGGACCGAGGTTGGTCTTCTCGTCGCGCGGATCGCCCATCACGTACTGCTGGAGGAGCGCCAGCGAACCCTCGATGAAGGCGTCGTAGAGGCTCTCGTGGACGTAGACCCGCTCGACCGCGCAGCACGATTGGCCGGCGTTGTAACAGGCGCCGTCGACGATGCCGTCGATGGCCTTGGCGAGGTCGGCATCGGCGGCGACGTAGGCCGGATCGTTGCCACCGAGCTCGAGGCCGAGGTCGATGAAGCGCCCCGCCGCCGCCTGCGACATGCGCTGACCGCCGAAGACGCTGCCGGTGTAGGCGACGTGATCGACGCGGACGTCGCCGACGATTTTCTCGCTCGTCGCGTGGTCGCATTGGATCGACTGCACGACGCACGAAGGACCGCCGGCTTCGGCGAACGCGGCCGCGAAACGATCGCCGACGAGCGGCGAGCGATGCGAGTGCTCGAGCACCACCGAGTTGCCCGAGAGAACCGCGGGGATCACCACGTTGACGGCGGTGAGGAGCGGGTAGTTCCACGCCGGCAAGCAGTAGACGACCCCCTTCGGCGTGCGGACGATGCGACGCTCGAGACCGGGCTGTTCAGGGAGCACGATGTCGGCGAGCGATGCCGGCGCGATGCTGCACATGTGCCGCGCGCGCCCCGCCATGCCGCCCATCTCGCCGCGGGCCTGCGTCACGGGCTTGCCCATTTGGCGCGAGATTTCCTGGGCGATCGGCTCGACTTCACGCTCCATCGCCTCGACGGCGCGGAGGCAGAGGGCGACCCGCTCGGCCACCGGCAACGCAGCGATTTCGCGCGCGCTCGTGCGAGCACGTTCGAGCGCGGCGTCGACGTCGTCGCCGCGGAGGTAGGGGACTCGGGCAGCCTCGCCGCCGGTGTACGGATCGTCGACGACCAGCTCAGACATGACGAGTCCCTCTCCGTTCACGACTCCATGCACGCGTTCACGCCGAGGCGCCGGCCGCCTTCTGGACGACCTTGGCGAGCTCGCCCTTGTCGTGCATCTCTTTGACGATGTCGCATCCGCCGATGAACTCACCGCCGACGTAGATCTGCGGGAAGGTCGGCCACTGCGAGTACTCTTTCATCCCCTGACGGAGGTCGCCCTCTTGGAGGATGTTGACCGTCTCGAAGGGGACGCCGATCTCCTTGAAGATGTTGATGACGGCGCTGGAGAACCCGCACTGCGGGAAGGTCTTCGTGCCTTTGACGAAGAGGAGGACCTTGTTCTGCGTGATGAGGCCGTCGATCTTCTGCTTGAGCGCGTCTTCCATCGGATTACTCCTTCACTCTTTCATCTGTTCGGCCAAATAGGCCGTCTTGCCCAGCGTTTGGATGAGCGAGACCTGCGTTTCGATCCAGTCGACGTGCTCTTCCTCGCTGACGAGGATGCGCGTGAGGAGGTCTTCGGTGCCGGCGTCGCCGCTGGTGCGGCAGAGGGCGATGCCGTCGTTGAGGCGCTTGACCGCGCGGTACTCCTCGTCGAGGTCGAGCTTCAGCTGCTCTTCGAAGCTCTCGCCGATTTGCACCTTGCCGAGGCGCTGGACGTTGGGAATGCCTTCGAGGAAGAGCACGCGATCGATGATCGCCTCGGCGTGCTTCATCTCGTCGATGGATTCCTTGCGGTAATACTGGGCGAGGCGGTCGAAGCCCCAGTTCCTCAGCATCCGGCCGGCGAGGAAATACTGGTTGATCGTGGTGAGCTCGACGGTGAGGACGTCGTTGAGCACATCGATGATTGCCTTGTCACCCTTCATGCCGAGCGTTGTGCCACGGCTGGGCGCGATGCAAAATGAGAATCGCCCGCGAGCGCGCGAGACAGTGCCTACGCGGCGTGGCCAGGGCGGGAGGACGGCAGGACGCTCAACCGACGAGCCCGCGGATGGGTCTGGTCCTGGAGCAGCTCTTCGATTTCGCCCTTGCAGGAGCCGCAGTCGGTGCCGGCGCCGCATGCACGGCCCACGGCCTCGACGTCGCTCGCGCCATCATCGATGGTTCGGCGAATCGTCCCGCAGCTCACGCCCTTGCACAGACACACGATCATCGGCGGCTCCGTGCTCCTCGAGCGCCAGCATAGCCTACTGAAAGCGACTTTCAACATCGGTTGCAACATTTCGAAAAACCGCATCGGGGAAGGCAGAGGAAAGCCGACCTCGACGTGTAAACGGGTCGCATCGATCGGGGGGTTGCTCTAACGTGACGGAAGACGACGGCCGTACCACTCGGAGTCTTCGAGCCATCCCCAGGGACCGCGCGCCCACCGGAGGAGATTTTGTCGGTTTCTCAGAGTGATGCGACCGTTCCCCCCACCGCCAACGGTAGCGGCGTCCAGATGGCTGGGCGCACGCACGTCGGCCATGTCCGCGAGTCGAACGAAGACTCGCACTTCGTCGCGGCCGATCTCGGTCTCGTCGTCGTCGCCGATGGGATGGGTGGGCACGCGGGAGGCGAGGTCGCCAGCGCCATCGTCGTCGAGTCCATCCAACGAGAAATTCGCGGCATTGGTGCGTTCGCCAACGCTGCGCCGGCCCTCGCGTTGACGGCGGCCATTCGCGCCGCCAACGATGCCGTGCGTCTCGAGGGCGAGGGCAAGCCTGCGCTCCGCGGCATGGGCTCCACCGTCGTCGCTGCCCTCGTCATCGAGCGGGTAGCGCACGTCGCGCACGCGGGCGACAGCCGCGCCTATCGCGTGCGCAAGGGCGGCATCGAGCGCCTCACGCGCGATCATTCGCTGGTCGAGGAGAACCTGCGCGAGAACCCCGGTGCGACCAAGGACGATCTCGACGGCGTCTATCGACACCTCGTCACTCGGGCGGTCGGCGCTTCGCCGGTCCTCGAGGTCGACGTCGTCGAGGTGCCTTGCGAGTCGGGCGACGTGCTCATTTTCTGCAGCGATGGCCTCACCGGTCCTGTCGAAGACGACATGATCGCCGAGATCGTCAGCGCCTCGCCGAGCATCGATCGCGCAGCCGAAGGGCTCGTCGAAGCCGCGCTGGAGGGCGGTGGCCCCGACAACGTAACCGTCGCGCTGGTGCGTATCACCTAGGAGCTAGTCGCTCGGCTGCTCGGTCGGATCGGGCGGCGGGGGCGGCGGAATCGTCGGAGGGCTCGCGTCGTCGAGCTCGTCCTCGTACTCGCTCTTGCCCGACTCGGCGGCGAGCTCGGCGTCGATGCTCGCGTCGCTGTAGTTGACGAGCGAGACACCGGAGTCGCCTTCCATCATGCGCTGCTTCATCGACTTGATGCCGCGGCAGCAGCGGAAGCCGAGGTGGTAGTTGTCGTGCCAGGACTCTTTGAACTTGTCGACGTGCCAGCGCGGATCGAAGCGGCAGTGGTCCTTGTACATCTTGCCGTCGTAGAAGAACGCGCTGCCCTTGAGCTGGATGTAGTCGATGCCGTCTTCCCAGCGGTGCATCGCTTCGGCGATGTTGCCATGCTGATCGAAGACGCCGAGGCGTGAGCGGCACTTGGGGAAGGCGCCGTTCGGCTCGGTGTTGGTCTCGCAGGTGCCCCAGAGATCGTCGTTGATGCGGCAGTGACCGTTGGTGCCGCCGGTTGCGCAGATGCCGAGATCGAGCTCATTACCGTAGGCGTATTGCCAGTCGGGACCGCCCTTCGGATCGGCTTCACACGAGGTGTTCCACTCTTCGTCGGTGCAGAGGCGCTTGCCGGTGAGGGCGCAGAAGGCCTCGCCCTGCATGCCGTAGGTGTGGACGAATGGCAGGACGCATGGCTTGTTCGGGTACTCGAAGACGTCGATGCACGATGTCGCGCTCAGCGGGTCGCCGCGGTGCACCGGGACCTCGTACGGACCGCCGCAGATTTCGCGTTGCGCCGGCGTCTGCAGCTCGACGGTGCGCAGACCCTCGAGGCACTGCCTGCGCGAGACCTTGTGGTGCGCGATCTTGTAGTTGCCCTGGTTCGCGTGGTGGCGACGGCCGGCGATCATCGTCTGCGCCATTTTGATGGTGTCGGCGTTCGACACGTTCATGTCGACGAGCGAGAGGAGATACTCCGGGTCGAGCTGGCTCTCGGGCGGCGGCTCGGCGGCGTCGACCTGATCGATCCACGAAGGCGTCAAGGAGACATCGGCAGCGATGGCGGGTCCGGCGTCCTCGATCTGGCTCCCAGTGGCGGTCGGGGGCACGCCGGCGTCGGTCGTGGTCGGGCCGCTTTTGCTTTTCATCCAACCCGTGGCGAGCCCGACGGCCGAGCCGAGGACGACGGCGGCGACGCCGAGTCCGATGCCAGGATTGCCGAACGGGCGACGGGCCATGGGCTTCTATGGACGAGACTCCAGCTCGTAGAATTCGAGGTGACCGCGACGTGCGTAGAAAAGTCCGGCGCCGAGCTCTCGATAGTGTGGCGCGAGCCGTTGGCGATACCAGGCTCCGGTCCGTCGATGGACGCGCGCGTCGGTTCGTTTCAGGTCGCAGACCGACTCGAGGTCGTGGCGAGTGATGGCCTCGAGGTAGAAGAAGCCGCGGCTCATGGCGGCGAGGTTCTTGATGGCTTTTTCGGCCTGCGCGTCGTCGAGGTAGGGGAGCACGCCCTGGCAGATGACGAGGTCGAAGCGCTCGGAGGCCGGCGCGCGCCATCGGCTGATGTCGTGCTGCTCGTGGCCGTAGCGGGCGCAGACGTCCGGGTCCATCTCCGTCGAGAGAACGCTCACGTCGGGCCGGTGCTTTCGCAGCCACGTGCCCCAACGACCGATGCCGGCGCCGACGTCGAGGACTTTGCGCAGCGACTGACCGAGGTACTCGATCATGTGCACCACGCCCGACGCGAGCAGGGCGTGGTGGCTCGCGTGGTCGACCCGTGTCTCGGGATCGAGGTAGTAGCGGCGGTAGTACGCCAGATCGAACGTCGGCGCGTCGCCTTCGGGGGTGCGCTTCTTCGGCGCGGTTTTCCGGCGTACGACAGCCATCGGCGCACCCTTAGCGCATCGACGGGCGCACGGCCCAATTCATCTGGCTTGATACGGCGAGGCCCCGAACGTAGCGTCCGACCGTCCCTGACGCACACACGACCAGCGCGGGGCAGGAGCGAGCGGAACATCATGGAACTCAAGGGCGCAGTTGCGATCGTTGCGGGTGGAGCTTCGGGGCTGGGCGCGGCGACGGTTCGTCGTCTGGTCGCCGAAGGAGCGAAGGTCGGCATCTTCGATCGCTCGCGCGAGGGCGCAGAAGCGCTCGCCAAGGAGCTCGGTGCCAGCGCCTTGGCCGCGCCGGGTGACGTCACCTCCGAGGCCGACGTCGCCGGAGCGATCGACGCGATCATCAAGAGCTTCGGGCCGCTCGACGTCGCAGTCACCTGCGCCGGCGTCGGGACCATCGGCCGGGTGCTCGGCAAGGAGGGACCGCACCCGCTCGAGCTCTTCACCAAGACCATCGGCGTCAACCTGGTGGGCTCGTTCAACGTGCTTCGCCTCGCCGCTGCCAAGATGCAGGGCAACACGCCGAACGCCGGTGGTGAGCGCGGCGTCTGCGTCAACACCGCCTCGATCGCCGCGTTCGACGGGCAAATCGGGCAGGCTGCGTACGCGGCGAGCAAGGGTGGAGTGGCGGCGATGACGCTGCCGATCGCGCGTGAGCTCGCTCGCTTCGGCATCCGCGTCGTCACCGTGGCGCCGGGCATCTTCGACACGCCGATGCTCGCCGGTCTGCCCGAGGAGGCGCGCAAGTCGCTCGGGGCCCAGGTGCCGTTTCCCTCGCGCCTCGGCGACCCTGCCGAGTACGCTTTCATGATCGAACACATCATCCGGAACTCGATGCTCAACGGCGAGACCATCCGTCTCGACGGCGCCCTGCGCATGGCTCCGAAATAATCGAGGAGAATCGGGGGCCATGGTGAGGGATACGCTCTTTCGCTCGTTACGAACCGTGATCGATGGGGCCATCGTGCCGGCGACGATCCTCGTGCGCGAAGGGCGTGTCGCCGCCATCGAGTCCTACGAGACGACGCTTCCCTCGGGCGGGTCCGACGTCGAGGGGATCGACGTCGGTCGGTCGGTGCTGATGGCGGGGCTCGTCGATGGGCACGTCCACATCAACGAGCCGGGGCGGACCGAGTGGGAAGGTTTCGTCACCGCGACGCGCGCGGCAGCGACCGGCGGCATCACCACCGTCGTCGACATGCCCCTCAACTGCATTCCGGTGACGACGTCGCGCGACGCGCTCGAGACGAAAGCGCGCGAGGCCGAGGGGCGCTGCGCGGTCGACTACGCCTTCTGGGGCGGTGTCGTTCCCGGCAATGCCACCGAGCTCGAGCCGATGATCGACGCTGGCGTGCGCGGTTTCAAATGCTTCCTCGTGCACTCCGGCATCGACGATTTTCCCGACGTGCGTGAGTCCGACTTGCGCGTGGCGATGCCGATTTTGGCGAAGCACGACGCCGTCCAGTTGGTGCACGCAGAGGTGCCCGGGCCGATCGAGGTGGCGGCCGAAGAGCAACGCCGCCGGCCACAGGATCCGCGCAAATATTCGACGTTTCTTGCCTCGCGGCCTCGCGCCTCGGAGGACGAGGCGATCGCGCTGATGATTCGCCTCGCGCGCGAGACGGGTTGTCGCGTGCACGTGGTGCATCTCTCGTCGGCCGACGCGCTGCCGATGATCGAGCGGGCGAAGAGCGATGGGGTTCGCATCACCGCCGAGACGTGTCCGCACTACCTGACGTTCGCCGCCGAGGACGTCGTCGACGGTGACACGCGCTTCAAGTGCTGTCCGCCGATCCGTGAGCGAGAGAATCGCGAGCGTCTCTGGGACGGGCTCGCGCGCGGCGTCCTCGACTACGTCGTCTCCGATCACTCGCCCTGCACGCCGGCGCTCAAGCTGATGGAGAAGGGCGACTTCCTCGAGGCGTGGGGTGGCATCGCCGGACTCCAATTCGGGCTCTCGTCGATCTGGACCTCGGCGCGCGCGCGTGGCTTCGACGTGCAGACGCTCGCCCGCTGGATGTGCGAGAGACCGGCGCTCTTGGCCGGGCTGGGGGCGCGAAAGGGCCGAATTTCTCGGGGAATGGACGCGGATTTTGTCGTCTGGTCGCCGGACGAGAAGTTCACGGTGACCCCCGAGAGCATCCGTCATCGTCATCCCGTGACGCCGTACGAGGGGCGCGAGCTCTTCGGTCGGGTCGAGCGGACGGTGCTGCGCGGCGCGACCATACATCTCCGCGACGATCGACGGCGCGAGACGGCAGATGACGCGCCGACCGGCACGAGAGTCTGAGTGGACCACCTTCGGCACATCTTCGAGCGCTCACGCGACGCTATCGGCGTCTCGCTGCGCGGCGTGCACGTGGTGGTCAATCCGGCCTACGCAGAGCTCTTTGGAGCTTCTTCGCCGGCGGCGCTGGTCGGGGTGCCGGTGCTCGATCTCATCGGCAGCTCGTCGCACGCTGCGGTCGGCGGACTCATCGATACCCGGGCCGACGGCAAGCCGGCGCCGACGGTCTACGAGACGCGCGGCCGACGGCTCGACGGGACCGAGTTCGACATGGAGGTCTACGTTTCGAGCTACGAGGCGGCGGGAGGCATTCACACGCTCGTGACCTTGCGCGACGTCACCGAGCGCAATCGGGCGAGCCGCGACCTCCGAGAGAGCGAAGAAAAATTCCGCACGCTGACCGAGCAGGCGCTCATGGGCGTGGCCATCGTCCAGGCCGATCGCATCGCCTTCGTCAACGCACGTCACGCCGAGATGATGGAGTACACGCCCGAGGAGATGACCGGCTGGTCGTCGGTCGACTATCGCAAGTTGATTCACCCCGAGGACGCCGCCTACGTCCTCGGTCAGCTGGCGAAGAAGCTCCGCGGCGAGCCGGCGGTCGCGCAATACATCTTTCGCGCGGTCACGAAGAACGGGCGCGTTCGCTGGCACGAGCTCCACTCGAAGCCGATCACCTGGGGCGGGAAGCCGGCGGTCTTGATGAGCCAGCTCGACGTCACGGCGCGCCACGACGCCGAAGAGGAGAAGCACCTGCTGACGGAGGCGTTGCGCCAGGCGCAGAAGATGGAGGCGGTCGGTCGGCTGGCGGGTGGCATCGCCCACGATTTCAACAACCTCCTCACGATCATCCTCGGGAACGTCGTCGCCATCGGGCGAGCCCTTCCGCCAGGAGGGGTGGCGCAAGAGGCGCTCGACGACACCCAAGCCGCCGCCGGCCGCGCCGCCGAGCTCACCGCTCAGCTTCTGACGTTCTCGCGCAAGCAGGTGGTGCTCTTGCGACCGGTGGCGCTGAACGAGGTCATCGAGCGCACCGAAGGGCTGATGCGTCGGCTCGTCGCCGAGGACGCGACGTTGATCACCGAGCTCGCCAAGGGTCTCCCTCGCATCGAGGCCGATGTCGTGCAGCTCGAGCGGGTGCTCGTCAACCTGGTGATCAACGCGCGCGACGCGGTGACGAGCGGCGGGACCATTCGCATCGAGACCGCGAGCGTCACGCTCGACGAGAAGCAAGCGCGCGCGGTCACCGCCCCCGAGGCGGGTCGCTACGTGCGCCTCTCGGTCGAAGACGACGGCTGCGGGATGAGTGAAGACGTCCAGCGGCAGATTTTCGAGCCGTTTTTCACGACGAAGCCGCTGGGCAAGGGCACCGGTCTCGGGCTCGCGATGGTGTACGGCGCGGTCGTGCAACACGGCGGCGGCATCTCGCTGCGATCGACCTTGGGCAAGGGCTCGCGCTTCGACATCTGGCTCCCTGCGACCGACCTCGTCGCCGAGGCGGTTCCCACGCCGCCGATCGCCTCCGCCTCACCAGGCGGCACCGAGCTCATCCTCCTCGTCGAGGACGAGGCGCCCGTGCGCAAGCTGGCCCAAAGGCTCCTCGTCGAGCTCGGCTACCAAGTGCTCGTCGCTGCTGACGGCAAGGCCGCGATCGAGCTCGCCGAGAAGACCGATCGACCGATCGACCTTCTCTTCACCGACGTCGTCATGCCTGGCATGACGGGGCGCGTCGTCGCGGAACGACTGGCTGAGCGACTGCCATCCCTGCGCATCCTCTTCACTTCTGGATATTCTGGCGACGTCATCGGAGAGGACGGGCTTCTCGCGAAGGGCGTGGAATTCATCCAGAAGCCCTATCGGCCCGAGGAGCTCGCGCGTCGCATTCGTGCGGCGCTCGATCGGAAGCTCTGACTCTGCTGGGCGGGCGATGGAGGGCCGCTCGTCGAACGATCGGCTCTCTTCGAGTACCCTGCGGGGCCTCATGTCCCCCACCCATCTCGGCCATCTCGGCCATCTCGACCATCTCGTGGATCTCGTCGATCTCGCCTCCTCCCGCCTCGGCGGGCTCGTGCTCCACGCCAACGACGACTTCTTCGCGGAGAAAGAGAACCTCCTCCGCCCTCACGCTGCGGTGTTTCGCGAGCACGACTACACCGATCGCGGGAAGTGGATGGATGGCTGGGAGACGCGGCGGGCGTTCGGACGCATCGAGGGGCACGTCTTCGACTGGTGCATCGTCAAGCTCGGCGCCCCGGGAGTGATCGCCGGGCTCGACGTCGACACCAGCTTTTTCCGCGGGAATTTCCCTGAATTCTGTTCATTCGAAGCCGTCGCCATCGATGGCGATCCGAGCGTCGAAGCGCTGCTCCGGAACGACGTTCCGTGGAAGGAGCTCGTCGCCAAGACCAAGCTCGAAGGAAACCAGTCGAACGTCATTCGTCTGCACGAGGCGAACGCGTGCGGGGTCGTCGTCGGCGAGCGCACCACGCACCTGCGCTTCAAGATCTACCCCGATGGCGGCGTCGCACGGCTGCGGGTCTACGGGAGCGTGGTGCCCGATCTCGAGGCGATGATGCGTTTCGGCGACGTCCACGATCTCGCGGCGGTGTCGTCGGGTGGTGCAGTGGTCGCGTGCAACGACAGCTTCTTCGGCTCGCGCCACAACATGATCATGCCCGGACGATCGGTGAACATGGGCGACGGTTGGGAGACGCGTCGCAAGCGCGTGCCCGGCTTCGACTGGTCGATCGTCCGGCTCGGGGCTCGCGCCGGGAAGTTGCGGGTGCTCGAGGTCGACACCAACCACTTCAAGGGGAACTGTCCGGAGAGCGTCCTCATCGAGGGCGTCGACGCCGAGAACGCAACTGTCGCCGAGCTCAGTGGAAACACGCTCCCATTTCGCGAGGTGCTGCCGCGGACCAAGCTGCGGACGCATCATCGACACTTCTTCGGCGACGGCGACGTGCTCCAGCAAATCGGGCCGATTTCTCACCTGCGCGTGAAGATCTTTCCCGACGGGGGCATCAGTCGACTGCGCCTGCACGCCGAGCTCGCCGAGCGGGAAGTCGCGCCTCGATGACGCTGGCGGAGCTCAACGGGCTCGAGGTCGCGCGTGCGGAGGAGGAGCTGCGTCGTTGCTGCGGCTCGCGGACGTTCGTCAGGGCGATGGTGGCGCGTCGTCCCTTCTCCGACGAAGACGAGCTCGTACGTTCCGCCGACGAGGTCTGGGCGATCTGCGGCCGCGGCGACATCCTCGAGGCGTTCGCCGCGCATCCGCGAATCGGTTCAAAAAACGACGTCGAAAAGAAAGAGGGCTCCGAGCGCTCGTGGGCCGAAGGGGAGCAGGCCGGCGCGCGCACCGCCGACGAGGTGACGCTCTCCGAGCTCGCCCTCGCGAACCAAGCGTACGAAGCGCGCTTCGGCTTCATCTACATCGTGTGCGCGACGGGAAAGTCGGCGCCCGAGATGCTCGAGCTGTGTCGGGTCCGCCTCGCGCACGAGCCCGAGGCCGAGCTCGCCGTCGCCGCGGCCGAACAGCACAAAATCACGATTCTCCGCCTCCGCAAGCTGATCAGCGCGTGAGCGGACGAGCGCGGGTTTTCCGGCCTTCGCCCACGTGGTAACCCGGCGCTTCGATGAGCATCACCACGCACGTCCTCGACACGGCCCGCGGCAAGCCCGCGGACGGCGTCCCCGTCGTCCTCGAAATTCGCGACGGCGACGGTGCATGGTTCGAGGTCGGTCGCGGCACGACCGATCACGACGGCCGGCTGCGCACGCTCGTCCCCTCGGGCATCGCGCTCGAGCCCGCGGTGTACCGGCTCACCTTCGACACCGCGGCGTATTACGCGGGGCAAGGTCGCGACGGATTCTTCCACGAGGTGCCGGTTTCGTTCGTGGTGCGCGACCCGACGCAGCACTACCACGTGCCGCTCCTGCTCAGCCCGTTCACCTACTCGACGTATCGCGGGAGCTGATCAGCCGCGGCGGTTCTTCAAGATCTTCACGAACGATCGTCCGCGCAGCTCTTCCAGCGTCACGCCGGTGACCAACGCTTCTTGCTCGGTGATCGCCCCGCAGTTCACGCCGCGGAGGAAGAAGTTGAGGAGGCCCTGGCCGGTGGCGGCGTCGTCGAAGATGTCGCCGACGAGGGTGGCCTGCGCCGCCTTGCCGATGAAGTTCTTCAGGCGGTCGCTGGCGGCATCGAGGCTCTCGAGGAAGAACGTGTACACGGCGGCATAGCGGGTGGCGAGCTGGCCGGGGTGCAGATCCCAGCCTTGGTAGAAGCCCGTCTCCAGCGAGTGGCGCGCGTTCTTGTAGTGGAGCTTCCACGCACGCTGCACGCTCGCGGCGTTCTCGGCGAGCTGCTGCGCGGTGAGCGCGGGACCGTCTTTCTTCGCACGGTGCACGGGGATCGGCATCACCGTCGTCGCGCCGTCGCTGAGCATGATGCCGGTGCCCGCGTACGCGACCTGCATCATGTGCTTGGCGAAGTCGCAGGAGGGGTGCTCCATGTGCTGGTAGGCCGCGGTGATGTTGCAGCTCGCGGTGTAGTCGTAGGTTCCGAAGTGGGCGCCGGTGCAGCGGCCGTGGCAGGCGGCGAGGAGGAGCGGAAGCGTCGAGCGCCCTTCGGAGTCGATGATCGATTGCGTGACCTCGATCATCAGCTCGATCTTGAGCGCGCCCTTGGGGAGGCCGAGCTTGGGCTCGAGCACGTCGAGGATCTCGGCGAACGCGCTCGCTTGCTCGGGGATTTGCACCTTCGGCAGGGTGATGACGAAGTTCTCCGGCAGCTTGCCGCCGGTCGCGGCGGTGAGCGTGGTGAGGAAGACGTCGAGCGTGCGGACGCTGCGATCGCGCAGCTCTTCGGTGAACGGCTTGACGCGAATGCCGAGGAACGGCGGGAGCGTGCCGGCGGCGAGGCCCTTCGCGACCTCGTTCGCAGCTTGCTCGGCGTGGCCGTCTTCTTCGGCGTCGGGGCGGTTGCCGTAGCCGTCCTCGAAGTCGATGCGGAAGTCTTCGATGGCCTCGCGCTTGAGCTTGGCGACGACGCGCTTGTAGACGGTGTGCGCAGTCCATGCGGCCGGCTGCGTCTTGCGCATGGTCGCCTCGTCCTTCTCGATGGCGGCGGCGAGCTCGGCCGCAGCGCCCATGGAGTCGGGGAGCTTCTCGGCGCCGGGGAGACCGACGGCGCGCGCGAAGCTGGCGAAGTCGGGGCCGTATTCTTCGAGCGAGCGAACCGCGAGGCCGCCCAGCTTCTTCGCCGAGTCGGAGGCGAAGAGGTTGGCGCCGCCATAGACGGTGTGCACCGGCTGGCGCTTGCCCGTCTCACCGGGGAACGTCTTCATGAAGCGCGCGTTGCTCGCGGAGAGGCGGGCGAACGGCGTCTGGATGGCGGCGGCATCGAGGGAGGTCTTCACGCTCATGGCCCAAGCCCTTAGGGCCAAGAGGCCGGGAGGTCGAGTGGCCGCCAGGCCGCCGAGATGGTCGAAAAATTCGACAACGATCCGGCGAAACTGTGTGCTGTCTCTCCAGGAGACGCGGCTCCAGGCTCCGGTCCTGGATATGGCTGCCATCGCTCTCCCCTCCGGGTCGCCCGAGACGTCCACCGTGCTTGCCGACGGTCGCGACGGGAAAGTCCTCATCGACGCAACGAGGCCGTTCGCCGTCGAGAGCCGCGTGACGAGCTGGCTTCACCTGCTGACCGCCTTCGGGCTCGCTGGGCTCGGCACGGCGATCGCGGGGCGAACGTCGCTCCATTGGGGCGTGCGGCTCGCAGCGGCGGTCATCGACGGGCTCCTCGTCGTCCGGCTCTTCATCCTCTACCACGACCATTTTCATGGGGCGCTGCTCCGCGACTCGAAGCTCGCGCACGCTCTCCTCTCGGTCTATGGCTGCCTCGTCCTCGCGCCGCCCCGCGTCTGGCGCGAAACGCACAACTATCACCACGCGCATACCGCGCAGATCGTCGGCTCGCACATCGGGTCGTTCGCGATGGTGACGACCGACCTCTGGCCGACGCTCACCAAGCGCCAGCAGCGTTACTACAAGATCATCCGCCACCCGCTGACCATCCTCTTCGGTTACTTCCCGATCTTCATGTTCGGGATGTGCATTCGTTCCCTCCAGCGTTCGGTGAAGAAGCACCCCGACTCGGCGGCGGCGCTGTTGATGAACTTGATGCTCACCGTGGGGACGCTCTATTTCTTCGGCTGGCAGACGTTCCTCTTCGCCTTCTTCCTACCGCTCGCCATCGCTTGCGCGTCGGGCGGATACCTCTTCTACGCTCAGCACAACTTCCCCGAGGTGGTGGTGATGCCGCGGCATCAGTGGTCGTACACGCAGGCGGCGCTGCGATCGTCGAGCTACATGCCGATGAACCCCGTCATGCGGTGGTTCACGGGCAACATCGGCTACCACCACGTTCATCACCTCAACTCTTCGATTCCGTTCTATCGGCTCCCGGAGGCGATGGCGGCGATCCCCGAGCTGCAGCATCCGGGTCGCACCTCGCTCTCGCCGTGGGACATTCATCGCTGTCTCACGCTCAAGCTGTGGGACGCGAAGCTGGGAAAGATGGTCGGCTACCCGAGCTAGTCGGCCGTTCTTCAGCGATCGACCAGCTTCTTCACGAACAGGCGTCCCATGCGCCCGAGGCGTCCTTCGCCGCGGTGATAGAGGCGCGGGTGGAAGTCGTGCGTGCTCTCGCCCTCCCAGCGAATCTCGCGGAGCGTTCCGCGCTCGAGCTCCTTCTCGACGAGCGCGCGGGGCATCCAACCGAAGCCGACGCCGCTCATGATTCCGGCTTTCTTCGAGATGAAATCGTTGAGGTGCACCGTCGATTGATGATCGAGCACCGACGTCGAGAGACGTAGACGTGGATCGGAGCCTCGGATGGTGAGGAAGACGTGGGCGGCGAGCTCGTTCAGCTGATGCCGTTTGCGACCGCGCGCGAGCGGATGGTCGCGGTGGGCGACGAGGTGGGCGCGGAGCGGAGGGAGATCGATGGCGGCGAGCTCGAGGCCCTGGGGCGTGAGCACGCTGATCATGAGGTCGGCTTCGATGCGGCGAAATGTGTCTTCCACGCCGCCGAGGAACTCGGCGAACACCTCGAGCTTGGTCGGAGCGCGTTGGCCGAGGAGCTCGGCGACGACGGCGACGATCGGCTCGAGCGGGAAGATGCCGTCGCAGACGATTCGAAGGGACGGCTCGTAGCCTCCACGGAGATCGCGACAGAGCGATTCGACCTCGGCCTCGGCTTCGAGCAGCTTGCGACAGCGCTCGAGAACGCGTCGTCCGGCGCCGGTGAGGGTGGTGCGGTAACCGGTGCGATCGAGGAGCGCGACGCCGGTCTGCTCCTCGAGCGTGCGCAGCGCGTAGACGATCGAGGTGTGGCCCTTCTTGAGCACGGTGGCCGCCAGCGCGTAGGTTCCGTGCCTGGCGACGGCGTCGAGCGTCCGCGCCTGCTCGAGCGTGATGCTCATCTCGTGAGCGTAACGCATGGTCGAAAGTTTCGACCTTCCGAGCGCGCCTTCATCCGCAATTTTCGGCGAAACGAGGCTACTGCGGGCCCGCGAAATTCTGCGTCCAGTAGTGGCGATACTTCGCCGAGGCACCGAACGAGTAGCCGACGCCGAGCTGGTTGTAGTGCGGGTTCATGATGTTCTCGCAGTGGCCAGGGCTGTCCATCCACTGCTGTACGGTCGCGGGGGCGGTGGCGTTGCCGGCGGCGATGTTTTCGCCGGTGTAGCCGACGACGCTGAAGCCGGTGGCCTTGATGCGATCGGTCGGCGTCGAGCCGTCGGGCGCGATGTGATCGAAGTATCCGCGGTTGATCATGTCGACGCTGTGGCCGCGTGCGGCGCTGCGGAGGTGCGCTTCGAAGCCGAGCGGCTTGGCTGGTCCGTAGAGCTTGCCGCCGCAGTTGGCGCCCGCTGCGCGCCGCTCGTTCACCAACGTGAGGACCTGATCTTCCATCGCCGCGTACGACGCCGGCCAATCGCCACCAGGCGGCGGAGGAGGAGGCGCGGGTTGCGCGGTCGGCACCGGTGCCGGCGTCGGCAGCGGGAAGACGGAAGGCCACGGCGCGATGATCGTGGGAAATCCTGCAGGAATGGCAATCGGCGGGAGCCCGGGTGGCCATGAGAGACCGGTCGGTGTCCAGGCCGGGCCGAGCACGGTCGGGAGCTCGCCCGGCGTCGGAATCGGCGATGTCGTCGGCGACCCAGTGCCCGTGCCCGTGGTGGTGCCGGTGGCGGCGTGGGTCGTCGTCGGTTGCGTGTCGGTCGCCACTTGGGTCGGTGTCGTGCCCGTGGTCCCAGTCGTCGCCTTGCGGCGCGGTTGGCAAGCAACCGCGAGCGCGAGGCCGGAGAGGGTGCACGCGACGACGAGCACGGCGCGACGAGCGGTCATTTCTCGATGATATCGGATCGGGGCCGCGCCGTGGGCCGAGGCCGCTGCGAGGTCGCGGTCCGCACACCACAGGCACTGCAGTGCGCGAGGCGCACCTTCGTTCGGCGATTCCGGAAACGAAAGCAGGCATTCTCGTGAGCCCGCCTGCGCCTTCTCGGAATCGACGCGTGCACGCGCGAAAAAGTCGCTGGTGTGGATGCTGCTACTTGCCTCCGCCGCGCGTCGAGGGATCGACGTCGCTTGGTTCTCTTTCGGTGGAGGCCTTCATGGTGCGCTACGCGCTCACGCTCGGTGTGCTCGGATTCTTGGCGACCCTCGCGACCGTCGCGACGGGATGTGTCGGCGGCGGCAGCGACCTCGGCGGTGCGAAGGCGGAAGAGGTCGGCAAGAGCGCCTCTGCGCTCGAACCAGCGCTCGATTTTCATGGCATCGGTGAGACGGTGCACACGAGCGGGGCGATCGATCCCGCCAATCCGTTCTTTCAGTCGCTCGGCACCAACGGGCGCACCTGCAACTCGTGCCACGACGCGCGCGCCGGCTGGACGATGACGCCGCTCCTCGCGCGTCATCTCTTCGAGACGACGGGTGGAACGAGCACGATTTTCCGGCCGCACGACGAGGCCATTCGACCCGACGCCGACGTCTCGACGGTCGCGGCCCGGCGCGTTGCTTATTCGATGTTGCTCTCGAAGGGCCTGACGCGGTTCACGCGCGTGCCCTCGGCGAGCGCCGACTACACCGTGGTCGCGGTCGACGATCCCTACGGGTTCTCCACGCCGACGGCGATCTCGAGCTTTCGGCGCCCCATTTCGGTCGCCAACGTCGCACTCGAGGCGTCGATCACCTGGAACGGCGGACCGGGGGAGATGCGTACGCTCCTCATGAACATCATGAACGGTGGCACCAAGTTCCACGCGCAAGCGACGACCGATCTTCCGGTCGAGACGCGCGCGGCGGCCGCCGACTTCATGCTCGGTCTCTTCTTCGCGCAGTCGTACGACTTCTTCGCCGGTCGCCTCGATGCGGCAGGTGCGTACGGCGGGCCGGCCGCGCTCTCCACGCAGCCCTTCTACCTCGGCATCAATGCACTCGAAGGCGATCCGATCACCGGCCTTCCCTTCGACAACGAGTCGTTCGAGGTCTTCTCGGCGTGGGAGGGGATCGATCACGTCGATCCACGTTCGTCGGGCCGCCACGATCACGAGCCGAGCTGGCAGACCAAGGCGCGCGCGGCGATCGCGCGGGGCGAAGAGGCGTTCTACGCGACCGAGTTCGACATCACCGGCGTCGCCGGGCTCAACGACGTGCTCGGACAGCCGGTCATTCACGGCAAGTGCACGAGCTGTCACAGCACGCCCAACGTCGGTAGCGGCTCGGTCTTCCGCATGCTCGATGAAGGCACCACCGACGCTGCGTTGCGCACGCCCGACGTGCCGCTCTTGACGGTGAAGAACAACCTCACGGGCGCGATTCGGCTGACGACCGATCTCGGCCGCGGCCTCTCCACCGGCAAGTGGGACGACATCGGGAAATTCAAGGTCCCAACGCTCCGCGGGCTCGCCGCTCGCGCGCCCTATTTCCACAACGGATCGGCGGCGAGTCTCGGTGACGTGGTCGACTTCTACGAGAAGCGCTTCCACATCGACTGGAAGGGCGCGAAGTCCGATCTGATCGCGTTTCTCGGCGCGATTTGAGTCAGCGGACGCGCGTCTTGCAACCGAGGAGGATCTTCACCGACACGCCGGCGGGGTCGGCCTTCACCGAGTCGCACTTGGGGCCGAAGAGCTCGATCTTGGTCTTCGAGCCGTCGGTGTAATCCCAGCCGTCGGCGTGCGTCTCGTCGCGGAGGACGTCGCTGCCGGCGCCCGCAGAAGCGAGCACGACGTTGACCTTGGTCGGGTCGACGTCGGTGCCGGTCGGCACTTCGAAGATGCACGTTGCCAGCTTGCCGGTGATGTCGGCGAGCGCCTTCGTCAGATCGGCTTCGAACGAGCCAGAGCCAATTTGGTAGTGGCAGTCACCCGCGGCCGGCGTGCAGGTGGGCGTTCGACGCGTGCCCCCGTTGATCGCCAACGTCGAGAGGAAGGAGCCTGCTTTTTCGCTGCCAGGCGCGCCGATGACGAAGGTCTTGATCGCCGGCGTCGCCTTGAAGGAGGCGGCCGCTTCCTTCTCCATGTCGAGCTCGGTGCCGCACTCGATGCTCATCTCGGGAAGACCGCCGACCGGAGGCGAGTGCGTCGTCGGCTCGCCGTCGGTGACGAGGAGGACGTAACGATCGCCCTTCGCCGGCAGCGTCGTCATGATCGCCCAGCCATTCTTCAGCGCCCAACGCGTCGGTGTGTTGTCGCCGGTCGGCTTGGTCGCGTCCATCGAGCTCGAGATCTTCGCGCGGGTGTCCTTGAGCGGGCCGACGTCGACGGCGGGCGTGGTGCCGATGTCCTTGCAACCGTTGTCAGCCAAGAGCGCTGGACATCCCGCGGCGGTGGGGCTGAGGATGCAGCCGAGCGTTTTGCTGGTGTCGAACTTTCCGAGCGGGAAATAAAGCATTCCCACGGGGAGCGCGTCGTCGGCGGTCTTGAGCGCGGCCTTCAGCGCAGCGACCGCGCCCGTCCACTTGCCCGCGTCGTCCATGCTCGCCGATCGGTCGAGGACGATGAGCAGCGAGGCCGGGACCTTCTTCCCGTCGTAGGTGACGTTGGCACACGCGCTGTCGTCGGCGCCGACGTCGCTGTTCAATCCGCCATCGAGCGAGCTGCCATCGCCGGGCGAGAGACCGCCATCTCCCGAGCCGCCATCGAGCGACGGATTGTCGGTGCTCTTGCCCCCGGAGGCCGAGCAACCGAGGCCACCGACGCAGAGGCAGGCCAAGGAGCCGAGGACGCCGACGGTGAGGAGCGTGAACGACGAAAAGCGCATCCGAGAATTTTTAGCAGAAGCGCGCCGCGCTCGCCTCCTCGTCTATGATCGTCCGCGATGGTCAGCCTGGCAGATCTCGCGCGACGATTTCGGCCGTATTTCAAGTTCAGCCGCGAGGCGGTGATGTTGGCCGACGAGCCCTATGCGCCGTGCACTTGGCGTTGGTTCTACGAGAGCGCGGGCGTCATGCCGTTCGAGAAGGCATTGGAGATGGCCGATGTGCGTTCGGGTGCCACCTGCGAAGAGGCGATCATCCTCCCCAAGGAGGCTCGTCGTGGCCAAGGCTTCGACGTCTTGGAATCGGGTGACGCGGTCTACTGCCACGTCACCAGCGTCGCCGAGCGCGACGCGAAAGCGATCACCGATTCGGTCGGCCTCTCCGATCTCGTCAACCTCGAGTACTGGCTCCTCTTCGGTTGGGACGAGTCGTCGCTCGTGCGCGGCGCAGCGCTCGACGGACAGGACTCGCTCGCCGCCGGCCCCGGACACAGCGGCGATCTCACGGCGGTGCAGCTCGTCTACGACGCGCGCCAAGATCGGATCGTACGAGTGGCGTTTCCCTTCCACGGTAGCGGCATGCAAGCCTTCGATCTGGCGGCGTCGGCGAAGCAGGAGCGGGTGACCCTCGCGGGCGTCGATTTCGCGAAGAAGCCGGTCGAGGTTGCCGCGCGTTCGTTCGTCGTCGAACCGAAGGACGCGCACCAAAGCGACGTGCGCCGTACCTTCTTCTTTTCCAAGTCCGAGCGTCGCGTCTCCTTCGTCGAGGATCCGCTCACCGGAGAGCCATCGCACCTCGCGGTCTATCTCGAGTGGGGCACGCACGAACCGTGGCCGAACCCGACCGGCTCGATCATGGCAGCGCCGAAGCACCGTGGAGATGGATACTCGGTCTTGTCGGCCTCCTGCCACGTGCTCGATCCTCGTGTCGATGCTCCGTTCATGTATTTCGGCGGCACGCTCGGCGACGTGAAGGCGCCGGCGAGGCAGTCGGCTTGGTACGCCAACGACCCGGCGATCGGGCGCGGAAAAGACGTGCAGCAAGTGGGCGCCAGTCCCTATCGAGAAATCGAGCCGCTCTCGTGGCCTCCCGCGACAGCGAGCTGAAAAACGAGCCCGAAATGTGGTCCGCTCGGCGAGCGTTTTGATAGTCGAAGGCATGGACGCGTTGGGTCGGTGGCTCGTGCGGTTCGGATGCGTGCTCGCCACCATGAGCTGCGGCATGGGCGCTGCGCCCGAGGTCGCGGAGTCGCCAGATGCGCCGAGCCCATACGACCCGCCGAGTGCGACGAGCGCTGCGCTGCCTCCGATGCAACTCCCGACCAGCGTGCCGAACGCCCCGCCGCCCGCCGTCACGATGGGGCTCGGGGTGACGTGTCGCTTCTCCCTCGACGTCGTTCCTCCCATCGATGGCGAGTTGCCGCTCACCGTGATCGCGCGTTGCGAGAGCGAGGGCGTGGTCGCAGCTCCGCAGCGCATCGCGCTCGTCTCCGAAGCGAGCGTCGAGATGGTGCAGGCCGCCTCGTTCCTCGCCGACGTCGACTTCGACGGGGTCCTCGATTTGGTGATTCTCCGAGAATTCGGGGCAAAATGGGGTCGCTACGACGTGCGCCGTTTCGACGTCGCGACGCACGCGTTCGTCGAGAACGCGCTTACCCGTGCGCTCGGTGAGCTGCCCAACCTCACCGTCGATGCGCCCGGTCGACGTCTTCTCGCCTACGACATCGGTCCCGCGGCGCCGTTCGAGCAACTGTATCGCGTCGATGGCGATCGGCTCGTGCTCGAGGACGTCTGCCGCGTCGACGACCACGGGTTCTTCATGCATCACAAGGCCGGCAAGCTCGTCGAGCGACGCATGCATCGGCCGATGGCGCCAGCGCCTTGCCTCGAGCGTCACGTCACGATCGAAGAGAAGGGGCAGCAGACGATTGCCTGGCAGCTCTGACGCCTGCCTGGCGACCGAGCGCAACGAGACGCTCGACGCCGACGCGACTTCGCACATTTTTCAAGGCATCGCCGCGCCCGCCACCAATTTGCGCAGCTGCTCGTTCTGGGCTGCAAATCTCCGCGTGTTTTTCAGCCCGTCGGCGATGGACTGATTCCTGCAAATCAGCACCCGCTTGCTCTTGGTCGTTGGTGCACGAGGGGGAAAAGTCCATGGCGCTTCATTCACGACGCACTCGTTGGTTCGCGCTCTCCGCAGTCGCGGCGGTCTCGCTCGCCGCGCTCGGCTGCGGCAGCACCAACTCTTTCGATGTGGGTGACGAAGACACGGGCCTGGCCGACGACGACGCCACCGCGGATGGCACCACCGACGGCGTCAGCGTCGACACGGCACGCGCCGATGGTGCCGTGGATTCGGGCACCGATACGCTGGTCACCGATTCCGGAGGCACCGACACGACTGGCACCGACACGACCGGCACCGACACGACCGGCACCGACACGACCGGCACCGACACGA
>JANYDK010000061.1 GCA_025363655.1 Deltaproteobacteria bacterium | reverse complement strand
GATGGAGCCGGAGGACCTGGTCGGTCTCCTGACCGGCTTGCTCAGGCAGCAGACGGAGCAGGCGCAGCGGCTCAGCGCGTTGGGCGACCTGCAGGGGGCGCAGCGGGCGACGCGGACGGCGACGTCGATCGCCGTGCAGCTCGCGAAGCAACAGAAGCTCGACCGGGACGACGGCGACACGGTGCGCGTGAAGGCCTCGGAGATGGCGGCGGCGGGAGAGAGGGCGCGGGCGAAGTTTCGCGACCTCTTGGAGCGGTTTTCTGGAGAGCGCGTTCAGACGACGACGAAGAACACCGGCGCGCCAAGCACGCCGACGACGTGAACACGAAAGGAAACCAAGACCATGAACAACGACACCAGCCAAATGACCACCACGGCTCTGATGCTCGCCGCCGCGCAGAGGCCCTCGCCTGACGTGCGCGCAGAGCTGGTCGGCCGTGCGTGGAGCCTCCTGAATGGCGCCGCCGGCGCCGGCGGCGCGGGATGCTTCAACCTCGTCGCCGAGGCTCGTTCGCTCGTGCGAACTCTCGACCCCGCCGCTCCCGAGGTGCAGGAAGTTCTTGCGCGAGCCGAGCTGCTGCAGCCGAGCGGCACGCGCTCGAGCGACACTGTCACGACGGCGATCGCCGTTCCGGAGAAGGCCGAGCCCTCGAGCGCTGTTGCAGCTTCCAATCCGGTCGACCTCGAGTCCGCACTCGCCGAGTTCGAAGCCGCGCAGCGGGCGCTCGAAGCGCAGGAGACGACGTCGGCGCAGTTCGCCGAACAACTGACGCAGGACGAGGCGGCGGAACGCGAAGCCAAACGCGAGGCACTCCCGACGGAGGACGAGTCGGCGGCGTGGCAGCGTCACGCCCTCGCGGCACAACGCGCAGCGAAGTCCGGCGCGCGAAGCGAGGCTGCGTGCGAGGACCTCCTTCGCCTTCGCGCGTCGGTCGCCGACCAGAAGACGGCGCTCCTCCGTGCGCAATTCGACGATGCTCGACAGCGCGGTGGCCTCGCCGCGCTCGACACGTTGCTCGTCGAGCGCGGGGCAGTCAACGACCGGAAAAACGTGCTCCGAGAGGAAGCGCGGACCGGTACGCGCCGGCAGCAACTCGCGCTCGAGGCCGCAGTCGCACAGCAAACCGCGCTCGAGGAAGTCTATTCGTTCGGCCGCGCCCTCGGCCTCTCGCACATCGAGATCACGGAGCTACGCCTGCAACAGTGGTCGCCGAACGAGATTCTCGGTCGTATCGACTTGCTCGCGCGAGAAGCTCTCGCAAGCGAAGCCGCCACCGACGGGAAGGCTGCCCAGTGAGCGTGTCCGCCAAGATTGCAGACGCCGCGCCGGCGCCGAGTGCGCCGGCCGCGCAGCCTCACATCGAGCTCGTCAAGCCGAAGCCCGACGAGGAGCTCGAGAGCTGGCTCGCCTTACAAGCCGAAGCCGAGGCTTGCCGACGGTGGTGCGACGACGCGCGGCCGCGCTTCGGAAGCCCGCTGGAGATCATCGCGAGCCTGAGCCACATCGAGACTCGCCGGCTCGGCTTGAGCGCGCATGAAATCGGCCATGGCGCTGTCGCAGCCGGCTGCGGCGCCGTCGTCGATCACATCACGCTCGCGCGCGCCCCGGGCGAGATCGGCGGGTACATGCGGCCGGTAGCTTCCGCCGGATCCTTCGTCGCCCAGATCGCCATCCTTCTCGCTGGCGGCGATGCGCTTGCCAAAGCAACCGGAGACGTCGTGCGCGCATGGGATTCAGCCGGCAACGACCGCAAGGATCTGAAGGCTCTGCTGCTACAGGTGGGGACCGGACGATCGGCGGAACGGACCATCCTCGACGCGGAGGAGACCGTTCACGCGGTGCTCTTCGATGACGAGTGCTGGCATTCGATCGTCGGTCTCTCGACCGATCTCGCGCGTCGCCCGTCGGGCCGAATGGGCGGCGAGGAGTTCCACGCGCGGCTCGTTCTTCCCTATCGCGTGCGCGCGACGGTCGCCCGGATCATCGGCAGCGACCGATCGCACAAGCCTCTGACGTTGTGCGGGGGCGGCACGTCATGACGTCGTCGGCAACGAGTGTGGCACGCGCGGCCGACGTCCAGGCCTCGATCATCGAGCGCGTCTACGGCCGGAGCGGCGCACATCTCGCGTCACGACTTCGCGAGTCTCGCCGCATCGTGCAGGGGTTCGCACTCGAAATTGCCAACGAGCTCCACGAAGAGCGCCGCGGGCTGCTCGAGGCGGCCGCCGTCGAGGTGCTGCTCCGCGCTCGTCCAGCGGACGAGATCGTCGGCAGGTTCCGATCGTTGGTCGTGGCGATCGACGCGCAAGCCATCGCGCAGAGCAGGCCCGCGCCAGCGCGGCGGGACGAGGAGTAGCCATCATGACACTGACGACGACCTCGACCCTGGCAGACTGCATCGAGACCGACATCCTCGAGCGCGCCCACGGTCGCGCCCGCGAGCTCGGCCTCGAGCCCCGCCTCGCGGCACGCCTCGCCGATCGCGAGCTCCGCCGCGTCGTCGGAAGGCTCGCGCGCGAAGCCGCCGATGAGCCAATCGACGAACGCCGCGGCATGCTCGAGGAACTCGCCGTTGGCTCGCTGCTCGTCGAGCACTCCGCGGCAGACATGGCGCGAATCGGTCGTGTAGTAGACGCGCTCGACCCTGCGGACGTTCGTGTGCTGCGAGAGATCGCGGCGAGGACGGCCACGCCGGCCATGCGAGCCCAGAACCCCGACTGGCACCTAGCTGACGGACAGGCCCGTCGCCAGACCTGGCGGGCCAGTCCTAGCCGGGAGGGTCTCATGCTCGCTGGGTGCGTGCACCTCGACGACGCCTACGCCCCGCACATCGTCGCCCCGCTCGTCATCGGCTCGCGCGCGCACATCTTGCTCGAGGTGCTTTGTGCGTGGTCGTGAAGTCCCGGCAGTTCCCAGCCCATTTCACAGGAGGTTTGCATGCCCACGTTCCAGATTCGTCGATCCTCATCCTCGATGTCCGGCTCCAACGCGGACAAGTGGCGTCAATTTACCGCTCGCCTTCGCGACGGCTACCAGCGTGTCACTTTGACCGACCAAGCCGCTGACGAGCTCAATCGGACCGGCCTCGTCGACCTGCAGAAGTTGAGCGACGCCGACGATCCGCGCGCGGGAGGCGAGCAGCCTGGGGGCAATCTCGCCCCTGACGAGCTCGACGCGCTCCGTCTCGGGTTGTCGCAGCTCGGCACCCTCATCGGCCAAGCAGAGACAAGCTCGACGCTGCTCGCGATGCGCGACACGCTGACCGTGGTTCTTCCGCTCATGGAGCGGTACGTCGGCTGATGGCCACGGTGTTCATTCGCGTGCGGCCTCACCTCGCCGACGGAAGACTCACGCGCGGCACCAAGGACTCGGAGCCGTATGCGCATCTCCTCGGTCGTCGCGTCGGACATGTTTTCGAGGCCTTCGAGCTCGACGCCAAGACGCTGAGGAGGATCCGCACCGTCGACCTCTTCGAGGTCTCGTTCGCCATGCCACGCCACATGATGGTTCGCGGGCGGCTGCGGGCCGACTCCTGGAAGCTAGTCATCCTCGGCCGCGCAGCCCCAACCGAAACCGCCACACCCAAAGGACGCGAAGATGACCACTGAGAAGAGCGAGACGAACGAAAACACGACGCTGGCGATGGCCGTTTGCATGAAGCTCGCCGCCGCCGGCGCCGCGGCGAAGTACGAAGCGCGCGAGAGCAGAGAGGGCTTGTCGCTCGCGGTCTTCAAGGCAGCGGACAACACCGGCGGCGTCGTCGCCGTCTACGACGACGGTCAGCACCTCGATGGAGTCGTTGAGGGCCTCGTGTTGCCCACGGAGGGCAAGCGCCTCGCGGTGAACCGAGCGGCGAAAACGATCGTCCGATGGGAAGGCGACGACGACGCGATAAACCGGAAAATTCGCGCGGTCATCGATGCGCTCGGCGGCGGGGAGGCGCCTGCCACGTGATCGATCCGGAGACCGGCGCAGCGCAGTGGAACGTGCTCGTCGTCAGTGGCGTCGAGACGCCGGGCGTCGTCACGCTCAGCGGGCACGACCTCAAGATCGGTTGGGACATCCAGAACCCCACAGGGAGCGCCGGCGGCACGACGACGCGCACCAAGGAACCAGTCAAAGAGTTCGACGCCGAGTTCTATTTGACGAACGAGCCGAACGCCAACGGGCACTCGGACTTTGACCACTGGGACAAGTTCCAGAAGCGCCTCGAGGCGGCGGTGGCACCTGGCAAGAAGCCGCGCGCGCTCGAAATCTTCCATCCCGACCTTGCGCGCGTGCACATCACGTCGGCGACGGTCGGATCGATCAGCGGGATGACGCTCGACAAGAAGGGCGGCGGCACCATCAGGGTGCACTTCATCGAGTTCCGGCCGCCGAAGCGGATCAAGGCGGTGCCGATGGGGAAGAAGACCGAAGGTGACGCTGTGCTCGACGCGGACCTGGCGAAGAAGAAGAAGCTGGACGACGAGTATGACGCCCTCACCACGGGCGATGGCCTCATCGGCAGTCTCAAGAAGAGCTGGATGAAGGTCTAGCCGGAGAATTTAGGCCGAAACCGCACGAGACCGCTCCGGAGAACCTGCATGCCACCTTCGACAGACGACGCGGCCGAGTTCGAAGTGATTCCGATCGACGTGCTGACGCGGCATGGCGGGTCGAAGATCGAGGTCTGCGTGAGGCGGTGCCGAAGCGATGGTCGTCACGAGATCATCGTCCGCTACGTCAACCGCGCGGGCCGTGGCACGAGCATGTCGGTCTATCCCTTCGAGGCCCAGCGTCTGCTCACTGCGCTCGGCGAGGCCTCCCATCGCCTCCGCGAGCTCGTCGAGGGACCGACGCAACCGAGCGAGCCGAGCGACGCGGTGCGGCCGTGACCACCGAGCGGCCGCCGAACGAGGAGACGCGCGCCGGCTCGACGCCGCCGGCGCCGCTGCGCCCGGCTCTTCGTCATCCGATGGTGAGCCTCTCGAGCGACGAGGCGACGCGGCTGCGGGCGCTGCTCGGCGAGCTGGGCACCAAGGCGATCCGCAGCGCAACGAACGTCTCGGCGCCTTCGCTCCTGCGCGCCGCCGCCGGCGCGCCAGTCGCCCGAAGGACGGTCGACGTTCTCCGCGCCTCCCTCGCCCGACACGAGCCCAAGCAAGACGCGACGAGCGAGCGCGTGCTCCCGCGGGACCGGCTGAGGCAGCGAAATCAGCACCTTGGAGAGCTCGCTTGCGTGTCGCCTGAATGTCTTTACACTCGGGAGACACATAGACGGTGTCTACACACACGGAGGTGACGCGTGCAACATGTCGAGATGGCACGAGACAAGCTGTTCAACCTGCGTATCAGCGCAGGCGAGTGGTCACGCTTCGAGGCGCTTGCCGCACACTACGGTCTGAGCGTCGCCTCGATGCTTCGCATGCTGGCGAAGCGAGACGCCGACATTCTCGCCCTCGCCGAGACGCCCCCGCGTTCGATGGCCGAGGCGCTCGCGAAGCGTGAAGCGCTCGAGGGGGGCCGATATGCCGGGGAGCTCGCGAAGAAGGTCTCGAAGCGCGACGCCGGCAAGAGCCCGAAGAAGCCCACGAAAAAGAAGAAGCCGACAAAGGGAGTCAAGTAGCGCCGTGGCCGCTCCGGTCCTCCTGACGATCGAAGAGCTCGCCGCGCGTCTCCAAGTGCCGGTCTCGTCGGCGTACATCTACGCCGCGGAGATCGGCCGCATCCGCATCGGAAAGCACCTGCGCGTCTCCGAGCAGGATCTGGCGCAGTGGCTTCAGCGGCAACGCGAGAAGCCTTCCGACTTCGCATCGCTGAAATCGTCGAAGCGCCCTTCGCCGATCGCTGCTCAGCACCGACCGTCGAGCAAGAGCGCCGACACGCCGATCCATCTTACGCAGCCGCGCACGAAACCGCGCCCCGCATAGAAGTAGGCCCCGCGGACGCGTCAACGTCCCGAGGCCATGGCCCGAACCTGAGAAGAGGTCCGAACATGAAGAACAGTAGCCGTTCGCCCACAGCGTCGCGAGCCGTCACCCCAAGCAAGGCACGCGCACCGAAGAAACGTACCGAAACCGCCGCCGCCTCGATTGCCCATAGACCGCAAACGCCGATTGCCCACAGCGCCACTGCGAGCATCATCCCCGAGCTCGGCATCACTCCAAAGAGGGCGTGGGCCCTGCATCGACTTCTCTCGAACGGCCGCCGCGGCCGCGCACCGATCACGTTGGAGATGCTCCGCAGGCACTGCCGCGTGGTCCACGAGTCGCTCGATCTGGTTGTCGGCGTCGTCGTCGAAGCGATCGAGGTGAATGGCGGCGAGCTCGCTGTCCGACTCGACGTCCTCGCAGCGAGGATGGTTCGCGACGACGAGGCCACCTCGCCGTTTCCGAGCGTCGAGCATATCGGCTGGTTTCCCTCGTCCGACAGCCCCTTCGAGGATGCCGTCGACTACGCGTCTGACGATTGGGTGGACGTGCACGGCGCGGGACACGGCACGGACGACGCCCAGGAGATGGCGTCGTGAGCGCCGCAACTGCGGAAGCGCGGCCGGCGAGCCGCGCTCGGCGACTATCGGGGTCGGCTGCCTCCTCTTCGCCCAAGGCGGCAGATACACCGTCGTCGTCGAGGGTGCCGGTCTTTCGTGCACGCGGACTCTCCTCGGTCGATCTCAAGGCAGAGCGCACCGCCCTCGCACGACTCCCATCGACGGAAGGCCTCGGGCCCGCTGAGCTTCCCCTCGGTGCGCTCCTCGAGCGCTACTTCGCGCGCGACGAGGGATCGATCGCACGCGGAGCGCTGGCGACGATCTCGAAGCTCTGCCTCGCCCTACGCCACGGCGGCGGCGACGAGCTCGAGGACGACGCGCTTGAAGACTCCCTGGCAAGTCTTTCCGAGCTCGGTGAGCTCGCGTGCGAGCTCGATCGGCGCGTCGAACGCGCACGCCGCGTTCAAGCATCTCCGCCCGATCCCGGCGCACTCGCCGAGCAACTCCTCGGGGATGCCGGCGTCGACGAAGGCGGCGACTCGATTCGGGTCTTGGGTCGGCTCGTCCTCGTCGCCGAGCACCTCGGCGTCGAGCTCGTCAACGATGACGATGATGCTGTGAAGGACGTCCAAGGCCCTCACCTGGTGCTCCCGCCGTGCGTCGACGACGACGACCACAACGACGGCATCGCGCGCGCTCTCGCCGAGGCGGTCGCTCACCGTGACGACTTCCAGTTGTCGGACGCTTGGCGCGAGGCTTTCGCCGAGACGCTGCTCGGACGCCAGCTCGCCTTACGGAGCTTCTAGCCGTGGCTCCGGACCGCACGACTCGCTTGCCACTACTTCAACAGCTCCGGGTCCAAAGCCACTCGGCTCGCCTCGTCGAGCAGCAGCATCCGGGCACGCACCGTCATGAGCTCGTGGAGGTGCTGGTCTTTCGGATCGAAGGCATCGACGTGCTTGAGGAGCACGAGCCCGATATAGAGCCCGTACTCCTGGCAAATGGCGTACGAGAGCGTGGCGAACATGTGAACCATTTCGACTCGGGTATGCCGGATCAGGGCAAGCGAGCTTCCGTGAGTTGCCCAGCAGAGGAACGGGTAGATGCGCTCGTAGCAACCCGTGAAGGGCATCTTCCGGTAGGCACGCAGGTCGGTTGGGACGCGCCTCTCGGCTTCCTCGGCATCCTTGCCAAGCTCGTTCTTCGTCCACCGCGGCGGATGATACGGGCGCGGCAGCGCGCGCGAGCCCTTCTCCTTCTTCGTCCAACCATTGGCTCGACGGAACTTCTCGACGCGGGCGGCATTGGCATCGACGTAAGCCTGCATTACCCCCGACGTCGCGGCTCCACCTGGAAAGACCGGACCTGCTCGCACGGCGCGCTGGGCGTAGGCCAGACGGGCCGAATCCTCCCAATCGATAACGCGCTGGGCGGCTGCAGGGTCACCGAGGATTGTAGTGACGTCGATCGCGATCTCGAGAAGCGCCCTCGTGATCGACATCGTCGTCTGAAAGTCGGTGGCAGCGTCGAGCTTGCGGAGCGTCGCGAGAAGCTGAGTGGCACGGATGAACAAGCCGGCGATCGTGTCCTGCCTCGGCTCGACGATTTTGGGCTTCACGTGGCGGTCGAGAAAGACCGCTATGGGTTCCAACTGCGCAAACCACTTGGCTGCATCGAGAGCCGCTTCGTCAGGCGTTTTCATCATGTCGGCCGATGGAGCGTCGCTCCCTTCGTTGTCGCGCGTGAACTGACCGGACGAGCATGTACCCTGCGGGCTACCTCACAGCAGACGAGTCGCCTACCTCGACGTCTGACGCTGGCGTTCGGTCGGAGTCCAACGCCTGGACGGGAGCACTGGGCATGACCAAGACGAAGCCGACGAAGGCCGACCGACGGGCACGGGAGAAGCTCAAGGCTCTCGGGCATGGTGTCTTTGTGCTGTACCGCGACGGCAAGCCGACCCAGATCGAGCTTCGCGAGGTGCCCGCCTTGCGGCGGCAAATCGGCAGCGAACTGATGGTCGGTTTTGTTATGGCCTTCAACGCGGCCGAGCGGCTGGACGCGATCACTCACCTCGTCACGCTGAACGATGCCGCTCATGCAGGGCGCCTCGCACACAATCGGAATCACCGCTTTCTCGTCGCGCAGACGTTCGGAACGCTCTACGAGGCGATGCAGGCGCTTCTGCTGCTGCATCAGTCTGGGATCGCGAAGAGGCTTGGCCGCTATCCCCCGTGGATCGAGTTCGATGCCATGCGCAGGCGTTGGGCGCGGAATCACTTGCTGAAGGACATGCGCCATCAATTTGCGCACCATCTCGCGAACGAGGAGATCACGGCAGGTCTCAAGCGCATCGCGCCAGGCGAGCGCACCGTTCTCTTCAAGTCCGAAGAGGTCGGCGGCGTTCAGCACAGCGAGTACCCGATCGTGCTGCAAGCGCTGCTTGCTGGCGCGCGTCTCCAGGCCGAGGAATTCAACCCGTTTGTTCCGGCCGCGATAGAGGACGCGTTGAAGTTCGGTCGTCTCACCCAACAATGTTTCATTGCGGTTCTAAGGCTAGAGGGCGTGAAATTCGCGGACGACCCGGCTGCGTCTCCGGCCGAAGCGACGGGAACGCCAACGCCAAACAAAGGAGCCCGATGACCACCGCGCGCCCGATCGGCTTCGTCGAGTGGGTCGAGAAGACTGCGCGCGCCGCCCCGCATTTCAAGACGCGCCCCCGCTTCGCCGGCGGCCGCCGCCCGTGGGTGCACCTCCCTCCCGGCCTCGAGGAGGACGCAGCACGCACCCTCGCCGCCGAGCTCGGCCACGCCGCGCAGAGCGGTCACGCGATCGAGTGGGTGCCCGAAGGAGCCGGCTCGCGCGGTCACTGGCGGGCCCTCGTCGAGCTCGCCGATGGCAAGGTGGTGGAGGTCGACGAGCGCGCGACGGACCAGGCACATGCGCTCGAGCGAGCTCGCACCCTCGCGGCCCGCGCGCGAGCCGACGGCATCACCGCCGACACCGCGCCGGCGCCGACGAACCTCTCGACGTGGTGCGATCGCTGGACAGCTGCGAAGCGCGCGAAGGGCCAGAACGCGAGCAGCGTCATCTCGCACCTGCGCACGCACGTCGTCCCCCACTTCGGCGCCGATCGCGACCCGCGCACCATCTCGCGCCGAGAGGTCGAGCAGCTCGTGCAGAAGCTCGACGCCCTCGTCGACGCCGGCGAGCTCCGTTGGAAGAGCGCGATCAACGTCTGGGGGACCGTCACGAAGCTCTTCGACGACATGGTGCGGGGAAAGCTCCTCGAGCTCCGGACGCGCGACGACAACCCGTGCCGGGACGTCCGAGGACCGGATCGCGGCGTCGACACCGAGAAGGTCCACCTCTACCCGGCCGAGTTCCTCGCGCTCGCCGCCTGCGTCGACGTGCCTCTCTTCCGCCGGCGGTACTACGCGATCGCGATATTCAACTACCTGCGCCCGGGCGAGCTCGAAGCGCTGCGTTGGGAGGACGTCGACCTCGAGCGCGAGGCGATTCAGATCCGCCGCGCCGTCCGCCGCGTCGACGACACCGAGAAGGCTCCGAAGGCTGGCCGCGCGCGCCTGCCCTTCAACCTCGAGCCCGCGCTCGTTCCGCTTCTCGTGGCGATGCGCGCCGAGGTCGGGGAGGACGCCGCGACGGGTCGCATTTTCGGAGACCTCGGCGATGAGCGCGAGCTCGCCCGCAAGCTCCGTGAGGACCTACTCGCCGCCGGCGTCGAGCGGCACGAGCTCCACCACGCGTCGATCGATCCGCCGCGCGAGTGGATGACGATGCACGACCTCCGCACGACGGGGATCACGTGGATGGCTTGCCGAGGGGATCCGCCGCTTGAGATCATGGCGCGCGCCGGGCACGCGAACCTCGAGCAGACGCAGGAGTACATCGACGCGGCCGCGCTCCTCCGACGAGGCTACGGCGCGCCCTTCCCCCCGCTGCCGCCGTCACTCCTCGGCGCTCCTCGAGGCCGTTCGGACCAAAGTTCGGACCGCCGAACCGCCCGGCGCGCAAATCACTCGGGAAATCGTGGCGGAAACGCATGGGAATCGAACCCACCGGCCGCCCCGTGAAGGACGTACCCACCCGTTTTGAAGACGGGGGCGGGCACCAGTCCCGCGCGCGCTTCCAAAGTACGGCGACTCGCGTCGTCGATCGTTCGGTTGCCCGCCGAGCTTGCCTCAGCTGCGACGCGAAGGCGAGACGAACGCGACGAGCGCATGGGCAGTGACGTCGGCACGCAAGAGGTCGTTCACCGGTGAAGCAGCGAAGGCGCCCGAGGCGACGCGACCGAGAGCCGGGCCGGGCTGGCCGACCGTCACGTTGCATTCTACGCAGGAATTTCAAGGCGATCGGTGCCACGGAGTCCTCAGGCGCCGCCTCGACGACGATCGCGGTGAGCGCCGTTTCGGCGACCGTCTTGCCCACTGGAGCGACGCCGCCCTTCATCGGAGCTTCGGTGCGAATCGACCGTCTCAAGACCTCGCGGCTCGCGGCGTGACCTCTTCTACTACGCGATGGAGCACCTCGAAGGGCTCGATCTCCATCACCTCGTCGAGCGACATGGCCCGGTCGAGCCCGCGCGCGCCATCCACATTCTCGCGCAGATCTACGGCGCGCTGGCCGAAGCCCACGCGCTCGGCCTCATTCACCGCGACATCAAGCCCGCCAACGTCATCCTCACCGAGCGGCCTGATCAACCCGACGTCGTGAAGGTGGTCGACTTCGGGTTGGTGAAAAATTTCGGGGGCGATGCCAGCGCATCGGCGACGAGCGGCGCCATCGTCGGCACGCCGCTGTACATGGCGCCCGAAGCGGTCGCGCATCCAGACGGCGTCGACGGTCGGAGAGGACGTGTTCGAGGCGGGCTCAATCGTCGAGATCTGCGCGAAGCACATGATGGAGGACCCCGACCTCGATCGCGGGAATGCAGAAGGGCGTGCCGAAGGCGATGGAGATCGATCTCTTCGGTCGCACCGAGGCGGACGTCCGCTCGCTCGCGCGTTCGCGACGCTAGATTCGGTGATACCGAACGACCAGATTTCTCGGGCCGAACGCGTCGCCGTTCCATCCGATGCAGAGGTCGAGCATCTCCCAGCCGATGGGCTGGCCGTAGCCGATGCAGGCGTTCTTGTTGCCGCAGGCGTTGCCGTTGCCGACGGCGATCATCTCGTGGATGAGGATGCCGTTGTGGAAGAAGCCGATCGACGCGCCATCGGGCACGCCGAGGATGTCGTGCGCGCCGGAGACGCGAACGTCGTTTTCGTTGACGCCGCGTCCAGCGCCACGTCCTTGGCATAGCCCCACCGCGTCCCAACACATCTCGCCCGAGAGCGCGGTGAAGTAGGTTCCACCTCCGCGGGCGGCTTCGAGTGCGATGCGTGCAGCGGTGGGTCCATCGTTCATGGTGTTGGGTCGGAGCATCTCACGATTCGTGACGACGGTTCGACGTCCGACGGAGAAGAGTCCATGAAGGAAAAATGGGCTCGCCTGCTCGTGCTCGTTTCTCGTCGGTGCTCTTCGATCTCGACGGCACGCTCATCGACTCGATCGGCCTCATCGTCGACAGCTTCCACCACACGCTCGAGGCCTACGGTCTCCCGCGTCAATCGGACGACACCTGGCTGCGCACCATCGGCACGCCGCTTCGATCGGCCTTCGCGCCCTTCGCGGCCGACGAACGAGCGCTCGACGCGATGGTCGGCGTCTATCGCACCTACAATCTCGCGAACCACGATGCGCGGGTGCGTGCCTACGATGGAATCGTCGACTGTGTACGCGCTCTTCGCAGCGCCGGCGTCACGCTCGCGCTCGTCACGAGCAAGAACCGCGGAGGCGCACTGCGGGGGTTACGGGTCGCTGGCCTCGAGGAAGACTTCCAAGCTCTCGTTTGCCTCGACGACGTGACCAACGCCAAGCCGCACCGCGAGCCGTGCGATCGCGCACTGCAGCTCCTCGGGGCGACCTCGCAAAATGCACTCTTCGTCGGCGACAGCGTTCACGACATGCATTCAGGACGCGCCGCCGAGGTCTCCACCGGCGCTGCGCTCTGGGGCCCTTTCGATCGCGCGCACCTCGAAGTCGGTGCGCCCACGTACTGGCTCGCGTCGCCTGCCGCCGTGCTCGACCTCGTGCTCGGGTAGGCTACGCAGAACGTGACGGGCGGGTGCCCTGAAGTAGCTCACACGACTCCGTCATGCGCATCCTCATCTGGCTCCATCTCGTCTCCGCCGAGGCCACGCGGGGGCTCGGGCGCAATCGGATGCGCAGTCTCTTGACGGTGCTCGGCATCACCATCGGCATCGCGGCGGTGGTGAGCGTGGTCGCGGTCGGGGATGCGGGCTCGGAGCGCGCGCTCGATCTCTTGCGCAACCTCGGCGACAATTTGGTGTGGGTGGAGGCGGGCTCGCGCAACGTCGCCGGCGTGCGCACCGGCACCAAGGGGACGAGCTCGCTCACCATCGATGACGAACGGGCCATTTTTTCCGAGGTGCCGTGGATCAAGAGCGTGTCGCCGCAGGTCGACGGGAGCATCCTCGCGGCGGCCGGCAATCGCACGTGGACGACGCACTACCGCGGCGTCGCGCCCGAGTACGTCGACATCAAGCAGTGGCCGCTGCTGCTCGGAAACGACTTCGTCGAGAGTGACGTGGAGAACGCGACCAACGTCTGCATCCTCGGACGCACGGTGCGTGAGCAGCTCTTCGGCGCCGAGTCCCCGATCGGGGCCGACCTCCGTCTGAACGGGCGACTGATCTGCGTCGTCATCGGCGTCCTCACGCCGAAAGGACAGTCGGGCACGGGGCAGGATCAAGACGACACCATCCTCGTTCCGTGGACGATGGCGCAGCGGAAAATCAAGGGCGTGGGTGCGCTCGGGCTCGACGACATCATGTGCTCGGCGACGTCGATGGAGGAGGTCGACAAGGCGGTGGCGGGGATCGTCGCCCTCCTCCGCGAACGGCATCACATCGCGCCGGGACAAGAGGACGATTTCAACATTCGTCGACCGGACGAGGTCATCAAGGCGCAGATCGAGACGAGCCGGACGCTGGCGACATTGCTCGTCACCATCGCCGCCATCTCGCTTCTCATCGGCGGCATCGGCATCATGAACGTGATGCTCGTCTCGGTCGCGGAGCGCACCCGCGAGATTGGCGTCCGTCGTGCGGTCGGTGCGCGCGCAGGCGACGTGCAGATCCAATTCCTCGGCGAGGCGATCCTCCTCAGCCTCTTCGGCGGCCTGATGGGCGTCTTGGTCGGGCTCGCCTCGTCGGTCCTGATTGGCCGCGCGCTCGACTGGCCGATCGCGATTCCGATGCAGGCGATCGTCGTCGCCCCGGCATTCGCGGCCTCGATCGGCGTGATTTTCGGCTTCTATCCAGCCTGGCGGGCCTCGCGGCTCGATCCGATCGAAGCGCTGCGAAGTGAGTAGTGAGTCGTGAGTGAGCGAGTCACTCGGCTTCGCCTATGCTCGGCCGAGACCCGTGAGCTCTACAGCTGAATCCATGGTGACGCGCGCGCTCGGGCCGCTCGTCGTCTTCGCCTCCGGCGTGGCTTACGTCATGACCGCTGCGCAGAACGTCGTCGGCGGCGACAACGGCGAAATGCTGGCGGTGGCGAGCGGCGGCGTTTCGCATCCACCTGGATATCCATTTTATGCATTGTGGTTGCGTGCGCTGCGCTTTCTCTCGTCGAATCCGGCGCACGCGGCGGCGCTGGCGACGGCCGTGCTCGGGGTGCTCTCGGTGTGGCTGGTGCAGCGGGCTGCGCGTGCGTGGGGCGTATCGCTCGCGGCGGCGGCGATCAGCTCGGCGATCTTCGGCTTCTCTTCGTTGGCGTGGCAGCTCGCGACCCACGCGGAAGTGTTCGCGCTCAACGTCGTCCTCGCGCTCGCGATCGTGACGTTCGCGGCGCCCGATTCGCCGCATCGAGGTCCACGACTCGCTCTCGCGCTCGGGTTGCTCGCGGGGCTCGGGCTCGCCAATCACCACTCGATCGTGCTCGTCGCGCCGATCGGCATCTGCGCGGTGATTCGCGCCGTGCGGACCACCGAAGGGCCGCGCGTACGTGTGCTCGTGACGCTGGCGGCGCTCTTCGGTGGGCTCGCGGTCGGCATGACGCCGTATCTCTACGCCGTGCACGAGGCGCGTACGGTGACCGCGCAAGCAGGCTGGGTTTGGGGCGATGCCGGGAGTTGGCACGGCTTCGTCGAGATGTTCCTTCGTCGCGAGTTCGGGACCACGCAGCTGGGGAACGCCGCGAACAAGAGCGCGCCGCTCGAACAGTTGACTGCGCTCGGTCGTCACCTCTTCGTCGATCTCCTCGGATTGCCGCTCGTCGCGCTCGCCGCTGCTGCGCTCGCGATTGCCCGACGTCGTCTCCGTCTGTCGATGTTCCTCCTCGCCGCCAGCTTCGTGCTTGCCGGTCCCGTCTTCGTCGCCATCTTCAACCTCCCTCCCCGCGGGGTGGGCGCGCGCATCGTCGAGCGCTTTCATCTGCTCCCCGAGGCTCTGCTGGCGGTCCTCGGCGCGCTCTCGCTCGACGCGGTGGCCAAGTCGCTCCTCGCGCGTCCGGCCTTTGCGGCCTCCCTCACGGCGGGCGTCGTCGCCGTCGACGTCGTCATCGCGCTACCCGAGGTGAACGAGCACCACCGTCCGACGGTGCAGCTCTACGTCGAGAACGCGCTGAAGATCGCGCCGCCGAACGCGATCATCCTCGGCAACGGTGACGCACGGATGGGCGGTTTTCTCTACGCGCGATACGCGCTCCGTCTCCGACCCGACGTCGTCTTCATCAACCCGCGGCTGCTCCTCGGCGATTGGTATCCGAAGCGCGTGAGCGCGCTTCTTGGCTTCGAAATCGTGCGCGCCGAAAACGGATCGCTCGATGCCACCAAGCTGACGAGGCAGCTCCTCGCGACGGGTCGGCCCCTCTTCTTCACGGATTGGATCGCTCCCGGTGCGGAGAAGAGATTCCTCAGTTTTCCCTTGGGAAATCTCATTCGCGTGGTCGCGACGCCGGAGGAGCTGCCTCCGCCCGACGTGCTCCTCGATCTCAACCAGCACGCCTTCGCCGACCTGCGCATCGAGACCGATCCGCCGCGGCGCAAGGACACCTGGGCGTGGCAGCTCGAACGCGACTACGAGCGGCCGTGGCGCGTCCTCGCGGGCGTCTTTCGCGGCATGGGCAAGACCGAGCTGGCCGAGGCGTGCGAGAAACGAGCGCTCGAGCTTTCGCCGCCACCGTTGCCCTGAGTCAGCTCAAGAGTTCGCGCTCGGCTCGACGATGCAATCCGCCGATCTGGTCGAGAGCACGCGCGCGATGCTCATCGCTGCGGCGTGTCTTCGTCCGGCGCGTCCCTTGGCCCAAGGCGGCGAGAGCTCTCCCCCGAGCGCGGTCGCCATCTCGACGACGTTGCCGCCGGGCCTGCCGTGGAATCGAATCGCGGTGCTCCGCAGATCGATGCGCGGTGGCAACGTCACCCCTTCGCCGAGGAGCACACCGATCGCATAGAAACCCCAAACCGCCAGCAAATCGTCTTCGCGGAGGAAGGCCGCGAGGCGCGCGCGAAAGCTCTCGCGTGTCTCTCCTTCGAGCACCACCTCGGCGGGAAGATCGGTGTGCATCTCGAACCCCGGGGAGAGCAGGTTTTCCGGGCGAATGAAGGCCTCGAAGCGCTCTTGCGTGCCGCGATTCACGAGCCGTTCGGCGACGAGGTGGACGATCTCCGGCGCCGGTCCGAGCTCCGTGCCACGCGGCCAGGCGTTGGCCTCGCCGGTGACGATCACCAAGTTCTCCGGCGTCAGCGGTCTCTTGCGCGGAGGCTTGTCGGGCCGCTTCTCGTTGCGCGCGATCGCGGCCCAGAGATGTCGGCTCTCTCCGCGCTCCTTGGCGATGCGAATCTGGTGCTCGACCATCGCGTCGAAGGCGGCGAGCGCTCTCTCCATCTCGCGCGGATCGCCGCCGCGCACGCCCTCCAAGATTTCGAGCGCCGCCACGGTGGCTTCGATCGTCGAGACGCAGTGCTCGGCCGGCTCCTTGCGAATGCGATAGTTGCTCGGCCTTCGCGGCGAGAATGCATAACGAGGTAATGCTGCGAGCCGCGGGTTCACGCGGAGCAGCTTCTTCGCCTGCGACCAGGTGCCATCGACGACGACGAGCGTGACGGGACCTTCCGGGGGATGGGCGCGCAGATCGATCGCCGAGGGCCCCGGCGCGAGGAGGATCGGTGGCGCCTTCGCATTTCCGAGCGCAGCCACGAGCGCCGGATCGTCTTCCATTTCCACGCCGACGATGCGCGTCGCGCCGAACGATCGCTCGACCATCCACGCGGTACCGATCGCCTTGTCGCGCTCGGCAGGGTGCTGGAGCACGACGACCGGCGTCTCGGGGCGGATCGTCACGAGGTATGCGCAGAGGCACACCAGCGTCGGGCGGCGGCACCCTTCGCAGAGGACGCGCGGCGTGATCACCCGGCGGACTGCTGCTCGCGCAGCTCGCGGAGACGGACCTCGATGGCGCGGTACGCTTGCACGCGCACGTTCTCGACCGCGTCGTCGTCGTCGGGATCGCCGCTGGTGTCGACGGGCGGGAGAATCGCGTAGTGCTGCGGCGAACGCTTCGGCAGCAGCGTTCCATAGGCACCGAATGCAATCGGGAGATCGTAGCGGTGCGAGCCGAGGAGGGCGCGTCCGAGCCAACGTTCGCGGCCGACGACGTCGTACATCTCGTCGATGCCGAGGCCGGCGACGGGGAGGAGCGGCACCTTCGCGCGCATCGCCACCTTGGCGAAGCCGGCGCGGGTGCCCCACTGCAACTTGTGACGCGCCTCGCGGGTCTTGAAGCTGTCGTCGACGCCGCCTGGGTAGACGACGACCAGCTCGCCGTCTTCGAGCAGCCTCTGCGCGGCCTTCGGTTCGCCTTCGCAGGCGCCGAGCGCGGTCAGCACCGGCCCGAGGACGGGCACCTTCCAAAGATTGCGCTCACCGAGAAAACGTGGGTAACGGCGCGTTCCGCGGAGGATGAGCGAGGCGAGGACGAAGCCGTCGAGCCCGAAGAGCGCGTGGTTGCCGACGAGGAGCGCGCCCGTCGCTTGCGGAATGTGGTCGAGCCCGTCGATGGTGGCGTGGAAGTAGCGGATGATCGACTCGCGCGTGAGTCGGCCGAGCGCGGTGTTGGCGAGATCGGCGCCGATGGGCGGGACGATCGGCGGGGGCGGCGGGAGAGAGCCCATGCGGCCTCTTAGCAGCGTCCGATGTCGGGGCGCGAGGGGACGCGTGCTACAAAGGAACGAATCCCTTGAAAGCACCGCGCGACACCTTCCGCGACGAGGCCCTGACGGCGGCGCTCGAACAGGCACTCGCCAGTGGGCGACCCGAGAGTCGGGCGCCTCTCTACGACCGCCTCCGTCGTGCTTCCGGCCTTCCCGGCGTGCGCTTGAACGTCGGCATCGTCCAGGCGTTCGCCGCCGAATGCGCGCGTCGTGGGGCCGAGATGGACAAACTGATCGCGGCGATGCTGGCGCTCCACGAGGACGTCGCGCCCTACGGTCACGTCGACGAAATTTTTCCCATCCTCGGCGTCGCCGGCGCCGGTGCGCGCGCGGCTGCCGACGAGAAGGTGCGTCGTCCGTTCCTCGAGACGCTGGAAGAAGCTGCCTGCGAGCGCACGCGGTTTCGCATCCGCGACATGGTGGCGACCATGCTCGTGCAAATCGGCGTCGCCGCCGGTCCTTCCTTCGCCGAGGTGCTTCTCCGCTGGGCGAGCGACGATCAACCCTTCCTCGCGCTCGCCGTCGCGCAGGCCATGTACGAAGACGAGTTGCTCGCGGCGCTCGGCAGCGAAGGCGTCTGCGCGGTCGTCGACGCGCTCCTCGGCCGGGTCGATCGCGAGCACCGCGCGGGCCGTCGCCACGACGCATTTCGCCGTCTTTGCCGGGTGATGGAGAAGACTCCGTCGATCGCCGCCGTGCGCTATCCGGCGGTGGCGGTGGTCTTGGACAAGTGGGCTGCGCGCGAAGACGAAGACGTGCGCGAGATCCTCGGCCTCACCGTCGAGAAGCTACGCAAGGGCCGCGCGCAACCGCTCGCCCAACCGCTCGCCGACGCGCTCGTGAAGTCGACCAAACCGCTCCGCGATCCGCGTCATGGACGACTGCCGGGCAAGCGCGGCCGCGGCAAGCACTAGGGCGAGACCTCGCATCATTCCTCGGAAAAATGAACTCCGCGTCGTTCGCGGAAAAAATCGAGAAGCAGCTCGCCGAGCTCGCGAGGTTGCGTCCAATGCATCATGTGTCCCGCGCCCTCGAGCTCGTGGGTGCGGTTGTCGGGGATGATGGCGATGCGCGCCGCCTCGTCGTCGGGATGAAAGCCCGTCTTGCCGCCGCCGACGAAGAGCGTGGGCGCGGCTATGCGCGCCGCATGTGCACGCCAACGCCCCGCGGCGAAGGCGATCGGCGAGGTGGTGCGGTGCAACGCATCGAAGCGCCAGACGAGCTCGCCCGATTCGCTTCCTGAACCACTCGTCGTCGTGAGCGGGCGCGTCAGCTGCTTCACGCGCATCGCCAAAACTTCTTCGGGCACGGCGGGGTGACCGGCGCGCAGACGTCGGAGCGCGACTTCATACGTCATCGGCCGTTCGGCCTTCGCGCGCGCAGCACGCACGCCGTCGATCCACGAGCGCACGCGATCGGGGCTGATGGCGTCGGGCATGTCGGGCGGCCCGAGTCCTTCGAGGAGCGCCAAGAGCGCGACACGCTCCGGAAACGAGCCGGCATAGAGCGACGAGATGGTGCCGCCCATCGAGTGCCCCACGAGGAACACGGGACCTTCGGGCGAGACGTGATCGATCAGGTCGGCGAGATCGAAGAGGTAATCGGGGAAGTGGTAGTAGCTGCCGTCGCGCACACGCTCGGTGTTGCCGAAGCCGCGGAGGTCGGGCGCGAAGCACTCGAGACCTTCTGCGGCGAGCCTCGGCGCGACCAAATCGAAGCTCTGTCCGGTGTCTTGGAAGCCGTGCACCAAGACCGCAACGCCCCGTTTTTTCCGGGTTTGCGCGCTCCAGACGTGGACGTCGTGGCCGAGGCCGTTGAGGGTGAGGCGCCGCGTCTCGGTTTGCACTTCTTCGTGCTAGCCGCGCGGCGTCGGCGTGTCTCTCTTCAGCGGCAGCCGGCGCTTCAGCGGCAGCCGGCGAGGCGAACCCTCATCGTCCCGGAGGTGGCCTCGTAGTAGTAGCTGCTCACTTCGGGCAGGCGGCCTTCGTCTCGGCGGATTCGTCGTTGCCTTCGCGGCACTCGCGGAAGGTCGGCTTCACCGGATCGATGAGCACCTTGGCGAGGAAGGTGTCGGCCTTGGTCGCGGTCCCTGCGGGAACGGCGAAGGTCATCGTCTCGGTCTGCCCAGGAAAGAGCGCGCGGCTCGAGGTCACCTTGCCGAGGAGCGTGCGACCGCCACCGACGCCGACGACGTAGACGCCGACGTCGACGCCCGCCGGCAGCGAAGCCGTTCCGATGTTGCGCAGCGAGACGCTGACGGTCGGCGGCGTCGTGCACTGCACGGTGATCGAGACGGTGGCGTCGGGCGCGTCGAAGATGCCCTTGTCCTGCACGTTTTGCCGGAAATCATTGAGCCACGGGAGCGACCAGTTCTTCTGCTCCTTCTTCGGGATGCTGCCGTAGACGTTGGGTGCGACGCAGGCGGTGTCGCGATCGTCGCAGATGTTGCTGACGTGGTAGGTGTGCTCGCTCCAGAGCGTGCGCGTTCCGACCCACGAGTTCGACGCATCGCCGAAGAGCGTGATGCCGCGGTAGGCCTTCGCGCCTTTCGGTGCCACCCACGCCGGACGACCGGTCTTGGGGTCGGGCGTGTTCCACGGCGCAGTGTCGCACTTCCATCCCGAGGCGCTCGGATCGGCGCCGTTCGAGACCATGATGATCTCCGAGCGACCGTCTCCGTCGACGTCCGCAACGACCGAGGCCTCGGTGGCCGTGAACGACGTCGTCAGGCCCGCGAAGCGCACCGAGCCGGTCGCGCCGTCGAAGACCCAGAGGAAGCACTCGTCGTTGTAGATGACCTCGGCGCGCCCATCGCCCTCGAAGTCGAAGACGCTCGAGCCGGTGACCGAAGAGCTCAGGTCGTGGTTCGCCGACTGCCAGAGCACGTCGATCTTCTTCGTCGTGAAATTCGGCTTCATCACCGAGTAGAACGTGGCCATCGCGACGCCGATCTCCGGCTTGCCGTCGCCGTCGAAGTCAGCGACCGTCGGCGGTCCACCCGAGCCGGTGCCGGGCAACGCGGTCGGTCCGAGCACGGTCTTGCCATCGAGCGCCGAGAGAATCGTCACCTTGCCCTCGGAGGTGAAGGCGACCTCCGGTTTGCCGTCCTTGTCGAAGTCGCCGATCGCGGGGAAGCCGAAGGCGAGGTCGGCGCGCTCCCACAACGTGCTCCCGTCGAAGCGATAGGCGGCGTTGCCGACGAGGAGCTCGAGGTGACCATCGGCGGCGCCGTCGAGATCGACGAACGTCGAGAGGACCTCGCTGATGCTGCCGGGAGGCTTGGAAAATAGCTGTTTCAGCGCTCCGCCGGCGGTCGTGTAGACGGTGCCGCCGTAGGCGATCTCGGGCGCGCCGTCGCCATCCATGTCGGCGATCGCGAGGCCGCCACCCCAACCGAACGACGCGTCGCCACTCGCGCCTGGAATCGGCTTGTCGCTCGTGCGCACCACCTTGCCGCTCCCGTCGACGATGACGACGTCGCCTTCCCCGGTCACCGCCGCGACGTCGATGCGCTTGTCGCCGTCGAGATCGCCGATCGCCACCGAGAGCCCCGCGAAGCCCGCCGAGCCGGCGCCCGCCTTGCGCAGTGACCAGATCTCCTTGCCCGTCTTGCCGTCGAGCATGCGGAGGACGCCGGTGTGACACGACGTCGGCGTCTTGCCGTCGCACTGACAACAACCGCCACTGGCGTCGCCCGAAACGAAGATCACTTGCGGAGGATCGAGCTCGTCGACCTTCCCGTCGCAGTTGGAGTCGTGAACGCGACCGACCGTCGGCGTCGACCAGACATCGATGAAGGCAGGGAAATCCTTGGCCCCCGCGAGTCCCCACGACCACTTGGGGATCGCGTCGAGCTTGCCGGGTGGCGGATGGTATTCGCACCGTTCGACGCATCCACCGCTGTCCGCCGCGTCGCTCGTGCCTGCGTCGCCGCCGCTGCCGGGACAGATGGGGGGCAAGTCGAGGCAGTGTCCAGGGTGGGGCGCTTCGAGGCACGTCGGTCCGCCGCCATCGCCGACGTCGCCAGAGGCATCGCTCGCATCGACTCCACCATCACCACCCGCGCCGCCGCCGAGCGCGGTCTCGCAGTACTGGCCTGCCTTGCAGTCGTTGTTGGTGAAGCAGGCCGGGCCCGGCGTCACGCAGCGATCGAAGAGACAGACCGTGCTCCCCGCGCAGCAGGTGGTGCCGCACGCGCTCGCCGCCGAGGGACAGCACGTGCCTCCGATGCAGACGCCGCCATCGCAATCATCGGCGCTGCCACACGACGACGCATCGATGCGAAAGCCGGTGTCGCCCGCCTCGTCGATCGTGACGTCGGTGGTCCCATCCGCGCCGCCACCGTCGAGCTCGATGCCACCCTCGCCACTCCCTCCACCGCATCCGATCGTGAACGCGCCCGTGGCGATGAGCCCGCGAATGAAGACGGAAGACCGGCGGGTAAGCATTGGCGCCGACTCAGCAGCCGACGTGCCAGCAGTGATTCTGCATTTTTCCGCTGCCGTTCTCCGATGCGCCGTCATTTTCATGTGACAGCTCACTTCGCGGTAACGCCGCGCCAGCGCAGTGAGACCGTTGGAGATGCCCATGTGGAAGGCGATGTCGCGCGCGATCGCCGGAGTCTCGGTCCTCGCCGTCGCATCTGGTCTCGCTCCCGTCGCGTGCACGCCGCCTCCGTCGACGGTGGCCGTCGTCAAGACCGCACCTCCGCCGTCGCTGTCGAGCGCGCCGAACACGCAGTGCGTGCTCGCCGATGGGGAGCGCGCGCGCGTGTCGCAGCTCCTCGCCGCCGGTCGGCTCGATCGAGTGCTGCGTGTGCTCGCCAAGGCCGATCAACTTTGTCCGCCGCGCGCCATGGCTTCCTATGCGGTCGCCATCGAGACCTTGGCAGCGCTCGATCGGTGGGACGAGGCCGCGACGTTGGCCACGACGATCGAGAAGAGCACCATCTCGACCGTCGACGCGACAGACGCGAGGGAGATGAGCGACGCGAAGGAAGCGGCCGCGCGCCTCCGTGCGCGCATCGCCAAGTATCGCGTCAAGACCGCGCCGACGGACGAGAGTCGGAAGTTGGCGATGCAAGCTGCGGCCGCCGCGGACGCGAACAAACACAAAGAAGCGATGGATCTCTGGCTCGGCGCTTGGGAGCTCGCGCATCCCGACGGCGACGCCTTGCTCGGAGCTGCCCTCTCGGCTCGGGCGCTCGGGCAGGGCGCCGAGGCGCAGCGGCTCTTCGATCGCGCGGCGGTCGATCTCGGCGCAGGACCTGGTCGGCCCCTCGCCGCCGACGTGCCCAACGGCTTCGAAGGCTATCTCCAGGCGATCGCCTTCGCGCCGATGCAGACCGGGCGAAAGACGATCGCCGTCGCGCACCGCTCGATCGTCAGCGTGCTCGATGCGCGCACCCTGCGCGAGGTGTTGCGCCTCTCCGGTCACGCCCTCTCGGTGACGTCGCTCGCCTATTCGAGCGACGGACGCATCCTCGCCAGCGCCTCGCGCGATGGCACTGCACGTCTCTGGAGCACCAGCGGCGCGCTCCTCGCGAAGCTCGATGGTCACGAGAGCACCGTCAACGCCATCGCCTTCTCGCCGGATGGACGCACCGTCGCCACCGTCTCGAGCGACCGCACGGCAAAGCTCTGGGACGCGGTCTCCGGCAAAGAGCTGTCGACGTTCCAACAGGGCGGCGGCGAAGTGCTCTCGGTCGCCTTTTCGCCCGACGGCCGCTACCTCGTCACCGGCGCCGACGATCGCACCGCGCGCCTCTACGACGCGAAGACGTTCGGTCTCGTCACGACGCTCGACGGACACGGCGGTCGCGTCCGTGCGATCGCGTTCGTTCCCGGAATTTTCGGCGACAAGAAGAGCTCGACGCTGCTCGCCACCGGCGACGATCACGGCACGTTGCGCATCGCCGAGGTGACCACCAAGGGAGCGCTCAAGCTGCTCCAGACGATCGAGGCGCACGCCGGCGCGATCGTCGACATCGCGGTCGCCGCCGACGCGCGCACCTTGGTCACCGCCGGCGTCGATCAAGTCGCCCGAACTTTCGATGCGCGCTCCGGGGTCTTGCTGCGCACCTTCGAAGGGCACGAGCTGATGACCACCAGCGTGGCCTTCGGCGAGGACGTCGGCACGCTCTACACCGGTGCCTACGCGACGTTGCGGGAGTGGGACGCGACCTCGGGAAAATTGCGTCGAAACGTGCGTGGACATGCGGCGCCGCTCGACAGCGTCGCCATCGCGCCCGATCTCGGCGCGCTCGCCGCAGGAGAGAGTGACGGCCTCGTCGCGCTCTGGCCGACATCGCTCGTCGATGGACACGGCCAATCGCCGAAGCTCCTCGATGCGCACACCGGTTCGGTCAGCGCGCTCGTCTTCGCGCCGACGAGCCTGGGAAATTTGCTCGCCTCCGGATCGTCCGACGGCACGGTGCGCTTCTGGGACTCCTCGGTCGGCATCGAATCGGCCGCGCCTTGGAAGGTCGGCTTCGCCCGCGCGCTCACCTTCGCGCCCAATCTCCCGGTGCTCGCGGCGGCCACCGTCGATGCCGGCGTGCAGCGCTACGACGTCAGCACGAAGAAGCCTTTGCCGCACCTCGAAGGACCGGGCGCGTACGGCGTCGACTATCTCGCCGATGGGTCGCGCTTCGTCGTCGCCGCGGCGGGCAAGGCGGTCATCGTCCGCGACGCCAATGGCAACGTTCTCCAGACGCTCCTCGGCCACACCGGGTTCGTCAACGCCGTCGCCGTCAGCCCCGACGGAACGACCCTCGCGTCGGCGTCGAGCGATCGCACGGTGCGCCTTTGGAACCTCGCCGATGGTGCGCCGATCGCGGTGCTCGGCGGACACGAGGGGCCCGTGCTCGCCGTCGCCTATCGACCGCAAGGGAGCGTCCTCGTGTTCGCGAGCGCCTCGGCCGACGGCACGATTCGCCTATGGGACGCGAAGACGCATAAAGAGGCTATGAAGCTCGGCGCGCCCCTCGACGATCTCGGCACGCCGACGGTGCCGCTCGGTGCGGTCACCACGATGGCGATCAGTCGCGACGGCGCGTGGCTCGTCAGCGGCTCGCGTGACGGGACGATGCACCTTTGGTCGCTCCCCGACGCGCAGCTGCGGCTCTCGTTCCGCAACGCCATCGGTGGCGGCGGCGCGTACGCCTTCGCGCCGAGCGGGGCGATCGAGATCTTCGGCAACGCACGCCTCTTCCCCGTCTGCCGCATCGGCGCGCGCACGTTCCCCTTCGAGCTCTGCGAGGAGCACTTCACCGAGAGCGGCCTCCTCTCGCGCGTCCTCGCCGGCGAGTCGCTGGACATGCTAGTTCTGCCTCGGTGATCGAGGTTCGGTCGCTGCGCAAAGAGTACCGCGTGCACAAGCGCGCGCCTGGGCTCGCCGCCGCGTTGCGGTCGGTCTTCCGCCGCACCTACGAGACCATCGTCGCCGTCGACGACGTCAGCTTCGAAGTCGCCGCCGGAGAGCGCGTCGGCTTCCTCGGGCCGAACGGAGCTGGAAAAACCACCACTTTGAAGATGCTCGCGGGGCTTCTCCACCCGACGTCGGGCGAGGCGCACGTCGACGGTCACCTGCCGCGAAAGCGTGAGCGAGCCTTCCTCGAGAAGATCATGTTGGTGATGGGCCAGAAGCAGCAGCTCCTCTGGGACCTGCCGCCAGCCGAGACCTTCGAGCTCAACCGCGCCATCTACGACGTCCCACGCGCGCAGTACCAAGAGACGATGGCCGAGCTCGACGAGCTGCTCGAGCTCGGCGAGTTGGTGAAGAAGCCGACGCGGCAGCTCTCGCTCGGCGAACGCATGAAGTGCGAGCTGGCGGCGGCGCTGGTGCATCGGCCGAAGGTGCTCTTCCTCGACGAGCCGACCATCGGCCTCGACGTCTCGATGCAGGCGTCGATGCGCGCCTTCGTCAAGCGCTACAACGAGCGTTGGAACGCGACCATCTTGCTGACGAGCCACTACATGGAAGACGTCCTCGCGCTCTGTCCGCGCGTGGTCGTCATCGACAAGGGGCAGCTCTCCTACGACGGTACGCTCGAGGCGCTCGTGCGCCGATTGCGCCCGGAAAAAAGGCTCATTCTCCGCCTCGGCGCCGAAGTCGCGGAGGGCGATCTCGCGCGCTACGGGAAGGTCGTCGAGCACGAGAAGCTGCGGGTGACGTTGCAAATCGCCCACGCCGACGTCCGTGAAGTGGTGCCGGCGATGCTCGCGGCCTTCCCCGTCGTCGATCTGACGGTGGAAGATCCGCCGCTCGAGGAGGTCATGAGCGAGCTCTTCGCGCGCACGCGAGCCGCGCGTGAGAAGTCCGAGAAGGCGGAAAAAGTCGGGAAGACAGAGACTTCGAACGACGAAAAGGGCGACGAGGCGTGAACCGCTTCTTTCGCACGTTCCCCACGCTCCTTCGCGTCGGCTTCTCGGGCGCGCTCGCGTACCGCGCCGAGATGTTGGTGTGGGTGCTGGCGACGACGATGCCGCTCATCATGTTGGCGTTCTGGACCGCCGTCGCGCACGACGCGCCGATCGGTCGCTTCGGTGAGAAAGAGCTCGTCGTCTATTTCCTCGTCACCTTCATCGTCCGTCAGCTCACCGGCGCGTGGGTGGCGTGGGAGATCAATTTCGAGGTCAAACAAGGGACGATCGGCAGCAAATTACTGCGTCCGATGCATCCGGCCCTGGGCTGGGCGGCCGACAACTTGGCGGCGATGCCGATGCGCGTCGTCGTCTCGCTCCCCGTCGCCATCATCATGCTCGCGACCACCGGCGGCGTGGGCCTTCCGAAGACGCCGCTCCTGTGGCTCGCCGGCATGCTCGCGCTCTTCGGCGGATGGGCGATCACCTTCCTCGTCAACCTCGTCATCGGCACGCTCTCGTTCTACATGGAGAGCAGCGTCAAGGTGATGGATGCATGGACGGTGCTCGTCTTCGTCTTCTCCGGATATCTCATTCCCATCGAGCTCTTCCCGAAGACGCTCCGCGCAATCACCGAGATGCTGCCCTTCCGCTATTCGATCGGGCTCCCCGTCGAGATCTTCGTCGGCGCGCACACGCCGTCCGAGCTCCCGTGGCTCCTCGCGCGACAGCTCATGTGGGTGCTCGCCTTCCTCGGGCTCTTCCTCGTCCTCTGGCGAGGAGGCCTCCGCCGTTACGCCGCCTATGGAGGTTGATCGATGAACCGGTTCGCTCGCGATTTCGCTATTTTCGCCGTCGTTTCGCTGACGTCCGTCGGCGCTCTCGTCGGGTGCAACGCGCCCCTCAAGTGTCCCGACACCGCGGCGAACGCGAAGCCGGCGGCGTCTCCGGGACCCTCCGTCAACGACGCCGATCGCGAGTCGCTCCTTCAAGCCGATCGTGATTTCGACGCTGCGACCAACGCGCGCGGCATCGACGGGTGGGTCGAGTTCTTCGCCGACGATGGCGCGCAGATGGCCGACAAGCGCGACCTCGTCGTCGGCAAGGAGGCGATCCGCGCGTACATGGGTCCGGTGCTCTCGAAGCCGAATCGCAAGTTGCGTTGGGCGCCCGAGCGCGGCGAAGTGTCGGGCAACGTCGGTTGGACGATGGGCCGCGCGCGTCTCCTCGAGCTCGATCCCAAAGATGGCACCGAGAAGGTGCTCGGCCACTTCAAGTACCTCACGACGTGGCGACGCGTGGCCGGAGGTCCGTGGCGCGTGGTGCTCGACATCGGCAACGACGACCCGTGATTCGCTACCTGCGCCTCTTTCGCATCCAGCTGCGCGCCTCGGTGCTCCTGGCGATGCAGTATCGAGGCGATTTCGTGCTCGATGGCGTGCTCGAGGTCCTCTTCGTCGCGCCGTCGATCGTTCCGCTGGTGGTGGTCTTCGATCAGCGCTCGTCGATCTTCGGCTGGACGTTCCCCGAGGCGCTGGTGGTCGTCGGCTTCTTTCACTTCCTCAACGCGCTCGTCGAAGGGGCCATCAATCCCAGCCTGCTGGCGGTCGTCGAGCACGTGCGCAAAGGGACGCTCGACTTCGTCCTCCTCAAGCCGGCCGACGCGCAGTTCCTCGTCTCGACCGCGCGCTTCCAGATGTGGAAGGCGACGAACGTGCTCTCGGCGCTGCTCATCTGGGCCTTTGCGTTTCATCGCATGGGGCACTGGCCACGGCCGCTCGACGTGCTCGTCGCGGTGACCATGCTCGGCCTCTCGGTGACGATCCTCTACTCCCTTTGGATCATCACCGTCAGCACCGCCTTCTACGTCGTGCGCATCGACAACCTGACGTACCTTTTTGACTCCATCTTCGACGCCGCACGTTGGCCTTCGAGCGTATTTCGTGGTGTTTTGCGCATCGTCTTCACGTTCGTCATTCCGCTCGGGGTGATGACCACCTTCCCCGCAGAGGCGCTGCTCGGTAGGCTCTCGCTGCAGGCGCTCGGCGGCGCGGCAGTGGGCGCGTTCTTGGCTGCGCTCCTCGCCCGGGTGGTGTTCCAGCGTGCGCTCGGTCGGTACACGTCGGCAGGTGGATGAGCCCAAGGTTTCGTCGCGGAGGCGTTCCAAGTTGTCCAAGATGCCGATGCGTTCCCGTGGCCTGGTCGTCGTCATCGCTTCGCTCGCCATCGGAGCCCTCGCCGGCGTCGGGAGCGTGCTCGTCTCGCCTTCGCCTGCGGCCTATGCGTCGTGCTCACCGGCGCCGATTCACGTCGTCGCGCCGAGCGGCAGCGACGTGCCCATCAACACTCACGTGCGCATCGCGACTCAGTTTGCCGTCCCCTCTTCGGTGGCCGTGCGCGCGGTCTCCGGCAAAGCGCCCGTGGTCAGCAAGCAGGTCGTCGTCGGGCCGGTGGGCGGCCAGGTCATCGACCTGACGCCGAGCCTCGTCGCGCACACCAACTACGAAGTGGTGGTCGACAAGACGAACGTCATCGGAACCTTCTCCACCGGAACGCGCGTCGACGCCAATCCGCCGAGCTGGGGAGGGACCGCCAATGGCACCTTCGGCATCTCCATCTGCGGTTGCCCGTGCACGAACCTGCCCTACGCGCGTCTGCGCATCGCCACGCCTTCCGACGACGCCACGTCTCCTGCTGCGGTGACCTTCGGCGCATGGACGGCCAACGCTGCCGGCGCCATCGACTACACGCGCGCGCCCGACTTCTACCTCGACGCCGACGCCGACGGTCGTCTGCTCGTCGGTCGTCCCATCGACTGCACCCCGGCGACGCTCGACTTCGGCACCGCGACGACGAAGCTCGGGTTCCGCGCGATCGATCTCGCCGGTCACATGAGCGCCGTCGACGAGGTCGTCCTCCCCGTGCCGCCGCCTCGCGACGAGCTCGCCAAAGGCGATGTCGCGTTTTCGTTGAAAGAGCCTGCCGAAGTACTGGCCAAGGCCAAAGCAGTTGCGAAAGACGCGCCGAAGCCGATCGATCCGCCGCTCGTCGACTCGCACGACGTGAAGAAGAACTGCGGCGCAGGTTGCTCGATCGGCCTCGTGCCCCTCGCGTTGATGCTCCTTCGACGACGCCGAGCGACGCGCCGAGCGTGAACAACTCGTCGACCGAGGCCGGAGCGAGACCGGCGAGGGCCCCGTGATGCCGTCAGCGATCTAACGCGCCCGACGACATATCGGGAAAATGAGACCAAAACGCACTTGGCGCGCGGTTCGCTTAAGGCGCGGCCAAGGAGTCGGTCATGCGTCTCACTCTCGTTCCGCGCGTCGGCGGTGCTGCAGCTGCGTGTGCGCTCGTTCTCTCCGCGGCGGCGGCGTCGGCAGCGACGTTCGATCCGAAGACGGGCAAGCTCACGCTCGACGCCGCCGGTTTCCACGATGGTCTCGATCGCGGTGACGCGCTCACGATCAAAGCGACCGCGCGCGATCGCTCGCCCGTCGACGCCAGCGTGATCGCCGCGCGCTTCGTCACCGATGCGCAGAGCCTCGAGGGAACAGGCGTATTTCTCGTCGGCGCGGAGTTGATTCGCACCATGATCGACCTCGCGCCCCTGTCGGCGAAGCTCTCCTCGCGACGCGTCGACTTCCGCGTCTGGGTGCAGCCTCGGGGCACGGGCGTCGACGCCTTCGTGCTCTGGCCGAGTGGATTGGCAACGCCCCTCGGCGTGCGTCTGGTGCCCACCGGCCGTGGAACCGACGATGGGTTTCGCGAGCTCGCCACCGGGCCCATCGACTTCGACGAGGGCGGTCTCTCGCCGATGCTCGTCCTCCGCGACACGCAGCTCACCGGCTCGTCCGACGATCCCTTCGCGTTCGAAGGTGGCGATGCATCGATACATTATGATTCTAAGGTGCGCGCCGCGGTCGACGCCTTCGAGGTCGTCGATCTCGGTCCGCGCGCCGTCGAGAAGAAGACCTGCACCAGCGTCACCGAGACGAGCGTGTGTGGGGCGTCGGGCACCTGTCTCTACGGCGTCTGCGTCGATGCGACCGCGGCCTATGGCACCCTCCCGAGCAAGGACGTGCGCGCCGCGTTCGTCGATCGCGTCTCCTTTCTCTACGATCGATTGGAGGGCGGCCGCGCGGCGCAGAAGCACGTCGCCGACTACCTCGCGACGCTCGGGCTCGCCGGCAAGAGCGACGATCCCCGCGCGTTTTGGGCTGCATTTCCCCAGCTCGACGGGCTCGCCGACGCGCACGCCTATCCATTCCGTGGCGGTGCTGCGCCGGGCTTCGACACCGGCATCTGCCTCGGGCTCGGCGTCGCCGATTTGCTCCCGGGAGCGACGAGCGCGGCGGTGCCGATGGTCTTCGCCGCGGAGTCGACGCACGACGCGGGCAAGCTCGTGCAGCCAGGCGACGTGCTCGTGAAGGTCGACGGGCTCGCCGTCGACGTTTGGGAAGCTGCACATCGTCGTCGTCTCTATGCGCCGGGTGACGTCGCCAGTCGGCCGCTCGCCCTCGCCGAAGCGCTCCCCGGCGCTGCGCTCGACGCTGGCGCGGTGCTCACCTTCGCGCGCTGTGATCGCGCATCGCACTCCGCCACTCCGTGCACTGCGGCCGAGGTGAAGACGTTCGACGTCGACCTCGCCGCGCTCGTCGGCAAGAAGATGTGGAGCGGCGCGCTCGTCGATGCCGACCTCAAGGCCTTCCCCTGCGACAGCCGCTTTTCCAGGGCATTCCCCGACGCCGACTCCTACACCTATCCATTCGCTGGCTCGAAAGATCTCGACGCCTCGACGCGTCTCATCCACATCAACGGCGTCCCGGCGGAGACGTATCCCGGCGGCAAGGCCTACAAGACCGCGCTCGAGGCGGCGGTCGCCGACGTTCGTCCGTTCATCATCCTCGATGAGCGCGTCGGCGGCGGTGGGTGGTTCGAGCCTGCGTTCTCGACGCTCTTCGGCAGCCTCTTTTCACCGACCGATCGCGCGCGCGCAGAGATGATCCCGGGGCTCGAAGAGGCGAGCCTGCCCAAGGTGCTCGATCGCATGCGCGCCTGTCTCGACGCGGTCGGCGACGGCAGCTCGTGCGGCTTCTACGAGAACTACGTCTACGACGCGACGGTCGGCACGCACAACAACCAAGCGGCCAAGCTCGCGGTGCTCCTCGGCATCGACGTCTCCGGCAACGACTTCCTCACGCGGCTCGTCAAACAGCGCACCGGTCCGACGAGGCTCTTCGGACCGGTGTCGACCTACGGCGGCTTCGGTCGCATCACCTTCCTTCCCACGCTCGGTATCGCCATCAGCGGCGGCACGGTGCAAATCCAAGACGGAATCTTCACCGTCGACGACGTCATCGCGCCCTTCGAAAGCAGCACCGGCGTCAAACCCGACGAGGTCGTGCTCGAGAAGCAGAGCGACGCCATCGTAGGACGCGACACCTTGATGGAGGCCGCGCGCGCGTGGCTCGCAAAATGACAGGCGAAATGACTCGCGAAATGAAGACGAGGTCGATCATGCAACCGTCGTTTTTCGCGCTGACGTCGCTGGTCGCGGTGCTCGCCGCCATCGTCGTCGCTTGTGGTGGAAAAACGGACGCCGCGCCCGTCGTCGATGCCAATGACGACACCGGCAGCGCCGACACCGGACCGACGCTGGACACCGGCGGTGACGCGCTCGAGGACGCGGACGAGGTTTCGTCGAGCGCACGACGTCTGATCACCGTTCCCCTCTTCGAGGGCATCCCGAGCCACGATCGCTTCGTTGATCCGGCGTTCGAGATGAGCGGCGGTGGAAACTGGTTCGTCTACGGCAGCGACGGCGGTCCGGCGACGACCATGAAGCACGCGCTCGCTCGCGCGCCGCAGGGGCAAACGACGCTTCTTTTACCGGGTAAACCGACGAACCCGACCGGCGTCCTCCTCCTCTCGGTGGTCAAGCTCTCGACGTTGCCCCAGGTCGTGACGGTGTGGATCGGCGGCGCTCCCGGCGATCCGACGGCGTCGGCGAGCATGGTCGCGCTCGATCAGACGTCGGCCACGCTCTCGCGTACCTATCGGCTCACCGCCGAGAAGCCAGACACCGACGGCGTCGTCGATCTCGACGGCCTCCACTGGGTGCGATGGCGCGCGACGCTCCCCGCTGGGCTGGTCGGCTTCGGGCTCTTCATCGTCACCAGCTCACCGTCGACGGCGGGGACCTACGTGCACGCGCCCGACGTCGAGCTCGCCACCGCGAGCATGTTGCACGCCGGAAAGCCGACCCTCGGGACCGCGCCGAACCTGAACGAGCTCCACGCCGCGTCCCTCGTGGCGCAGCGTCTGAAAGAGATGGCGCCGCGTCCCCAGCGAGAAATTGACCTGAATTCCCGCTGAATCAGGGCTTGGGCGTGCCGAGCTCTTTCAGGCGCTTCTCGATCAGCTCACGGACCTTGGCGTATTCGACCTTCGACTTGGCGTAGGTGTCGATCTTCGTCTCGCGCTCGATCGCCGAGCTGGGGAAGACCTTCACCGCCATCGGCGGAGCGTCGCCCGAGCCGGCCGGATATTGCACGTCGGGGTTCTCTTTGGCGAACGTCGAGTAGGCCGTCCACGCGGCCTTCGCCTCGTCGGCCTTGCCGGCGGCTTCCTTGGCGGTGGCGGAGATGAACATCGCCTTGCCTTGGTAGTTCGCCCACTCTTTCTTCTCACGTGCGCGGTTCGAGGCCGCCGCGGCCGCTTCGTCGGCGCCAGCGTAGTCGGCCTTCTGGTAGAGCGCGCCTGCGAGGTAGAGGTGGCCTTCGGGGCGCGTCGGATCGAGCGCGATCGCCTTGCGATAGAGGCCAATCGCCTCGTCGATGGCGTTGCCGGCGAGCCCTGCCTGGAAGGACTTGTGGGCGTCGATGATCGCCTGATCGTACGGCGTGATGCCGGGCTTCTTGTCGTCCTTCTTGTCGGACTTCTCGGCTTTCTCGTCGGACTTCTTGTCGTTCTTGTCCTTCGCGAAGGCGAGCGAGAGGCTCGAGCCTGCGAGGACGGTACCGAAGAGCGCGACGAGGAGGCGGGTGCGGACGGAGGAACGCATCGTCTTCCGATGGTACGCGAGACCTCGTCGATCGCGCCAGCTACCTGTTTTGCCGACCATTCACGGCGTTTTCAGCCGCCCCTCCGACTCGACGGCGTCGGGCGTGCACTCGGTGGGGGCGACGAGCGCGTCGCAGCGGGAGGGCGTGCCGCCGGTGAGCTCGAGGAAGTAGCTCGTGCTCGCCACCTTGGCGGGGAAGTCGGTGCTGATGATCTGCGCCGCGCCGGCGAGCGCGAGATCGGGCTGCGTGCGATCGGCCGCTTTTGCCGACTCGATGCTCTTCTCGGCGAACGTGCGGACGATGACGCCCTTCTTCACCGACGCCTCGATGTCGTCTTTGCTTCCCACCGGATCGTTGAGGATGCGCATCGCGGCGAAGGGATCGGTCGCGTCGGCGTCGGTGAAGAGGAGACGACCGACCAGATCTTTTCGGCCGTGCGTGTAGGCGTCGCGCATCTCGTCCGAGCGATCCATGTAGAAGACGAAGCGACCGCGCGCGGCCCCGAGCGTCGGCCAGCCGTGATCGCCACCGGGCGTCGCCACCGCCGCCGCGAGCGACGTCGCGGTGCCCTTCACCTCGTCCGGCGTGACGATCGACTCGCGCGGCCAGACCGAGAGAATTTCGCTCTCCAGGGCTTGAAATCGAGCCTCTCCGACGTCGGGCTCGTAACCGTCCTTGGGCTCGATGTGGACGAAAATGGGGTGATGGCCCTGATGCGCATCGGACCACGTGCGCAAGATCTGCAAGCAATCGGTGAACGCGTCGCAGGTCGATCGCGGATCGAGGATGGCGATGTGAAAGACACGATACCGATTGCACGCCTCGTCCCAATGCACGTCGAGCTCGACGCCGCGCACCCCTTGCGACTCGAGCTGCTGATCGAGCGGCGCGTGCGAGTAGCTCCAATCGACGAGCGAGCTGTCGGGTTGCAGGTGATAGCTGTTGTGGGTGGCCTTCAGCTGCAGCTGATTCATCCGCATCGTGTCGTCGAGCGGTCCCTTCGCCGGCCGCGCCGCCACGCGCGCCTTCGCCGTCCCCAACTTCGGCGGACAGGCGGGCGCGTCGTCGTCGGGGATCACCACGTCCGCCCTGGCGTCGGCGGTGGTGCCCGAGTCCTTCGGCGTCTCCGAGCTCGACGACGAGCTGCAGCCGGTGGCGATCAGCGACGCCGGCGACGCGACGACGACGACGGTGAACAAGACCGAGAATAGGCCCCTCGAGCGGTGGAACATGTTCTCGTAGGTTAGCGCGTCGTCACCGTTTGGTTACGATTCCGACGTGAAAACGCCACGAGCCGCCGCGTCGGCGGAAATCACAGCGTGCGAGAGCGCGGCTCGACGCCGTATTCGACACGCAGCTCGGTCACCTTTCGCTCGAAGACCTCCCACGGCTGCCACTTCGTCGCCAAATCGATCTTCGTCTTCGTCCCGCGAACGAAGGCCTTCACCCAACGCTCGGGATCGATGACGCCCTTCTCCGCGTTGGTCACCGGAGTGATCGAGACGCCGAGGTGGAACTGCGCGAGCGGGAAGAGCAGCCCGTAGACGGCGTCCTTCTGCATCGTTCCTGCTTGGAACGCTGCGATTTGCGTCTCTTCGCTGGAGGTCGTGTCGTACTCGGCGAGCACGTGGATGCAGTCGTGGAAGACGATCGGCTCTGGTCCCGCGCCCTTCTCGCCAGGTACCGAGAATTGGTTCTTCTCGATGAACTCCCACCAACCGCGACCGAGCGTTCCGGCCGGGAGCTTGGAGAGCGCGCGATACTTCGCGGCCATCGCGGCGTTCTCGATTTGCATGATATTTCCCGCCACCGTGACGAGCCCGCGAAAGCCTCGGTGCTGGTAGAAGTCGGCCCCGCGTTGCCCGAAGAACGAGCGTCGGAGGATGTCGATGCGGAAGCGGAGGAGGTGCTCGTCGACGAGCTTCTGCGCGGTCTCGACCACGTCGCTGGCGACGCCGAGTGCCTTGGCATAGCTGCGCACGAGGGCGATCTCTTCGGTGCTCGCTTCACCGTCGATGAGCGCAGCGATGAGACAGCTGTGGACGACCTTCTCGCGAAACGGCTCCGGCAGCCCGCTCGCCAGCTCTTCCGGCGTGATCGGTTCGAGGGAGTCGAAGTCGAGATCGGTGTGGAGAATGTGCGTCTGCACCGCGGCGACCATGCGCCTCTCGAGATCGTGAATTTCTCCATCGGCGGCGGCGACCATGCGCAGCGCGCGAAGACCGACGCGCGCGACTTCGGGAGGCGGGATGACGAGCTGCATCCCTCGATGAGAAACCGACCGCTCTGCCGGACGCAAGCGGACGCGAAAGAGGCTGATTTCGCAGGCAATCGGCGCCTTCCTCGACAGCCTCCCCCGGCGCGACTTAGCTGCAGACCATGAGCCCCGAAGAGCGCGCCCAGATGCGTCGCGAGATCCTCGCCGACGTCGGCGCGATGCTTTTGTCGACGTTCGCCGCCGGCGAGTACGGCCGCTGCCTCGTCGAGCTCGGCCGTCGCGGCAAGGACGATCCGCTCGAGGTCGCCGGGCTCGACGTCGAAGAGATTATTGGTGATGAGGTGAAGGTCGAGTCCTCGTGCAACGCCCCCGAGGCGCACGGCGCATTGCCGGTATTGGCAAAGGCGACCGAAGCGCTCTGCGGGCTCGAAGACGTCGAGGTCGAAGACGTCGGCGGCGGCACCTTCATCCGTCGACTCGATCAAGCGTTCGCCTTTCTCCCCGGCCTCGTCCACACGCCGAGCACCAAGTTCGACGAACGTCGCGACGCGCTCGTCGCCGCGCTCAACGAGAAGAGCGAGCTCCTCCGTGCGCGTCACGAGGGGTACGCCGAGGGGCGCTTCGAAGTCGACCTCGCCCCGAAGGGCGCGAGCCACGGCGTCATTCGCTTCCTCGGAGATTCAGGCACCGTTCGCGCGCTCGCCGACGCGACGATGATCGGCACCTATTCGATCAAGACGCGCGCGTGGACGTGGGGCGGTGGCAACCCGACGCTCCCCGACGCAGTGCGCGCGCGGGCCGCAGCGTTGATCGACGGCATCCTCGAGCGCGACATGTGGGAGGTGACGCGTCCTTCGTACGCCATCGACGAGGCCTCCGCGTGGGCGCTCTCGGCGCTCGTCGTCGAGCTGCGCAAGGCCGACGGCGTCTTCCGCGCGCCGATCAAGGGCGGCACCGCCTTCATCCTCCTCGAGAACATGCGCACCGGCGAAGCGCTCGCGTGATCGCCTGAGCTTGTGCCAGCGCTTGTGCCAGCGATGAAATCGGCATGATTTCTCGCGCGGCATGCTCTTCGCTCTACGCGCGCGCCATGCGCTTCCTTTCTTTCGCGCGCCTCGCCTCGCTGGTGATCCTCTCGTCCGCGTGCGGCGCTCGCTCGGAGCTGTTCGGCGTCGAGACGTCGGGGGATGCTCGCCCAGGCACGCTCGGTTTCGACGCCGACCTGCCGAGCGTCGACTCCATCGCTCCGAGGGACGTCGCGATCGATTCGTTCGTCGATGCACCGCCATCCGTCGAGTGTCCGAAAGATCCGCCGAGCACCGCGAGCGCGTGCGCGATCGTCGGCGCGGTCTGCACCTATCGCCGCGGCAAGGTCGGTCCGTGCAGTGACGCGAGCGCGAGCGATCAAGTGGTGGTCCGTTGCGAGCGCGAGGGCTGGCTGGAGATCGCGCGCTGCATCGATCCGACGGCGTGCCCGCCGGTGATGCCGACCGAAGGGCAGTCGTGCAGCGCGCAAGGGCTCGACTGCTTCTACTCGGCCACGACGTGTGCGAAAGAGTCCATTTTCCAGTGTGAATCGAGTCACTGGCACGCGGTCAACGATTGCGGAGCACGCGCGACGGAAGTGGCCTGCGTGCCGACGGCGACGCTCGTCGGTGATGCGCGTCTGCTTCTCGACACCAGTGGGACGATCGCCGATCGCACGTCGCTCGCGACCGCGGGAACGCAGCTCCTCGCCGCGTACACGCTGACGCCGATGCTCGGTGGCTCCGAGTCGGTCGGGGCCTCCGTCGTGCAGAGCGCGGTGCCGTCGATGGCCAAGACGGTGGGGTTCGTCGGCTCCGGAACCTTCTTCGGGGACTCGATGTCCGCCGTCGATTTCGCGGGCAATCGGTTCCTCCTCGGGTGGGGCTCGCGGGAGCCCGGGCACATCGGCGCGTTTGCCACCTCGACGCCGCTCGAGGGCTCGAAGTGGGCGGAGCCCTCGGGGCTTCCGACCAAGCCGACGGAGGAGATCGACATCGCCGGCGTGATGCGCGAGGGCGTTCTCTACACCTGGCTCGTCACGCGTAGTGCGCTCGGCGACGGCAAATCAGGCGTCGGAACGTTGGCGATGTCGCTCGCCGATCGCACGCCGCGCGACACGCTCGACTTGGCAGACGAGCGTCCGCACGGTTCCGAGGCAGCCCTCGAGCACGCGTGGGCGAGGGTCACACGCTGGGGCGACGGCATCGTCATCGCCGCCTCGGTGCCGGCCTCGGGCGATCTCTGGGACGACACCGGGATCAACGTCTTCTTCATCGCCGATCCGCGCGACACGACGTTGTCGAAGCACGTCCGCTTGCCCGTCGGACAGACGCTCGACGGTGACGTCACCGCGCTCGCCGACGGAATGGTGATCGTCGGCTATCGGCCGTCGCATCCGACGGAGTCTCGCTATCCGTATCGACTGGTCTCCGTGCTGCCGGACGGCACCCACGAAGAGCTCCCGGCGATCGACGTCGGCGTCGCAACCTCTCCCGGGCCACTCTCGCTGGTGCCCTTCGAGAAGGGTTTCGCCTCTGTTTTTTCGGCGATTCGTGGCACGTCACCGGATTTCATCCCGGGCTTTCTCACCATCTCGGTGCGCGACGCGAAGGGCGCGATGATCGTCAGCCCGATCCTCGAAGAAGCGCCCGATCTGCGCACCGGCGTGCCCCTGGGCGTCGCCTTCTCGGCCGCCGATCGTGCGTTGCACGTCGCTTGGACCCGGCGGCGGGGGGGAACGACGAGCTCGACAGCGCAGGTGCTCCGTCAGCGCTTCGTCTGTCGCGGCCCTGGTCCCGACTGAGCAGATTTCTCGTTTTTCTCGGATTTGTTGCTCGAATCCTCGAGGAGCGAGGCGAGGGCATGTTCGAGCTTCGGCTCGCGGTAGATGAAACCGCTGGCGAGCGTCTTTTTCGGGATCGCGCGTTGCGAGGCGACGACGACGTCGGCGGTCTCTCCGAGCGCGAGCGAGAGCAGCAGCTTCGGCGCCGCGAAGAACGCCGGACGGTTCACCGCTTTGGCGAGTGCCTTGGTGAAGTCGGCGTTGGTGACGATGTCCGGCGCAACGCCATTGAGCGCGCCGTGGACGTCGGCGTGCGCGGCGTGGAGGAAGAGCGCGACGATGTCGTCGACGTGGATCCACGGCATCCATTGCTTGCCCGAGCCGAGTCGGCCGGCGAGACCGCTGCGGAAGAGGGGGAGCATCTTGGCGAACGCGCCGCCTTCCCGCGCGAGGACGATGCCGACGCGGACCTGCGCCGCGCGAGCTCCATGCGATTCGGCGGCCATCGCTTCGGACTCCCACTCGCGGCAGACCTCGCTGAGAAAGCCGTCGCCGCCGGCGCTCGCTTCGGTGAGCACCTCGTCGCCGCGATCGCCGTAGAAGCCCACCGCCGAGGCGCTCACGAGCACCGCGGGCTTGCTCTTGGCGGCGGCGATCGACTGCACGAGCGCGCGGGTCCCGAGCACCCGACTGTCGCGAATACGCCTCTTTTTCTCGGTGTTCCAGCGTCCTTCGGCGACGGGCTCGCCGGCGAGGTGGAAGATCGCGTCGATGCCGTCGACGTCGACGGTGGCCTGCCCATCCCACGCACGCGCTTCCACGCCGAGCTGCTTCTTCGCGCGCTCGGGCGAGCGGCTGAGGACGATCGTGTCGGGGCCGAGGGCGCGCACGAGCCGCTCGCCGATGGTGCCCGTCGCCCCCGTCACCAATGCGCGCATCAGGTCCTCACGACCCGCTCACGGCGGCCTTCACCTTGGCGCTGAGCGCTTCGACGCGCGCGGGCGGCAGACGTGTCGCCGCCGCCAACTCGTCGATGATTTTCTTCTCCGCGTCGGAGTATCCGCCGTTCGACCATGCGACCGCCAGCGCGAGGATCATCCCGTCTTCGGCGGCGCCGCAATCGAGGAGAATCTGTCCGAGGAGGCGGATGCGCGCCGAGATGCCGGCGGCCGCGATCACCTTCGCGCTGGCGGCGACGAGGTATCCGACGATCTCTCCGTCGAGCTGCGTGTGCAAGATCGGCTCGAGAATTTGTCGGATGGCGTCGATCTCCTCGTCGTCGATCGAGCCATCGGCGCTGGCGACGAGGGTGCCGAGATCGATCACCGGCGTCGGGTTGTAGTCGTTCTCTTCGAACTCGCGGATCAGCCGTTCGACCGCGTGGGTGACGAGGGAGCTGGATTTCACGCGTCACCGTCTTTCGCTTCGGCTTTCTCTTCGGCTTTCGCATCGGCCCTTGGCTTCGGCGCCACGGTGCCGGGTCGGAAGGAGTCGACCTCGCCGCCGAGCCCGAGCGCGATCTGACCTTCGAGCGCGGTCAGCCCCTGCATCACCGACTCGGGCACGCCTTCTTTGCGCGCGCGCTCGATCGTCGCCTCGAGTGTCGCCAAGCGGCCGGCTTGCAAGGCCTTGAGCGAGTAGGTCATCTGCACGAAGGTGTCGAAGAGGTCTTCCAGCTCGTCGCCGCGACGGCCTCTTCCCATGCCGTCGACCACCGCGAAGCGCGCAGTGCCGACCTGACGAAGCAGCCGCTTCAGCCGGTACACCGGCCCGACGATTCGATGCGTGATGTAGATGCCGAGCCCGGTGAGGAGGACGAGGAAGGCGAGCGAGCCGCCGATCAGCGTCAGCCGGATGCGCCGTTGCTGGGTCTCGACCTCTTGCTTGCGACGTTCCACTTCCGCACGATTGGCCGCAAATTTGGCGTCCGTCGCCGCTTCGTCGACGTCGAGCGTCTTCGCCAGCTCCGGATCCTGCGCTGCATACGAGGCGCCCATGAGGCGGAGGAGCTTGCCCGTCGTCTCCGATTCCTTGATCGCGGTCTCGGCCTGCGCCGAGGCGAAGCGCGCGTTCTCTGCCGCGCTGTCCGAGGTCCGCCAGATGATCGTGCCGAGGAGGAGCGTGACGACGAGCACCACCCCCACCAGCAAACCGGTGTATTTCAGCTGAAAACGCGGGTCGATGAGGTAGCTCACGACGTGGCGCTGGTGACGCTTCTGGGGAGACGGGTCTTCGCTCATGCGGGTCCGACCGAAGCAGACCAAGCCCCGGGCCCGAGGGCCAACATCGTCCCGAGTCGTGGCAGGGCGGCGCAGGCGGCGTAGGATTCAGGTCTCCGTGCCCCTCGACTTCTCTCGCCCGTTTCTCCGCGCTCCTTCCGGCCGCTCGCTCGGCCTCTCGTTCGGGCTCGCGCTCGGCGTCTCGGTGGTCGCGATGGCGACGTGTCCAAGCGTCGCGCACGCCGGTGAGCTGCAGCTCGACGCCGGCCTCGCCACGCGCAAGTCGACGTGGCGTGGCGATTGGACGATCGGGACGCAGCTCGGCTTCGGCTATCGCTTCGCGCGCGTCTTCGCCCTCGACGTCGTCGTCTGGGAAGAGCGCGCCGCCGTCGACACGCGCCTCGACACCGGCCTCACCTTCGGCGTATCGGGGACGCTTCCTTGGGAAAAAGTGCGTCCGACGTTGCGCGCGTACTTCATCCATCAACACGAAGAAGGCTTGGTCTCCGTCGCCGATCATCCCTTCGGAACGGTCGCCGGCATCGGCACCGGCATCCGTCACCGGGCCGGCTTCGGCGCGCGTCTGGGCTTGGAAATTCCTTTCTCCAAGAAGAAGAACTTCGAGTGGTTCGTGCTCACCGGTCTCGACGTCACCTGGTTCCCCGACGCCACGCTCGGCCCGTCCGCGTACTACGGGGTGATGGGCGCGATCGGTTTCAACTACTCGCTGACGGAGGCGCCGTGAGCGCGCGCCGCTGGCTCACCGGCCTGACCTGCATCGCCGGTGTCGTCTTTCTCGCGACGGCATGCAGCAGCGCCGAAAAGCTCGACGAGCACCCGTGTCCGCCGAGCGGGACGAAGCTCACCTACGACAACTTCGGCAAGCATTTCTTCGACGATTGGTGCGTGTCGTGCCACGGCGGCGCGAACGCCTATTCGTCGCGATCGTTCACCAGCGCAGACTCCATCCGCCAGAGCCGTGATCGCATCTTCGTCAACGCGGCCGACGACAACACGACCATGCCGCCTGGCCCCGACGACCCGCCGCTCGCTGATCGCCAAAAACTCGCCGAATGGCTTGCTTGCGGCGCGCCTTGATCTTCTCGAGCCAGACGCATTCGAGGTGTCGAGCGCGCTTGTGGTGGTAGCGGCGCGGGCCGTACGCTCCGCGTCGTCCGTGGCCTCCACCGATTTGTCCACCGCCACTCCCGAGTCGCCCGTTCGGCTCGGGCGCTACGACGTCACCGGCCGTCTCGGCGCCGGCGGGATGGGGACCGTCCACGACGCGATCGATCGCGAGCACGGGACGCGCGTCGCGCTGAAGACGCTGAACCACCTCAGCCCGGCGAACCTCCTCCTCTTCAAGAGCGAGTTTCGTTCGGTCGCCGATCTCGCGCATCGGCATTTGGTGTCGCTCTACGAGCTCGGCTGTCACGACGATCTCTGGTTCTTCACGATGGAGCGCATCGAGGGGACCGACCTCGTCACCTGGCTGCGCGGACGACCGCCGCCGCGCCTCCGCGATGCGGCCGACGGCGTCGACTTGACCGGCATGACGACGGTCGATGCTGCCATCACCGCGCCGACGGTGCGCCAAGAAGTCGAGCCGGTGCATCGCGTCGAGACGCGCCACAAGCCATCGCCGCCGCTCTCGATCGAACGGCTGCGGGCCGGCTTCGGTCAGCTCGTGCGCGGGGTACGCGCGCTCCACGCGGCGGGGCTCCTCCACCTCGATTTGAAGCCGAGCAACGTCCTCGTCGAGCGCGACGATCGCGTCGTCGTCGTCGACTTCGGCCTCGTGCGCGCACTCGAAGGGCGCAGCGCGACGAAGCCCGACCGCACCACCATCTACGGCACGCCGGGTTGGATGGCGCCCGAGCAGTACGCCGGCGAGGCGATGGCAGCGGCCACCGATTGGTACGCGGTCGGGCTGATGCTCTACCTCGCGCTCACCGGCGTTCCGGCGTTCCCTTCGGGCTCGGGGCCGTCGCTCTCGTTCGCCGATATTTCTTCGCCGATTTCGCCGCTCGAGCTGGTGCCTTCGCTCCCCGCCGATCTCGCCGAGTTGGCGGTCGCGCTCCTTCGCGTCGAGCCTCGCGAGAGGCCGACCGAGGACGCAATCGCCGCGCTCTTCCTCGGTGACGCGCAACCCGAAGTGCTCGTCGCGCGCCGCACGCCGTGGAGCCTCGTCGGACGGGAGGTCGAACGCGTCGCCCTCGCCTCCGCCTGGTCGCGGGCATGCGATCGCTCGGCGGCGGTGGTGCACCTCGTCGGTCCTTCCGGCGTCGGCAAGAGCACGCTCCTCGATCACCTCCTCGAACGCGCGAAAGCCGGAGACGCGATCGTCCTCCGTGGCCGTTGTCACGAGCGCGAGAGCGTCCCCTACAAGGCCTTCGACGGGATGCTCGATCAGCTCGCGGCGCGGCTCGTCGCCAAGGACAAGCCGCCGCTGCTCGTCGAGCTGCCACCATGGATCGCCGAGCTTTCCAGGCTATTTCCCGTTCTTGCGACGGTATTGACGGTGGCGGCTCGGCTCGAGGAGCGCGCGGTCCCGGCCGGCGTCTCTGCCCTCGAGCTTCGACGGCGCGCGGCCGAGGCGCTGCGTGAGCTGGTGATCGCGATCGGTGCGCTCTGCCCGCTCGTGCTCGCGATCGACGACCTGCATTGGGCCGACGCCGACAGCCTCACGCTCCTCGCCAAGCTCCTCGAAGCGCCCGCGCCCAAGGGCCTGCTCGTCGCCACCACCTTTCGCGCGCCCGAAGCACAGGCGAATCCGGCGGTGGCGGCGTATCTCGCGGCCGCGAGCGCCGACGCTCGCAGTTCCTCCGAGCCGAGCGAGCTCGAGCGCGTGACGCTCGACGTCGGGCCGCTCCCCAAGGTCGAGGCCGAACGCCTCGCGCGCACCACGCTCCTCGCGCTCGGCGTCGGCAGCGAGAGCATGGCCCGCGCGATCGCCAACGAGGCCGCGGGCAATCCCTTTTACGTCGAAGAGCTCGCGCACTACGCGGCGCAACGGCAGCTCACCGCGCCAACCGGAGCGACCGAAGACGTCGCGCTCGAAGGCGTTCTCGCGCGTCGTGTCGAGTCGCTCGCCGCGCCCGAGCGCGCGCTGGTCGAGGTCCTCGCGGTCGCGACGAGCCCGATCCCGCTCGCCGTCACTTTCGCCGTCACCGGTGTCGAAGGAGGCATGCGACGCGCGCTCTGGTCGCTTCGCAGCGGTCACTTCGTGCGCAGCAGCGGGTCGGAATCGGGCGATCGGGTCGAGCTCCATCACGACGGCATGCGCCAAGCGGTGCTCGGCGCGATGAGCCAAGCACGCCTCGCCGAGCTCCACCTCGCGCTCGGACGTGCGCTCCGCGATCGGGTCGAGAAGGACGAGACGACGGCGTCGATGTTCGCGGCCGTCCGTCACCTCGCGAGCGTCCCCAAGCTCGTCACTCCCGAAGAGCGCGTCGCCACCATCGAGCTCCACGTCGCCGCCGGCCGCGCGGCCCGTCGCAGCGCGGCGTTTCGTGTCGCCTACGAATGTTTTCGCGCAGCCACGGAGCTCCTCGCCTCTGCCGACTGGGACGCTCGTTACGAGCTTGCCCTCGCCGCGCACAACGGAGCGGCAGAAGCAGCGTATCTCAGCGCCGAATGGCTCTCGGTCGATCGCCACGCCGCGCTCGTGCAGGCCCACGGCAAGAACGTCTTCGATCAGCTCCCGGCACGCGAAGCGCAAATCGACGCCTACACCGCGCGTCGCGAGTACGTCGCCGCCGTCGATGCCGGGCTCGCAGCCCTGAAGTTGCTCGGCGTCGAGCTCCCCTCCGATCCGGGCGAGGCCGAGGTCGGCGCCGAGCTGCAGCAAGCGATGGCCAGCCTCGCGCGCGTCGCTCCGATCGGGCTCACCAAGCTGAAGGTCGCCACCGACGAGGCGGTGATCGCGGCGATGCGGCTGCAGACGCGAATCTCCTCGGCCGCCTATTTCGCGCGCCCGATGCTCTTTCCGGTGCTCGCCTGTCGTCTCCTGTCGACCTCGGCGACGAGCGGTCTCTCCCCGGCGACGCCGTATGCGCTCGCGGTCTACGGCATCGTCCTCAACTCGCTCGGAATGCTCAGCGAGGCCGACACCTATGGACGCATCGCGCTCGAGCTGCTCGAACGCTTCGACGATCGCAGCCTCGAAGCGCGCACGCGCCACGTCGTCCACGACCTCGTCAGTGTCTTCATCCCGCCGCTCGCCGGCACGCTCGCCTCGCTGCGCGCCGTCGTCGACATCGGCAAGGAGACGGGCGATCTCGAGTTCGCCTCGTACGCCGCGCATGCCTACGTGCACAACGCGTTCTACGCCTCGCGCGAGCTCGAAGGGCTCCTCGACGAGGCGCTCGCGCTCGGCGAGCGGATGCGCAGCTACGAGCAGGTCAACGCGCTCCACGTGCACGTCCCATTCGAGCAGGTGCTCCGCTGTTTCACTGGAAAAACAGCCAATCCCGCGTGCCTCGACGGCCAAGGCTTCTCCGAGGCCGAAGCGCTCACGGTCGCGCGTGACTCGGGCTCACGAAGCGCGCAGTGCATCGTCCAACTGCTGATGGGCATCGTCCGCTACCACTTCGGCACGCCATCCGACGCGAGCGAGTGGCTCGAACGCGCGCGACCTTTCCTCGATGGCGTCGTCTCCACTTGGCACACGCCGATCTTTCATCAATACGCCGCGCTCGCGATCCACGCGCTGCCGCCCGATCGACGGACGCCGCTCCTTCCCGTCGCCGAGGCGGGCCTCGCCGCGCTGCGGGCGCTCGCCGTTCATGGGCCTGCCAACTTCGCCCATCGCGTCGAGCTCGTCGCCGCCGAGAGTGCGCGCGCCGAAGGTGACCTCGACGCCGCCCTCGCCCATTGCCTCGCCGCCGCGACCGCCGCCGAAGCGAACGGCTTCCTCAACGACCTCGGCCTCGCCCACGAGCTCGCCGCGCGCTGCCACGTCGAGCGTCGCGACGCTTCTGCAGCCACGCGCAGCGCTCGGGCGGCTGGCGGTGCGTATCAACGTTGGGGGGCGGCGGCGAAGACTCGGTGAGCGTTTCCCCTTCTCGCTTTCAGCGCTCCAGTGTCACGAAGACGACGTCTTTCTCTTCGCCGGTGCGGCGTTCTGTTTCTTGGAAGGCGTTGCGATCGAACTCGGGAAAGTGAGTGTCGCCGTCGACTGCGCGATCGATCTCGGTGAGGTAGAGGTGCGTGATGTGCGGGAGCGCCTCGCGGTAGATCTGCGCGCCGCCGATGATGAAGGGCATGGCGTCGGTCTGCCTCGCGAGCGCGATCGCCTCCTCGAGCGTTCGCACGACCTCGGCGCCGGCGAGCACCAGGTTCTCTTGCCGCGTGACGACGATGTTGCGTCGGTTCGGCAGCGGCTTGCCGACCTCGTCCCAGGTGCGCCGGCCCATGATGATGGCGTGGCCGGTCGTGAGGCGACGAAAATGCTTCAAATCTTCGGGGATTCGCCAAGGTAGCTGGCCATCTTTGCCGATGATGCCGTTCTTGGCGACGGCGGCGACGAGCGCCAGCGGCGCGCGAACCTGGTCGCTCACACCGACACCGCGGCCTTGATGTGCGGCCACGGATCGTACCCTTCGAGCGTGAAGTGCTCGTAGCGCAGCGCGAAGAGATCACGCACCGAGGGCTCGATGCGCATCGTCGGCAACGCGCGCGGCCCACGTGCGAGCTGCAGACGCGCTTGATCGAGGTGGTTGCGATAGAGGTGCGCGTCGCCGAGCGTGAGGACGAAGTCGCCGGCCGTGAGCCCGCTGACGTGCGCGAGCATCATCGTCAGGAGCGCATAGCTGGCGATGTTGAAGGGCACGCCGAGGAAGACGTCGCCGCTGCGTTGGTAGAGCTGGCACGAGAGCTCGCCGTCTTGCACGTAGAGTTGGAAGAGCGTGTGGCACGGAGGCAGCGCCACTTGCTCGGCCTCGCGCGGATTCCAACCGCTGACGATCATCCTTCGACTGCTCGGCGTCTCACGAATCTGCCGTAAAACCTGCTTGATTTGATCGACGCCGTCGGAGCCGTACGAGCCGTCGGCCTGCCGCGTCGCCCCGAAATTGCGCCACTGGTGACCGTAGACGGGGCCGAGATCACCGGGGCCGCGACCGAAGCGCGCGCACTGTTCGGCGGTCGCCCACTCGTCCCAAATCTTCACGCCCTCGGCCTGGAGCGAGGCGACGTGCGTCTCGCCGCGGAGGAACCAGAGCAGCTCGTGGATGATCGAACGCAGGTGCAGCTTCTTCGTCGTCAGGAGCGGGAAGCCCTGCCGCAGATCGAAGCGCATGTGATGACCGAAGACGCCTCGCGTCCCGGTGCCGGTGCGATCGTCGCGGTCCCGGCCTTCTTCGAGGATGCGGTGGAGGAGATCGAGGTACTGCCGCATGTCGCGCGCTCGGCTATCGCGGCGCTCGCTGCGCGGCTACCGGCGCCGTCATTTGCTCCAGACCCACTCCGCGAAGCCGTGGTAGCCGATCATGAAGATCAGCTCGGAGCCTTCCCGCGGAATCCACGTCAGGCGCGCGCACCCGTCCATCAGCAGCGGAATGCCGAAGCAGCCGGTCGCTTGCGGGCCGAGCGGCACCTTCTGCCGAAATTCCATCGCCGCTCCGAGCGCGATCGACGCACCCCAGAATCGATCGGGTTGCTCGAGCGTGGTCAGCTGCGCTTCGACGAACATCGGCCCGACGCGGGTGTGCGTGTCGTCGCTCGGGCCCCACGTGCGCACGTAGTTCCAGCCGACGTTGGCGCGCAGCGAGCGATCGAGCGTCTCTTGGACGATGGTGCCAGCGTGGCTCTTGTCGAGGCTGAAGGGCATGAAGCTCACTTCGAAGCCGGGCGCGAAAACACCTTTTTTTCCAGCGTCGAGGCCCGATGAACCGCCTCCGACCGTGGCCGTGGCACCGACGACGATCCCGCGCTCGCCAGGATCACTCGGCGTCTCGGGGATTTTCGACGTGGGAGCGCGCGGCGGCTTCTCGAGGTCGACGTGCCCGCTCGCGTTCTTCTCGAAGTGCGTGTGCATGAAGCACCCCATCGAGCCCCCAGCCGAGGCCGCGACGATCGCGAAGAGCAGGCGCTTCATGGTTGCACCGGAGCCGGGGGCGGAGGCGGCGGCGGTGGCGGGACCGGGGCTACCTCGTCGATGCAGTCGCGGTTGTCGCGGAGCGAGACCTTCACCGGAAGGGTGACGTCCGCGTGTCCACGTACGCCGACGATCAGGTTGCCCTCGCGTTGCGCGTCGTCGTTCCAAGCAGCGTCGGCGTCGAAGTGAATGGGTACATAGAGGAACACCTCGGTGCCCGCGCCGAGCGTCGGTGGCGCCGGCAGCTTGGTCGCGCCGTAGTGCCGATCGGCGAGCGCGAGGGTCAGCCCGGTGAGCTCGACCTGGCATGCTTGCGGCTGCGTGCCTTGGAGGTGGACGGTGACGAGAACGCCTTCTTTTCCGCTCTTCGCGACCCAAGTCGTCATGTTCGCGCAACCGACCGGCGTCGCCACCGAGGACACGTTCCACTCCGGATACTGACGCGGCCCTTCGTGACCGAAGCACGCGGGCACCGCGATGACCGTCGTCGCTGCCACCGAGACGCGCGCGAGGAGGCTCTTCAAGTTCCCTCCGTGCAGCCGGCGATCGGCAGCTCGAGGCGCGCATCGAGTCGAAGCTCGAAGTGCGTCGCCAGACCTTTGCAGTGCGTGGGGTAGGGGAGCGGCACCGGCAGATCGAGGGTGGTTTCTTGCTGGACGTTGGCGGCCGTAGGCGTCGGCACGTGGACGATCGCGTGAGCGCCGTCGACGTCGTATTCGAAGGCGAGCGACTCGGCGCCGACCTCACACGCTCCGGCCTGTGCACGGAGCACGATGACCACCCGCGCCGAGCCGCCTTGCAAGGTCACGTGCGCGCCGTCGGAGGTGACGCAGGTGTCGCTCAAGGCCAGCCGCGGAGGCTGTTTTTCGGGCGTGTGGCACGGCGGATAGTGAATGGCCGAGGTCGCGATCGACGCGAACGCCGCGCTCAACATCGTCACGAGCTCACCGACGCGGGCGAGACGCGGCATGTGCACGGCAGGCATACGAGAGAGGCCGGTCCCTGCACGCGACATCCAGAAGGTGGCGAGCACCGTCGACGGCAGCGCGACGAGGTCGGTCGGATCGAGCACCATCGCCCCGAGCAAGCTCGACGCCATCGCGTTGATCGGCGCGATCGTCTTGATGGCCGTAAAAACGAGCGCCGTTGCGATCGATGCGACGATGAGCGTGTGGCGTGAACGCGCGCGCGCATCGATCCCACCGATACGAGCGGCGAGCTCGACGAGCAGCACGGGGAAGAAGAAGAGCCCCGCGACGTCCGAGAGCTTGCCCGTGAGCCAGCTCGGAAGAACCTGCGCGCCCTTGAGGACGTGATCGTTGAGCAGCAAGATGAAGATCGCCGCCAGCGGGGCCGGCGAGAAGAGGCCACGTGGAATCGGCGCCTTCGCGTGCTCGTTCACGGCCGGTGCAACGCGCATCTGCCCTTCGAGCTTACACGGCTTGCGCGGCCTTCATGGCGGTCGCACGACCGGCGAGCCCGCGAATCAGGACCAGAAGGGTATCCTCCCGCCAATGCGCCTCCGCGCCGTCACCAACGTCTCGTCGCTCGTGTCGCTCGTGTCGCTCGTGTCGCTCGTCTCGCTCGGGTGTCGTCGCGACATGGCCTCGGCGTCGCCGACCTCCCTCGATGCCGACGCCAAGACCGCCGAAGAAGCGCTCGCCGACGCCGCGTCGTGGAGCCGTTGGAAGGACGCCGACTATCTCGTCCTCACCCACGAGGCCTACCGCGGTGCGCTCGCGCCGCTCGTCGCCCATCGCGAGTCGCTCGGTCACGTCGTGGCCATGCTCTCGATCGAAGACCTCTTCAAGCGCTTCTCGAAGACGAAGCCCGACGCGGCGGCGCTCGTCACCGCGATCGAGAAGGTGCATGCCCACAGCAGCGGCAAGCTCCGTTTCGTCCTCCTCGTCGGCGACGTGCTCAACCCGAAGCAGGCAGCGAGCGCCGACTTCGTGCCGCTGCCCACGCACTATCTACCGAAGCTCGACTACGAGCATCACGGGGACGACAAGCACGATCACCCGCTCCCGTTTCCTTTCGGCGAGCACTCGCACGAGGTCGCGCACACCGGCGAGCTCTATCCCTCCGATCGCCCGTACTCGATCGTCGGCGGCACGGAGAAAGCGAAAGGCACGGGAAAAGAAGCCGCTCCGAAGCGTCTCGCCGTGGGACGGATGCCGGCGCACAACGTCAGCGACGTCGCCGGCATGGTGAAGAAGGTGGTCGACTACGAGACCAGCGACGATGGTGGCGCCTGGCGCAGACGCCTGACGGTGTTCGCCGGACCGGCCAACTACGGCGCCGCCGTCGACGGCATCATCGAGTCGACGGCCAACCGCCTGCTCGACGAGAACGTCAGCTACGACTTCGACGTCCGCTTCACCTTCGCCAAGCTCGGCTCGCCTTACGCGTTCCCCTTCGATCGCTTCCACAAGAAAATGGTGAGCGATCTCGACGAGGGCGCGCTCGTCGCCGCCTACGTCGGTCATGGCGCGTCGTGGTCGTTCGACGACATCCACTTCCACGGCAACTACTACTTCATCGGCACCACCGAAGACGCCGAGAGCCTGCGCATTCCCAAGGGAAAACCGCTCTTCTTCTCGTTCGCTTGCGACACCGGCGCCTTCGATCGATTCGATGGCCGCGAGTCGCTCGCCGAGGAGATGATCCTCAACGTCGACGGCCCCATCGGCGTCTTCGCCTCCAGCCGCGAGAGCCACCCGTACCCCAACGCGCTCTACGGCGAAGCCGTCATCGACCAATTCGTCGACGCCCGCCCGCGCACGGTCGGCGAAGGCATCCTCGCGATGGAAGCGCAGGTGAAGGACGCCTCCCTCCTCGTCGCCAAGCTCTTGATCGACACCGACGAGACCGCGCTCAAAGAAGAGCACGAGGGCCTCTACAACCTCCTCGGCGACCCAGGGTCTCGCTTGCGCTACCCGGAGCCGGCGACGGTCGACGTGAAATCACCTGAAAAATCAGGCGATCCATTGACGATCACCGCCACCACCAAGGCCGACGTCACCCAGGCCACGATCACGCTCGAGACGCGTCGATCGGTCATTCGAGGAGCGATCGTCGATGGGCCGAGCCTCGACGCGATGACCAACGAGGCAGCGTTCAAGGCGATGGAGAAGAACTACGTGACGGCCAGCGACAAGATCATCGCGACCAAGGAGGTGACGATGACGGGTGGCGTCGCGAAGGCGGAGTTCGACGTGCCGAAGACGACGGGCGACGTGGTGGTGAAGGTCTGGATGCATGGGACGAAGACGGCTGCGGTCGGGCACGCGATGCTCAAGAAGAAGTGAGCGCCCGCGCCCGCGCCTGCGCCCGATCACGAATTTCCCGGTAATCCCTGCTTCAGCGCAACCAACCTCCCCCCGAAACAGGCCATTCCCCCCTCTCCGTCGTATACTCCTGGACCCGCATCGACCCTGGGAGGGTGTACCAAGTGCAGTCCAGTCAAGCGCCCGCTCCGGGAACCATTCTTCTCGGCAAATATCAGGTCGAGCGTGTGCTCGGGCAGGGGGGTATGGGCGTCGTCGTCGCGGCCCGGCACCTGGTGCTCGACGAGCGCGTGGCCATGAAATTCCTCCTCCCGGAGGTGGCCCAGAACACCGACGTCGTGCGTCGTTTCCTGCGGGAAGCGCAGTCGGCGGTGAAGATTCGCAGTGAGCACATCGCGCGAGTCATCGACGTCGGGACGATGGAGACGGGGCAGCCCTACATCGTCATGGAGTACCTCGCGGGGGCAGACCTCGCCGAGGTGCTGCAGCGTCAGGGACCGCTGCCGATGGATCACGCCGTCGAATACGTGCTCCACGCTTGCGAAGCGCTCGCCGACGCGCACTCGCTCGGCATCGTCCACCGCGACATCAAGCCGGCCAACCTCTTCCTCACGACCAAGAACGACGGCACGCCCTTCATCAAGGTGCTCGATTTCGGCATCTCGAAGATCACCGGCGGCGACGCGCAGAACCTCACCCGTACGCGCGGGATGATGGGCTCGCCGCTCTACATGAGCCCCGAGCAGCTCAACTCGGCGAAGGACGTCGATCATCGCGTCGACGTCTATGCGCTCGGCGTCGTCCTCTTCGAGCTCCTCACGGGGCGCCAGCCGTTCGAGGCCGAAGAGCTCCCGCAGCTCATCGTCAAGATCCTCAGCGTGGCGCCGGCCCAGCTGCGCACGTACCGCATGGATCTCCCGCCGCAGCTCGAAGAGGTCATCAACCGCTGCTTGGCGAAGAATCGCGACGAGCGCTTCCAGAGCGTCGCCGAGCTCGCGCATGCGCTCAGCCCCTTCGCTTCGGCGCGTGCTCTCGGTTCGGCCGAGCGCGCGGCACGCATCACGCAGTCGCGCACCAACCCGAACTCGATCTCCGACGGTTCGCAGACGTCGACGTTGATGCCGCTCGGCGGAACCAAGCCGCCCACGCTCTCGCCGCGTCGTAGCAAGGCCCCTCTCGTCTTCGGGGCCATCGCCGCCGTGCTGCTCCTCGGCGGAGGCGCGTTCGCCGCGATTCAGCTCGGCAAGACCGACGACAAGCCCTCCTCCGGCTCGGCCAAGTCCGACGGCGCCAAAACCAAGGGCGATGGCGACGAGAAGGGCGACAAGGGCTCCGACAAGTCCGACAAGTCCGACAAGGCCGACAAGGCCGCGAAGAAAAACGACAGCGACGACAAGGCCGACGAGGCGAAGGGCGAGCCCTCCGCGAAGAACGATCCGAAGCCTGAAACGACGACGTCGACGGCCGAGACGTCGAGCATCGCGCCGAAGCCGACGGCTGCGCTCGCACCCACCGGAAAACCTGCGGCGACGGGCGCTGGCGCCGTGGCAACGAGCACCGCCAAGCCGAAGGAGACGGCTACTGCCAAGCCGTCGGCCAAACCGAAGGAAGACGATCCCTTCGGCAACCACGTTTACTAGTCGAATCCAGCCGTTCTTCTACTTCTCTTCGAGGTCACATGCTGCCGCCGTACGCCCGCGCCTTCGCGACGCTCACCCTCGTTGCCTGCGTTGCCACCAGCCTCCCCATCGCTGCCTTCGCGCAAACCGACAAGGCGGGCGCCGAGGCCTTGCTCAATCAGGGACTGTCGCTGAAAAAAGCGGGAAATCTCGCGGAAGCGTGCCCGAAGATCGAAGAGAGCCTGCGGCTCTATCCCAGCCTCAACACGCAGTACCACCTCGCCGACTGCTTCGAGCTGCAGGGCAAGACGGCGTCGGCGTGGATCGACTTCCTCGAGATCGCCGAGAAGGCGCACGCCGCCGGAGAGACCGCGAAGGAGACGAAGGCGCGTGAGCGTGCCGCGGCGATCGCCGGCAAGGTTTCGCACATGACGATCGCGGTCGCCACCGCTGCGCCTGGCCTCGAGGTGAAGCGCGCGGGCGTGCTCGTCGGCAAGGCCAGCTGGGGCTCACCGATGCCGATGGATCCGGGCGACTACGAGGTCGTCGTCACCGCGCCGGGCAAGGCTACCTACACCACCAAGGCGACCGTGGCGCCGAACGGTGCCGACCTCGTCGTCACCATTCCCGCGCTCGGCGATGCGTCGGCGGCGACGACCGCGAGCACGACCTCGAGCACGACCACCTCCACCAACTCGACCACCGACGGCGGAGGACCTGTCGTCACCGACAAGCCGAAGGGCGGCAGCGGCAAGACCATCGGCCTCATCATCGCCGGAACGGGCGTCGTCTTGATGGGTGTCGGCGGCGTCCTCGGGCTCAGCGCGAAATCGAAATACGACGGCGCCGACTGCAATGGTTCTGCCTGCAGCTCGGCCGGCGTCGACGCGCGTGACTCGGCGCGCTCGACGGGCAACGTCGCCACCATCCTCTTCGGCGTCGGCGCCGCAGCGCTCATCGGCGGCGGCGTCCTCTGGCTGACCTCGAAGTCGTCATCGTCTGCCTCCGCCGGCATCGCGCCCAAGAACGACGTGACGCTGAAGGCTGGCATCACGCCCGGCGGCTTCGTCTTCGGCGGAAGCTTCTGAGCGTTCTCAAGCGCCGGTGACGTCGCGCGAGCTGGTCTCGCGGAGGAGCGCGTGCACCTCGGCGGCCGTCGGCCGTCGTTCGGGCGCGAAGCTGAGGCAGCGATCGATCAGCTCGATCGTGCGTTCCTCGAGGCCCCTGGTGCAGGTCGCGAGTGAGGCCGCCTTCGTCGCTTCACGGCCGTCGAAGATGCGCAGCGCGGGTGACTCGGCGAAGGGACGCTTGCCCGAGAGCAGCTCGAAGGCGATGACCCCGAAGCTGAAGACGTCGACCGCCGCCGCCGCGTACTTGGCACCGAAGGCGAGCTCGGGCGCCATGTAGAGCGGCGTGCCGAGGAGCGCGCCCGTGCGTGTGAGCGCTGCGTCGGGCTTCGCGTCCATCGTCTCGGCCTCGCTCGCGGCGTCGGTCGTCGTCGGCGCTTCGTCGAGCTCGATCGGCGCCGGATCGGTGATCGAGGGGGCCCAGCTGGCGATGCCGAAATCGGCTATTTTGATGCGTAGCGCGTGGGCGCCGTCTTCGGGAATGACGAGCAGGTTGGCGGGCTTGAGGTCGCGATGAACGACGCCGTGCTCGTGGATCGCGGCGAGGCCAGCGGCGATCTGCTCGAGGATCGGGAGCGCCCACGCGACCTCGCCGAAGCGACCGCGCTGATCGCGGAGCGAGGGACCATCGACGTACTCCATCACCACGAAGAGGTAGCCCGCGGCGGCGACGTCGACGTCGACGATGGAGATGACGTTCTCGTGGTGAATCTGCGCCGCCAACTGCGCCTCCCGCGCCAGCCGCGCGAGACCGATCGAGCTCGCCGGCCCCTGGATGACCTTGAGGGCGAAGGGACGATCGTCGGTGAGCCGCACCACTTGGTAGACGGTGCCGGCGCCGCCCGAGCCGATGCGACGAACGATGCGGTAGCGATCGTCGACGACGTCGTCGACGTCCAACTCGCGAGGAGCGTTGCTGGTTCCGATCTTCGCCAACGTCTCGGCGAGCTGCGCCGAACGGGCGGCGACTTGGTGGCGCAGCTCCTCGTTGAGAAGGTCGACCTGGTGACCGTGCGCTTCGAGAAGACGGATGCGGTCTTCGCGTTCGCGTGAGAGCTCGTCCGACCGTCGCAACGACATGATGTGCTCACGGCTGAGCGCCGCCGTCTGGAAGAGCGCGATCACCGACATGCCGAGGCACGCGGTGCGCAGGCCGCCGAGCATCTCGCCGAGCCCGAGCCACGCGACGAGGTCGGGGAGCGCGATCAGCGCGAAGGCGAGCCACGGCAAGAGCAGCATCAGCGCGTGCCGCGGCAAGGGTCGCTTGCGGGCGAAGCGCACGAGGACGGAGGTCTGGTAGATGACGGCGGCGACGAGGATCAGGATCGCCGGCGGCCCGAGGAGCGGCGTCGTGTCGAACGGCCCGTGGATGAGGAAGCCCGCGAAGATGAGCCCGCCGATGGCCGCGAGCCACGGCCAAATCAACGGCTTTTCAAGCTCGAAATAGGTCTGCGTGAAGCGCACCCCAGCGACGACGGCGAGGCCCACGCCCGTCGCCACGGTGCACGCTTCGGCGCCGCCGAGCCAACGTTGCGCGAAGCCTAGCGCGTGCGACGGGTAGGCGGTGCAGGCGATGCCGGTGAGGGCGAACCACCCATACGCCGCGCGTCGACGGTCGGAGAGGAAGACGACGAGGTAGAGGTAGCCGGCGAAGATCGCCGTCGAGAAGCCGACGACCGCGGTGATGCGGTTGAAGTCGCGAATGAAGAGGAACTCGGCGTCCCCGCCCGGCGTCGCGCTGAGACGCGGGATGGTGTCGACCCAGGCGCTCTGCGTCCAACCGTGACTCAACGTCATTCGCAGCAGAATTCGCGGACGAGCAGCGTCGGCGGGGACACGCCAACGACGCGCCGAGCCTTCGCCGCGGTAGGCGAGGTCTTGCTCCGGATCGAGCGAGACGAGCGGTCTGTCGTCGACGGTCACCGTCACGGTGGTGAGGAGGAAGGGGATCGCCAGCGTCAGCTCGCGGCCTTGCATCGCCGCAGGCAGCGTCACGTTCGCCGAGAGCACGTACTTCGTCGCCGTCCCCAGCGCGGGCCCAAGGTGGACAGGGAGCGTGATCGGAACGCCGGGCGCATCGCCGACCACCAGTGTCCACGCGGCGATCGGCAGACGTTCGTCGTCTCGTCCGCGCGCGCAGCCGACGAGCAGGACGAGGCACGCGATCGCCAACGCGAACGCGCGGCAGACCGAGCTCACCTGACCGACCTGCAAGGCCCCATGGTAAGCGGCCTTCGCGCGGTGAGATACGACCCATCGGTGCGCGAGAGCTTCCTTCGCAACGTGGCCGAGCACGCGCGCCTGGTCGCCGTCGACTCGCTTCACGGGTTCGGCTGAAAATCGATCCCGTAGGTGACGTCGACGGGCTTGCCGTTCTCTGGCGCGGGGAACGACAGCGTGCGCGTCGCCGCGAGGAAGCACGCGCGCAGCTCGCCATCGGTGTTGGTCCCGCCGTTGGCGTTGGCCGACTTCACGGCGCCCGTCGGATCGATGACGACCTTCGCCGAGACCGATCCGTGGTTGTCGGGATTGGCGGCCAGCGTCTTCTGATAGCACGCCCGAAACTGCGCAAAATGTTGCCGAAAAATGCGGCGAATGAGCTCGGGCGGGAGGCCCTCGGAGACGGTGACGGCGACCTCGCGCATCTTCACGCCGTTGGCCTTCTTGACGACGATGGCGTGCGTCGCCGACTTCAGCGCGTACCCGAGCTTGACGATCGTCGTCGGTTTGCCGAGCGTGAGCTTCGCGAGCGCGCCACTGACGCACTTCGCCAGCGACGCGCTCGTCAACGAGCCTCCCGAGCGCGTCACGTTCGTCACCGCACCCCCGGCCGCGAGTTCGATCGCGAGCTCCAACGTGCCGTCGATCGGCCCACTCTCGAGCGCGGCGTCGAAGCAGGCGTGGATCGCGGGGAAGCTCAGGCAGAGGGCCTTGCCGACTTCGGCCGTGGGCTCTTTCGGCGTGACGTCGACGGTGTGACCCGCGACGGTGGCTGCGAGTTTCGTGGTCATGTCGGGGCCGCCGATTCCAGAAAGACCCACGCCCGCACTTGCGCCCGCTCCCGCGCCTGCGCCCGAGCCCACGCCCGCGCCCGTGATTCCTGCAAACCCCGTCGCCGCGTCCGATCCGAGGAGCATGCCGTCGAGGCACGTCATGCCGACTTCGTTCGCCTTCGGCGCTGCCGATGCGCTCGCGGTGGTCGACCCGGATGCGACTGGCACCAACATCACGGAGGCGATGGCCGGCGTCGACGCGGACGGCTTCGTGGTCGGCGCGCCGGGGGCGGGAGCCGTCTCATCCTTGCACGACGATGTCGTCACCAAGGCCAAGAGCGCGATGAACGGAAGAAAGCCACGAGCGGACATCGGCACAGTCTCGTTCGGCGCGACGTCGCTGTCGACCGTTCGGCAAGGTGAGCCGAATCGTCACTCACGCGACGATTCTTCCACGCCTCACCTCTTGTGCGGATCGAAGCGCGATTTCATGCCCGAAAAGAGCCTGCCGAAATCGCGGTCGACGAGCGGGGAGCCTTTCGCCCACGCGCTGAGGCGGAAGGGCATCGCCGATTCGAACATGATCCACAGCGACTCGTCGGAGAGACGCATCGGCCCCTCGGCCTTCTCTTCGGGGAGGCCCCAGACCCAATCGTAGGTCGCGGTCGAGACGCCGTGCGCGCTGAGGAGCGGCGTGACGAACGTGCACCCCGGATCGTAGCCGTGCTCTGCCTTGCTCACCCGGACGACGCCGTTGATCTCGGCGGCGGCGTTGCGATGGGCGAAGGGCGGGCGAAAGCTTTGTTCGAGGACGTCCCAACGACCAGGAAACGCCACGAAATCAGCGATGGCGCGGCCGTGATCGTCGAGCGGCGCGGTGAGCACGGTGAGGATCGACGGGTCTGGATGATCGAACTTCACCGAGCCCATCGGGCAGAAATTGGCGAGGTCGTAGACGAAGGGCACGTGCACGCCGTGCCAGGCGACGACGTCGAAGGGCGAGTGTTCTTGCGTCGCCGCGTAGAGATGTCCGCCGACCTTGGTGACGTGCTCGAAGCCGGCGGGGCAGAGGCGATCTTCGTAGGACGCCGTCGGCGCGAGGAAGTGACGCGCATCGGCGAGGCCGTTGCTGCCGATCGGTCCGCGCTCGGGGAGACGAAAGCGACGTCCGAAGACCTCGAGCATCCAGCCGCGGCCTTCACCTTCGGCAAAGCCGATGGCGAACTTGATGCCACGCGGGATGATCGCGAACGAGCCGACGGGAACGCGCAGCCAACCGAGCTCGGTGCGACACTCGATCGTGCCTGTTTGTGGGACGATCAGGAGATCGCCGTCGGCGCTGGAGAACGCGCGATCGCTCATGTCGGCGTTGGCGGCGTAGAGGTGCACGAGGTAGCCAGGACCGCTCGTCGCATCGCCGGCGCCACCGAGCGTCGCGAGGCCGTCGACGAAATCGACGCGCGCATCGGCAGGAGGGACGGGTTGCGGTCGCCAGCGGGTGCGGTTGGGCGTGACCTCGGCGAGGGGCGAGAGGAAGCTCGCGTGCGGCAACGGCGAGTGCTCGCCATGTGAGAACGACGCGCGCACGCGATAGAGCCAGACGCGTGAGTTGTCGACGTTGCGTACCGTGAACGGCGTGCCGTTGACCAACTCGGGGAGGAGGCCGTATGGACAAATGCGCGGCGCGTTTCCTCGCGGCGGCAGCGCGCCCTCGAGCGCCTCGGAGGTGTGCGTGCTGCCGAAGCCGGGCTGCGTCGCGAGGATCGCCGGTCCGCGCAAGGTGCCGTTGGGTGCGCTGTTTCGTGGCTTTTTTTGTGCCGTTTCGAGCATCGCGGTCAGTGCCTCCCTCTCGAGTGTTCGCGGCGTGAGCGCCGGCGTCGCCATCATCACGGCGACCACGCGGGCGATGCCGTCGCGTGGCATGCCCACCGCCGCGAGTGAGCGGGGTACGCCCGTCGTCACCGCGAGGCGATCGAGACCGAGGAGCGGATCGACGACGCCGAGCGCGCGAGCGATCGCGTTCATCGCCTCGGGAGCGGCCTCGCGATGGAATCGAACCACGTGCGGCAACATGACGGCGTGCGTCGCCGCGTGGGGAAGATCGAACATTCCCCCGAGCACGTGACAGAGCTTGTGATGCAGCCCGGCGCCGCTGTCGGCGAAGCATGCACCCGCGAGGTAGGCGCCTTCGAGCGCAAGTTCACCCGCATTCGCGTCGTCGAGCTTTACGGCCAGCCGTCGCATTCCCGTCGCGAGAAGGCGGAGCGCGTCTTCGGCGACGAGTGACGCTGCTCGATCGTCGGCGTTCACCCACAGCGCCTCGACGGCGTGCGCCATCGCGTTCCACAGGCTGGTCATCGCCACGCTGTGCGGAAGGCCGGCGGTGCGATCGGGGTCGTAAATCACGAGGGCCGGGCGCACGCGCTCGTCGCGTCCAGTGCGTTTTTGCCCGCCCTCGGTGGTGCCGTAGATCGGCGTCATTTCGGAGCCCGAGTAGGTGCTCGGCACGGCGACGATGCGCACCGCATTTTGCAACGCGAGCGCCTTGGCGAGGCCGATCGCCGAACCGCCGCCCAAGGCGAGCACGGCGTCGACGTCCCCTGTGGGAAGCTGATCGATCGCGAGCTGCGCCTCACGCACCGTCTCGACGGGGACGTGCTCGCGCGCCTGCGTGAAGGTCCCGACGGCGCGCTCACCGAGCCGAGCGACGACGGCAGTCACGTCAGAGGCTCGTCCCGGCGTGCCGACGACAAACACGCGGGAAACGCCGATGGCCTCGATTTCAGCGCTGATTCCCGCATCGGACGTGCCGGCGCCGAAGACGATCTTCGTCGCGCCGCGTCGAACGATGAAGTGTCGTGTCATGCGTTCCTCGCCTTGTTGGGATGGGCATCGCCGCCTACCATCCGCGCTCCGCAATCATAATTCATCGACGAGGAGCCCGAGCATGAAGCTGCATTTCCACCCTGCCTCCACCACCTCACGCACCGTCACCCTCTTCTGCGCCGAGGCTGGCATCGCCTACGAACCGGTGATCGTCGACATCATGACCGGCGCGCACATGAAGGCGCCCTTCAACGAGCTCAACCCGACGATGCAGGTGCCGGTGCTCGAGGACGAGGGCTTCGTCCTCACCGAGTCTTCGGCGATTCTCAAGTATCTCGCCGACAAAGTCGGTTCGCCTGCCTACCCGAAGGACCTGAAGAAGCGCGCCCACGTCAACGAAGTGATGGATTGGATCAACACCAATCACTATCGCGAGTGGGGCTATCACCTCATCTATCCGCAGGTCTTCCCTGGTCACCATCGTAAGGACGACGCCGTGCAAGCGGCGACGGTCGCCTGGGGCAAGGAGAAGACCGAACACTGGCTCAAGCTCCTCGACACCAAGGTGCTCGGCAGCAAGAAGTATCTGTGTGGTGACGACATCACCATCGCCGACTATTTCGGGGCTGAAATCCTCGGCGTCGGCGATCTCATCGGCGTCAGCTTCAAGAGCTACCCCAACGTCGATCGCTGGATGGGGACGATGCGCGCGCTGCCGACGTGGAAGAAGGTCAACGAGGTGTTCGACGGCTTCGCGGGCTCGCTCAAGGGCAAGCCGTTCGTGACCATCAGTTGATCAGTTGATCAGTTGATCAGTTGATCAGTCGATCGGCTGATTCGCCGATCGCTTCTTCGCACGATGTTTCCCTCGACCATCCCCGAGCTGCTCGCGTGGCGTGCGTCGCGCGAGCCGTCCCGGTCGTGGCTCTTCTACGAGGGCTCGTCCTGGACGCTCGGGGACGTCTCGCGTGAGGTCGAACGCTTCGCCGTCGGCCTCGCGCAGCGTGGCGTGACGAAGGGCGATCGCGTCGCGGTGATGCTCGGCAATCGGCCGGAGACGCTCTTTTCGTGGCTCGGCGCCAATCGGCTCGGCGCCGTCGCCTGCATGCTCAACCCCGCGCACAAGCAGGCCGAGCTGGTCGGTCTCCTCCGCTTGATGACACCGCGAGTCTTCGTCGTCGACGAGCATCGCGCGCTCGTCGAGACGGCGATTTCCGAGCTTCCGAGCGAGCAGCGGCCGGTCCTCGTGACGTCGTCGAGGCTCCCCGAAGACGGCATCGCTCCCTCGGTGCTCGTCTTGCCCGACGACGTCTGCGTGCTCATCGCCACCTCCGGCACCACCGGCGCGCCCAAGGCCGTGATGCAGACGCATCGCACCTACGCGCTCACCGCCGAAGCATTTCCCCATTGGCTCGGCCTCGGAGACGACGATCGTCTGCTGGCGACGCTGCCGTACTTCCACATCAACGCGCAGGCCTACTCGACGATGGGCGCGCTCGCTCGCGGCTCGCTGGCGATCCTCCCGCGTTTCTCCGCTTCGCGCTTCTGGGACGAGGCGCGTGCGCTCGGCGCGACGCAGTTCAACACCGTCGGCGCGATGATGCACATCATGCTCCGCACCGAACCCCGCGACGCCGATCGCGCGCACGCGGTCCGTTGCGTCTACGGCGCCCTCGCGCTCCCCGAGCCGACTCATCGCGCCTTCGAAGCACGCTTCGGCGTCTCGCTGACGGTCGGCTATGGCATGAGCGAAACTACGTTCGGCACCGTTTGGCCACGCGGCGAGCCAGCCCGCTACGGAACGATGGGTACCCTTCGTCAGCACCCGAGCCTCGGCGTGCAGAACCGCGCCCGCGTCGTTCGCGACGATGGCGCCGAGGCGGGCGACGGCGAGACCGGTGAGCTATGGCTCGCGAACCCCGGCACGATGGTCGGCTACTTCCGCGACGAGGCGCAGACGAAGGTCGCGCTCGAAGGCGGCTTCCTTCACACCGGCGACTTGGTGCGCCGCGACCAAGACGGCTTCTTCACCTTCATTTCCCGCAAAAAAGACGTGATTCGTCGTCGCGGAGAGAACGTCACCGCCGCCGAAATCGAAGGCGTGCTCGCGAGCTTCCCCGGCGTCCGCGAAGCCGCGGTGATCGGCGTCCCCAGTGATCTCGGCGAGGAGGACATCGTCGCCTACGTCGTGCCCGAGGCCGGAACGAGCCTCGATCTCGCGGCGCTGACGTCGTGGGCGAAGGAGCGGCTGGCCGACTTCAAGGTGCCGATGGCGATGCACGTACGCGACGCGTTGCCGCGGACCGCGACGGAGAGAGTCGCCAAACATTTGTTGAGGTAGGGGGTGCCGATGCATGAATTTGTCTCATGCATGGGTCACCAATCGCGAGGGTCGTTCACGCCCACCTGTGCCAGCTCCAAGTTGGCGAAGACGTCGATGCCTTCGCGGCCGACGACATGCCCGCCGCGGAGGCCGAAGCGGAAGCACCCGCAGGGATGGCGGTAGCGAAAGGTGCCGTGCACGTCGAGGAGGCGTGGCTCGCCCTTTTCGAAGAGGCCGCGGAAGCGATCGGCATAGGCGTCGACGTCGCCACCGAGTCGCATGCCGAGACCGATGGGGAAGCCAGCGCCGATGCCGGCCGTCGTTCCCGGCGTGTAGAGACCGGTGATCGTCGCCAGACGTGGCGCGGCATCGGCGCCGAGGAGGGCCCACGCGCCGAGGACGGGGAGCTCGCCGCGGAGCGCGCTGCGCAGCTCGAGACGAAGACCTTCGCGCGAGGTGTCCCAACGAAAGCGACCGAGCGCGAGCCAGCCGAGGGTGCGATCGTCGCCGCTGACCATCGAGCGAGCGAGCGCGCCGGAGAGCGCGGTGTGGATGCCGCTGCCCGACGTGGTGCGCGTGTCGAAGCGCAAATCGCCTGAAAAAGCTGCGTCTCGATGCGTCGGCTGGGCGAGGACGCCGAGGGAGAGCTCGGCGGTCAACTTGCCGATCCAGGGATCGGTGCCGGGCGCGATGCCACCGCTCATCGCGCCGATCGACGAACGTGCGCCGAGTGCCGCGAGGCCGGCGATGGCAGTCGTCGCGTCGAGCGGAGCGCCATCGAGCGCGCCAGGTGCATCGCGCGCGGAGGGAGTCGAGAGGAGGAGCGGCGTGCCGATGAAGCCTGCCAGCGCTTCCCGATCACCGCCTCCACGGACGGCGACGCCGGAGAAACGCAGGAGCGGTTCGATGATGTGCAAGACCGGAGGTCCACCGGCCGCGCGCACGAGGGAGAGCCGACGGGCGAGGGGCAACGAGAGCTCGAGCTTTCCCTCGGCGACCACCGCCGCGCCGCGTCCATCGCCCGCCTCGGGGGTCGAAGGTCCGCCGCCGGAGTGGGCGCCGCGCGCGTCGACTTGCGTGGTCGCGTGCGTGAGGAAGACGCCGAACGGCGTCCCGAGCTCGACGCCGAGCCCGACGTCGGAGATCCAATCGGCGCGACGAAACCGCACGATTCGTGGGCCGACGAAGGAGGTGAAGGTCGCAGCGCCGATCGTTCCGAGGCCTCCGCCAAAGGCGAGCCCGGCGTAGGGATGCGCGAACGAATAGCTGTCGAGCGCTTCGCCGCGTCGATCGAGCACGTCGACCCCGAGCGCGAGCGGACCGAGCCGCGCCAGCGCCGAAGCGCGATCGTACGGACGCGCGAGCGGCTCGAGCTCGAGCGTGGTGCGCAGTCCACGTGCGCCGCGGATGGCATCGACATCCCACGTCAGTGAGGGAGCGTGCGCACCCTTCTCGTTCCCGAGGTCACCGACGTCACCATGCGCATCGATCGAGAGCCCGACCCCGCTCGGAAGATCGTCGCGCGCACCGACCGCCGGCGCGCTGCGGAAGTCGAAGCGCATCAGCGTGAGGGTGCGCGTGGTCGCGAAGTCGAGGGTCGAGGCGAATCCTCCACGCGTGTAGGCGCCGACCGCCAGCTCCATCCCGGCGCCGATCGGCAGGTGCAGCCCTTGCCCGAGGAAGAGCCCGTCGGCGCCGCGGAACGACACCGTCGGCATCGTCAGGCCGATTTTTCGTGGGCTTCGAAGCCAGAGATAGGGGAGCCAGAAGACCGGGAGGCCGAAGACGCGGAGCGTCGGATCTTCGACGATCAGCTCGTCGGGGGGCCCCGCATACCCACCGGAGAAGCCGATCGAGAGCGGTGGATCGTCGCAAGGACAGAAGGTGAGCACGCCGTCGCCCACCACCCGGACACCCCACGGCGTCAGCGAGAGATGAATGCGTTCCGATCGAAGATAGTAGGGTGAAAGTCGTACGCGCACGCCGTCGCGGAGCTCGAGCTCGCGCAGCTTCAAATCGGCCTCGAGCGAGCCGGCGGTGACGTCGAGCTCCTTCAGCCAACGCGACGGGTCATCGTCGTCCGGTTTCTCCGTGGCCTCCTCGGCCCTGGCGGACTCCGTCCCTGCGAGCATGCCGGTCACCAGGAAGAGCATCCCGAGCACCCGCCGTCGCATCGCTCGACCGTCGTATCACGCTACTATCCAACTGACGCGCTCGCTCGTCCGCGGGGCACCGGACGAGAGCGTCGCTCTCTTCGCTCTTCGCTCTTCGCTCATTGCTCATCGCTTGGTCGTTGGAGGTCACATGTTCGGTCGTCGTCTGCGCTCCGTGTGCGTTCTTTCTTTTCTCGCTGCCCTCGGCCCCGCGGCCTGCAAATCGAGCTCGACCGCCGACACGCCGAACCCCGACGGCGGCCCGACGTCGACGTGCAAAGTCGATCCGCTCTGCGTCGAGGCGACCGACGAGAAGAAGATCATCCGCTTCACGCCGACGTCGATCGTCGTCGCGCCCGGTGAGTCGAAAGAGGTTCGCGTCTACGTCGAGCCCGACGTCTGCACGCCGCAGAACATCCCGCTGGTGCCCGACGCGCCCAACGTCGCCAAGGCCGAGACCACCTTCACGCCCGACAACTGCTCGGCCGAACAGAAGGTGAAGATCACCGGCGTCTCCGTCGGCCACGCGAAAATCGCCGTCAAGTTCGGCATCTCCAACGCCACGCTCGACGTCGACGTCCGCGCGAAAGATCCCGTCGCCTGCACCGGCGATCCGGGCAAGGCCAACGTCGGTCCGGGCAAGGCGATCACCGCGTACGGGGCGACGATGGCCGTGCAAGCGGGCGCCGCGTTCGATCCGACGTCGATCGATCCGCTGGAGAAGCCGTCGGTGGTCGATCCCTTCGACGCGACCATCGCGTGCAATGCCGCGGCGGCGCCTTCGGGGATGATCGCGCTCGGCCCGGCGATCACCTTCGGCCCCGCCGAGAAGCGCTTCCTCCGCGAAATCGTCTTCGAGCTCCCGGTCAACCCGGCGATCGCGCCGCCGACTGCCAAGCTCCAGCACATGCGCGTGCAGTACACCTCGCCGTCGCTGAAGACCCCGCGCTTCGTCGCCGTCACCAACCCGCGCTTCGAGCAGCGCGGTACGGGTTGGGTCTTTCGCTTCGAGGCGCGCCGGCTCGGCACCTATCAGCTCCTCGTCGCGCAAGACGCAGGGACGAAGAAGCGCATTCGTCACCTCAAGCACCGCGCCGTCTTCGGCTTCTCGATGGGCGGCATGGGCGCCTCGATGTTCGGTATGAACCACCACGATCTCTTCGACGTCATCGCGCCGCTCGGCGGTCCGATGGATGCGACGTGGTTCCTTTGGTACTTCCAGAACTACCACTTCGGCGGGTTCTGCAAGCGCAAGGCGGGCGATCCGATCCCGACCACGCCGTGTCACGCCGACGTCGGCGAGCCGACCGAAATCTTCGAGCACACCCAGAGCTACGAGCACTGGTGGCACATGAACGACGTCAGCGGCACGGGAGGCACCTTCCCGCGCTCGGAGTACGTCGAGATCTTCCGCGACGTCGCCTCGATGTGGGGCGATCCGGCGAGCACCAACACCAAGTGGTCGCACGTCGCCGCCGGCATCGATCCGCCCGAGAGCTTCGACACCAACAAGGTCGACTATTGCAACGACCCGACCAAGTCGACGATCGCGGCCACCGGCTACTACGACAAGGACTACAACCCCGACGGCGCGCTCCCCGTCATCAAGTACTGCGACGGCGCGAACAAGCCTGGTTTTGCCTGCGAATGGGTGCCCGGTGGCACCGAGCCGGTGGAGGTGACGACGGCCGTCGACCTCAACAAGAACGGCGCGCGCGACGAGGGTGAGCCGGTCATCGCGCAGGCGCACGAGCCGTGGGACGACCTCGGCGAGGACAACGTCGCGAGCAAGGACGAAGCTGGCTACGACGCGGTCGCCAACCTCGACCCGGTCGGTGACGACTACGACTTCCAATACAACCCGCTCGGCACCGAGGGGAACCATCACCACGAGGACAAGGAGAAGTACGACGACTTCGGCATGGACGGCGTGCCTTGTCCGACGCCGGGGACGTGCAAGTTCGACTTCGGGGAAGGTGACGGCAAGTTCACCATGAGCACCGGCCTCGAGACCTTCCTCAAGCGCGATGGACGCGCGCAGCTCCTCGGTTGGAGCGGCGCTCCTCCCGGTGGTGCGTGGACCGACGAAGCGCTCGCCGACGTCGACTACTTCAGCGACGGCGGCATCCGCGACATCTTCAACTGGGGTGAAGTCGGCAACCACTATTCGGGCGGTTTCGCCGCGCGCAATCGGCCGCTCTTCTACTTCAACGATTGGCTCTATCTGCCGAACGTCTCGGCGACCGACAACGATCTCTTCGATCAGAAGACGGTCGACTGGAGCGCGCTGCCGAAGACCACATACATGCGTTATGGAAATATGGACGCATCGCGGCGCCTGATCGAGAAGGGCGACGGCCAGCACGTCGGGTATGCCGATCAAGTCGCGCGTCGCATCGAGACCGCGCTCTTCTACATCGGCTCACGTTGGCCCGACGCCGACACTGCCTACGCGGAAGATCCGCCGGAGGTCGAAGATCCCGATCCGTGCAAGGGCAACCGCATGGCGTGCACCTTCGATTTCAGCGCCAAAGACGGTCGCACGGGGCCGACGACGGTCATCGTTCCGCCCGGCTATTGGGCGCCCGAGAACAAGGACAAGAAGTATCCGGTCGTCTACTTCCTCCACGGCTACGGGCAGACGCCCGAAGACTTGAAGGCGCTCGTCTTGCTCGTCTCGCCGCTGATGGGCCAAGGCCTCTCGTCGCGCGCGACGCGCTTGCAGAAGATGATCATGGTCTTCGTCGACGGTCGTTGTCGCGGCAGCGGCGCCGGTCGCGAGTGCGTCAACGGCACCTTCTACGTCAACAGCGTCCGCCCCGGCGGCCCGCAAATCGACAACTACTTCCAAGACCTGATGACCCGCATCGACAACACGTACCGCACGCTTCCGGCGGCCGACGTCGAGGTGCAGGAGTAGGCGCGTGCATTGTCGCGGTGGGCCTGCCGGTCTACCGCGACGACATGCGCGCGATGACCTATCGATCGTACGGCGGGCCCGAAGTCCTCGAGCTCGCCGAGGTCCCGAAGCCCTCGCCGGCGGAGGGCCAGCTGCTCGTCCGCGTCGTGCGGAGCAGCGTCAATCCAGTCGATTGGAAGCGCGCGACCGGTGCGTTGCGGGTCATCATGCCCGCGTGTTTTCCGCTCGTACCTGGCTACGACCTCGCTGGTGAGGTCGTCGAGCTGGGAGCTGGCGTCGCCGACTTCGCGATCGGCGATCGGGTGCATGCGCGCATCGGTGAGCACGCAGGTGGCGCGAGCGCCGACCTTGCGCTCATCGGCGTCGACGTCGCCGCGAAGATGCCCGAAGGGATGGACTTCGACGTCGCTGCCGGCCTTCCGCTCGCGGGCATGACCGCGCTGCAGGGCTTGCGCGATCAAGCGAAGATTCCGCTGGAAAACGCGAAGGAACGCGTTCTCGTGGTGGGAGCTTCGGGCGGCGTTGGGCACCTCGCGGTGCAGATCGCGCGCGCCATGGGAACGACGGTGGTCGGCGTCTGCAGCACGCGCAACGTCGCGCTGGTTCGTGAGCTCGGTGCCCACGAGGTCATCGACTACACGCAGCCCGATCCTTACCGAGGACAAGCTCCCTTCGACGTCGTGCTCGATTGCGTCGCCGGTGACTCCTCGCCCTTCCTTCCGCTGCTCGGGCCGGGCGGGCGCTACGCGTCGTGTCTTCCGGGAGCGGCGGTGTTCGCGCGGAGCATGCTCAATCCGCTCACCGACAAAAAGGTACGACCGGTGCTGCTCAAGAGCCGCGCCGTCGATTTGCAGTGGCTCGACGAGCTCTATGCACGCCGCGCGCTGCGCGTGATCATCGACAGTCACTTCGCGCTCGAAGACCTGAAGAAGGCCTGGGAACGAAGCATGACCGGGCGCACGGTGGGGAAGATCGTGATCGACGTCGGGGCCGGGGGCTTCCCCTCCGGCGATTCGTGACTCACAACCCGCACCCAACCACGCAGCGCCCCGATCTCGGGGAAACAGAAGTCGAACGCTAGATGTCCACGCAAACTCCCCCCGACGAACTCCACTTCGACAACCTCGGCCTCATCGAGCAGCTCCGTCGCGCCGTCGCCCAAGAGGGCTACACGACCCCGACGCCGATTCAGGGCCAGGCGATTCCGCACGTGCTCGCCGGCAAAGACTTGCTCGGTTGCGCGCAGACCGGCACCGGCAAGACGGCGGCCTTCGCGCTCCCCATCCTCCAGCGTCTGTCGCAGCAGAAGCAGGTCGGTCGCCCCGGTGCACCGCGCGTGCTCGTGCTTTCGCCGACGCGTGAGCTCGCCGCGCAAATCGGCGAGAGCTTCCAGAACTACGGTCGCTACCTCCCCTTCACCAGCACCGTCATCTTCGGCGGCGTCGGGCAGGACTCGCAGACCAAGGCCGTGCGCCGCGGTGTCGACATCATCGTCGCCACGCCCGGTCGCTTGATCGACATGATGGGGCAGGGCCTCATCCACCTCCAGACGCTGGAGATCTTCGTCCTCGACGAGGCCGACCGCATGCTCGACATGGGGTTCATCCACGACGTCAAACGCGTCATCGCTCGGCTCCCTCCGAAGCGGCAGAGCCTGTTTTTCAGCGCGACGATGCCCTCGGACATTCGTCAGCTGGCGGCCACCATCTTGACGACGCCGGTCGAGGTCGCGGTCACGCCGGTCGCGTCGACCGCCGAGAAAATCGAACAGAGCCTCTATTTCGTCGAACGCGGCGACAAGCGCGCGCTCCTCGAGGCGCTGATGAAAGATCAGAGCATCACCCGCGCGCTCGTCTTCACGCGCACGAAGCACGCGGCCAATCGCGTCGCCGAGCACCTGGTGAAGGCCCGCATTCGCGCCGAGGCGATTCACGGCAACAAATCGCAAGGCGCTCGTGAGCGCGCGCTCGCCAATTTCAAATCGGGGACGAGCCGCGTCCTCGTCGCCACCGACATCGCGGCGCGCGGCATCGACATCGACGGCGTCAGTCACGTCATCAACTTCGATCTCCCCAACGTCGCCGAGAGCTACGTGCACCGCATCGGTCGCACCGCGCGCGCGGGGGCCGAGGGCATCGCGTTTTCGTTCTGCGAGCAAGAAGAGCGGCCGTACCTCGTCGACATCGAGCGGCTCATCCAGCAGCACATCATGCGCGTCGAGAGTCATCCCTATGCGTCGCGTCTGCCGCAGCCGCCGATGACCGATCTGCAGCCGCGTCACGGTCACCGTCGGCCGATGACGGTGCCGCCGCCGCGTCGCGACGACGAGCGAGGACCGCGGCCGCAGCACCGTGGACGCCCCCAAGGACAGGGGCAGCGCAGCCATGGTCATTCGGCCGACTCGATGCCTCGACATCAAGCACCGCGCGTCGAATCGGCGCGCACCGATGCCCCGCGCGATCACGTCGTCGCCTCCACGCACGCGCCGCAACGCCCGGCCGCGCCCGGTGTGCCCGCGCCTCGCGAGCAAGCGCCGAGCGCCGCATTTCCGCGCACTGCACGCGGTCGTCGCTGGACGTACTGAGAGGCTGCCGGCAGCCTCGGATCGGGATCGCAGGAGCGTCGGGAGGCTCGGGCAGCCTCGGATCGAGTGGTGTCGCGTGGTTGGAGGCTGCCGGGAGCCTCGGACTGGGAGCCCGTGTCGCACTTGGAGGTGCCGGCAGCCTTCCGGTGGAGCGCCGAGGTGGTGAGACGTGCCGGCAGCCTCGGCGCACGGCGAGGGATGTGATTTCGACGATATCCCCGCGGGTAGAGTCGCCACGCCTGCGCGATGTATGAGTGACTTTGCTCGTCGACAATTTCCGAGGCGTTTTCGCGTCGATGAGCCCGACGATCGTCGGTCACTTGCATTCTCGAAATGACGCCGCGAGGCGCTTGAGATGCATGAGTTCTTGCCGCTCTCGATGGAAATTGATCACCCCTAAGGGTGTAGTTCGTCGGCTTGACGTAGTTCCATCTCAGTGGAGAAGTCGACGTTGCCGACTCTGCGTCAGGCAAGGAGCGACTCGAGATGGCGATCGACGTTCGACGGGCGAAACCGCGCTTCACGGTCGGGATCCGAGACCGAGCCTTCTCGATACTTCTGACAGTCGTCGTGGTGCTGATAGCCAGCGGGGGTTGTGGCGGCCGAGTCGCGCACGACCCACGGATTCGGACGTCGTGCGCGCTGCCGTCGTCCGATGCGACCCAGCTGACGCCGCGCTTCGTGTGTACGGCGACGGACGGCAACGGGGAACGTCACGCGGTCTTCTCCTACGACAATGCCGGCGCGGCTTCGGTGACGGTCCCGGTGGGCCCCACCAACCTCATGTTTCCTGCGCCGCTCGGTCGCGGTCAGCCGACGACGTTCGCGACTGGCACGAAGGCGGGCTTCTTTGCCGTGAGCATGCCGGAGGGAAGCGTTACGTGGATGCTCGGCGCGGCGTCCGCGACAGCCTTGGCGTCGGGCCCAACCTGCGGCGGCGATGGAGGCAGCTCGGTCGAGGTTGCCGGCCGCCTCATCGATCTGCACCAAGCCGAT
>JANYDK010000025.1 GCA_025363655.1 Deltaproteobacteria bacterium | reverse complement strand
CTGACAGAGATCGACGAAGGCCTTCTTGTCGCCGATCATGCACGCCTTTGCGCACGCGCCGCGGCGCTCGGAAAGGCTCTGGTTGTAGTCCTTGGCGCCGGCAGTGTCGGTGTGTCCGGCGACGAGGATCTTTCGGTCGGGATGCTCCTTGGCGAAGCGCAGCGCAGCGGCGATTACGCCCGCTCCCGAGCGACTGCCAGGGGTGTTGCGGCTCGATGGCTCGGCGTGCTCGGGGAGCAGGACGTTGCTCGCAGTGCGAAAGTGGCCATCCTCGAGCTCGATCAGCACGGCTGCCTTGAACCAGTCGATCGTGACCCGATGCCGCGTGTTGGTCGCGAGCTGATCGGCGACCTCGAGCCCATCGGCCCCAAGCTGAGTCAATCGAAACAGGACGCGCACGTCCGCCATCACACCGCTCCTTTGGACTCACCGCTGCAGCTCATTGCTTCGCGTACTTCTCGATCTCGGGGAAGTTGACCTTGCAGGGGCCGCTGGGAATCTGCGTCACCCGGATGAGCCCAACGTCGTCGGTGCTGCCGCGCCGCTCCGAGCCGTCGGAGAGCACGAGCAGGAAGGGTTGGTTGACGATCGGTTTGTCGTCGCCATCGAAGACCTCGATCTCGATCCAGTCCTGCGTGGGTGGGACGAGGTGGACGACGATGGTCTTCTCGGCCTCGACGGGGACGCTGTCGATGCTCGTGCCGACGGGGCGCACGATCGCGCCTTCGGTGAGCTTCTGGTCGCGCGCGGTCGTCCATCTGGGCGCGAGGATCTCCTTCGCGCGCGCGGCACTCGTCACCGTCATCGAACCGAAGGAAGAAGAGGTCTTCACGTCGGCGACACGTGCGACGCCGTTCCCGCCGGTCGTCGCCTTCGCGTTGGCGCCGACGGCAAACGTCACGTCCAAGCCGGCCACCGGTTCGCCGACCTCGTCGAGGACCTTCACCTCGAACCAGGTGCGACTGTCGTCGGCGGTGTCGTCGGGCGGCGGTGGACTCTTGGACGCGGCGGGAGAGAGCGAAGCCGCGCTCGACGAAGAAGATCGGGCGTCGACCTTCGGGCCTCGCGAAATCCGGCGCACCGCTGGTCCGCCGAAGGTGAAACGGCAGTGGTCGATCATTCGATCGAGCTCGGCGAGGAGCAGGCGCACGTGACGCTCGCGGATCTGCCGACCGATGTTCATGATGCTGTCGGTGTCGACGAGGTGAGGGCTCCGCGCGACGTACTCGTCGGGGTTCTCCATCGTGTGACCGAACTCGTGCGGCAGGGCGCGAAAGGTGCGCCGTTCGCCAGCGGCGTTCTGCGGTCGATAGGAAGCGAGGTCCGCGGTGTCGAGGTGGATTTGGCCTTTGCTCGGTTCGACGTTGCTGATGAACGTCGTCGGATTGCTGCCCGGCGGCATCTTCCGGACGTCGACGCTCCAATGTGGATTCGACAAGACCCAACGGATGTCGAACTCGACCTCGACCGTCGGATGGGTGCGGCAGAAGTCGTTCGTGCCCTCGGTGCGCAGAAGAATCCGGTTCGACCAGATTCCCCACACCTGACTGTCGAGCGCGTGATGAAAAGCGCGCCGCTCCGCGTACGTCCAGCCGCGCGCCGGTGGGACGACGAGCCACTCGTATTGCCAGCGCTGCTGACAGAAGACGCGGCCGCCCACCGTGTCGAGGTCGACGACGGCCCAATCGGGCTTGCGGACGATGTGGCTCATCTCGTGGTCATTTCGTCTTCGGAGCGGGGACGGCGTTACAGACGATTCTTGAGATCGACGCGGGTCTGCGAGCTTCTCAACGCGCGTTCGTAGAGTCGTCGGTATTCGTCGAGCTCCTCGGGGTCTCGTTGCAAGCGCGCATTCCAGGCGGCATCGACGGCCGCCCGGCGTGCAGGATCGGCCAGACCGAATTTGGCGAAGGTGCGGTCGGCCTCCTCGGGCTTGAGTTGCAGCTGTGCCGCCAGCATCGCGTATTCGAGGAGGGTGAATGCCGACGTCGGATCACCGGCGAAGAGCGAGGACGGCGCGGCGATGCGCAGCTGCTCCGTGCCCGGCGCGACGCTCGGGGGCATCGACGAGTCGATCCTCGGCGATGGCTTTTCGGAAGGCCGGATGGCGCGAAAGGTCGTCGTCGAGTCACCGGTGAAGAAAGAGTGCTCGATGCGCGGCATCGCGGCCATTGCGGGAAGCGCGCCCGGGCGGCCGGACCCGAGCGGCGGCGGTCCCGAGGCAGGTCCGGAGAGCGAGCGCGACGCCGAGTCCCCGACGACTCGCCGCGACGCGGCTGCGCCGGCCCCCGCGAACCACCAATTGCCGGCGTTGTTCGAGAGTCCGACGACGCGCGCGCGGAGCTCGCCGAGCCGAACTTTTTGACGCGCGACCCAATCGTCGGGCGCGACTTCGTGCCCCTCGCCGAGAGCGAGCGCGAGCTCCAACGCGGCGTCGAATCGACGTGGTGGCGGCGTGGCCTTCGCCACCAGCTCGTCGAGGATGTGCGTCGGCCGGAAGGGTTGCCCGCCGCGCCATTTGATCGAGGGATCGAAGTTCTGCGCGTTCGTCTGCCACCACGCGGTCCACACCGCGGGATCGTCGACGACCTTCTCGACGGTGCGTCCGGGGATCGGTCCGGCGCCGATGATTTCGAGATCGACGTCGTCCGGAAGGGTGACCTGCCAAGGCACTTCGGCGGTGGTGCGCAGCATGGCGCCGGTGATGCGATCGAGGGAAATGGCAGCTTCTTCGCGGAGCGACTCGTCGTCGCCGTGCAGGAGCTGGATCAGCGGCGCGATCGCATCGACGTGCCCGAAACGGCCGAGTCCTCGTACCCAAGGGAGCGTCGGCGCGGCGGCGAGCCCGAGCAGGAGCTCGATCTGATCGGGCCGAGCCACGAGGGCCAAGAGCCAGCTGGCGACGGCCGCGCGCGGATCGCGAGGGCTGTCCGCGAGAAAAGCGTGCAGACGCTCGCGCATCTCACCCTGCCCACGCCGCAGATGAGCTTCGGCTGTGGCGGCGAAGAGCTCGATGGAAGCGTCGCCATGGAGCTCGCGGGAGATGGTCTCGAGCGCGGCCTTTGCCGTCTCGCGATCACCGATCTCGCCGAGCGCTCGGGTCAGCGCGAGGCGCACGTCCGGTTCGCGTCGCGCGAGTAGCGGCGCAATGGCGGCGCTCGGGAGTGTCGCGCGACGGGCGAGTGCATCGACCGCTGCGGCGGCGACCTCGCTGCGCGCGTGAGCGAGCAGATCGACCAGCGCCTCGTCGATCACCGGATTCGGGGCGAGCATGAAGGCCTCGGCGAAGCCGGCGACCTCGGGCGCAGGCGCACGAACCATCAGGGCGATTGCCAAGGCAACGGTATCGTTGCCTTCGATCGACGCGAGCGCGAGCCCACAGGCGAACGCTCGCCCGGAATCGGGGACTTCGGACTCGGCGTGGAATCCGCTGACGATGGGGAGCCCGACACCACCGAACGAGGCAAACGCGTCGAGATTGTCGAGCAGACGTTGCTCGAAGGGCCCTTGATCGAGCCAGCTCTCGGAGGCGATCGGTTTGCGCAAGAAGGCCAAGCTCGACATGTCCTCGAGGCAGTCGCGCGCGAGATTGCGTTGCATCTCCCCTTCGTCGACCGCCGGCTCGTAGGCGAAAATTCGTGCGGGCGGCGGCGGCGGCGGTTCTTCCTCTTTCGGCTCGTCGCGCTCGATCCTCGCGAGGAGCGCACCGCTCGCGGCTTCGAGTTGAAACGCTCGGAGCTCGTCCAAATTGCGCGGCTTGACGATCTTCGGGGGCGGCCTTGGCGCAGGTGGCGGCTCGCTCGCCTTGGCGATGTTCAACGGTGGCTGCACGCGCCCGCGCGCGATCGCTTGCAGATGCGGCGTGCCCAAGCTCGCGTGGAACGGCTTCTGCGCCGGGGCGACGGTGCGCTTGCCGAAGTTGCGCAGGGTGAGCTGGAGTCGGGCCGCAGCTTCGCCAGCGACCTCGAGATGCCTTTGGGCGACGTCGAGCGCGATCAACGTCCGGCCAAGGGGCGAGCTCGGCGTCTCGCCCGACGCCCGCGCACAGAGCGCTCGGACCTCGATCACACCCTTGAGTGCGAGCGACAAGCCGTCCGCGTGCGCAGGATCGTCGACGTCGCGGTCGAGCACGACGTAGACGCGTTCGATGACGTGATGGAGGCGGACCCCGATGCCGATGCGATCGATCTTTTCTTCGATGTCGGGAATCGCGTCGGCCGCCGCCTCGATCTCGCGCAGCGCGGCTCGGCCGAGTGAGCGTGTGTCGGTGGTCATGATGCGCGCTCCTGGGTGAGCACCAACGCGCCACGCTCTTCGTCGTCCGAATGCGCGGCGACGATCGCCACGTCACCGCGACCACACTGGGTCTGCCACCTCACGCAGGCGATGGTCGCCAACATCGCCGCGCTCGCGGCGCCGAGATCGCCGAGCTCGAGGAGCGGCTGCTCGTGCGGCAGGTCGGGGATGAACGAGCGATATCTGCGGGACGCCGCCATCGACCACTCTTGGACACGATGCCGTTCGTTGGTCACGTCGGTGAGCGCCCATTCGATGGGACGCTCGACGTCGCCGAAGGCACTCGTCGTCGCTGCGCGGATGGCCGCGCTCATTCCCTCGGCTCGGTTGGGCTCGGCGTCGCCATAGGGATGAGGCTCGCGCGCGAGACCGATGCCCGCGATGCGTGCGAAACGGGGCACGGACGCGGCGCCTCGCCGGGAAGTGAGCATGAGAAAGGCGGCGCCCTCGCCGGGGATGAAGCCGTTCTCGGTCGAGGAGCCGTGCAGTCGCAGCTCGCGATCGAGCCACTCGAGGACCTCGGGATCGTAGTGGGAGTCGATGCCACCGACGAGCACCGCGTCGGCGCCGCGCTCGATCAGCTCGCACGCAGTGGCGAAGGCCGCCACGCCACCGGCCCGACATCGGTGAACGAGCAGCGAACGCTGTCGATCGAGCTCGATTCCCGAACGTTCGATCAATTGATCGAGCAGCCGCGTGGTGAGATCGGGGTCGTAGCCGGGCCTCGTGGTCTTCGGCAGGGCGAGGACGAGGGGCAGCGCGTCGATGGGCTCGCGGCGCGCGATGCGTGCGGACATCCACGGTTGCGCGGCCTGCGCGAGGGCCGGCGCGCCCAGCGAGACGAAGCGCCGAAAGCCGTGCACTTGATCGCCGATCGAAGGCAGGCGGCACATGCCGATGGAGTCGCCTTCCCGATCGCGCAAGTGCGAGGCCCGCGGAAAGCTCTTGCGCGCACGGGTCATCATCGTGACCTGCAATGCCGTGAGGCCCGAACAGGCGCGTGCGCCGACGCCGGTGACGAAGGCCTCGACGCTCACGCGGGGAGCTCCTCGTCGCGGATCTCCATCTCCTCGATCAATTGCAACTTGCGCGGCAGGGGGATGGCCGCGCGGAAGGTGGCCTCGATCGTCCGCGAGTCGGCGTCGATGAGGAGTGTGTCGAGGTGGGTCGGGTACTCGGTGCGTGCGCCCTCGATGGTCGCGAAGAAGCGTGGCGAGAGGCGTGGCATCTGCGCGCGCAAGACACCCTCTTCGGTGGCGCCGACGATCTCGATCGGTTCGTCGATGAAGAGCGGCGTCGGCGACCACTGATCGGTGGGAACCGTCACGTGGTAGCGGACGTCGAAGTCGTCGGGCAAGAGCGGCATCTTCGCCTCCATCCACGCTGCGTCGTAGGTGCCCGCGTACTGCATGCGTGGCTGCCAGTGACGATGGATTGCGCCGAAACAGGCGGGAATCCGCGCGCCCGAAGGGTCTTCGAGCTGCGTCGCCGGCATGTCGACGTGCGCCTTCGGATCACGCACCACTCCACGCCCGACGTAGTTGCGAGGTTCGCCGATGGGCTTGCTCGGATCGGACAAATCCATGCCGCCCCACGCAAGCTCGTAGACGAGCGGAACGGGTTCGACGATCGGCCGCGCCGTACCCGCCGAGAGCCCACCGAAGGTTGCCAACCGCCATGCCCGCAATCCGAAGGCCCGAACGGTTTTTTGAATTGGACCCACCCTCAGGGATACGTCGACCGAATTGACCTGTCGCAATGAAGGAGGGTGCGCGTGTCCCAACAAGATGACATCGGTGCCGGGCTTGAACTCACAGAGGTCGGATGGTTTGCGGATGCTGCCCTTCCCATCCTCGCCATGACACTCGTCGACGAGGTAGGGAAGGGGGCCGTCGTCGAGCATCTCGACGCCGCGCACCGAAACGATTTTGGCCGTATATTTGAGGACAATCGCGTAAAAATCGCGACCGTGCTTGTCCGACGTCGGTAGGGCGACGTGTTTGCCTCGGGTGCGGTTCTCGACTTCGGCCAGCACGGTTCATGAGGTAACTCATCGGGACGCCCAACGACAATAGGCAGCGGATGGTAATGCGCGAGCCCTCGTCGTAACGTCGTGCGTCCCGACGACGACCCAGCGGTGGACGCCGACATGCCGATTCTCAATCAAGGCAAAATGGTGACATGCGTGCTCAGCGGCACGGTCGCCATGTCCATGGGCCCGCTCGACATCTGCAAGACGCCCGCGCCACCGGCTCCCGCGCCCGTCCCGATGCCCTATCCCAACATGTGCCCGTCGGTGCTGATGGGCAGTGGCTGGACCACCAAGACGATGTCGACGGTCGGCTTTCTCTGGACCAAGAAAGGCAAGTCGGCCTCGTCGTTGCCCCCTCACCCGGGCGTCATGATGAACATCATGAGCAACAAATACATGGGCATGTGCAACTTGGAGTCGGGATCGAGCGACACCAAGGCCGAGGGCGGCGAGCTCTCTCGGCTCATGGATGACTCGAAGTCGAACGAGTAGGTGAGACGTGGCCGAGGTAAGGGGGACGCTGGTCACGACGGCTGCAGGGACGTACTTCCTCCTCGAATTCGAGGACGATCCGAACAACGAGTGCGTTCAGCACATCAAGGAAGTCCACAACCAGAACCCGAATCAGGTCTACCACACGGGTGGTAACTCCGACGCGAACCGCCGCGAATCGCTGAGGGGCATTCCCACCTCCAAGGGTCTCGATCGCGACGAGTGGCCGATGGCGATGATGAAGGAGGGCGGAGCCAACGCGCACGTCTGGCCCATCAACCCCAGCGACAACCGTTCCATCGGGTCGCAGGTCGGCAATCAGCTTCGTGGCCTCGATCCAAACATTCCCATCCACGTGGGATTCTTCTAACTTTCGCAGATGGCGCTCACCGGCTCGATCGCACAGCTCCTTTCGCTCGCCAGCAACTCGCTGGTCGATGCGCCGCCGCTGCTCAGCCCGCGTGTCTTGCGCCTCGCGGGCGATCGGGCCGAGGAGTTGGCGGCGCTGCTGCGTGAGCGCAACGGCTTCTACGCGTTCGAGTCGGCGCTCCACGTCTTTCCAGCCGCCGAGAAGACCGGCGTGATGGATCTCGAGCAGTGGAACTCCGAGGAGCTTTGGCGCCGCGGCTACGGCACGATGGGCGATCGCTGCCTGTTCTTCGCCGAAGATCTCTACGGCTTTCCCTTCGCGCTGCGCGACGGCTCGGTCTTCTCGATGGACGCCGAGACGGGCAAGCTCACCGAGATCGCCAAGGACCTCGAAGGCTGGGCCAAGCTGATGCTCGCCGAGCACCCTGCGCTCGTCGGACAAGCCATCGCGCGTCAGTGGCAAGAGATGCGCGGGCCGATCGCAGCGGGCAAACGGCTCTTTCCCGGACAGCTCTTCGCGCTCGGTGGCAAGTTCGAGGTCGCCAATCTCGCCGAGGTCGACGCGATCAAGGCGATGAAGTTGCGAGGCTCGATCGCTCGTCAGATCGGTCATCTCCCCAAGGGGACCAAGATCGAGCTCAAGTTCAAGTGAACGTCGGCCGTTGAATTGCGCGCTGTCGTTGCGCATGATGCGCGCCCGTTCGACAGGAGGATGGTTCCATGGCCGAGATTTCCGAAGAGGCACGAGCAGCAGCGCAAGAGCAGGCCCGAGCGGGCGCCATCGGCGATGCCGTGCAGACGCTCGAGACCGCTGCCGACGCGGGCGATGTATCGGCAGCCTATTCGCTCGCCGAGATTCACGCATTTCGTGGGGAATGGTCGAAGGTGATCGACCGGCTCGTGCCCCTCTGCGCGCAGCCCGACGCGCTCTCCGCAGGCAACATGAAGCGTGATGCAGCGGGGCTCCTTTGGCGCGCCGCCGAAGCCACCGGCCGCTGGAGTGATGCCCGTGCGCAGCTTTCGAAATTGCCCGAGCAGGCTGTCGGTGGACTGCTCTTCGCGAGTCTCGGTCCGTATCTCGAATCCGAAGGTAAGGCCGGCGCGCCCGTGCTCTCGGGTCTCGTCGGTACCACCGAAGAGCGTCGCGCACAGTACCTCGTCAAGGTCGGTCGAAGCGCCGGCAAGCCGGTGGGCATCTTCGTCTCGGCGAGCAACGATCCCGATCTCGACGCCGAGGCCGTCGCAGCGTTTCCGGCGGCCCGAGAGCTGCTCAACTTCAACCAGACCTTGGCTGCGGCGCGCTCGCTCGTGCGCGTCGGAAAGCTCGACGATGCGTGGGCTGCCGTCGTCGCGAAGTCGAAGGGATGGACGGCGATCGACGCGAGCCAAATCGCGCCCGCGGTGCTCCTCTGGGATCCCGATCTGCGCCCGATGATGACGCCGGCTCGTTGCGCGGAAGTGCTCGCGCGCAACGCGAAGTAGCAAGTCCGTGGCGGCTGCGATCACCAAGCGGGAGCGCGCGAGCTGGAGACGTCCGCTGTTCATGTCGGCGGGCGCCCTCAATCTCCATTGGTTCCTCGTCTACGGAGACTTCTCGCCGCCGTTCGAGCTCCAGGTCGATCGACGTACGTGTCCTCGCCCGGCCGGCCTCGCGGGCCACATGCTCGAGGCGTCGCAGGGAACGCCTGCTGCGTTTCGCAAGGGACCCGTCTTCGACGCGGTTCTGCGGAATCATCCGCAGGGCATCGATGCCGACGTGCTCGCCGCGACGCGCGCCGTCGAGGTCCGACGCAATTGCGCCGATCGGGCCGATCTTCTCGATTTGCGCTCGACGATCGCGCTGGTCAATGCGGCCATCGCGGGCGGCGTCGCGGTGTTCGATCCATTGTCCATCAAGTGGTGGTCTCGCGCCGAGTGGACCGAGCTTTTCGCGAAGCGCCACGACCTCCTGGCTGGCGAGCTGGTCTCGATCTTCGTCAGCGGTGATTGGGTGCATACGCGCGGCATGCGTCAGTTTGGTCGCCCGGACATCTCGGTGCGCGGGGTTCCCGAGTCGAAACCGCGATCCCAAGCGGCGATCGATCTCACGCAGCGCTTCATCGACTTCCAAGTGCGCGGCGGTCTCATCGACCCGCAGCGGCGTCTCGACGTCGAGGGGCTGCCTGCGCTCGGCCTCGAGCTGCATGGCGGTGACGAAGCCTACGACGATCCCGATTTCAACAACGAGTGGATCGAGGTCCTCGGATTCACATGAACGCGCCGAAGGACGTTCTGCTCGCCGATCCGTCCGGCGTTCCGCTGCTCTTCGCGGTGCATTCGATCTGGCTCCAGCTCGAGCCGGTCGTCGTCGACGACGAGGATCGTCTCGACCACGCAGCGTCGATCCTCGAATCTTGGATCGGGCCCCATCTGCGGCTCGCCGAGGACGGTTTCTCTCCAGCTCGCCCCTACGACGGCCTTCGTGACTTCGTCGCGGGAATTGCCTTTCTCTTCGACCCCGAGCTGCCCCCGCACCTGACGCCAGCATGGCGAACCGCGGCGACGCGTACCGGCCATCAATTGCGATGCCGCGGCGGCGCGAAGAGCGTGGTCTCGCCTTTCGGCTTCCGCCTCCGAGTGCGCACCGACGGACTGCGTGGGACCCCGTCGATTTTTCTCCACGTCACCGTCCCGAGCGCAGCGAGCACCGACGAGTTGCACGCGAAGATGCTCGAGCTCTGTGCGACGCTGCGCGTTCGTTGGGGATGCGCCGGCCTTGGTTTTTCCGTGCCTTCGGTGCGCGCCGGTGCGGCGATGAAGAAGCTCTTCTCCCACGCCGAGCGACATCCCGGCTACGACGTCACCTGCGATCTCGACCCATGCTGGGAGCGAAAGGTACGCACGGTCAGTTGGCTCACGGCCGTCGGGCGCGGTCTCGGGAAGGAGCTCGACGTCGACGATCCCACGCTCACGCAGCTCCCTGGGGTGAAGTCCGAACCGATCCCTGGGGGTGTGCTTTTCCAGGCTGGGGATGCGCCGGTCGCCGGCGACTTCAACCGACTCGTGGTCCCCGAGCCGTACGCGGTCGTCGACCGTGCGCTCCGAGGGGTGAGAGCTCGCGAGGACGCTACATTTCCGGCCCCGTGGCGCACGGATTCGAGCTCGGCCTGGCTTCGTCGCTTCGAGCGCAACGTCGTGTAGTCAGTTCAGATGAAGCATCCGGCCGACGATCTTGTGGATGCTGGAGGCGCGGCTGGTGATGTTCTGGGCGAATAGCTCGAGATGGCCGGCGGCCCGCATCACGAGGCTCGACGCGCCGCTCACCAACTTCAAATCGTGGGTGCCTTCGAGGCGGAGGCGTTTGGCCTCGATGCGGTATTCGTCGCCCGCATCGACGCCCGGGGTGGCACTGGTCCGCAGAGCCCCCAGCACCACCCAGCCGTCGGCGTCTTCTTCGACCAGGAGTCGCTCCCCGCGTTCGATGGCCGTGCGGACGACGACTGCGTCGAGGACCGGGTCGAGGCGTGCGGGGACGACGATTCCACCCAAATCGAGCTCTGCCGTGCGTTCTCCGTCGTCGCAGCGAAGTACACGCGCGAGGATGAGCGCCGCCGCGCGTGGATCCTTGCGCTGGCGCAGGCTGGAGGGCGAGCTTCCGTCGGAACCGGCTTCGGAAGACGGAAGCGGAAGCCTGGTAACCGTTCCCTGTTTGGTGCGACCCATCGATTGACCTCCAGCGACACCGACAGACTTCTAGCAAGTCGGCCCTACGCGTTCCCCGTTACCCTAGCTGCGAGACGCCATGCCCTCCATGCCTTTGATCGCACGCCTGACGTCGAGCGTCCTCGGTGGGGCCGATCTCCGCGAAGGATGGGTCGAGGAAGCGATCTCGATGCCCACGCGTGCGCAGGTTCTGGTGCAGAGCGACGCGCCCTTCGACGGCGAGAAGGCGCTCGGCGGCGAGGTGCTCCTCGAGCTTCTCGACGATCAAGAGGCGACCACGCGTTGGTTTCATCTCGTCGTGACCGACATCCGCTGGATGGGCGAGCGCTCGGGGCGTCACCTGACCCTCATCGATCTACAGCACGAGGTCGTTCGTCTAGGGCATCGCTTCGACGTTCGCATGTTCCAAGAGAAGACCGCGCAAGAGATCATCGCGGCCGTGTTCGACGGTGCCAGCATCGCCAGCGATCACATCCAGTGGCACCTCACGCGCACCCTCCGCAAGCGCAACTACTGCGTGCAATATCGCGAGAGCGATTTCGCCTTCATTTCTCGGCTTCTCGAGGACGAGGGCATCTTCTATCTGGCGGTCGACGACGACTCGGCGACCCACCTGCGCTTCGTCGATTCTCCCGACGCCTTCACCGACCTCGCCGACCCCGACGTGCCGCTCACCGATGGCGCTGCGAGCAACGGCATCGACACCTTCGAGCTCGAGCATCGCCTCACCACCGATCTCGCGGTGCTCACCGATTCGAACTACGAGACGCCGACCATCAAGCTCGAGGTCTCGGACAAAGCCGCCGATCCGCCGAATGGATCGAGCTACGAGCCTTGGGCCGGACACACCACCAAGGACGAGGGAAAGGCGCTCGTCAAGTTGCGGGCGGAAGAGCTCGCCGCTGGGAAGGTCGTGGGATTCGGTCGTTCGGTGCGTGCCGACTTCCAGCCTGGCGCCGTGTTCCACCTGACCGACGCGACGCAGGCCAGCCTCGACCAGAAGTACGTCCTTCGACGCGTGCGTCACTCGTTCCGCGTGCGGGCCAGTGAGCCCACGCCCGGAGACACGCCGGATACCTATCGCAACGACTTCGAATGCCATCCGAAAACGCAGCCGTACCGTCCAGCACGCTCGACGCCGAGGCCGCTGGTCCATGGCTCGCAATCGATCGTCGTCACGGGCGCGTCGGGCGAAGAGATTCACACCGAGAAGCTCGGTCGGCTCAAGGGCAAGTTTTTCTGGGATCGCGTGGGAAAGGACGACGACACGTCGTCGCCATGGATTCGACTGGTGCACTTGCCGATCGGCGGCTCGCTCACCCTCGCGCGCGTCGGTTGGGAGATGACGGTGCAACACATCCACGGCCTTCCCGATCGGCCCGTGGCGGTGTCGCGTACGTACAACGCTTCGAAGCCATCGCCCTACGGTTACCCAGGCGCGGGCTCGAAGCTCTCGCTGCAGACGGCGTCGAGTCCTGGTGGCGGTAAGACCAACGAGATTCGCATGAGCGATGGCTCCGGTGGCATGGAGTACTTCGTCAATGCGTCGAAGGACATGTCGGAGTCGATCCTCAACGACAAGAACGAGAAGGTCGACGTCAACGCCAAGCTCGCCGTCGGCGTCGACTCGACGGGGCACGTGGGCGCGAGCCAGAAGCTCACCATCGGTGCAGCGCAGACCACGAAAATCGGAGCCGCTTCGACGGTCACGGTCGACGGCAATCGTACCAAGACCGTGGGTGCTTCCGAGACGGTGACGATCACTGGCGACGAGACCCTCACCATCAAGGGCAGCGACACCGAGACGATCGGCGCAGGTTTCACGCAAGTCGCCGGCGACGACATCTCGCGCTCCACGGTGGGCTCACAGACGTTGACCGTCGGGGCGGCTTGGCTCGGGCTGGCAGCCGGCGGCGTCTCATTCACCAGCGTCGGTGCCAAGACCGAGAGCATCGGTGCGGCGAAGATCATCCTCGCGGCGGGAAAGGCATCGGAGACGGTGTACGGCGCCGTGGCCCTCACGGTGGGCGCCGTCTCGCTGCATCTCGCGGCGGCGGACCATGGGACCAAGGTCAAAGGCGCGTCGGCAGTGACGGTGGGCGGCGCGGCGATCTACACCGGCGGTGGTGACGTCCTCATCAAAGGAAGCAGCGTGAAAATCCTCGTCGGCGGGATGGCGAACTTCCTCGGCGCGGGCGGCATCCTCAACGTCACGCCGGGCTCGGTGGCCTTCGTCGGCAACGTCTCGCTCGACGCCTCCGGCGAAATTCAACTCACGGGATCTCCCAATTTGATCGGGTGATGCATGGCCGAACGTCGACTCACGCTCTCCATCGATGGCGCGCCGTACGAGCCGTTTCAGCTCGAGGGTCGGTTCGCGATCAGCGACCTCTTTCGCCTCGCGGTGCGAGGGCGACTCATCGCCGACGTCGCGCCCAAGGACCTGATCGGCAAGCCGTTCGTCCTCGAGCTCACGCCACCGAGCGGCGAAAAGGTCACCGTTCACGGAGTCGTCGCAGCGGCCGCATTCGAGCGGCTCGAGCGGGCCGACAACGTCTTCGACGTGCACCTCGCGCCGGAGGTCGGCGCGCTCGACTTCGGACAGAACTCGCTCGTGTTCCAAGACCAAGCCGTGCCCGACGTCATCGGCAAAGTGCTCGAGAGCGCGGGCATCGCCAGTAGTGGTTTCGAGCTGAGACTCTCGGGGAGCTATCCGTCGTGTCCCTACATCGCACAGTACCGCGAGAGCGATTGGGCCTTCATCGCTCGGCTCTGTGCGCAAGAGGGCATCGTCTACTGGTTCGAGCTCGATGACGCCGCCACCAAGGTCGTCTTCGCCGACGACAGCACGAGCGCGGCAGATCTCCCCGGCGGCGCTTCGATTTCCTCCCGCGACGCCGGCGCACTCCTCGCGGGCGCAGAGCACGTCGACCATCTCCAACACGCGCACACGCTGACCTCGGATGCGACGCGCATCGTCGACTACAACCCGAAGACGCCAGCGGTGAAGCTCAACTCTTCGTCCAAGGTCGACAAGGGCGCGCTCGAGGCCTGCGATTTTCCGGGCGAATTCGACGTCAAGGCACGGGGTGATGCTCTCGCCAAAGTGCGTCTCGATGCGTTGCGCGCGGGACGAGAGCGCCTCCTCGGCGAGACCAACGGATCGCGCATGCGCGTCGGGCGGAAGCTGGAGGTCACCGATCACGTGGTGACCACGCTCAATGCTCCTTGGTTCTGCACGCAGGTCGAATGGGATCTCGACGATCGTCGTCACTCGACGGATTCGGCTTCCTTTCGCGCCCGATTCGCGGCGGTGCCGATCAAGACACCGTTCCGAACCGCGCATCGGCCTCCGGTGCACGCCGGAGGACCGCAAACAGCCGTCGTCTCCGGACCGCCGGGCAAAGAGATCCACAGCGACGACACGGGTCGCGTCCGCGCGCAGTTCCATTGGGACCGCATCGGGAAGAAAGACGACAAAGCGTCGACCTTCATGCGCGTCGGCCAAGTGCCGCTCGGTGGATCGATGGTCATGCCGCGCGTCACCTGGGAGGTCTTGGTGACCCATCAGGAAGGCGACGCCGACCATCCCTTCGTCGACGCTCACCTCTACGAGGCCGAGCATCCGGTGCCCTATGCGCTTCCGGCGAACAAGACGCGGACCTCGTGGCAGACGGCGACGACCCCGGGAGGGGGTTCCGTCAACGAGATGCGCTTCGAGGACAAAGCCGGCGCCGAAGAGATCTTCATCAACAGCTCGAAGGACACGAAGATCGTCACGGGCAACGACAAAGCCGTGTCGGTGAAGAACAATCACACCTATCAAATCGGTGCCAACGAGGACATCGACATCGGTTCCAACCACGCGTTGCAAGTCGATGCCGATCAGACCGTTTCCATCGGTGCCAGCGAGACGTTGACTGTCTCGGCCAAGCGCACGCTCATCGTCAAAGGGTCGCTGAGCAACACCATTGGCGCTTCGCGCACCGCGACCATCGTCGGTGGATTGAAGATGAGCGTCGACGGAGGGCGCACGGCGACCATCGGCGCGTCGATGACCTCGGTCTCGGCCGCCGGAGTTTCGCGCATGGCCATGGGGTCGCTCACCGCGACGATCGGCGCAGCATCGATCGCGCTCGCGGGCAAAGACGTGTCCGACACGGTGGTCGGTGCGGCCTCCGAGACGGTCGGCGCGGCTCGAATCGTCATGTCCGGCGGCGACATGTCGATGGGCGTGAAGGGCGCTGTCGCCGAGACGGTGGGCGGAGCTTGTCTCTACCTCGCAGGCGCCAAGTTCACCGAAGACGTCACCAGCGCGCTCGCCGTCACCGTCGGCGGAGCATTCATCGCCAACGGGCCGAAAATCACCATCGAAGCGAGCGGCGAGATCTCGCTGCTCTGCGGCGGGTCGTCGATCAAGATCACCAGCAGCTCGATCGAGATCAAGGCGCCGACGCTCGCCAGTCCATCGGCGATCTTCCATAAATCCGGCGGCACGATTCACCACAACCCCTGAGACGACGATGCCGCAAGACTCCCACCGAGCCATCGTCGCCGTCTTCGCCGTACCGGGCGTGGCCGTCGACGTCCTTCGTCCAGTACGCGTTCATGGGCTCGAATCGATCTCCGCGTCCTCGATCTTCGACGTCGACTTGCTCTACGACCCGACCGCGCTCGCCGATCCGAGCACGCTCCTGCATCAAACGGCCGAGGCGATTCTCGTCTACGCCGACGGGACGATCGCTCGCCGGTTCACCGGAATCGTCACGCGCGTGCGCGAACGTGCCCGCGGTGCTGCCGGTCGCGTCGCCATCACGGTGACGCTCGAATCGTCCCTGGCGATGCTGCGCTACACCCGCGACTGCAAGCTCTTCCAAGATCAAAAAGTCGACGAGATCGCCAAGTCGGTGCTCGTCGCCTGCGGTGTCCCGGAGGACATGCAGGTTTGGAAGTTGACGGGGTCGCATGCCAAACGAGACATCTGCACGCAGTTCGACGAGAGTGCGCTCGACTTCGTGCTGCGCATCCTCGCCGAGGACGGGATCCATTTCTTTCCGGCACTCGTCGACGACGTGCCGAAGATCGTCTTCGCCGACGATGCGGCAGCGCACCCCAAGCTCGATCCGGTCGACGTCCCCTTCACGGGCGCAGGCGGAATCGTCGGCGGCGAAGTGGTCACGCAGTTCACCGAGCGTGCCCATGCGTATCCCGGCAAGGTGACCTTTCGCGATCACGATTTCAAACGGCCATCGCTCGATCTGGAAGCCAAGTCGACGGCCAAGGACGGTCTCGCGCGCGAGCACTACGACTATCCTGGGAGGTATGTCGAGCCCGCGGAGGGTGCGCGTCGCGCCAAACAACGCGCCGGCGCCTTCGTCGCGCGTGGCTCGTTGCAGAAGTCGCACAGCCGCGTGCCGCGGATGTCGGCCGGCCACGTCTTCACCCTCAGCGCCGCGCCCCGCCCGGCGCTCTCGCGAGACTGGCTCGTCGTTTCGGTCGATCACGCGTGGGAAGAGGCCGACGGCTATCAGAACGAACTCGAGTTGTTGAGCACCGACGTGCCCTACCAGCCTCTCTGGCAAGGGCAAAAGCCAATCGTCCCCGGTCCGCAGCTCGCTTGGGTGACGGGGCCGGCCGGTGAAGAGATCCACTGCGACGAGTTCGGCCGCGTGAAGGTCCAGTTCGTCTGGGATCGCTATGGCAAGCAGGATGACAAGAGCTCGTTCTGGGTGCGCGTCGGGCAGATGCACTCGAGCGGTTCGGTGGCGATCCCTCGCGTCCAATGGGAAGTGCTCGTCGCCTTCGAAGACGGCGATCCGGACAAGCCCTACGTCCTTGGTCGTCTCTACAACGCACAGAAAATGCCGCCTGCATCGCTGCCGGGCGCGAAGACGCAGTCGGCGCTCGGATCGTTCAGCACGCCCGGCGGTGGCGGTCTCAACGAGGTGCGTACCGACGACGGTGCGGGAAGCGAAACGTTCGCCGTCAGCGCGCAGAAGGACATGAATGTCCACACCGCGAACAACAAGGACGAGAAGGTCACGACCAACGAGACGTCGCAGGTCAACGTCAACCAGACGATCCAAATTGGTGCCAATCAGACCGTGTCGGTGGGGAGCAAGTCCGACGTTGCGGTGGGAGGAGCCCAGAGTTGGACGGTCGGCGCTTCACGCACCAAGACCGTGTCCGCAGCCGAGGCCGAGACGATCAACGGTAGTCGCACGCAGACCATCGGTGCCGGTCACACGATTCTCACGCCTGCCAAGAGCGAGCTCGGTACGCAAGGATCGCTCACCGAGACCGTCGCCGCGTCGTCGATCGAAGTGGCGGCCAAGGACGTCAGCGTGACCGCGCTCGGCACCACCTCGGTGACCATCGGAGCAGCTTCGATCGCGCTCGCCGCAGCGGATGCATCGATCACCACGCTGGGTGCGCGGGCCGAGACGGTCGGCGCCGCGTCGATCAAGATGACGGGTGGCAAACGTGAGGACACCGTCGGCGGCGTCAAAGCAATCACCGTGGGTGGAGCGCTGATTGCGCTCGCGGGAGCCCAACTGTCGCTGGAGTCGAAATCGACGCTGCGAATCACGGTTGGCGGCATCGCGCTTTTCAACGGCGCGGAAATCGTTCTCACGGTCGGCGGCTCTTCGATCAGCATCGGCGGAGGCGGCGTCGCGCTGAAGGCCTCGACCATCAAACTGACCTCGATGGGTCCGCTCGCCGAGCTCGTTCCCATGGTGAGCGACAATTGATCAGGCCGCGATCACTCCTTTTCCACCAGGTCGCGGTAGGCGTCGGCGAGGTGTGGATCCGCTGCCATTCGCTTCGCCCAAGCACGCTGCAGACGTGCGCACGATGCGAGCGTGAGACCGTGACGAGGAAAGACGTCACGCGCGTCCTCACCCTTCGAGAGCGCGCGAATCACCGCAGCGAATTCCGCGAGACCGTGCGTCGGCTCGGTGGGACCGAGGGCGTCTTGCGTCTCGACGTAGGTGCGCTCGTACGCCTGCAGAAGCGACAAGTCTCCCTTCATCGCAGCCGATCCGATGCGCACCAACCATCCGCGCTCGACGGTCAGCCAATCCATCTCGTCGAGGCCGATCTCGCGCAACACGTTGGCGCGCGGCTCGACGCCCTCGGCGAATCGCGCCGAAAGGCGGGCATAGCGAACGATGTCGAGACCATGGATCGGCTCCGCGTCGGAGGTGCTCATCCGAGCCTCAACATCGCACGGAATGGGTGAGCTCGACCATGACCGACGAAGTACCGCGGCAGCCGCAACATGACGACGTCGAGCGCATCGATGGCGTCTCGCTCGAAGAGTACGCTGCCATCTCTGCCGTCGTCGCCGAAGGTACGCGCCCGTTCGGCGACGTGCTCGCCGACTTCCGCTTGACCGACAAACAGTGGGGACCGATCACCCTCGCGTGGATGCAGCGCATCGCACTCGACGTGCAGACGCATCGTGAATTGGCGAAGCTTCCCACGGTCTTTTCCGACGCCTTTGCGCGCGCGCAAGATCGACTCGCGCCCCTGCCGCCCCTCACCGTCGAGGACTGGGCGGCGTTGACGCTCGCCGTGCTCACCCACGGCTCGCCAGGTCCGGCGCTGAAAGAGCGTCAGCTGACCACGCCCGATTACATTCGATTGAGCCGGCACTTCGCCTCGCTCCTTTCGAGCGATCCGGTCGCGGGTCGGCGTTACGAGAGAGCATTCCTCGCGATGCAACCGCGTGAGCCCGCGTGAGCGACGACGCTGCCGACCGTGTCCTGCGACAGCTCGCCGAAAGCCCGGCCGCGCAAAGTGTCGCCAGCGCGGTCGAACGCGCCGGCGTCATTCCCAGGCGACACCTCCCGCTCGTCGGCCGCCTCGAGCCACTCGCGCAGAGCAAGTACACGCTCACCGAATTGCCCGTCGTCGATTGCGTCGATCGCCTCCCCATCTGCGGCGGCCGCTGCTGTCGATTTCCTTTCTACCTCAGCGCCGAGGACGTCGAAGACGGCGTGCAGTTCGACACGGCCAAGCCCTATCGCATCGCCCACGGAGACGACGGCCGATGCGTCCACAACCGCGACGGTCAGTGCACCATCTACGACAAGCGACCGGCAATCTGCCGGACGTACAGCTGCCGACATGACGCACGAATTTGGGTCGACTTCGAGCGACGCATTCCCGTCGGAGACGCGACGGTTACTGCACCTCGCCGCGCGTGACCTCGAGGAAGATGCGCTCCAGCTCATTCCTCTCCGGCTCGACCCCGACCAACATCACGCCGCCGTCGACGAGCGATTTGACGAGGTCGGCGAGGGCGCGATCGTCGCCGTCGTAGGCGATGGAGCAGAGCCCCGCAGCGGCGTCGCCAATCATCTCGACCTCGACGCCCTTGCCGCCGAGGAGGTCGAGCACCGAGAGCGCGGTGCCGAGGACTCGCATGCGCGCGCGACGTCGCGTGGCTTTCGGTGCGCCGCCGTCGAGGGCGCGGGCGATGGCGTCGACCGGTCCCGAGGCGACGAGACGCCCTTTTTCCAAGATCCCCACGCTCGTGCACATGTCGGCGAGCTCGGCGAGGATGTGCGACGAGAGGAAGATGGTCTTCCCCATCCGGCGCAGCTCCATCAGGAGATCGCGCATCTCGATGCGGGCGCGGGGATCGAGATCGCTCGCCGGCTCGTCGAGGATGAGCACCTTCGGATCGTGCAAGAGCGTGCGCGCCAGTTGGATGCGCTGCTTCATGCCCTTGGAGAGCTCGGCCACCAGACGATCGCGGAGCGTTCCGAGGTCGGTGAGCTCGATGACGGCGGCGACCGTCGAGGTGCGTTCGGAGAGCGGCACTCGATAGGCGGCAGCGAAGAAATCGAGGTATTCGCCGACGGAGATGCGCTCGTAGACGCCGGGGTGATCGGCCATGTAGCCGATGCGTCGACGCACGGCTTCGGGATCGACCTCGACGTCGATGCCGTCGATTTCGACGCGCCCGCTGGTCGGTTCGAGGAGCGTCGACATCACGCGGATGGTCGTCGTCTTGCCGGCGCCGTTGGGGCCGATGAAGCCGAAGATCTCTCCCTTGCGCACGTGGAAGGAGACGTCGCGCACCACGGTGCGATCGCCGAAGCGGTGGGTGAGGTGCCTCACGTTGATCACAGCTCCTCCTCCTTCCCCTTCTTTTCCAGCGGATTGTCGATCTCGCCCTTGCCCTTGCCGCCCCCGAGGCCGACGACGCGGACGAAGAGGACGTCGTCGTCGACGGCGATGCCTGCCTCTGGTTTGGCCGCGAGGTGGACGATGCCGGTGGCGAAGGGTTCGGCGAGCGGGAGCGGAGTGCCGCCCCCGAACATGAAGGTGGCGCGGGCGAGCGTCTCGACGGCGCCGAAGATCGACTTGCTGCGATCGCCGACGGTGTCACCGAGCTTGATCACTTCGCTCTTACCCTGGATGAAGAGGCGCCTCTCGACCTCGACGCCGTCGCGGGCGACGATGGTGGCGCCAGGCGCGACGGTGCGGAAGTAGCGTGAGGGAGCGATCACCGAGTCGGGGTGCAAGACGACGTGCTCGAGCGTCCACGGGGTCTTGTTGGTGAGGCTGAGGCGGTTGCCGCTTCCTTCGAGGACGAGCGTTCCGCCGTCGAGATCGCGCGTCGTCTCTTCCTCGATGACGACCGTCTGCCACGGGTGCGTGCGCACGCTGCGGACGGCGATAGCGTCGCGATCGAGATCGATCGGCACGCTGTCTTGGAAAGGATCGACGAGGTGGACGGCGCTCTCGGGGCGTGAGGCGGTGAGCTCGACCTGCGCGGGATCGCCGACGTAGAAAGCGTGGAAGGCGGTCACCGGTCCGCGCTGGGCTCCGCCCGCGACGTCCATCATCTCGAGCTTGCGCACGCGCCCGCGGAGGCCCTTGCCGATTTTGCCGAGGCCGATGAGGACGCCGAAGAGCGCGAGCGCGAGGAGCGGCGCGAAGCGGAGGACGGCGAGCGGTTTGCCCGACTTGCGCGCACGGGCGAAGAGCACCGGACCGACGAGGAACGCGTAGAGGACGACGAGCACCGCGGCGATGCCGATGGGCGGGCGGAAGGCGTGGTTCGGATCGATGAACGAGCGCACCGTGTCGTCGTCGACCCAAGGCACGCCGCGGCCGAAGGGGAGCGAGATCAGCTCGCGTCGCCTCTCGCGGGCGCGCGCCGAGAGCGTGTAGATGTCTTTGCCGGCGAGCGGATCGGGCGTGCGGGCCCAAGGATCGCGGCGGAGGAGCCAGACGTCGCCGAGGCCGTAGTGCGCGACCTCGCCCTCGTCGCTTCCGCCGGCGAGAGAGGCCTTGGTGAGCGAGGTGCCGGTGAACGTCTGCTTGCCGGAGTCGATGCCGAGCGAGCGCGCCTCGCCGACGTACTCTTGCAGGTTCTTGCTGCGGAGATCTTCTTCGCGGACCACCGAGACCGCCAGCGTGCCGCCGGAGAGCACCCACGCTTCGAGCGCGTCGTGCTGACGACCGGTGAGTCGCGAGAGGATGTCGCTGGGGATGACGACGAGCTCGGCGCCCGACCAACCGACGCCGAGATCGGGGAGGATCGGATCGCCCGTCTCGCGCGCGAACTGCACCGTCGTCACCCGCGACGGCGACGAATACGCGCTCGTTTTCGAGGTCGTCGGCGCGCCGGGAATTTCTCCTTCGAAGGTCGGTCCGGGCGTACCGGGAGCACCTCCGCCAGGCGTCGGCAACGTCATCAAGTGCTCGCCGCGCGCGAGGTTGCCCTGCACTTCGACGACCTCGTGCACCAAGTCGAGCGGGTTGGCCTGTGTCAGCGCGACTTCGCCACCGACGCTCTTGCCTTGTTCGGCGAGGAAGACGGTGGGGAAGCTGCCGCCCCGGAGGTAGAAGGGGAGGACGACGCGCGCGCTCTCACCGGCGGCCAGCGTTACCGGCACGCGGACCGAGGGGTGCTCGATGCTGCGGTGATCGTAGGTCGGATCGACGAGCACCTCGCCGCGCCACGCGGGAAGATCTTTGTTGTCGAGGGTGACGATGGCCTCGTTCCATCCGGCCACCCACGTCGCGCCCGGGCCGAGGACGTGCGTCACGAGGACGTTGGGGCGGGCCGAGGCAGCGCTGGCGAAGAGCGACGACGCCGCGACGCTCGCGACGGAGACGAGGGAAGCGAGGCGTGTGCGCGTGCGCGTCGTCATTCGCAACATGTCGAGGATCGCGGCGAGTCTACCAGGGGAATCGAGAAGTCCGATACGTTAGCCACCCATGACCCAGCCTGCGAGCAAGTGCCCCAATTGCGGCGCGCTCGTCGAGTTGCCGCCGCCGGCCGAAAAGCCGTTCAACGTGCCGTGCCGGTATTGCCAGCACAACATCCTCGTCGAGCCGCTGCTGCGCCCGGCAGCCAATCCGTTCGCCAACCAGCCGATGTTCGTCGTGCGCCCACCGACGCCGGTGGTGGTGCGAACGGGCAGCAGTTGGATGGGCCTCATGATTCTCTTCGGCGTCCTCGTGCCGGCGCTCGTGCCGCTCGTCATCATCGGCGGGCAGCGAGGCTGCTCCATCAAGACGCTCTTCTCGAAGAATCCCTTCCCGCTCACCTGCGGCCTCAACGAGCACATCGAGCTCGACGGCAAGACCGGCGACATGAAGGACGGGCCGCTCATCGTCGCCGAAGTGAACTGCCACGTCACCATCAAGAACAGCAAGTTGAAGGGCCCGACCATCGTCAAAGTGTCCGGCCCCAACGTCGAGATTCACCTCGAGAACACCACCTTCGAGGCGACGAAGACCGCCATCGAGGGCGGCGTGAACCTCGTCGTGACGATGGACAACTCGAAGATCGAAGCCAAACGATCGGCGATCGCCGCCGAGTCGAACGCCAAGCTGGAGATGACGAACGGCTCGAAGATCAAGGCGAACCAAAAGGCGTTCTCGTGCGGCTACGGCGCCGACGTGACGATGGACGGGAGCTCGATCGAGGGCGACGAGGGCGCCATCGACGCGAGCGGGCTCAAGGTTCAAATCGACGGAAAATCGAGCGTGAAAAGCGATCGCAACGCCATCGTCGGCGGATCGAATGCGAAGGTCGAAATCCTCGGGAGCAGCGAGGTGCGCGCGGGGATCACCGGCATCAAGCTCGGATCCAGCAGCGAGGTCACCATTCGCGACTCCGAGGTGCGCGGCAAAGAGGCGTGCATCGATCTCACCGAGTACGGCAGCAAGCTGACGCTGCGCAAAGCGAAGCTCCACGGCGCCAAGAAGCTCGGCGACGGCGTCAAGGTCGACGAAAACTGAGCCGCGAGGTCAGGACGCGCGCGAGGCCGCCACTTCGCGCGAGACGTCGGTCGGCCGCGCCGGAACGTGCGCCAGCACCGCCTCGACGACCGCGTCGGTGGTGATGCCGTCGGCCTCGCCCTCGAACGAGCGAATCATGCGGTGACGAAGGGCCGGCTTGGCGACGCGCTGGATGTCTTCGAAGCTCGCCTGCATGCGCGCGGTCGAGAGCGCCGCCGCCTTGGCGCCGAGCACCAACGCCTGCGCTGCGCGAACTCCAGCGCCGACGCGAATCGCGCGTTTGACGATCGACGGGGCCTCGCTCATCGCCGGATCGCAGGCGCGAACGAGGCGCGCCGCATAGCGGAGAATCGGCTCCGCGACGGCGACGTCACGGCAGGTGCGCCGGAGCGCCATCAGCTCGTCGCGGCCGACGACGGGCTTCGGCATGCTCGACTCTTGACCGGTGGTGCGACCGAGCACCGCGACCAGCTCGTCTTCGGTGGGCGAGGGGACCATCACCTTGAAGAGGAAACGATCGAGCTGCGCCTCGGGCAGCGGATACGTGCCCTCCATCTCGATGGGGTTCTCGGTCGCGAGGACGTAGAACGGCTCGTCGAGGACGTGACGTTCGCCCGCGAGCGTGACCGAGTGCTCTTGCATTGCCTCGAGGAGCGCAGATTGCGTCTTCGGCGTCGCGCGGTTGATCTCGTCCGCGAGCACCACCTGCGCGAAAATAGGCCCTTTTTGCAGCTGGAAACGGCGGCCGCCGCCGCCTTGACCTTCGACGAGAATGTGCGTGCCGGTGACGTCGCTCGGCATCAGGTCGGGCGTGAACTGGATGCGCGAGAACTTGAGATCGACCGCCGAGCTAAGCGCTCGCACGAGCAGCGTCTTGCCGAGGCCCGGTGCGCCTTCGAGCAGCACGTGCCCGCCACCGACCATCGCCCACATCACTTGCTCGACCACCACGTCCTGACCGACGAGCACCCGCCCCACGGCAGCGCGAATCTTCTTCACGGTCTCGGCGGCTTGGGCGGGATCGAGGCGCTTGGTTTCGTCGTCGGTGGTCACGGAGGTCATCGTATCAGGGGAAACGCGTGGGAGTTCAGCGGCATTCGCCCTCAGGCCACGACCGGCAGTCTCCCCTTCTTCTGCAAGCTGTCGCTCCCGTACGCCTTCGCCATCGCGTCGAGCTCGGCGACGCGCCTTTCGACGTGCTTCGGATCGATCGCCGGCTTCAGCGATTTGCCTTGTTTCACGGGGAGCTGGCTCATCGCGTGCTCGGTCAGCGCCATGATGGTGAGGCTCGGGTTGACGCCGAGGTTGGCTGGCATCGCCGAGCCGTCGCACACGTAGAGGCCGCGGTGGCCGAACACTTGGTGATCGGTGCCGATGACGCCGTGCTCCGGTCCTTCGCCGATCGGTGCTCCGCCGAGGATGTGCGCGGTGGTGGGGATGTCGAGGAGCACTTCGAAGATCGACGACATCGGCGTGCCATTCACCCGCTGGGCGAAGATGCGCGCGATTTGGTTGCCGAGCGGGATGTACGTGGGGTTCGGGGCGCCGTCGCCACGATCGGTGTCGATCGATTCTTGGAACAGGCGGAACCAGCGGCGCCGCAGCTTGAACGAGATGGAGTTGTCGAGCGTCTGCATGACGAGCAAGAAGACGCCGCGCTTGGCGCTGCCGAAGGGCCAGAGCGTGCGCGCGAAATCGGCCGGGTTTTTCAGGATGTTCGCGAGATACTTGAGGGGCCTCGGTGCGCCCGAGCCGCCATCGGTGAGCAGCGTCGCGAGCGGTGCCAGCGCGTCGCTCCCTTCGCTGTAGCGCACCACCTCGACGTGCGTGTCGTCGGTCGGGTGGATCGACGAGGTGATGGCGATGCCCTTGGAGTAGTTGACGTCGCTCCGCTTGCTGATGACGCCGAGGATGGCCTCGCTGTTGGTGCGCACTTGATGCCCGAGCCGCTTCGAGAGGTTCGGCAGCGCGCCGCTGGCCTGTGCTTCGAGCAAGATTTGCATCGTGCCGAGGACGCCCGCGGCGAGCACCACGTTCTTCGCGCGCAGCACTCTGCGATCCTTGCGGATTCGACCGTCGCTGCGCTCGTGCGTGATTGCGTAGCCGCCGCCTTCGGCCTCGGGGAGCGCGCGCACCTCGACGACCGTGCGCATCTCCTCGACCTTCGCGCCCAGTTTTTCCGCGAAATAAAGGTAGTTTTTGTCGAGAGTGTTCTTCGCGCCGTGACGACAGCCGACCATGCACCCGCCACACAGTGTGCAGCCGGTGCGCTCGGGGCCGACGCCGTCGAAGTACGGATCGGGATCGGTGCGCCCTGGCTTGCCGAAGTACACGCCCACCGGCGTGCGCACGAACGTGTGGCCCTTGCCCAGCTCGTCGGCCACCGCCGCGAGCTCGCGATCGGGTTCACCTTCGAAGGTGTTCTGCGTCACGCCGAGCATGAACTGCGCAACGCGATAGAACGGCATCAGCGTCTTCTTCCAATCGCCGAGGTGGGCCCACTGCGGCGCCTCGAAGAACGCGTCCGGCGGCACGTAGAGCGTGTTCGCGTAGACGAGCGATCCACCGCCGACGCCGGCGCCCGAGAGGATGAACGCGTCCGAGAAGACCGAGAGACGCAAGATGCCGAAGAAGCCGAGGGCAGGGGCCCAGATCGATTTTTTCATGTCCCAATTGGTCTTGGGAAAATCTTCTTGTCGGTAGCGCGGGCCGCGTTCGAGGACGGTGACCGAGTACCCCTTCTCGGCGAGGCGCAGGGCGGAGACCGAGCCGCCGAAACCGGAGCCCACGATCGCGAAATCGACGTCGAATGCAGCGCTGGACATGCGACGCATTGTGCCACAGCGCTAAGCTCTCGGTGTGCGTCGCCTCGTTCTCGTCGCCGGTCTGCTCGCGAGCGTCATCGCCGGACGTGTGCATGCCTACGCCTGTGCAGGCCCCTCTCTGCACGTGCTCCTGCCAGCGCAAGGCTTTCTCCCGCTCGACGCCGAGGTGTGGATCGTGTTCGACGACGAGAGCGTCACCGCCTACGAACACCCCGAGGACGGCAGCTCGGTCGTCGTCAGCGAGGCCAACCTTCAGGCGAGCGACGTCACCTTCACGCTCGCGCGCGAGGGCAGCTCGCCGGTCGTCACTCCTGCGACCGTCGAGCGGATGCCGAAGACGCGCCTTCCCACCTTCGTCCTCCGACCGAAGGCCGAGCTCGCGCCCTTCACGCACTATCGCGTGTCCGCGCAATCGAAAGGGACGCCGGCCGTCGTGGTCGCGCGCTTCGTCACCGGCAATGCGCGCGACGAGCATGCGCCGACGCTCGGCAAGCTGGTGACGGCGACGTTCGCGGTGCTCGACAAGCCCGAGTACAAGCAGAAGTCCGGCCCGGTGGCGCGGATGAAGTTCGCCTCCGTGAGCGACGTCGAGACGTTGCCGCTCCACTTCGAAGTGCACGACGTCGCCACCACGCTCGACGCCTCGACGTTGCGCGCCATCGTCTGGCCACGCGAGGATGGCGAGGTCGTCCTCGGCAGCACCGACGTCTGTCGCCCGCTCGAGCTCGACTTCCCAAAGACTGGAAAAACAGGCCCCAAAGTGCTCAAGCTGCGGGTCCGTGCCGTCGATTCGGCGGGCAACGCGAGCCCGCCGGGGGAGGTCACGTTCGACGTCGAGCACCCGAAGACGAAGGGCTGAGCCGAGTCTCGCTTCGCGCTCGCGTGTCGCGCGAAGCCGTGTCAATAGGCGGCGATGGGGAACGAGCGCGCACGACAGAAGAAGCTGGCGAAGCGGAAGAAGAACCGGGCGATCGCGCAGAAAAATGCGCGCGGGCCCGACCTGCCGACGTCGATCGCCTCCCTCGAGCGCGCCGCCATGAAGTGGCCCATCGCCTCGGCGTTCATCGCCGGCGACCTCCGCGACGAGGGCATCGCCAGCCTCCTCAGCGCGCTCCTCGTGCGCGACATGCCCGACGGTCGCGTCCACGTCAGCGTCGCCCTCGTCGATCGCACCTGCCTCGGCGTGAAGGACGGTTACTCGATGCGCGCGCTCGAGAAATCCGAGCTGAAGCAGATGCTCGACAGCTTGAAGACGGTGCATCAGGGGCTCGAAGAGGTGACCCCCGAGTTCTTGCGCTCGGTGGTCTTCCACGCCATCGACTACGCAGCCGCGCTCGGATTTTCACCGCACCCCGATTTTCCCGCGGCGCTCTTCGGTCCGAGACCCGAGGTGCTGCTCGAGACGCCGTGGTGTCGGGCGCCGAAGCCAATCTACATCTCCGGTCCGGACGACGACGTTCGCGCGATCACCGCGAAGCTCGCCGCGCGCGTCGGCCCCGACGGGTACGAGCTCGTGGCCGGGGGCGGGCGCAGCTACGACGACCGCTACGACGCCGAGCTCGACGACGAAGAGGGTGACGAAGAGGTCGACGACGAAGGTGAAGACGGCGAGAACGCCGAGGCGGCGCGAATGATGGATTACATCGCGCCCCTCCTCGGCGCGGATCCTTCGCCCGAACGCCTCGAGATGGCGCTGCAACTCGGCGGATGGTTCGGATCGATCGCCCTCGACGGAGCCGATGCTGCGGCTCGCGCCATCGAGAAGCGCGCGACGGTTCACCCCGAGGAGAGCGAGCGAGAGAGGTTTCGTCAGCTGGCGCGGGCGATGATCGTGCGGCATCGGGAGAAGTTTCCCGAGCTGCATTTGAAGAAGTGAGGTCGTCCTGAACGCCCGCGGCCGCCGGCGGAATCGCCTCGTCGCCCGCGCGTAGCGATCACCCGATCTCGAAGTGCCACCTTGAGCCGCCGTCGGCGAGCGTTTTCATCGAAAAATCTCGCCTGATCGTCGCCCTCGCCGCGGCCCGAGATCTGCTATTCACCTCGCGTCTTGGATCAGACGAGGCTGCTCCCCTTCGCGCGTTGGATTGCGTGGCTCGCCTTCGCCACGCGGCTCGTGCTCTTCGACACGCTCGAGATCCTGCGCGCCCGCAGCATCAACGACTACGGGAGCTTTCACGCGGCGGCCTACGCCATCCGCGCCGGGCTCGATCCGTATCGCCCCGAAGACCTCGCGAAGGCGGCCGAGGCGACGCAGCTCGGGTCGCTTCACCCCTATTTCTATCCGCCGTTTCTCGCCGAGCTGCTGGTGCCGATGACGACGCTGAGCGTGTTTCCGGCGCGGCTCGTCTGGCACGTGCTCACGGTCGCGGCCTTCTGCGCGTCGATGGCGCTCCTCGATCGTTGGCTCGTGCGCGTGCTCGCCGGAGCGCCGGCGCTCGACACCGCGCGCACGGTGTTCGCCATCGTCATGTGCATGTTCTGGCCGATTCGCGCGAGTCAGTGGATGGCGCAGGTCAACGGCATCGTGCTCCTCCTGCTGGTGGTCTGGTGGACGGAGCGCGATCGCTGGAAGTGGGCGGGCCTCGCGCTCGGTGCGGCCGCGGCGATCAAGATGAGCCCGCTCCTCCTCGTCTTGATCCCGCTCTCGCAGCGTCGTGTGCGCGAGTCGATCGTCGCCGCCGCGTCGGCGGGCGTCTTGGTCCTCGGATCGTGCGCCATCCTCGGACGACGCGGCCTCGGATTCCTTCACGACGTGCTCTTCAGCTTCGTGCCCGGCCACGCGTACCACGGGCTCACCGTGCCGGTCGACGTCCCCGGCAACCACTCGATCGGCGCCTTCGCCTTCTGGCTATTCGATCACCAGCGATCGGTCGATCATCTCCACCTCTCGAAGGAAGCGGTGGTGATGCAGCTCGTCGTCATCGCCTTGCTGATCCTCGCCTGGGGAGTCGGCGTCTTCCGCGCGATGTCCGTCGAAGCGCGCGTTGCGTCGCTGATCGTCGTCATGATCATCGCGCCGACGTACGCCTTCGAGCACCACGTCGCCTTCAGCGCGATCGCCATCGCCGCCCTCCTCGTGCTCCTCGCGCGTCGGCAGTTGCATCCGCTCGCCGTCGCCGTGCTTCTCCTCTCGCTCGCGCTCCTCACCGAGCCCGAAGGCTCGTTCGCGCTCCCCGATGGGAAGATGCTCCTCGTCTGGAGAGCGCTCTCCTGCACGCCCAAGCTGGTGCCGCTGGTGGTGCTCTATCTGGTGGCGCTGACGTCGCATCGAGTGCCTCGCGCCGATGAGCGGGAAGGCGACTCGGCGCCAGCTAGCCCGGCGTCTTCAGCAGCTCGGTCTTGACCCAGGTCTCGAGCTGCACCTGGAAGTCGTCGCTGCCGAGCGGGACGAAGCGTCGTCGGTTGATGAAGAGCGACGGAGTTCCCGTGACCCCGCTGCGTTCGCCGAGCGCGTAATCTTTGGCGATCGCGTCCTTCGCGGCTTGCGACGTGAAATCGGCTTTCCACTTCGCGAGGTCGAGGCCGAGCTTCTTCGCGTAGCCCTCGAGGTCGTCTTCGCCGAGCGCGTCTTGGTTGCCGAACAAGAGATCGTGCATCGGCCAGAAGCGACCTTGTTGGTGCGCGGCCCACGCGGCGCGCGCGGCGGGCTCGGCGTGCGGGTGCATCTTCAGCGGCATGTTCTTGAAGACGATGCGAATTTTCCCGGCGATCGGGCCCTTCTCGGCGAGCGCATGGACCATCGGCGCGACCTTGCCGCAGTGCGGACACTCGAAGTCGGCGAACTCGACGATCTCGATCGGCGCTTTGATGCCGCCGAAGACGGGGCTCGGCGAAGGCGGAAAAGCCTCGACGAGCGCGGCGTCGGTGAACCGAAGCTCGAGCCACTTGCGAATGTCTGACTTGTATTCGCCTTGTTTCACCAGCCTCGCGGCCGTGCTCGCCGCCGGCCCGCAGAGCTTGCACGGGCGCTGTTCGAGGATGCACGTCTCGAGCGTGATCGGCTCCCCGCACGGCGAGTTGAAGCTCTCGGCGATTTCCGTGAGGTAGGCCTTCTCGCTGGGGGCGAGGTCGTCGCTCGCGCCTGGGAGCTCGACGATTTTGGTCGGCGGAGGCTCGGGGGGCGCAAGGTTGGTCGGCGAGCCGGTGCCGGTGCCGGTGGTCGAAGTTCCCGTCGCGGCGCTGCTTCCGCCGTTCGGCCCATCACCGCTGTATTTGGGAGGCGGCATCCCGTCGAGCTCCGTCCCGCAGGCGAGCAGTGAAACGAGGGAAATGGCGAGGAGAGACCGACCGCGGCGCATGGGATGTGTGACACTATAGCGCCGTGCAGGAGAGACGCGTGGAGAGCGCTCCGCCCCCGTCCGAGATGGCGACGGCGCCGCTGAGCGACCGGGCAGGAATCTACCGGCCCGGGCCTGCGACCGCGGCGATGATCCCGCGCTGGTTCACGCGTGGCCGCAAGGCGCCGGTCGCCATCGCCTGGTTCGGCATCCGTTCGTTCTGGGGTCACCTGCAGCACTTCATCGCCAGCGCCATCGCCAGCGAGAACATCGACTCACGCGACTGGATGCACGCCGATCCTCCCGAGCGCCTCGCCGAGCAGGTGGCGCGCCTCATCTCGACGGGCTCCGGTGAGACCGCGCCCGCGAGCGGCCAAGTCACCACCGTCACCGAGGGCATCGGTCGTGAGCTGTGGATCGATTTCATCGCCGACACAGGCGACGACTCGTCCGTGAGCGAGGCGATGGGCCGCTTGGTTGCGGCACCTTACGAGCTTCCCGACCCGGAAAAAGAAGGCGAATTCCTCTCGACCCCGCGGGGTGACCTGCTGCTCTTCGGCGGCGACACCGCGTATCCGGTCGCCACTGCCGGCGAAATTCACGACCGCGTCATCGTCCCGTTCAACCGCGCCTTCGTCGACAAGCGCGATGGTCGTCGGCGCGTGCTCCTCGGCATCCCCGGCAACCACGATTGGTACGACGGGCTCGACGGCTTCGCGCGCACCTTCCGCCGCCGCATCGGTGAGCTCTCGATCGAAGCGCCGCCGGAGTCCGACGCGGTGCCGAGCCTCCACAAAGATCGCGAGAGCCGCTTCGAGCACGCCATCGATTTCGTCGAGCAGTTCGTCGCCGGCAAGGTGGTGAGCAAGCGCAAGGCGCTGGTCTTCGATGGCTACGTGCCGCTGCAACACGCCAGCTACTTCGTCTTGCCGCTCGCCCCCGGGCTCGATCTCTTCGCGGTCGATCGTCAGCTCCGCTCCATCGACTTTCGGCAGCGCAAATACTTCGCTGCCCGCCGGGAGCAATCACCGCAGAATCGCCTCTGCGTGCTCATGCCCGACCCGGTCTATGCGCACCTCGAAGAGAGCGTGACCGGCATGGCGATGGCCAACGCGCTCGAGCTCGATTTGATGCGCAAGCCGCATTTCGTGCTCACCGGTGACTCGCACCACTATTCGCGTCGTCAGATCGATGCGTCGCTGCACGTCATCGCCGGCGGGGGTGGTGCCTTCCTTCATCCGGCGCGCATCGCCCGCGACGGGTTCGCGCCTCCGCAGGCCGAGTGGCCCGACGCCAAGGCCTCGGCCGCGCTCCTCCGGCAAGTGCCTTGGCAGGTCGCGGTCGGGCGCTCGGGGTTCATCCCCCACGTGCTCCTCATCGCCTGCTTCGCGCCCACGCTCACCGTCGGCGTCGAGTACGCCAGTCGCACGGGTCGCGGCACCATCATCGCGTCGGCGCTCGTCGCCGGCCTCCTCGTGGCGGTGGTCTGCTCACTCGTCGGCGGGGTCAACCGCACCAAGGGAAAGAAGCGATGGAAAATCGCCCTTCTTTCCTTGGGAATCGGCGCGCTCGTGGGCGTCTTGCCGGTCGCCGCCTCGACGGCGATTTCGATGATTCTCTGGCGCTTCGGCGAGCACACCGGTCCGCGTCTCTATGCCGGGCTCATCCTCGTCCTCGCGTCGTTCATCGGCACCTTCCTCTACGGCGCCTACCTCGCGCTCCTCACGTACCTCGGCCTCGAGAACACGCAGGCCTTCACCGCGCTCGGTCACCCCGGCTTCAAGCATTTTCTTCGCATGCGGGTGCGGCGTGACGGGAGCGCGATCGACGCCTGGTGCATCGGCCTCACGAGCCCGCTCCGCGACAAGGAGCCGCCGGTGCTCGTCGACCACTTCACCTGGGTGCCGCGGAAGAAGAAATAGGGGCCCCGGCGACGGCCGGGGATGTGACCGTCGAGCTTCGAATCAAATGCGATTTTTGCAGCAACGGATGCCGACGCTGAGATCGAGGTTCTCGTTGTTGCGATTGCGCGAGTAGTTGTCGTTGCAGGTCGAATATTTCGCGTCCGGGAAGCCGACGGCGCCGCCGCGCAGCTGGCAGGAATCGGCGCCGCCGGTGGCTCCCGCGCAAGAGCTCTCCCACTCGAGGACGCTTCCCGCGAGATCGTAGATGGAGCTCCACGGTGCTTTGGGCGCGTGACACTTGTCGTACGTCGTCCCATAGGCGACGAGCGGATTGGAGGAACCGACGTTGCACCTCGTGACGTCGAAGACGGCGCCGTACGGATAGATCGCCGATGCATCGCCGCCGATACAGGCCGCGTACCACTCGCTCTTGGTGGCATCGGCGGCGTCGGTCGGATCGTTGTCTCCTCCGCCGATTTTCCCGCAGAGGCGCTTGCCCGACCACGCGCAGAAGGCGTGCGCGTCGCACCAATCGACCGTCGTTCGCGGGAGCTCGGCCGACTCGGGCTCGTTGACGGGGAACCCGTACGACTTGTTGAACGCGCAGTACGACGGCGTCAGTGAGACGCTCTGCGGCGGCACCTTGGCGGTGAGGAACGCGTTGTACTGCTTGTTCGTCACCTCGCTGACGTCCATGCAGTAGCCACCGACGTCGACCATCGCCGGTCCGCCGAAGATGGTGCCGCATCCGCCGGCGTCGATCGGCGTCGCATCCGCCGGAGGGCGTCCGTCGGGATCGCCGATGTCGCCACCGATGCTGACGTCACCGGAACCCATCTCGTCGCGCGTGTCTCCCGGATCGACGTGCGTGTCGACGAGGCCATCGACGGTGCTGGTGGTGTCACTGCCGGCGTCGCTGCCGGCGGAGTCGCCGACCGAGCTGGCGTGACATCCCACCAGCGGCGCGAGCACGAGCACGAAGGGCGAGAGCAGAGTCCAACACAGCGGCCGGCCTGGCATGGAGCCACATCGTGACATGGATTCGCCGGAGTTCGACAGCCGGGCGCGACCTTGATTTCGGTCGTTGCGTCAGGGCAGCAGCGCGAGTTCGAGGTCGATCCAGGCGCGGAGCTGCTTCTCCATCGGCTCGGCGCCAGCGGGCTTGAATTTGCGGCCTTCGATGAAGATCGAGGGCGTCCCTTCGATGCCGAGGAGCTCGCCGTCCTTCTTGTCGGCATCGACCCGCGTCTTCGTCGCCGGCGCCATGCAGTCGAGCTTGAAGCGTGGGACGTCGAGCGAGATGGCACGCGCATAGCCTTCGAGGTCGGCGTTCTCGAGCTTCTCTTGGTTCTTGAAGAGCGCGTCGTACATCGGGAAGAACTTTCCCTGCGCCTGGGCGGCGACGGCGGCGCAGGCAGCGGGCACCGAGTGCACGTGGCCGTTGAGCGGGAAGTTCTTCACCGTCAGCGAGACGGTCGATTTGTACGCTGGATCGGCGACGAGGCCTTCGATGATCGGCGCCATCATCGCGCAGTGCGGGCACTCGAAATCGATGAACTCGACGATGCGCACCTTCGCCGTGGCGACCCCGAGGGTCGGCGCTCCGGTGACCGGGATCGTCTTCACCTTCTTGGGATCGAAGCGCGCGTCGAGCCAGTCGCGAATGCCGACTTCGTCGCCGCCGGCAGCGACGAGGTACGCGACCGACTTGGCCGCGGGGAGGCACTTCTTGCACGGCTTGCCGTCGGTCACGCAGGTCGCGATCGTCGAAGGATCGCCGCACGGCGAGAGGTAGCCGTCGACGATGCGGGAGAAGGTCTGCTTTTCGGACTTCGTGAGCGAGGTCGTGTCGACGCCGGCGAGCGTGATTTCAGGCACCAACTTGCCGCTCGGCTCCGCGCTCGCCGAGGGAGCCGCCTTCGCAGCCACGCTCGGCGCCGCCACTGCGCTCGCGCTCGAGGAGGCGGAGCTCTTCTCTTCGGTCGTCACCGCCGAGACTTGCTCTTCGGCCCTTCGGGGGCACGCCGTCGTGCCGAGCATAAGGAGCATGACGAGGATGCCGAGCATGCCGAGAAGTGGCTGGGGACGAAGAGCCGAGTGAGAGCGGAGCGAACGCGCGTGCACGCGCTCACCATTACTCTGCTGCGTGTCGGAGCGCATCTCGCACGGCAGGCGCCGCGCGCTCGTCACGGCAGCCCGAGCGGGGGAGCCCCATTGGCGAAAGCGCCAAAGCGCTCGACGTTCATGCACGGATCGGCAGCCTTCCGGCATCCCTCCTCGACGACTTGGCGCGCGGCCTCGGAGCTCATCCCCCACGTCCGCGCACAGGCGATGTTGGTCGCCGTGCGGGCATCGTCGACGGACGCGGGCATGGCACCGACCCAAGTGAGCAAGGCGTTGGGCTTGGTCGGACAAGCAGTGAGCGCGAACGCCCGCGCGACCGCGTCATCGAGATGAAAGCCGCCGACGGCGTCACCGTGCGCGAGGAAGAGCGGACCGTGCAGCCTTTGAAAACCCGTCCCTGGTGAGTCGAGCCGGCCGAGCCCGACGAAGGCGCCGTGGGTGAGGAGATCGAGCCGACCGTCGCCGTCGACGTCGCGCATCACCTCGCCCGTGAGGTCGGCGTAGCGAGCGATGGCGCCGGCGCGGAAGGTCCAGATGCGCCCGCTCGCCCACACCTCGCCGGAAGGAAACGTCAGCGAGATGCGGAGGAAGATCTCGGGCGCGCCATCACCATCGAGATCGGCGAGCGTCGGTGGATCGAGCACCACGCCGCGACGCAGGTTCATCTCCGCCTTGGTGCTCTCGGCGACGGCTTCCGGACGCACGAGCTCGATCACGGAGGGGACATGAGGACCGATGGCGACGCGCTGACCGGCGGCATCGAGGTGCACCAGCGACCATCGACCCGAGAGCGTGGGAGCGTCCTCGACGGCGTCGACGGAGATACCAAAGGCGCCTGATCCTGCGGAAAAACAGGCTCCGAACGAGGTCGGGAAGGGGACGTCGTCTCCATACCGGGCGCGCGCTGCTCGCACGAGGATTCGCTGTTCGGCGGCAAAAGCTGCGCACGGCGGAGCACGCGACGTCGGCACCAACGGCCCGGAACCGCTGCACGCGGAGACGACGAAGGCGAGGACGAAGGCGAGGACGAAGGCGACGACGCCCCTCGTCGATCGCAGACGTGATCGCGCGGGCCGTGGCATCGGGAGAGGGTAGCCGACGTGAATGCTGGGTTGCATCACGCGTCGAGAGCGTGCTTCGGTGCTGGTATGGCAACGACTTGCGTTCACGTACTCTTCGCGGTCTCGTCGGTCGCACTCTCCGCGGCGCTGCTGGCTTGTGGTCCCGGCACGACGACGACGGGGAAGAACGCGACGTCGTTCGAGCCCGTGGTCGCGCCCGGCGGCGCGCTCGTCCACGCCAAAGACCTCGGCCTCGTCGCCGAGACGAGCTGCGGTCCCGAGGCCCTCGCGAAGGTCTCGCCCGGCGCCTGTCGACGTCTCAGCGGTTCGGCGCTGAACAGTGGTGGAGGCACGCCGCCTACGACCGAGGCCTTCGACGGTGACGTCTGCACGACCTGGAAAGCAGGCGGTCCCGCGCCTCGCTACGTCGCGCAGGACTACGGCATGGACAAGCTCGTCACGGCGGTCGTGCTGATCCCGGCGATCGACACCAGTGGTCCGATGCGTCACGTCATCGAAGCGTCGGACGATGCGCACACGTGGCGGAGCATCTTCATCGTCGAGGACGACATGCAGACCGGTCACGCCTACGAGATTCGCGTCGACAAGCCCTTCTCCGCCCGCGCGCTTCGCGTCAGCACCACTGCAGCCTCGGGATGGGTCGCCTGGCGTGAAGTCGTCGGATTGGCCTGCGACTGACTCGGGAACAAGTTCATGACTGAATCTCGCGAAATCGACGTCGAAAATCTCGGCGCACGGACCGTCGCCTCCCCGCTCGAGCTGTCGACGACGAAGGGAGACGGCATCGCCGACTACGTGCCCGACGACGCGCGCGTCGCTGCCGACATCGAGTGCCGCTCGGGCGAGCCGCTGGTCACGCGCTTCTTCGAGAAGGCCGGTCCGCGCGAACGGATCTTCTTCGATCCGAAGACGACGCGCGCCGCCATCGTCACGTGTGGCGGGCTCTGCCCGGGCATCAACAACGTCGTCCGCGCGATCGTCCTCGAGCTGCACCACAAGTACGGCGTCCACGAGGTGCTCGGGTATCGCTACGGCTTCGAAGGCATCGTCAGCGCCGATCTGCCTCCGATTCGGCTCGATCCCGACGCCGTGCGCAACGTCCATGGCTACGGCGGCAGCTTCCTCGGACTCTCGCGCGGCAAGCAGTCCCCGGTGGCGATGGTCGATGCGCTGGTGCGTGATCGCGTCGACATCCTCTTCACGATCGGCGGTGACGGCACCTTGCGCGGCGCGCACGTGATCGCCGAAGAAGCGAAGAAACGAGGCTTGAAGCTCGCCATCGTCGGAGTCCCCAAGACCATCGACAACGACATCGCCTTCGTCGACAAGACGTTCGGCTTCGAAACCGCCGTCGAGGTCGCCAGGCTCGCCATCGACGCCGCGCACACCGAGGCGATCGGCGCGCGCAACGGCGTCTCCATCGTCAAGCTGATGGGGCGCGACTCCGGCTTCATCGCCGCGACGGCGACGCTCGCCAGCGCCGAGGTCAACTACTGCCTACTGCCCGAGGTCCCCTTCGCGCTCCACGGTGAGCACGGCCTCCTCGCCTCGCTCGAGAAGCGCCTCGCTCTACGCAGTCACGCCGTCGTCGTCATCGCCGAAGGGTGCGCCGCGTCGCTCGCAGGCGCGGACGAAAGCGACGGACTCCGCGATGCTTCGGGCAACGTTCGCTATGCGAGCGGAGGCTTCGACGTCGGCCCCGTGCTCCGCGACGCGATCATCGGCCATTTCCAAGCGCGAAATCTGCCGATCAACGTCAAGTACATCGACCCCAGCTACATGGTGCGGAGCGTCCGCGCCAACGCCACCGACGCCGTCTTCTGCGACAGCCTCGCGCGCAACGCGGTGCACGCGGCGATGGCCGGCAAGACCGATCTCGTCCTCGGTCGCCTCCACCGCGTCTTCATCCACGTGCCGATCGGCCTCGCCACCTCCGAGAAGAAGCGCGTCGACCCCGACGGCCAGCTCTGGCTCGCGGTCACGGAGACGACCGGTCAACCTCGGTTCGTCTGAGCTTCGGCAACCTCGGAGAGCGAGATTGACCGAAGCGGCCTGCGTTCACTTCGGGCGCACCGTCGCGCAGCCGACCTGGATGTCGATCTTGCCGCCGCTGTCGAGCGAAAGCGCGCTGCAGGTGGCGTCGCACGTGAGGATTTTCGTCGGCGTCCCCGACTCTGGCGGGATGTCGTAGTACCAACCGCCGGTCTTGGCGTCGCACTTCGCCTTGCTGCCGACGTAAGGAATCGTCGCGCTCGAGCCGCCGACGGTGACGAGGACGTTGACCTTGCCGTAGTCGACGCCGGTCCCGGTGGGGACGACGTACTCGCACGCGAGTGAGGTCCCGCGAATTTTCGCGAGCGCGTCGAGGAACGATTTGCTGACGTCGGTGGACGTGTCGATGACGAACGCGTTGGCGCCGTTCCCCGCCATCGAGATCTGGTTGAGGTTGTCGCCTCCGCCTTTGGCGAGATCGTCGGAGCTGAGGACGCCGATCACGTACGTACGAATCGGCGGTTTTTCCGCCATCGCGGCGGTCGCGAGGGCAGCGATCGCGGGGATGTCGAGGGGCGTGCACGCAGTCGGTAGGCCATCGGTCGCGAGGACGACGTTGACCACGTGACCCGGATGCGTCTTCTGCCACGCGCGCGCGTGTTGCAACGCACCCTGCAACGCCGGCCCGGTGGGCGTGTCGGTGAAGGGCGTGTGCAACGTCAGGGAGGTGTTGATCGCCGAGCCGACGCCGGGCAGCGGCGCGATCTCGACGTCGGCCTTGGCGTAGACGGCGACGTCGCACGTCGAGGCGCCTCCCGAGAAGAACCCGCTCTGCCCGAAATACTGGAGCCCGACGCCGAGACCGGCCGACGCCGGATCGGCCATGAAGGTCTTGAAGGCGCTCTTGACCGCGTTCCACTTCGTCTCGCCGGTACCGGTGGTGTCCTTCATCGAGCCCGACTGGTCCTGCATGATGAAGATGTCGAGCGGCACTGCCGTCGCCGTCACCGTCGAGGTCGCGCAGTTGGTGTCCTGCGGTCCGGTGTCCGGGAGCGTCGGATGGAGGCCACCCGAGTCTTCGCCCACTGGCGGGTGCCTGGTGTCGAAGGCTGCATCGAAGCCGCTACCTGGATCGCGATCGCCCGGATCGGCGTCGAGCGCCTCGTCGGGCTCGTCACCGCTCCCCTTGCTCGCGCTGCAGGCGAGCAAGGTCAATGCGGCGAAACATGAGATGACCGTACGCGTCGACATGCATTCGTCCGTTGCACGTGCCGATCCGCCCGCGGCGCTGGCGACGAAATCTGCTGGAAATTGCGCCGCGTCCTGCGCACGTGACTGCGCGCAAGGGAAGATCGTCGCACGTCATGCGCAAGCGACGGGCTACGGCCCACCGACCAACTTGCGCGACTTGCGCGACCTCGAGACCTGCGCGAAGACGCCCATTAAAGATCGGCGCAGCAGCGAAAGCCGGCCGGCGGATACTCGCTGTCGGAACCGAACGACTTGTACGCCTCGCAGCTCGCGTCGTCGTCCGCGCGCCAGCTTCCCCCGCGGGCGCGGACCGTGCCGCCGGTCGCTCCGTCGCCCGCGAGGTACCAATCGTCGAACTCGGCCGCGTTGCCCGACATGTCGAAGATCGACGAGTAGGGCGCGTCGGCGCCGTGACACCCTGCGTGCGTGGCGGGGACTTCTCGATCGCTCGCCGAGGTGTTGCACTTGGTGCCGTCGAAGGTCGCGCCGTACGGATAGCGGTGGTTGAACGTGCCATCGGCGCACGCGAAGAACCACTCACTCTTCGGGTCGGTGTTGCCGTCTGGCGCCCGGCCACCGCCGATCGTTCCGCACAGCCGTTTTCCGGCCCATTTGCAGTACGCGTGCGCGTAGCAGAAGAAGTTTCCGTGCCCGGCGATCGGGAGCTTCTGCTGCGCGGGGTCGTCGACGCGGACGGGCCGCGCGCTCTTGGCGCTGTCGCAGAAGGGCGGAGCGTCGTAGGGGGCGCCGGGCGCGATGATGAACTCGTTGAACTCTTCGGTCGTCACCTCGCGCACGTCGATGCAGTACGAGCCCGCCGGAGCCTCGATGTGCACCATCGGCCCGCCGTGCGCCTTGACGCACACGGCGGCGGCATCGCTGTCGGTGCTGTCGGCGCTGTCGGCGCTCTTGCTGTCGGGCGTGACCGCGGAGTCGATGGTGTCCGGCGGCGAGCTCGTGGTGTCGCCTGCCGTATCGGGCGCGACGCTCGCATCGCTCGCATCACTCGCATCGCTCGCATCGCTCGTATCACTCGTATCACTCGGCTCGCTGTCGGCCTTGGCTGCATCGCCGACGATGCCTCCGCGACACCCGAGCGTCGTGAAAAGCGCTGCAGACCATGCGAATCGCGCGATCTGCACGAGACCGAAGATGTTCGACCGGCTCACGACTTCCTCCGAGCAAGCACGATGGGTCTCGCAACAGCATCACGCAAGACGCATCTGCGCCCTGCCTTGCGCTGCGATATGCGCTCTACGCGCCAATCGTTCGGAAGTCTGCTCATCTATCGACGCCGCTCGGCGCTCTTCTCGCCTCCCGGCATCCAGTTGCGATGGACACACTCGACACGCTCGACAACGCATTCGCCCGCCTCCACCTCACCGACGTCGAATATGCCAGCGGCTCGACCGATGGGCTCTCGAACCACGGTCCGATGGCCGTCGAGTCGCTCCTCGAGCTCGGCGGCGAAGCGCGCATCGAGCCCTTCTTGGCGCGTTACGAGCGTCGCTTGCGCCCGCTTCCTTTACCTGACGATCGTGCACCAACGCTCGGTGACCCGACTTCGGCGCGCGCGTTCGTCGATCACTATCGGGCAGTTTTCATGCGCGGTGATTGGCGTCGTCCGCTCGCCCGCGTGCTCGACGAGCTCTTGCCCGCGGCCGTCTCTGGCGCGGCCCACGGTTGGTTGCGAACGGCGCACGCGATTCGCGCGCTCACCGCCCACGACACGCCCGTGCGTCGGGCGGAGTTGGCGTTCGGGTTGGCGTCGTGGGGGGCACGTTTTCAAGCTCTTCCAGGATCACCGGGGCTTCGTCCGAGGCGAGGCCTCGATGTCACGAGCGCGCTCGCCGAGGTGCCGCTCCTTCCGCTCGAAGCACGTCGCGAGGCCTCGCTGATCGTCGACCGCGTCGATCAAATCGCCGAGGTCGTGGGCTTCGTCGCCGCCATCGAATCGGTCGATTTCGACGCCGCGCCGCTCGAAGACTCCATCAGCGCGCTCGCCCGGGCCGCGGCGCGACTCTTTCTCGCGACCCCTTCGCAGCGCTTCATCTATCTGCACGCGATCACCGCCACGAGTGCGCTTCGCCTCGTCTGGCCGGTGCTCGGGGGAGACGCACGTCGGCAGGCCTTCGCCGCCGTCTTCCACGCAGTAGCCGCGTTGCATGCGACGCACGGCGAACCGACTTCGCGGCACGTCATCGGCGAAGGCTCGTGGCCTTTGCGCGAGCATGGAGCGCCGAGCGCGGAGGCCGTGCGCGCCGCGGCGATCGCCAGCGACGACGATCACGACATCAAGCTCGCGGCGGCCGTGTTGCGAGAGAACGCCATCGCACCTGCTCCCGAGCTCCTTGCGGCGGCGGGGGTTCGCCTTGGCTTGTGAGCCGTCACGCGCAAGAGACGTCCGTCATCAACACGTGCACGCGACGCGCATGAAGGCGCCAATGTCGTACCCGCGCAACGCTCGAGAAATGCGCAAATCGCCCTTGTTGGTACGGGTCTTGTGAAGGACCGTGCTCATGATCGATCTCGCTCGCTCGCTTCGTCGGCTGGCGGTCGTTGCCAGCGTCGCCACCCTCGCGCTCGCCGGTTGCGCGGCCACCGGCGGTGACGCGACCGAGACCGTGACCGGCGCGCAGGAACCCGACGACGGAACCGACGTGCGCGAGACCGAATCGCTGATGGGCTCGGTGTCGCCGGGCACGACGCTCACGACCAACACCGGGGTGAACTTCCGCGCGTCTCCCTCGACGAGCGCGACCATCTACGAAGTGTTGGCGAAGGGCACGCACGTCACGGTCGTCAGCGGCACGCCGAAGAACGGCTGGTACAACGTCTCGCACAACGGCCGAAACGGCTGGTCGTACGGCGTTTACCTCGACAAGACGAGCAGCGGCGGTAGTGGTGGCAGCGGTGGCGGCGGAACCACCGATTCGTGCAACCCGGTCCGCGCGGTCGGTGTCGTCTCGGCGCCTCGCAAAGCTCTCCTCGACACCATCGCGTACTGCGAGGGCACCAAGGGCGTCAGCGAAGACGGCTACAACGTGCTCTTCACCGGTCGCACGATCACCAACTGCGAGGCACATCCCAACACCACCATCTGCTCCGGCGGGCTTTGCTCCACCGCGGCGGGTCGCTATCAGTTCCTCGACACCACGTGGAACGGCCTCAAGCTCCCCAATTTCCGCCCCGAAAGCCAGACGACCGGTGCGATGACGCTCATCAGCTGGCGCAAGGCGACCATCCCCGCCGACAGGCCGATGACCGCGACCGAGCTCGCCAACTTGATGGACAAGATCTCCTACGAGTGGGCGTCGCTCCCGCCCGGTCGATACGGACAGCCGAGCAAGACGCAGTCGCAAGTGCGCGCCGAGTACTGCAAGCTCGCCGGTTGCTGAAGGTTCTCATTTTGCGGACGATGGCTCGCAGCTTTGGCCGCTTCGGTCGATCTCGCTGCGGCCGGTCGCCGAAGCTTCGAGGCGCCTGGTGACGCCGCGTCAGGTGCGCGCGGTGGTGATGGCTGCGTTCGTCGCCATCGGCGCGATGTTGCTCCTCCTCATCGCGACGGCCGACAAGCGCGGTTCGACGGGCTCGTCATCATCGTCATCATCATCGTCAGCGCTCGTCACGGCTGTCCCATCGACGACGTCGATCGCGTCGTCGGACGCGAGTGTGGCGGCGATGGCGTCGATGCCTCCGATTCCCTCCAGCACCCCGCCACCCGTCGATGCCGCAGCCGGTCTGGTGCTCGGCGGCGCGTGGAGCGCGGATCGCGATGCGATCGAATCTGCGCTTGCCCGCAAGGACATTTCGGCACTCCCGGTGCTCGAGGTCGTCGATCTGACCAAAAACGGATACGTCGCCGCGTCGGCCATCTCCGCCGTCGCGACGCTCGCGCCCCTCGCGCCCGAAGCCGATCGCTTGCGAGCGATCGCCACCCTCGCGCGCTGGCTTTCGCAAGAGAACGCGCGCAAGACGCCCGACGCGCGTGGCAACGTCTCGATCCTCGTCGATGCGCTCGGTGACACGAAGTCGAAGGAAGCGGCCGCGCCACTCATCGCCACCCTCGACGTCGGCGATCAGCCGATCCACCTCGAGACGCGCATCGTGCAGGTGCTCGGGCAGCTCGGGGACAAGTCGGCGGAGGCGAGCGTGCAGCGCTGGGTCACTCGCGTCGCCGCCAAGACGGCCGCAGACGACTACGAGCGCGAGCTGATCAGAGAGGCGCTCGCTGCCGGCGCCGCCACGCTCGCCGCATTGGAGAAATTGCCATGATTTCTCGTGTGAAATGACCCTCTCTCGCCCGCGCTGACTTCGGTGCTACACCTCGCGGCCTCATGTCCGGGCAGTCCCCCGCCTCGCCGGCCGAAGAACGCGATCACCTCGAGCGTCGCCTCGCGCGCGATCTCGGCCGCGCCGTCGCCGACTTCAAGCTCCTCGAGGACGGTGATCGGGTGATGGTCGCGATCAGCGGCGGCAAAGACAGCTACACGATGCTGCACTTGCTCCGCCGCTTCGCCAAGAGCGCGCCGATCCGTGTCGAGCTCATCGCGGTCAACCTCGATCAAGGTCACCCGGGCTATCCCGTCGAGACGCTGCGCAATTACCTCGTGGGCGAAGGTGTCGAGCACCGCATCGTCCACGAGGACACCTACAGCATCGTCAAAGAGAAGATCCCCGAAGGCAAGACGTACTGCTCGCTCTGCTCCCGTCTTCGTCGCGGCATCCTCTACACGTTGGCCCAAGAGATGGGCTGCACCAAGATCGCGCTCGGCCATCATCGCGACGACGCGCTGGCGACGCTGATGCTGAACCTCGTCTTCGCCGGTCAGCTCAAGGCCATGCCGCCGAAGCTGCTCTCGGACGACGGGAAGAACATCGTCATCCGTCCGCTCATCTTCGCCGCCGAGACGCAAATCGCACGTTTTTCCGAGCTCCAGGGCTTTCCGATTCTCCCCTGCGATCTCTGCGGCTCGCAAGAGAACCTGCAGCGCAAGCAGATGCAGCGGCTCCTCGACTCGATGGACGCGCAGAACCCGGGGACCAAGGCCTCGATGTTGGCGGCCCTGCGCAACGTGCGTCCGACGCATCTGCTCGACGCCGGGTTGTGGAAGCGGCTCGGCCTCACGCACGTGCGCGCGCCCATCGACGAAGACGCGGCCGCTGCTGCCGAAGGCGCCTCGAATGGCGCGCCGACGATCCCGCTCGAGCGCCTCACGCGTTGACCGATGAAGTGATAACCTCGCTTCGTGGCGGGAATCCTCGAGCGCGTCCGTGGCAACGGCACCGACGTGCGCGAGACCGCGATCGAAGGCCGTGACGTCCTCGGCGACATCGCCCCCTTCGTGCTCGGCGCGATCATCGCTTGGTGGACGACGGTGCGTCCCGCCGCCTTCGGACTCGTCGGCACTTGGCCGACGCGCATCGTCGCCAGCAGCGCCCTCGCTGGGGTCGCCTTCGCCGCGCTCACCATCGGACGTCGCTCACGGCACGTCGTCGCCGTCATCCTCGCCGCCTTCGTCTTCCCTTGCGCACTGACCTGGTTTTTGGGGCGCGAATCGGCCACCGCGCTCTCCGAGCCGCTCGAGATCTTCGTCGGCGCCATCGCCTGGGCCGCTGTCGGCGTCGTCCTCATGCGTCCACGCGCCGTCGCCGCTCCGAAGGGCGCACGCGGCGGTCGAGGTCCGACCATCGGCGCCGGTGACGACGTCGCCCGCGTGGCGATGCGTGAGGTCGAAGCCGAGTTCGCCCGCGAAGAGCCGCAACAGCGCCTGACGCCACGGCAAAAACAACCGCGCCTCGCTCTCTTGCCGCTGTGGGTCGGCGCCGCCATCGCCGCGGTGATCGGCGTGATGGCCGCGCGGGTCGGCACCAACGAGCCCGAACGAGCGATCCTCGCGCGCATCGCCGCCTCCGGCGTGGTCATCGCCCTCCTCAGCACCGCCGGCGATTTGGTCGAAGTGCGTTACATGAGCCGCAAGGTGCCGAAGGCGAAGACGCGCTTGCAGCGCACCGCCTACGCCCTCGCCGCGCTCATCTTGCTCGCCTTCTTCGGCGCCATCTTCATCGCTGGGCGCGGGGAGTGACCTTCTCGTTTCGCCAAAGATTGCTGCGCGACTTTGGCCACTTCGGTCGATCTCCTCCGCTCGGTCGCCGAAGCCTCACTTCAACGTCGAGCCAGTCACCGTCGGATCCCCCTTCGCTTGCACGAAAATCCCGGGAAATCCCTTGGTTTCGAAGCCGTCGCTTTGTTGTTGGTGAGCACCGAGTCTTTGATGACGAGGCTCCCCGAGCGATCGTTGCTGACGAAAAAGATTGCTCCGCCGCCTTCATTGGCATGGTTGTTCTCGAGACGATCGCCGCAGAGCGTGAGCGTGAACGTGTTGCCGTCGTTGTAGATCGCGCCGCCGCTGCCGCCGCCGGTGGTGCCCGACTTGGCCGGGTTGGCGCCGTGACCGATGGCCTGGTTGTCGGTGAAGAGGCTGTTGATGACGCTGTACGAAACGCCGATGCTGCTGAGCCCGCCGCCGTTGGAGCAGACGTTGCCATAGCCGGGCTTGCCGCCGAAGGTGCTGTGCACGACGTAGACGGGCGCGCCGTTCGACTGATCGAGCACGCGCACCGCTGCGCCACCGACGTCGGGCCCGGCGTCGTCGCAGACGTTGTCGAAGAAGCGACTGTTGAGGACCTTGAAGCGTCCGCCGCGAACGAAGATCGCTCCGCCTCCGCCGCCGTCCGCCTTCTCGCCCTTCGAGCTGCCGCCGCTGAACGTGAGGTTCTGCACCGTCAACGCCGGCGTGTCCTGGTTGTTGCAGTGCGACGTGGTCCACTTCTGTTTTTCGTCGCAGGTGTTCTGGTAGAGGATGCGTACCTTCCCGCCGCCGCTCAGCGTCACCTTGTTGCCGCCGTCGATGACGATCTTGGGGCCGGTGTCGTTCACGATCTTCGCCGTCTGCGTGAGCGTGATGGTGACTGGGTCAGGACCGCAGTCGAACGTGATGACGCCACCCTTGGCGACCGCGGCGACGAAGGCATCGCCAGTGCAACTCGTAGGCGTGCCGGTGCCGACGACGGTGCGCGGCGCCGAGACGTCCTCGGGCTGCGCGTCGGCCGGCACCTCGCACTTTCCATCGGGATTTCCCGCTGCGGGGCCGGCTGCGGGATCGGGCAGAGGCGTGGTGTCGGCAGGCGCGCTGCCGGTGTCGCTGCTGCCCCCGCCGTCGGCGCCGTCGCCGCTGGAGCTACCGCTGCTGCATGCTGCGACGCTCACGAAGAGGATGCAGCCCAGAGCCCTCGAGCTCGACGTGCGTCGCGACATGGAGAACCTCCGCAGCTCAGCATAGCGATCACGATCCACGCGATCACGCCGAAGGGCTGCGGAGGTGTGGTAGGTTCCGGTGCGATACGCGCGCGACATGGCGCGATCGACCACGCGCTCAGCCGCGCTCAGCCGCCATGGCTGGTGTCGGGAGTCGAACCGGTGTCGAACGGTCCGCCGTAGAGCGGCATCGAGCCGCCGGTGTCGAGCGTGTCGCCATCGACGCCGCCGTCGCTGGGTGCTGCGGTGTCGGTGGTCTCGGCAGTGCCGGTGTCCATCACCGGCGCTCCATAGACAGGCGTGGAGGTCGTGTCCGACGAGCTGCTGCAAGCGACGCCAGCGACCGTCGCCGCAGCGCCGATCGCAAAGATCGCCGCGCGGCTCAGACCGCGAGGAAGCGGCGTGGGCGGAGCCGTCGCCCTGAATTCAGCGGACGTCGCGACGTCGCAGAAGGGGCACGCTCCTTCGGAGACGCGGATGTGTCGTCCACAACCTTCACAAGGCGCGAAGTGCGGTTTCATGGTTCTGTCTCAGCCTCCTGTGTCGCTCGGCGGGAGACCATAGGCCGGCGTCGGTGAAGTGTCGGCGGTGTCGCCAGGCCCGCTGTCGGGAGTCCCCGTGTCGGGAGGTCCGCCGTACGCCGCATCGACGCTGGGAATCCCGGTATCGGCGGGCCCGATGTCTTTCACGCCGGTGTCGGGAGGTCCGCCGTACGCTGCATCGACGACGGGAAATCCAGTGTCGACGCCAGTGTCGGTGGTCGAGCCGGTGGTGTCCGATGACGATGAGCACGCGCTCGTCGATGCGGCCGCCGCACCGAAGACGAGCAGCGCAGCACGACTCAGTCGCTTGCTCGGCGGCAGAGGTGCCGCGGCCGACCGAAATGACATCGACGTCGTCGCGTCGCAGAACGGGCACTTGCCCTCGGAGACGCGGATGTGTCGTCCACACGATTCACAGGGTGCAAAGTGAGCCTTCATCGCTTAAGCGCCTTTCTCCTCGTTCGCGTCTTTCGCGTCTTCCACCACAATCTCGAAGAGCCCGAAGTCGAACGGCTGACCGGGCGCGGCTTGCACGCGGTGCACGCGCTCGCGCTTGCCGGCGCGCTGCATTTCGAGCGCGCGGTGATGACAGAAGGGGTTGTTTCCGGCCTTGCCGAAGTAGACGAAGCTCGTCCACGTGCACCCCGCCTGGCACTCGTCGGCGTAGTAGCAAGTCTTGCAGTAGCCCCAGAGATCTTCGCGCGTGCGATCGCGCGTGTAACGAAGCGGCTCGGCGCGCTCCCAAATGTCGACGAGCTTGGCGTCGCGGATGTTGCCGCCGGTCCACGCCGCGGTCGGCAGCGAAGGGCAGCCCTTGATCGCGCCGTCGGCCTCGATGCCGAGCGTCGCACGTCCGGCCCCGCACGAGCCGCCGTGACCACGGTAGTGATGACCGCGAAGGAGGCTCTCGTGGGGCCCGAAGTAACCGACGTTGTTGCCGGGGAACATGCGAATGCCGAGCTCGGTGCAGCGCTCACGCAGCTTCACGAGCATCGGGAAGACGTCGAGCAGGTCGTACGGTTGAACGAGGATGTCGGGCTCGTCGGCGGCGCGCCCCATCGGCACCGTGAGCTGAATTTGCCAGGCTTTGACGCCATTTTCTCCCATCATCTCGAGGATGTGGGGGAGGTGCGGGATGGACAGGCGATTGATTTGGCTGTTGCACGAGACGCGAAGACCGGCCTCGCGGAGGAAGCGCATCGCGTCGACGGCGGCGCGATACGAGCCAGGCACGCCGCGGAGACGATCGTGCACGATTTCGTCGCCGTCGATCGAGATGCTCGCGCCTTGTAGGCCGGCTTCCTTCGCGGCGGCGATGCGTTCACGGGTGAGCCCACGACCGCCCGAGGTGGTGGTAGCGGCCATCCCTCGGCGACGAATCGCGCGGACGATCTCGAGCCAATCTTCGCGCAGGTAGGCCTCGCCGCCGATGAGCGTGACCTCTTTGACCCCGAGGTCGGCCATCTGATCGACGAGGTCGAGGCACTCGGCGGTGGTCAGCTCCTCGGGCCGCTCGTGACCGGCGCGGGAGCCGCAATGACGACACGCGAGATCACAACGGAGCGTGATTTCCCACACCGCGTAGATGGGTCGGGTCTTCTTGTCGATGGCGCGCGACTCTTCGGCGAGGGGCAGACGACGCAGCGACGGACCGGCGTGCGGCGCGATCGGGAGCAACCGCGGACGACTCCGCGCGAGTTCGGCGGCCCGCTCTTCGGGCGTCAGAGGATCGAACGGTGCGCCCATCTGCATGACGCTATGCCAATCTCGGACCAAGTAGCAACGCGCTGCTTCCCGCGGTAATTGCTTCGTCGTGACGCTGATCCTCGTGTCCCGACCCGGCGCACCGTGGCGCATCGAACGTGCGGCGGAGAAGTTGCTGCTCCGCGCGCGTCTGCCCGGCGCGTTCGTCTACGATCGCGTCGCTCACTCGTTGCGTGTCGCCGAGGCGAACGGCATGTCGATGGAAGAGCGCTTCGTCCTCGCGCTCCCCGGGAGCTGGATGGTCAATTGCGCTGCGTCATCCTCGGTGATGCGTCGTTGGTCTGAGCCGCCGCTCCTCGACACTTGGATCGCGCTCGCCGAAGCGGTGAAGGGCGGGCCGGAATACTGGCTCGCCGCCGTCGACCCGCGCGCGGTGGTGCGCGAGGCGTTGACCGCGTTGCTTGCGCGGGAGGTCACCGATCTCGACGAGGCGGTGAGCAAGGTGCTGGCGCTCCTCGCGCCCGAGAGCGTGCCGCTGATGCCAGCCGAGAGCGTGCAATTCGCGCTCGGTCCGCGCCCTCCACAGGCCGACGATGGACCGACGTCGCGCTTCCTCGAGATGCTCGACTGGTTCGCGCGCGCCACGCTCGAGGCCGAGGCGTCGCTCGTCGCCCTCGCCCGCACGTATGCCCCATGTCCGCTCGACGCTGCGCAGGTGCTCGATCGGCTGCTCTATTTCGACTCCATCGGGGTGCAGCACTTTCCCGAGATGAAGAGCGGCTGAGCGGGACTACATTGATCATGCAATGCGCTCGCGGTTGTCGCTCACGTTCTCGTGCGGGCTCGTCGCATTCGTCGGCTGCGCTTCAGCCGGCGTGACCAACGTCGCCGGGCCATCACCGGCGATGCCGAGCGGCTTCGAGCACGCGCACTATGCAGCGACGGGTCCGACGATCGCGCTCGCTGCGCCCGGCGGTTGCGAGCTCTGGCTCGGCGTCGACGAGCTGGTGCTGGCCAAAGCCGACGCGCCGCTCATGCACTTGCCGCCCGTCCTCCCGATGAGCCTCTCCGCGGCGGCGATGGCGAGACCGCAGCTGCGCGCCGAGTTGGTGAAGAGCTGCGCCGCCGACGCGGCGGTGCAAATCCACGTCGATGGTCGGGTGACGATGCTCGGCTTGGCGCAGCTCGCGTATTCGCTTTCACTCGAGAAAAAACGGCCTCTCATCGTCGTCGACGTGCCCTCGTCGGGGCTGCGCGTGCTCCACCCGACCGAAGGCGGCGACACGCCCGAAGAGCAAATCATCCTCGTCGTCGCAGCCTCGCCGGGTGATGAGGCGATCGTGAAATCGACGGACGGCCGCGAGTGCCCGGCCGACTCTCCCGGCGAGCTCACGGTGTGCACGCAGCGGCTCGTCGAGGCTCTGCCGAAGGGGAAAATCCCTTGCGCCTTCCTCGCCGTCACGCCCGAGAGCACCACCTTCCAACACATGCTCGACGTCGCCTACGCCATCCGCGCCGACTCCGGTGGCGGGGCTTGCACCTCGACCGCGCTGCAAATCACGCTCGGATCATGAACGGCCGCCTCCGCCCCGGTCCCTACGATCGCCTTCCCGATGTCCGCGACGGGCTCACGCGCATCGAGCGCGTCGTCCTCTTCGTCATGCATCAGCTGGAAAAAGAGCGGCCCGGCAAGCGCGCGCCGATCGCCCAGATTTACGGGCGCGTCAGCGAATACGTCGACGTCTCGATCGACGAGGTCTACGCCGTGATCCAGCGCATGGCGCGCGCCGACGAGAGGCAATCGGCCAAAGTCGCGAAGCAATCTTCGGCGAAATGAGACGTCCAGACCTGAGCTCGCGCGCTCCCGGGACGACGCGGAATCGACTACGCTTCGCCGCATGCCCTTGCCTGCTGGTGCGATGTTCGATCGCTATCGCGTCGAAGCGCTCCTCGGCGTCGGCGGCATGGGTGAGGTCTACCGCGCGCACGATCCGAAGCTGCAGCGCACCGTCGCCATCAAGCTGTTGAACCTCGATCCGAGCATGGCGCAGCAGGACGGCACTGCCGGTGACAACGTGCGACGGCTCCTCCGAGAAGCACGTGCGGCGGCGGCGCTCAGTCATCCCAACGTCGTCGCGGTGCACGACGTCGGCGAGACCAACGGCGTCTCGTACCTGGTGATGGAGTACGTGCCAGGTCGATCGTTGCGTGCGCTCCTCGGTCGCGCCGACGTCTCGGTCGGACAGCGACTCGGTTGGCTCCTCGACATCGCCCACGCGCTCGCGGCCGCGCATCGCTCGGGCCTCGTCCATCGCGACATCAAGCCCGACAACGTCGTCGTCCGCGACGACGGAATGGTCAAGGTCCTCGACTTCGGCATCGCGCGGAACAACTCGGCGAACGCCGCCGAGATGGGCACGCTCAACACTTCAGGCGCTATTTTGGGCACTCCGGCGTACATGGCGCCCGAGCAGCTGCGCTCGCAAGAGCTCGACGGTCGCGCCGATCAGTTCTCCTTCGGCGTCCTCGCCTACGAGCTCCTCACCGGCGTTCTTCCGTGGAGCAAGCCGCAAGAGTTCCCCGCGCTGCTCCTCGCGGTGCTCACCGAGCTGCCGCCGCCGCCGAGCAAACGAGGGGCGAACGTCTCCGAGACCATTGACGCAGTGGTGCTCCGCGCGATGCAAAAAGAGCCCTCTGCGCGCTTCCCCGACATGGACGCGCTCGCCGATGCGCTTCGCCGCGCGATGGCCACGCTCCCTTCCCAACCACCGGTGGCGCCGCTCGCCGCGACGGTCTCGCTCACCAGCGGACAAATTCCGCCGACGCCGGTGCCCTCGTTCTCGACGCCGATGTCGGCGCCGATGACGCCGCTGTCGCTTCCCGCCGACGATGGCGCGCATCCGCTGCCGATGCTCTCCGTGCCGCTGCCGGCGTCACCGAGCGGCGATGCGGTCCTCGCGTATCGGGCTGGGCTGGAGGCGATGCGTGACGCCGATTGGCACGGCGCGCACCCGCATTTCGAGCGCGCGCTCGAGCTCGATCCGCGCATGGCCGCCGCGCGTCTGCGTTGGGTGCTCACGGCCTCGTTCGGCGCCCACCTGACGTCGGCCGGGACCAACGCCGGCTTTCGTCGTGCGGTCGCCGTCCGCAAAGATCTTTCTCCCCGCGATCGCGCCCTCCTCCACGCCATCGAGCCGCTCTTCCTCAGCGATCCACCCGACGTCGAACAGACCTGGAAGCGGATGGGCACCCTCGCCGACGCGCGCCCGGGTGACGCCGAGCTGCAGCAAATCGCCGGGTTTCTCTCGGCCGGCGAAGATCCAGCGTTGCAAGAGCGTTACGCGCGTCGCGCCATCGCCGTCGATCCCGAATACGCCGACGCCTGCCAGACGCTCGCCACTGCGCTCGCCAGTCAAGATCGCACGGCCGAGGCGCTCGACGCGCTCGATCGCTGCATCGAGCTCAGCCCCTCGGGTGGCGACGGCTACTACGAGCGCGTCATCGTCTACGCCGAGGCAGGGCAGCTCGATCAACTCATCCCCGAGACCAAGCGCGCGCTCGCCGTCGCTCCCGAGCAGGGCGCGGTGCTGCAGATTCGTGCCGGCGCGCTCCTCGCGCAAGGTCGTCCGACCGATTCGGCGCGCGAAGTGCTGCGACGTTGGTGGGCCATTTCCCCGCTCGGCGAGAAGGTCGAAGAGGCCCTCGGTGAGGCGCGTCTCGCCATCCTCGAAGGCGAGTTCGCCGCCGCGCGCGGCCGTCTCGACGGGCTCGTTCGCGAGTCGCGCGAAGACTGGAGCTTCGACGTGCTGGGGCGCGCCTACGAGCTCTTGGTCAACCTCGCGATCGAAGAAGGCCGCCGCGAAGACGCCCTCGATCTCGCCGAGAAATACCTGGCCAAACGCGAGGGTTGGACGACCGGCTACTACTTGCAACGCGACGTCGCCCCGCTCTGCACTGCCGTCTGTCGCGCCGCCGGAAAATTGAGCGCCGCGCAGGCCGGCTCACGAAGGCTCGAGTGGCTCTCGCAACGCGGTCACGGCTCGCCGGCGATCTTCTGGGGCATCGCCTACGCCGTCGCCATCGACGATCCCGACGCGCTCGTCGAAGCTCGGACGCGCCTGCCTCCGCCGGAGAAGTTCTGGTTCCATAGATACGGTATGTATCGCTACGACGCGGGACGCGTGCTCTTGGCGCTCGGCGACGTCGTCCGCGCGCGTGCCCTCCTCCGCTCGGCAGCCCGTCACTGCCTCGATCCGCGCGAGCCCTTCCGGCACGTGCACGCGCAGTACTGGCTCGGCGTCGTCCTCGCCGAGTCGGGCGATCACGACGGTGCCCGCCGCGCCTTCGAGACCGTGCTCGCGCGCTGGGGACAAGCTCGCCCGCGAAGCATCACCGTCGAGCACACGCAGCAAAGGCTCGCCGCTCTCTGAGCTTCATCCGACTCTCGGAGGCCGCGACGTTCAACGTCTCGCGGGATCTTGCCGGTAGAAGTCGACGAGCTGTTGGTAGAGCTCGGGGTGCTTCTTTTTCAGCTGCGTCGGCTTCTCGAAGAACATCTCGGTGACGACCGCGAAGAACTCGGGCGGGCTCTGCGCGCCGTAGGCATCGATGTCGGCCTTCCGACCTTCGTGCAGCTTGCGCGTCAGATCGTCGAACTCGTGACCGAGCACCTGGGCCCACGCGCTGTAGCGTGAACGGGTTCCCAGCTCGGGCGCGCCGTCCATGCCGCCGTCCTCCGAATCGAGCTGATGCGCGAACTCGTGGAGGACGACGTTGTGCCCGTCGTAGATGTTCGCTGCGCCACGCCGCACGCTGTCCCAGGCGAGGACGACGACGCCGCGTTGCCACGACTCGCCGAGCCGCGCCTCGTCGCCTTCGAGCACCACGCCGCCCTCGACGCGCCGGGTCTTCGCCTGGAACGCGCTCGGATAGACGAGGATGACGTCGAGGTTCGGATAGAGATCGCCGTCGTCCGCCTGGTGCATGTGGAGCAGGAGAATGCACGCCTGCCCGGCGACGGTGACGCGCACCTCGTCGTTCATTTCGAGCCCGCCGCAGCCTTCGAACGACTTCTCGGCGAGGAAGATCTGCACGAGCCCTTCGAGCTGGCGCCGCTCGGCCTCGTCGAGCTTGGTCGCCATCGGCACGTTGCGCGCGAGGATCGCTCGCCACTCTTCCGAGAACGGCTGCTCGCGGAGTTTTGCACGTCGCCGCTTGGTGAAGAAGTCGAACATCTCCGCGAGCGTAACCCGTCTCGGTGCGCCAAAGATTGCTGCGCAACTTTGGCCGCTTCGGTCAATCTCGCTCCGCTCGGTTGCCGAAGCCGCTCACTGCTTTTGATACACGCGCGCGCTCGCATCCCAGCGCACGGTGACGCCGAGCGCCTTCAGCTTCTCCTCGTGCAGCCGCACCCACTCGCCGGTCTCTCCCGATTGCGCTGCGAGGTGCTTCTGCAGATCGAGGTCGGGACGCTCGTAGGCCTCGAGCGAGTCCTTGCTCCAGGTGTTGAGGTGCGAGAGGAGCCCGGCGCCGTCCTTCGGCCAACCCAGCGTCGGATCGGGCTCGTTTTCCGGGCTGTCCGCTGATGTGGAGGCGTAGCCGGCGCTGCATGCAGTCAGTCCGACGAGACTGCCGACGAGACTGCCGACGAGAAGGCACACGTAGGTCGATTGCATCGAGGTGCTCCCCGCGCGCGAGGTAGGAGCCGCGCGCGTGGAGCGTTCGACCGACGAGCGTCACCGAGCTTGGTGACTGCCAAAGTCGCGAAGCAATCTTCGGCGAAAAGAGACTACTGGCTGCTGATGATGATCGGCATGTAGTGCTGCGAGGCGCCGTTCGACGAGACCACCGTCACGACCGACGCCTTCTGCGGCGAGAGCGAGTTGACGCGGACGGTGACGTAGGCCTTCTGGCCGTTCTTGCCCGAGGTCTTGTCGATCGAGACGCTGAGGCGGCGGGCAGGCGCGGTCGCGGAGAGCGGGCTGCCTTCGGTGACCTTGACGGTCCACTCCGGCATCGCCGCGTCGCTCCAGAAGCCGATCGGGAAGGTGATCGTCTCACCGACGGCCGCGTGATAGCCCATCGTCGGCTGCTTGCCGGTGCCGAAGTAGTCGACGGCGTTGAGGGTGGTCTTCACCTGGTCGAGCGCGACGACGTTGTAGTACGGCTCGGTGGTCGGCGCCGGCACGCACGGGTTGTGGCCAGCCTTCGCGCTGCTGTTCGACCAGAGGCGCTGGACGTTGTAGGTGAAGCCGACGTCGACGGTGTCGGAGTAACGCGATTCACGGTAAATCTCGCAGAGATCGCCGTTCTCGACGTTGTTCGACATGAAGATGTTCCACGCGATGTGGTTGTTGTCGACGCCCATGTACCCGCGCGTGGACGACTCGGGGTGCGGATCGGTCGCCGCTTCGGCGATTTCGTGGGTGGCCGTGACGGTGGCCACGCGCGCCTTGCCGCCGCCGCCACCGCCGAAGCTGCACTGCAACACGATCGCGTAGGCGACGACGGTGTCGCCCGCGTTGGTGCTGGTGTGGTAACCGCCGATGCCGTTCGAGCAGGCGTCCATGCCGCCGAGCGACACGGACGTCGTGTTCGGCATGTAGAGCGTGTAGATGGTTTGGTCGGTCGGCGCCGGCCAGCCGTACTTCGCATAGTTGGTCGCGTGCTCGCCGATGTAGTTGTCGATGTCGCCGTCGGACATGTCGGCCGGCAGCGCGGTCGTCATGCGCACGTGGTTCGCCGGGCCGCTCTTGGTCGGGCCGACGCCGTACTCGGAGACCGCGGTCTTCCAGTACGCAGTGTCGCCGAGCTTGTCGCCGAACTGCTCGTAGGCGTCGGCGTTGACCTCACCGGGATAGGTGACCGAGACGATGATCGGATCGTGGAGGACGCCGTCACCTTGCGTGACGATCTGCGGCATGTCGGGCGTGAAGGCCGGGTACTTGTCGCTCGGCGCGCCGTAATCGAGGGGCGCTGCGTCGACCGCAGGAGCGGCGTCCGCCACGGGCGGCGGCGTCGTGTCGGGGGCAGGGCCCGCGTCCTCAGCGACGAATCCAGTGTCGACGAGCGGCGTGCCGCTGTCGGCCTGATCGTTCGAGGACACGCTGCCACCGCAGCTGACGAGGCCGACGAGGCCGACGCGTACGGAGAGACACGAGACACCCGAGGCCAACCAGACTTTGTTCACGAGAATCCTCCTTCGAGCGAGGCGGTGTGTTAGCGCACGACAAGCCTGTGCGTCGACCTCCTACCGTCTCGAAGACGTGACGATCCGCCCGAGGCACCGAACCCGCTCACGGGCTGGAATTTCATGGAGTTGGGGCGATCCTGCGTGGCGGCAAATTGCCGCGTGGGTGGGAGGACCGCTTGCGCGCAGCAGCATTCACGCTACGTTCTCGGTCGCGCAGCTGTGCGCCCAGAGAAAGCACGGAAGGAGTACGCACATGAACCAGCCCATTGCCGTCTCTTCCGTCGCCCTCCGCGCAGCGTTCTCGGTCTGACCGAGCTTCCCCCGGACGGCGCGACGGCCCGCGCCAGGTCCCTCGCGTGCCCACGTGCGTGCGAGGTTGCATCTCATTCGTCCGCTTCGGGAGTGCACACCATTGTCCAACTACAGTCTCGATCAGCTGGGTTTTTCCGAGTCATTTCGTGACGCCTTCAGCGCGCTCGATCGCCCGGGCGCGCTCGTCGCACGCGTCGCTGCCGAGCATCGCGGTGCTTACGTCGTCCTCACCGAACACGGTGAGCGGGTCGCCGAAGCCAGTGGAAGGCTTCGTCACGAAGCCGTCTCTCGCGTCGATCTTCCTGCCGTCGGCGACTGGGTTTCGCTCGTGCTCGGCGACGATCTTCGTCAACCGAGCTCGCCCGGCATCGTCCACGAGGTCTTGCCGCGTCGCAGCGCGTTCGTTCGTGCGGTGGCCGGGGGCGTGACCGAGCCACAAGTCGTCGCCGCCAACGTCGACGTCGTGGTGGTGGTCTGCGCCGCCAACGACGCCAACGCGCGGCGACTCGATCGCTACCTCGCGCTCGTACGCGCGTGCGGCGCCGAGCCCGTCCTCGCGCTCACCAAGATCGACCTCCACCCCCTCGACTCGGCGATGCTCGCTGAAATCGAGCGCAACGCGGCGGCTGCAGTCCACCCCGTCTCCAGCCTCACCGGCGAAGGAGTCGCGGAGATTTCAGCCTATTTTTCCGGTCAACGAACGCTCGCGCTGGTCGGCAGCTCGGGCGCTGGCAAGTCGACGTTGGTCAATCGTCTGCTCGGCGTCGACAAGCAGAGCACGGGTGGTCTCGGCGTCGACGGCCGAGGTGCACACACGACGACGCATCGCGAGCTCATCGTGGTGCCGAGTGGTGGTCTCGTCATCGACACGCCGGGCATGCGCGAGCTCCGTCTCTGGGACGCCGACAACGGACTCGACGAAGCCTTCGCCGATCTCGCCGAGCTCGCCGCACGTTGTCGCTTCACCGACTGCGCGCACGAAGGCGAACCCGGATGCGCCGTCCGCGCGGCCCTCGACGACGGCACTCTTCCGATCGAAAGGTGGCGCAGCTGGGACAAGTTGCAGCGCGAAAATGCTGCATTTGCCGAGCGAAAAGACGCACGTGTGGCCGCCGAGGCACGCCGACAGAGGAAGGTCTTCGCGCGCGCAGCGAGGGTGCGAGACCGATCGCGCAGGTGAGAACCGAACCAGTGGCAGTGGCTATGGCGCGGTCCAGGCGCTCATCTTCGGAATGAGGAAGAGCGCCCAGTCATCGGTGCTTCCGTCGTGGGTTCCGTCGAGCTCGCGGTATTGGAGTGGAAATCCGGCCGCGATCATCTTGTCGCGGTCGGCGCGGATGCCGGCGATGGCGTAGCTGCCGTCGCCGATGCGCGCCGATTGGGCGATGTTGATCTTCCAAGCCGCAGCGCCGAGCACCTTCGTGACGTTGCCGCCGCCGACCGCCTGCGAGAGGCCGGAGTTCTCGATGAGGATCCCCGCGTAATTTCCGGCCTTCGACAGACCCATCGAGTAGGCCATGCCGCCGCCGCTCGAGTAACCGGCGAGGACGGTCTTCTTCGGATCGATGGCGAAGCACGAAGCGATGTGGGCGAGCGCGGCCTCTGCGACGGCGGTGTCGGTCGAGATCGTCCAGCAGGCGCCTTCGCGGCCGCCGAGGGACAGGCCGATGTAGTCCTGCGTCGCGCGCAGCGCGTAGGGGACGATGGCCCAGGTGGCGAAGTTGCGCGCAGTGTCGCCGCAGCCATGGATGCCGAAGAGGAGACGCGCGGGCTTGGTCTTGTCGAACTTCGGCGGCAGGCGCACCCAGTAGTCGGACTTGGGGCTGGTGAGCTTGAAGAAGCCGTCGGTGTCGGGCGTGAAGGTGCAGGTCGGACCGCCGTCGATGGCGGTGTCGATGCCCGCGCCGCTGTCGGTCGTCGTCTTCGTGTCGGGCGCCGTGGTGTCGATGCCGATCGTATCGGTGCCGATCGTGTCGGCCCCGATCGTGTCGGCACCAGTGTCGGTGCCGCCAGCGGTGTCGGTGCCACTCGCGGTGTCGTCGACCGGTGAACCGTCGGTGCCGCTGCCGCCATCGTCGGTCGCGCCGTCGCCGCTTCCGCTGCAGCCACTCGCGGCCAGCACGAGGACGAAGAGTGCGGCGGAACCGCGTTGTTTCGATGCGTTGGACATCGACCCAGCGTAGCGCAACTCAGGCGAGCCAGGCGTTCAGCGCGTGACGCAACGATCGTCGACGCAGCGACCGGTGAGACGAAGGCGGTTCTTCGCGAAGAGGTGATAGCCGAGCTCGCAGAGCTGGCGGAGGCCCGGCCAGCGCGTGATGGCGACGAGACGACGAAAGCCGACGGCCGCGTAGAGACGTCGGAAGACCTCGACGCCTTCGACGAGCGTTCCGTCGGGGAGTCGTCCGTGGATGCGAGCCATCAGCGTCTGCCAATCGACGCCGATCGCGCGCTCGTCGAACGAAGGATCGGTGATGTCGGTGAAGACGATGCGACCTTGCCGATCGAGGCGCCGGAGCATGCGGATCTCGCGCATGCAAAGCGGGCACGCGCCGTCGTAGAACACCTCGAATTCGTGCTCAGGCGTCGCGTACGAGGTCATCGTTTGCTCCTCTCGCCCCTGCGTCGAGGTGGCCCTTGGCGATCGCGAGGAAGCGCTCGCGACCTTCGGCGAGCTCGACGATCGGCGCCGGGTAGGTGGCCCCGATGCGCACGCCGGCGCTCGCGAGCTCGAGCGGTGGCGCTCGCCATGGTTGATGGATGAACTTGGTCGGCACCTTCGCCAGCTCGGGGATCCAGCGTCGTACGTAGTTACCTTCGGGGTCGAAGCGCTCCCCCTGCGTGACCGGGTTGAAGACGCGAAAATAAGGCTGCGCATCGCAGCCGCAGCCCGCCGACCACTGCCAGCCCATGTTGTTCGCCGCCCAGTCACCGTCGACGAGGTGCTTCATGTAGTGCTGCTCGCCGAGGCGATAGTCGAGCAGGAGGTGCTTGGTCATGAAGCTGGCGGCGATCATCCGTGCGCGGTTGTGGACGAAGCCTTCGAGGAGGAGCTGCCGCGCGGCGGCGTCGACGATCGGATAGCCGGTGCGTCCGCCAGCGAAGGTCGCGAAGAGGCTCTCGTCACGCGACCAAGGGAATTTCGCGAAACCAGCACGAAAAGGCCGCTTCAGGAGCTCGGGGCGATCCCACAGCATGGCGTGGGCGAACTCGCGCCACAGGAGCTCGCTGTGGAACGTTCGGAGCGCGGCCGGCGCCTTGGCCCCGAGCGCGCGCGCCGCTGCGTGCCACACGGTGCGCACCGAAAGGGTGCCGAACTTGAGATCGACCGAGAGACGACTCGTCCCTCCGAGATCCATTCGATCGCGGAGCGTCGGGTATTCGGCGGCCGGACCTTCGAGAAACTTCGCCAACCGCGCGCGCGCTGCGACCTCCCCACCTTCGGGAAGACGCGTGTTGGTCGGAATGCCGAGCGAGGCCATCGTCGGGATCACGGCAGGGAACGCCGTTTGGTCCATGGCTTTCTCGATCGTCGCGACGACGTCTTTCGGGAGAGGCGGCAGGCTGCGCGGCGCGGGGAGCGGCTTGCCTGGCTCGATGTTGGCCGCGAACGCACGCGCGAAAGCGCTGAAGACCGAGAACGGCGTGCCCGCGCCGGTGCGCAGAGAGCCGGGAGGCGCCAGGGTCTCGGACTCGAAGAGCTCGAAGGGGACCTTCAGTGCCTTGGCGACGCGGTCATCTCGCTCGCGGGCGAAGGGCTCGCTCCATCGATGGGCGACCACCCGATCGACCCGGAGCGCCTCGGCCAGGCACGGGACGACCTCGACGCTCTTGCCCCGCACCACCAGCAGCCTCGAGCCGAGCGAGGCGAGGCCGTCTTCGAGGGACCGGAGCGAGGCGAGGAGGAACTGCATTCGGTGCGGCAGCTCTCGCGCGCGCGCCGGCTCGAAGAAGTACGGATCGAGCACGAAAAGCGGCACGACCTCGCCCGAAGAGGCCGCCGCGACGAGGGCGGGGTGGTCGGCGAGGCGGAGATCTTTTCCGCGGAACCAGACGAGCGTTCTCATTGCTTGTTCAATGTGTGTTCAATGTTGGTGCAAGTCAAGGTGAGGCCGGGAACCGCTCGGAACACGCTTCCGCGGCGGTGCGTTGCCAGGTGGTAGGCTCTCCCCGCGACCCAATGTTCGCTTTGCTCCTCCCCAAGGCGCTCTGGATCGCCGCCGCAGCCGCGCCGCTCATCCTGCTCTACATCCTCAAGACCCGCCGCCGGAAGGTGAGGGTCGCGAGCGCTGCGATGTACGAGTTGGCGCGACGGGAAGCCGCGGCCCGCGATCCGTGGAAGCGCCTGGTGCCCGAGCTGGCGCTCTTCCTCCAACTGCTCGCGCTGATACTCCTCGCGCTCGCCTTCGCGCGGCCGGTGAGCAAGGGCGGGGCGATCGACGCCGACGCGGTGGTCATCGTCATCGATCGCTCGGCCTCGATGGGCGCGCGGGTGAAGCCGATCTCGACCGACAAGGACGGGAGCGCACCGACGCGCCTCACGCGCGCCAAAGAAGAGGCGAACAAGCTCATCGATCAGCTCGGCGTCGGCACCGAGATCGCGATCGTCGTCGCCGGTCGGGACGCGCGGGTCACGAGCCCTCTGCAGAGGGGCGCGCGTTCGGCGAGGGAAGCGGTCACTGCGCTCGACATCGGCCTCGTCGAAGGCGATCTCGAGCCGTCCCTCGACGTCGCGCGCGATCTGCTCCGTAGCCGCGGTGGTCGTCGGCGGGTGGTCTTGATCACCGATGGAGCGTTGGCGCAGACGCCGACCTGGCTCGACGAAGACGGCGGTCCGGTGCTCGACATCGTGACCATCGATCCGCCGCCGCCGGGCGGTGCACGCGAAGGCAACATCGGCATCGTTCGGCTCGACGTGCGTCGGTCGACCAGTGAGCTCGGCGATCGCGTCGACGTCGGGGTCGTGCTCGCCGCCTTCGGCAATCCTGCGGAAGGGCGCATTCGCTACGTCACGCTCCGTCGCATCGACCGCGCCGAGGCGCTCGACGCGCAGAAGGTCGACCTTGGTCCCTCGGGGAAGGCGGCCGCGTCGCTTGGATTCAAGCCCGCCGCCGATGGTTCCGACGAGCTGGCGACGCTGATCGTCGAGCTCAATCCGAGCGATGGGCTCGCGCTCGACGACTCCGCGCAGATCGTCGTTCCGCCCTCGAGGCGCATGCCGGTCGTGCTCGCTTCGCTCGGCGTCGGCGGCGCGTCGTGGATCGGCAAGGCACTCGGCGCCGATCCCGAGGTCAAGCTCACCAAGGTCAACACCGGCGATCTCGCGCGGACCGCGATCGAAGCCTGGGCGCTCGTCGTCGTCGCCGACACTTGTCCCACCGTCGTGCCGGGCGGAGGCGACGTCGTCGTCGTCAATCCACCGCCTGGACCATGCGCGGGGCGCACCGTCGGACAAGCGGTCAGCGGCGCGCAATTGCCGCCGATCACCTCATGGTCCCCGAGCGATCCGCGCCTTCGCTACGTCGATCTCGAAGGGGTGAAGCTCGGCCGCGTGGTCCCGATCGCGCCGCTCGGAGGAGACGCGACGGCGGGCGCAGGCACGCTCGGCCCCGCGTCGCTGGTGCGCGCCGAGCAGCTCTCGGTGATGGCCGACGCCTCGACGCTCGATCGCACCATCACCATCTGGGGCTTCGATCCGGCAGACGGCGACCTCGCGCGCAAGGCCGCCTTCGTGCTCATGGTGCGCGACATCGTCGACGTGGCGCGGGGACGTCGTGATCGATCGTGGGCACCGACCACGCGCGCAGGCATCGCCGCGCGCATCACCGCGGCCGCCGGCGCTACGGAAATCGTAGCAAAACGTCTCGTCGCCGTCGGGGCCGCTGGGGCGGGGGAAATCGTCGCCCGCGCGCCGGTGCTCGAGGGCGTCGCGCTCCTCGAAGGTGTCGACAAGGCAGGTCCTTACGCGCTCGAAGGCGCGGCCACCGGGGCGCCGCTCACCGTCTCGCTGCTCTCGGAGCACGAGAGCGACATCGAGCACCTCGTGGAGCCGACGCGCCACAAAATCGCGGCGATGGGCAACGCGCCCAAAGTGGAAGACGACTCGGCGCAGAAGGCCCAGCGCGCCCGCGCCGATTTGCGTTGGATCGTCGCCGCCGTCGCCGCACTCTTCCTCGCCTTCGATGCCCTCTGGCTCACCAAGCGCGGTCGTCGCGTCGTCGCTCGCCTCACCCGCATCGGGAAGCCACCGGTGAAGGCATGACGCTCGCCTCCTTCATGAGTGGCGTGAGCGGCGCGAGCTTCGGCTTCGGCGCGCCGACACCGGCCACGACGCCGAGCACGTTCGCGTGGTGGCGCATCACCCAGTATTCGTTCCACGTCAGTCATCTGTGGGTGCTGGTCCTCGGCGGCGTCGTCGCGCTGCTCGTCCTCGTTCGACTGTTCACGACCGAGATCGCTCTCTCACGCCCACGAAAAATCGCCGCGTCGATCCTCGGCTGGCTGGCGTTGATTCTCGCGGTGCTCGCCGCCTCAGAGCTCGAGCTGGTGCGTCCTGCCGATCGGATGGCGGTCGTCGTGGCCGCCGATCGCTCGCGCAGCATCGATCTCGTGAAGGACGCCGAGGGAGACCTGCGCAACGATTTGACGCTCGCCGAGCAGAAGATGTTGAAGGACGATCGCCTGGGGGTCGTCCGCTTCGGTGCCACCGCCGCGCTCTCCGAACCGCTTCACCCGAAGGGAGAAGCGATCGCTTCGCCCGAGCCGACGATTGGCCGCGACGCCACCGATCTCGAGGCGGGCATTCGTCGCGCGGTCGACGAGGTCCTCGCGGCCGGCGGTGGTCGCGTCGTCCTCGTCAGCGATGGTGTCTCCAATCGCGGAGACGCCCTCGCTGCCGCGGCGCGCGCGCGTGCGCTGGGGGTTCCGATCGACGTCGTCGTCCTCGAACAGCAGACGCTCCCCGACGTCGCCGTCGTCGCCGCGCGTGGTCCGTCGCTCGCCGACGAAGGCGAGACCATCGAAATTCGCGCCGTCGTCCACACGCCTCCGGCGAAAGATCCGATCGACGTCGAGGTGACCGTCCAACGCGACGGCGCCGAGATCGCCAAGTTCCTCACCAAGGTCTCGCCCGGCGAGGACGTGATTCGCTTCAAAGATCGCGCGCCCGATCCAGGACTGCACAAATACGAAATCCACGTCCGTCCGCTCGATGCCGCGGTCGATGCCAGCGTCGACGACAACCTCGCCACCACCTTCGTCCGCGTGCGTGGCCCCTCGACGGTGCTGGTGCTGCAGAAGGAAGAGGCGAAGGCCAAGCCGCTGAAGACCGCGCTCGAGGCGGAGGGATATCGCGTCGTCGTCAAAGGTCGCTTCGCGGTGCCGACCGAGCTCGCCGAGCTGGCGGCGTACGACCTCGTCGTCCTCGCCGACATCAACGCCAAAGACCTGATTCCGGCGCAGATGGAGGCGATGGCGAAGTACGTGAAAGACCTCGGCGGCGGTCTCCTGCTCATGGGCAGCGAGAACACGATGGGCCCCGGCGGCTACGGACACACGCCGATCGAAGAGATCTCGCCGGTGACGTTCGACCTCACGAAAGAGCGTCGGAAGGTGCAGCTCACCGAGCTCATCGTCATCGACTACTCAGGCTCGATGGCGGCGCCGGTCGAGGGCGGAAAGATGAAGATCGACCTCGCCAACGAGGCCGCCGCGCGCTCGGCGCGTCTCCTCGGACCGAGCGATCGACTCGGCGTTTGGCACGTCGACACCGACGTCAAACAGACCATCCCCATCGGTCCGGTCGGCGACAAGGACGTCATCGAGAAGAAGATCCGCAGCGTCGGCCCCGGCGGCGGCGGCATCTACATCGATCTGTCGCTGCGCGAGGGCTACAAAGCCCTGCTCGCTCCGAGCGAGTCGTCGAACCTGCGGCACATGCTCCTCTTCTCCGACGGCGCCGACGCCGAGGAGCGCAACGACGCACCGAAGCTCGTCAAAGAGGCCGCGAGCAAGGGCATCACCACCAGCGTCATCTCGCTCGGCGAAGGCCCCGACGTGGAAGGCCTCGCCGAGATGGCCAAGCTCGGCGGCGGTCGCTTCTACTTGATCACCGACGCGCGCAAGCTCCCGGCGGTCTTCGCGCAGGAGACCATCCTCGCGGCGCGTTCGTCGATCCGCGAAGAAGACTTCATCCCGCGTGTGCGCTCGACCTCGGCCGCGCTCAAGGGCATTCCGTTCGGCGCTGGCAGCGGGATGCCGCCTCTCCTCGGCTACGTCGTGACGCAGGTGAAGCCGCGCGCGCAGCTCATCCTCGACGGCGTCGACGGCGATCCGGTGCTCGCGGAGTGGCCCCTCGGTCTCGGTCACACGGCGGCGTTCACCAGCGATTACACCGATATTTGGGGCCAAAAATGGATCGCTTGGCCGCGCTCGGCGACGCTGATGACGCAGCTCGCGCGCGAGATCGGTCGCAAGGCCGACGAGGCGCGTCTGCGCATGGAGACGCAGGCGCAGGACGGCATGCTCCACATCACCGCCGAGCCGACGGGCCTCGCGGGGCTCTCGGGTCTCATGCACCTGAAGGCTCATGTCGAGGCCCCCGATGGCACCGGCTTCGACGTCGATCTGCTCCCCGCACCCTCCGGCGCCTACGTCGCCGATCTGCCGATCTCGACACCTGGCGCCTACGTCGTCCGCGCGCTCGACGTCGGTGACGACGGCAAGGGCACCATCTCGGCCGGTCTCTCCGCCGCGGTGCTGTCGCGCTCCGACGAGCTGCGACCGACAGGCAGCGATCGTCGCGCTCTCGAACGCATCGCCGAGCTCTCCGGTGGAATCGTCTACGCCGCCGCGACCGGAGGAGCGCGTCCGTCGTTCGGCGACGTCTTCCTTCGCCGCACGGGCCTCCGCCCGACCGCGCTGCCGCTCGCTCCGTATCTTCTCCCTGCCGCGCTCGCGCTGATGCTCCTCGGCGTCGCCGCCCGTCGCCTCGGCGTCCCGCGTCCCATCCAACGCTTCGCCGCCTTCCTTGCCTCTCCCTTCACCCGCCGCAGCACCGACGCCCGCGTCGGCAATCGACGCGAACCAGGCTCGAAACCAAGGTCTGCCGCACCCACCGCCGTCGCCCTCCCGACCCGCACCGCAGGCTCCCCCATCTCCCTCGACAAGTCCCCCGTCGTCGTCCGCGAGCGTGCGTTCGAAGGCAGCACTTCGAAGGCCTCCGGCGTCGCCGCGGCCATCGCGCAGAAGCGAAAGGACGCAGCGGCAGCGAAACCGACGGCGCCGAGCGCTCCCGTGATCGCGCGCGTCGAACGGCCGAAGGAGAAAAAGAAGGACGCCCCGAGCGAAGGCGGCTCGCTCGCGGATTTGGCGCGAAAGAAGCGCGAGAAGAAGGAGTGAGGAGCTCCGCGCGATGAGCTTCCTCCGCAACCAGGTCGACCGCCTCCGCAACCTCTGGCGTCGCGCCCTCGAAGAAAACTCCTCCCCCAAAAAATTCGCTGGAGCCGTCGCCGTCGGCGCCTTCATCAGCGCAGCGCCCACCTACGGCGCGCGCATGCCGCTGGCGATGCTCCTCGCGTGGATCTTCCGCCTCAACCGCCTGACGGCAGTGCTCGCGTGCCACATCGTCTTCGTCCCCTTCGTCATCGTCGTCTACTACTGGGAAATTCGCCTCGGCTCGCTGATCCTCGCCCGCGCCCCTCCGCCGATCGATCTGCACATGTCGATGGGAGAGATCCTCCGGGTCGCCAAGCACGCGATCGGCGTCTGGCTCGTCGGCGCGGCGGTGATCGCCCCCGCGTTCGGAGTCGCCTGCGGCCTCGTCGCGTATCCGATTTCGAAGCGGTATCAGGAGCGGAAGGCCCGACTGTCGAAGGAGAAGGCGTCGAGCGAGGCTGGCTGATGCCTAGGCGCGGAGCTGCGCTACTTCTGCCGTTTGCGACGTCGCGCCAGCGCCAAGGTGAGCGTCAACGCTGCCGCCGTCGCTCCACCCGTGCCCACGCCGCCACCAGGAATCGAGCACCCGCAGGCGTGTGGCGTCTCGAGGCGCGGCGGCACGATGACGAAGTCGATGTAGGGATCGCGCAAGTACGTGCGCAGCTCGATACCCTTTCGAGAAGCGCCCGCGAGGTTCATCGCGGGAGCGACGCCGCTCTCGCCGGTGTAGCCGTTCGGGGGCCCACCCCAGATGCCGCGCTGCGGTTTCTCGCACTCGACGGGCCCGGTCCACGGGTGACGAATGACGTAGCGCGCTTGAAACGCGTTGGTCGAGGACGGCTGCGCGCTCTTCGGGTTCTGCTTGTAATCGGCCCCCTCGAAGCCGCCGGTGATCGGCTCGGCGGAGCGGAAGACGAGGTCGTCGGTGAGGGTGGTCTTGTCGTAGCGCGCGTGCAGTCGCGTGAGCGTCATCGAGGTGATCTGCCCACCGAAGAGGACGTCGCCGCCGAGGCTCGAGAGGTAGTCGGGCGCCACCGGCGGCGCGGTGCACGGATCGCCGCCCGACATGCCGCCTTGCCAAGGTTGCCACTGCGAGTCCCACGCGTACTCGGTGACGATGCCTTTGCCGCCCCAACGGTCGACCGCGGCGTCGAAGACCGCGGCGTAGACGGAGGGGAACTTGGCGCGCGCTGCTTCGGTGAGCTCGACGTTGGTCGGCGCGTAGACGTTCGGATAGTTGGCGACCTCGTAGCGCTTGTCCTTCGAGAGGAGGAAAACGAGCAGGTCCTGCTTCTGGTCACTCGTTTGGCCGGTCGGCGCGTTGAGCAGACCGAGGCGCACCGGCAGACGAAAATCGGCTGATTCGTAGGCGAAACGGAGCGGCGAGAGCACCGCCACCCCCTGCGCGTCCATTTGCACCTTCTTCACGTCGACCTTGGCGACGAAGAACTTCTGCTGCTCCTTGATGTACGGCGCGAGCGCGTCGGCGGAGCCCTCCGGGATCTTGTACTTGTGATCGTGGAGCCACGCTTCGAGACCGTCGGAGGCCTTGGCGTCGAGGACGACGACGTCGTATTCGCCGACCGAGAACTTGGCGGCGACCTTGACGCCATAGTCGGCGTCCGACTTGGTCACGACCGCTTCTTGATCGCTCATCGTGACCGACGGCGTGGGCGCGTTCACCGAGTAGTCGTAGGACGGCGTCGGACGACAGGGATCCTGCTCCCAGTACTCGACGAGGCGCGGCGCGCTCATCGCTTCGAGCTCGGCGAAGATCTCCTTCGGCAGCGTCTTCACGTCCTCTTCGTGGAGCACCACCGGCACCGGCACGACCATCGCGAAGTCCTTGGCCGGGCCTTTGTAGTTGCTCGACATCGAGATGACCGTGCGGCTGCCTTCGCGCATCAAGGCGACGATCGACGCATCGGCGGTCAGCGGCGCGCCGTCGGGAGCGACGTAGAAGCCACAAAACGCGTGCGCTTCGCGAGGCGCGACGGTGGTGATCGCTGCTGCAGCGACGGAGGCGAGGGCGACGAGACGCACGAGCGAGCCGACCATGAGGCGAGGTCGAAAAAGAAAGGGCATGAGGCCTCCTGAGTGGTCCACGATGGAGCCACCGGAAGGCCGTAACGGCGCCATCGCAGCGACCTTACAGTCGCGTTTCTCCAAAAGAGCCCAGCTCGACGGAGGCGCGCTAGCATCGAGCTCGCATGGAGCCTTCGTTGCGCTGTCCGTCGTGCGGCAATCACCTCACGGTGGCCGACGTCCCCTCCATCACGTGCCCGTTCTGCCAGACGAGCGTCCCGGTGCCGGCGATGTTCCGCCCCGCGCAGGTGATCGCCGCGCCGCCGCAGAATCCCTACAACATGTATCCGCCGATTCGGCCGCCGACGGAGCCCGAGACGGTGGTCGCGACGGGCGCCGGCTGTGGAGTCATGGTCGCGATCGTCGTCGGGGTGCTGCTCGTCTTCGTCGGCGTCGGCGTGTCGCTCTTCATGACGGTGAAGAGAAGTGTCCCGTCGGTTCCCAGTCCGCCTTCGCCCGTCGCGGCAGAGCCGGACGATCCGCTGACGCCGAAGAAGAAGCCGCCGCTCGTCACCTTCGGTGGCAACGGCACCGGCACCGGTCACATGACCGACGGGCGCGCGCTCGCTCTCGGCACCGAAGGACAAGTCTGGGTCGCCGAGTACGAAGACGGGCACGTCCTCGAGTTCGACAAGAAGGGAAAGTTCGTCCGCACGATCCAAGTGCCGCCCGAGAGCCCCAACGGAAACATCTACATTTCGGCCCTCGCCGCCGATCGCGCGGGACATCTCTTCGTCGCCCGCAACGGCGGCGTGCTCCGCCTCTCGACGAAGACCGGCGCGGTCGAGAAGACGTTCGCCGGCGTCGGGACGGGGATCGACAGCCTCACCGTCGATTCGAGCGGCGCCGTCTGGGGAGGCACCGGGCCCGGCGTGGTTCGCTGGGACGTCGAAGGAAAGGTTCTCCACCGCGGGCTCGATCTGATCACCAAGGTGAACAAGAAAGACGCGGCGGTGGAGTGCTCGATCGCCGTCGATGGCACTGGACGCCTCTTCGTCGCGAGCATGACCTCGGGGACGATCTACGTCTTCGACGCCGAGCTGAAATACCAGAACCGATTCCCCGTGAAGGTAGACTCCGGCACCGCTTCGATCGACGGCCTCGCCCTCGATCCGAGCGGCCACCTCTACGTCGCGTACTTCACGAAGGTGAGCGTGTACGACGCCGACGGCGGCTTCGTGCGTGACGTGCCCGAGGTCGACTTCGGCCTCCGCAGCCTCGCGCTCGACGACCGTGGCCACATCTTCGTGATGGCCACGGCCGATCAGAACGTGCTCGAGTTCGGCATCCCCAAGTGATCCCGAGTGATCGTGCGACGTCTCGACCCGATCAGCCGAGGTAGCGACGCTCGAGGTGACGGCGGAAGATCTCCGGATCGAGCTTCTTTCCCGTGGCGTTCTCGATGATCTCGGAGGCCGTGCTGCGCGCTCCCTGCGAGTGCACGTGCGTCACCAGCCAACCGAGGAGCGGCGCAGTCTCGCCACGCGCGAGCGACGCCGGAATGGTCGGCACCGCCTCGATCGCCGCAGCGAAGAACTGCGCCGCGGTGAGCGCGCCGAGCGTGTACGTCGGGAAGTAACCCCAGAGGCCGGCGGGCCAGTGGATGTCTTGCAAGCAACCCTCGCCGACGTTCGCGGGTCGCACGCCGACCAGCCGCTCCATGCCGTCGGCGAAGGCGCCGGGGAGATCTTTCACCGCTAGCTCGCCGGCGATCATCGCGCGCTCGAGGCGATAGCGGAGAATCACGTGCAGCGGATAGGTGACCTCGTCGGCTTCCACGCGAATGAGACTGCGCTCGACGTGGAGCATGCGCGCGAGCATCGCTTCGGTCTCCCACGCGGGACCGGTGCCACCGAAGGCGATGCGCGCCTGCTCGGCGATGCGCGCGAGGAGCTCGGGCGTCCGCGCGGCCTGCATCTCCCAGAGGAGTGATTGGCTCTCGTGGGTGCTCGAACCGCGCGCTTGCCCGACCGGCTGCTTGCGGAAGCGCACCGGCAACCCACGCTCGTAGAGAGCGTGTCCGGTCTCGTGGATGACGCCGAAGAGGCCGCTCGTGAAGTCGTCCTCGTCCCAGCGCGTGGTGATGCGAATGTCCTCGGGAACGCCCGCGCAGAAGGGATGCGCGCTGGTGTCGATGCGACCATGATGAAAATCGAAGCCGAGGAGCGCCATCACGTTGCGCCCCAATTCGAGCTGTTTCGCCGCGGGAAACGGCCCTTCCGGCTGCGGCGGCATCGGCGTCTGCGCTTGGTGCTCGAGGACCCGCGCGACGAGCTCCGGCAAGAACGCCTCGAGCCCACCGAACACGCGATCGATCTCCTGCGTGCGTGCTCCCGGCTCCCACTCGTCGAGCAACGCCTCGTACGGCGTCGACCCGAGCGCAGTCGCCTGCGCCTCGCCGACCTCGCGCGTGAGCTTCAGCACTTCTTCGAACGACGGCTGCAGCCCGGCAAAATCGTTCTCTTTGCGCGCCGTCCGCCAGCGCATCTCGCACTCGGAGACCGCCTGCGATCGCGCCTCCACGAGCTCCACCGGCACCACCGTCGCCCGCACCCACTCCCGCCGCATCTCCGCCAAATTCGCCCGCTGCCACTCGTCGAGCGACTCACCATCCGCCTTCGCCAAGAGCTCCCCGAGATCCGGCGTCGTCACCAACTCGTGCCGCATCACCCGCAACACGGCCATCTGATCGGCCCGCGCCTGCGCTCCACCGTCGGGCATCAGCGTCGAGGCATCCCACTCGAGGACGGTGAGTGCGTCGCGAAGGAGGTACATGCGCTCGAAGCGTTTTTCGAGGGTGGGGTAGGACATTGCGGGGAGCTTACCGCGCCTGCGCCTGCGCCCCGTCCACGCCCCGCGCCCGCGCCCGCACTTGCGCTCGCGCAATCCTGGTGCCTCGACCCCAGCTCTCCGCGTGCGGATCCTAACGCGCATTTCCCCCTCATCACGCTCCACTGCACAATCGCGCTGGCGCAACCATTGCCTAGCGCAGCGCCATGATTCGCTCTCGCGTCTTCGCCGCCGCTCTCCTTCTCTCAGCCGTCGGTCTCTCCGCCGTCGGATGTGCCGGTGGTGCCGACGACTCTCCTCGACATCTTTCATCGCCCGTTCTCGATGGCGTGCGTGACGAGGTGCACACCGGGGTGGTCGCCGTCTATCACGCGAGTGACACCGATCCCGAGCTTTGCAGTGGTTTCGTCATCGGCGGCGATCTCGTGCTCACGGCGCGTCACTGCGTCGGGCCGCTCGACAATCCGAGTGGTGGATGTGGTGAAGCCGATGCTGGCGATGCGGCACCGACGACGCCTGCGGAGCCTTGGGCGGCGACGACCCTCACCGTGCATTTGGAGACGGCCTTCGGCAGCGCTGCCAAGATCGTGCGCGTCGCCGAGGTGCATACGCTCGACGGGTCGACCGGAAAGCCGATTTGTGGGAGCGACGTCGCGGTGCTTCGGCTCGCCAAGCCGCTCGACGGCATCACGCCATATCCCCTGAGGGTCGATGCGCCGCCGACTGCCGCCGAGACCTTCTCCGCCATCGGCTACGGCGCATCTGCGGGCGGGCCCGACACGACGAGTGGAATCCGACGTTCGCGCGATGGGCTGCACGTGAGCTCGGTCGGCGTCTCGACGAGCACCACCGATGGCGAATGGATCGCCGACACGGGGCCGTGCGCGGGCGATTCGGGCAGCCCCGCGATCGATGCGCGAGGGTTCGTCATCGGCGTCATGTCGCGCGGCAGCAAGGCGACGTGCACCTCGATGATCTACGAGCGCCTCGACACGCACGCCGCATTTCTTCGCGCCGAAGTGATCGCCTCGGCGACTCGATTGGGCGTCGATCCGCCCGCGTGGGCGACGGGCGCAGACGCGGGACCGACGGAGGATGTGGGGCTCGATGCGACGTCGACGGCGGATGCGGCGACGACCGACGCGACGCCGGATGCAGCGACGTCCACGCCCGAGTCGTCGAGCGCCGGATGCGCGGTCGGTGGATCGCGATCGCGATCGCGATCGCGATCGGGGGCAGGGGTCGGCCACTTCGCGATCGCGGGGATCTTGGGTCTCGTGATCGCGCGACGGCGTCGTCGCTAGTCGCTGAGGCGAAGGCAGGTGTCGATTACTTCTTCCCCAACACCGCAATCCCCTCGGGGTGTGCCGTCTTCGCGAACGTCAGCCCCGCCGCGTCGCCCATGAGCTCGCCGAGAAAAAATGCTGCCGCATACGACGAGGCGACTCCGCGCGCTCCTTCGTTGTCGAGGTAGTTGAGGTCGTAGGCAGAGTCCGTCTGACGTTGGGCGCGGCCGCAGCCGGGCATGAACGCGGTGTCGAGGCCGCAGATGTCGGAGAAGCTCCAATGCCCCGCATCGACGATTTCGACGAGGAAATCAGGCGCGCTGATGGTCTTGAAGTCGTTGCGGATGAGGTTGTTGCCGATCTCGCTGATCGAGTTGTCTTCCTGCGCGACGAGGAAGAACGTCGGCACCTTGATGTCGGTGAGCTTGGTGTCGCCGAGGAAGTCGAAGGGCGCGGCGATGGCGAAGCCGGCCTTGAAGCGTGCGTCCTTGGCGAGCACCGCGCCGGTCGTCACCGAGCCGAAGCTGTGGCCCATCATGCCGACCTTGGCGGCGTCGAATCGGCCTTTGAGCGTCGCAGGAATCGCCGTCGGCGCCGTCGACGAGCCGTCGAGCACGCTGTCGAGCACGAAGCGCACGTCGGCGACGCGGAGGCCGAGCGTGGTGGCGTCGAGGGGGAGCTCTTTGCCCGCGAGGCGATCGTAAAGTGTGTTGCCGGTGTGATCGGCGGCGATGACGGCGAAGCCATGGCTGGCGAGGCGCTCGGCGATGGCCGCAGCCGAGAAGCGCATGCAGTCGTGACAGTGCGAAAAGACGACGACGGGGAAGGGTGCGCTGCCCGCGGGCTTGGCATCGGCGGCCGAGCCGACGCGTTTGCGCGTGCAGGTCGCGGGAGCAGCATCGACGAGCTTCTTCAACGCGTCGTGGTTGGCCCCGGCGGGCTCGAGATCTTCCAACGCGGTGCCGGTGGTCGCCGCCGCGCGCGCCGATTCGTCGGCGGGGTACCAAACCTCGACCCGAAGCGTGCGACTGCGCGCAGCGTCGGTCAGCGAGAACGTCGTGTGTCCGACCGGCGCAGGTCCGGCGTGCTCGTAGATCGAGCTCCCAGGGGTCACCGTCTTCGGCGGGTCGAGCGTGTCTGCGCCACCATCATTCGCGACATCACTCGCGACATCACTCGCGATGCCGCTGTCGGCGCTCGCGGCCGGGTTACTCGAAGAGCTGCAAGAGACGACGAGTGAGGCGAGCGAGGCGAGTGAGGCGATGAGCGCGCGAAACGTGACTGTTGATCGCATTGATCCCAGCGTACCCGAAGCGATGGGCAACTTGTCGCATGGCGCGATGTGCATCGCGTGCCTACATTTTCGAGCATGAGCCGCGTGAACGTCCATCACTCGCACGTACGAGCCGTCCTCGGCTTCGTGCTCGTGTGGGCGTTGACGTTGGCGACCTCGCTCGCGGCAATTCCCCGCACTGACGATGCGTTCGGACACGCAAGCGGGCAAGGTCCCGTCGCCGTCTCGGCTCTCGTCTCGGGCTTGGTAGGCGACGTGGCCCTCGCGCGCCGCGCCCTCGAGCCCACCGCGCCGCAACTCGGCAAGGCGCAGCCTCGTCCCTCGATCGAAGGATTTTTTCAGAATCTTCGCTTCGACGCGTTCGATGCGTTCCTTCCTGCCGACGCCAGCCCGAGCGTCGCCTTCGCAGCCCCCGTCGAGCTCGCGCGCGTCGTTTCTGGTGTCGTGCATGCGCAGGCGATCGCAGGCGAGCAGCCGCGCTCACGCGGTCCACCACGCGCGGCCTGACGAAGCGTTCTTCTCCTCTCGCCTGAGTCTCGCCTGAGTCTCGCCTGGGTCTCGCCTGGGTCTCGCCTCGTGTCCGCATGCGATCTCTTCGCTGCGGTGACGACACCCGTCGTGCGCGCGCTGCGTGCCGACCTCGCCAGTCCTCTGACCTTCTCTCCCAAGACGGAGTTGCGCGTGAACCTACGCTCTTCCCTCGGGACCGCCGCGATCATCGTCGGTCTCTTCTTCTCGACCCTCGCGCTCTGCGCGTTCCTCGCGTCCGACGCCACGCCGCGGCCCCTCGCGGGCGCAATCCTCTCCGTGGCCGCGCTCGCCTCGCTGGCAACTGGCTGGCGACTGCTCCTCGAAGCCGGCACTCCGCGTGACCTCACGGCCATCGTGATCGCGAACGCGGCCACCGACGAAACTTCGACGCCCGCCCGCCTCCCTCGGCTCGATTGAGCAGTGACCCATGACGCACCAGCTCGACGTCATCCTCACGCTCACCTTCGGGCTCGGCAGCGCGCTCGCCCTCGGCATCGGGGCGCGCGCGCTCCGCCTCTCCCCCGTGGTCGGATATCTCCTCGCCGGGCTCCTCGTCGGGCCCTTTACGCCAGGGTTCGTCGCCCACGGTGCGATCGCCGGCCAATTCGCCGAAATCGGCGTAATTCTCCTGATGTTCGGGGTCGGGTTGGAGTTCCACGTCGAACAGGTTCTCTCGGTGCGCCGCGTCGTCGTGCCGAGCGCGATCGCGCAGGTGGCGATCTCGACGCTCGTCGGTGCCCTCGTCGGACACTGGGCCGGCTTCGGTCTCGCCGGCTCGCTGATCTTCGGCCTCTGTCTCGCGCTCGCGAGCACCGTCGTCGCCCTCCGCACGCTCGGCGAGCGCGGCGCGTTGCCGACCGCGGCTGGTCACACGGCGGTCGGCTATCTGGTCGTCGGCGATCTGCTCGCGGTGCTCGTGCTCGTGTTTCTTCCGATGTTCGCCGGCGGAAACGACGGGCATGTGCCGAGCGTCGAAGAGAAGCTCGTCACCGTCGTCCTCGCGCTCGCCAAGCTGGCCGCGCTCGTCGTCTTCACGCTCGTCGCTGGGCGCAAGCTCATCCCGCGCCTCCTCGGCTTCGTCGCGCGGCTGCGTTCACGTGAGCTCTTCACGCTCAGTGTGCTGGCGCTGGCGCTCGGCATCGCGGTCGGTTCGTCGCTCCTCTTCGGCGCTTCGATGGCGCTCGGCGCCTTCCTCGCAGGGCTGGTCGTCGGACGCTCCGAGTTCAGCGCGCGCGCCGCCTCCGAAGCGCTCCCGATGCGCGACTCCTTCGCGGTCCTCTTCTTCGTCTCCACCGGCATGCTGCTCGATCCACGCCAGGTGCTCCCGCAGCTGCCGATCGTCGTCGCCGGGGTCCTCGTCGTGCTCGTCGTCACGCCGGTGGCCATCCTCGTCTCCGGTCGCCTCTTCGGCGGGGCGCCGCGCGCGATCGCGATTTCGGCCGGAGCTCTCGCGCAGATCGGTGAGTTCTCTTTCATCCTCGCCACCCTCGGCATCGAGCTCGGGCTCCTTCCGCCGCGCGCCGGGCAGGTCGTCGTCTGCGTCTCGCTCGTCACGATCATCGCCAGCCCGTTCGCGACGACGCTCTACGAGCGGTTCGGTCAACACGCGGCAGGCGTGACAGGCGCAACAGGCGCAACAGGCGCGAAGCAGTCGCTCTCCCTCGAGTCCATCGCGTCGTCCGACATCTCGGGAAACCGCGTGATCGTCATCGGCCACGGGCCGGTCGGTCGCACGCTCGTGGGGCTCCTTCGCGACAATGGGCTCGAGCCGTTCGTCATCGATCTCAATCACCTGACCGTGCGGCGTCTCCTCGGTGAGGGCACGCACGCGCTCCACGGAGACGCGACGCAGCGGGAGATCCTCGTCCGCGCCGGCATCGAGCACGCGGTCGGCCTCGTCTTCGCCGCCTCCGGTCCGAGCGACGCCGTCATCCGCGTCGCCAAGGAGCTGCGCCCGAGGCTTCCCGTCCTCGCGCGTACGACCTATCTCTCGGAGCTCGAAGCGGTCACCGCCGCGGGAGCCGACATCGTGGTCGCAGCCGAAGGAGAAGTCGCGATGGCGATGGCCGAACACCTCCTCGTGCGCTTCGGCGCTACGCCCGACCAGCTCGATCGCGCACGTGAGCGAGTGCGCGCCGAGCTCACCGGCAAGCCTGCTGGTAGACGTATCGGTGACGAGTCCGGTCCCATGGCGACGCAAGGAGCAGGTTGAGCAATGCCGATCTTCGGAGCGACCTTTCGAGCCAGCCTCGTGCGAATCACCTGCCCGGCGTGCCACGAGGTGCAAGCGCGCGCGCGGGCCGCGAGCGGACACGTCTATCAGTGTCGTCGCTGCTTCGCCCCGATGCGCGTCAGCGAACGCGACGCTCCGGCAACCGAGTCGCACGACGCGCGCGCGCGCAGGGACCGCGTGATGCGACAGATGCGGTAGCTTCTCGCGTGGGAACGCCCACCGGTCAGTCGTATGCGACCGACGTGCGCGCTTCGAGCTGCACCTGGCGCACGCTCGCGCACATCGCGCGTGCGACCGTCAGCGACTTGTGGAGAGCGTCGAGGTCACCCTCGGTCGCCGGCACTTCCTTCTCGCCGAGCAGGTCGACGAGGACGTCGAGGCGGTCCTTCTTCTCTTTCAGCGCCACCAAGAGCATTATGTCTTTATGGGATCGCGCCCCGTCGAGCGCGAGCTGCACATAGCGCTTGGCGTCGCTCGCCAGCTCGACACAGGCCCCAATCCACGTGCGAATCGCCCCGGCCTCGTCGAGCCCCTCGGGCGTCGGAAGGTCGCGCGGCGTCGGGATCGTGAGCATCACCGCCCACGGCGTCTCGCACGAGAGCTTCTCGGAGAACTGCGGTGTCGGCGCGCCCGCGCTCGTCGTGGTCACGCTCACGTGCAGCTCGGTGCGACACTCTTTCTCGGTGCTGAAATGAAAGTGGCTGGCGACGTGGACGGCGGTCGTGCTTCCCGGCAACGTGTAGGTCACGCGCGCGAGGAGGAGGTGCTCACCATCGGCGAGCTCGTCGAACTGCTGCGCCGTCCCCCCGAAGACTTTTTGCGTCGACGCATCGACGACGGCCTCGACCGCGAGGATGCCGGTGAGCCCTTGATCGGCACGCTCGACGACGACGGTGGCCACGCCCGGCTTCCGGTTCTCCCAGACCGCACCGAGCGGCGACGTCGATCGGTCGTGCGGCTTGATCTGCGAGCCGCACCCGAGCACGCAGAGCTGCACCGCGCTGGCGAACACGATGCACCAACGATTCACGCGAAGTCTGGTGTCTTGGCCTGGTTGGCCATTCAGCCCTTCGGACTCCCTTGGGACTCCCTCCCGATCACCGCCCGACTTGACGAATCGGGTCTGGGAAGTATAAGTGAGTAGTCACTCATAAATGCGCTCGTGCGTGTCCTAGAGCTCAGAACCGAAACCGCCATGGCCCGCCCTGCCCACATTCGAGAAGAGGAGCTGCTCGCTGCAGCTCGCGAGGTTTTTCTCCAACAGGGCATCCGCGCGACCACCGCCGACATCGCCAAGCACGCCGGCGTTTCCGAGGGCACGCTCTTCAAGCGCTTTCGTTCCAAGGAAGAGCTCTTCCTCGCGGCCATGCGCGATCCCGACGATGAAGAGGGCATGCCCGACCCGATCGACCTCGCCGCGCGCGTCGGTAAGGCTTCGGTGGAAGAGACGCTCCTCGAGCTCGGCCGTCACCTCACCGACAAGTTCTTCATTCTCATCCCCAAGATGATGATGGTGTGGGCGAACTCGAACGGGGCGAACGGGCCGTTCATGCCGGGAAAACAGCCGCGCATCGGTGGTGGCCCGCCGCCCAACGCCATCCGCGGCATTCGAATGTTCGCGGGCTACCTCGAGGCCGAGATGCGCCTCGGCCGCATCTCGCGGCACGACCCGGAGATCGTCGCCCGTACCTTCTCCGGTGCGCTCTGGCAGTACGTGTTCTTCGAGGTGACGATGGGCAACGTCGATCCGCTGCCTCTCCCGCGCGACACGTTCGTGCGTGGGCTCGTGCATCTACTTCTCCAGGGGCTCACGCCTCTAGGAAATACCAAGCCGCTCGAGTCGAAGTCACGGCCTAACCCGCACACCGCGCACACCGCGCACACCGCGCACGCCGCACATGCCGCGCACACCGCGCACACGCTGCCGGCAGCTGCCAGGCGACGGTCGCCGCCTGAAGTGCCCGTCTCGTCGCCCTATCCCAAACGCTCGCGCTGAATCGCGACGACGCGAGGAGCTTTCCATGCTGACCGAACGTTTAATGAGTGAGTACTCACCGGATTCCGAAGTGTCGGAGACGCATGAGCGTCGGCGCAGCGTCGGAAGCGTCGGAAGCGGAAAAACTCGCGTGCTTCGCGCGATCGACGATCCGGCCCTCCGCCGTCGGCTGCACGACAAGGCGCGGGCCTTCCTCGGCAACGACGCCGACGCCGAGGAGTGCGTGCAAGAGGCGCTGATCCTCGCGGCCTGCCACGCCGATCGATTCGAGGACCGCGCGGCGATCACCACCTGGCTCTTCAGCATCCTCCTCAACTGTTGCCGAATGTACGTGCGTCGCGTCGCCCGCCACGTCGGACCGCGCTTCGAAGCGATGCTCGTCCCCCCGGAGGTCGAGACCGAGGAGCCCGATCCCGAGGACGCGCTCATCGGCGCCGAGACGCAGGCGCTCGTCGGCAAAGTGCTGGCGAGCTCGCGCGGGGAAGACCTCGACATCTTCGAGCAGTGCGTGCTCGGACCGATGGGCGTGGTCGAGTACAGCCGCGCGCGTGGCCTCGGCGTCTCGCGGGTGAAGACGCGGCTCTTGCGGCTCCGCAAGCGGATCGCGGCGGAGCTGTCAGCGAGCTGAAGGGCGCCGGAAACACGGTGACACAACGTTGCATGCCATCGAGGTCGCAGTTGCAGGCGACAAGGCACGCGGTGAGTTACCCGATGAAATCGTGGTTTGATCGAATCGTTCGCACGTCTTCCGCGCGTGGCATGGTCGATGCTGACGTCGGGCTCTCATGAGCACCGATCTCGAACGACACACCGACGAAGAGCTCGTCGATCTCCATCGCGCCTCGAAGAATCGATGCGCGCGCTACGTCGTGGCCGGGCTCGCGCTCGGGCTCTTCGATGGGCTCTACCTCGCGCGACGGATCCTCTACTGGACGATCATCCCGCCGCCCGTCTTCACGGTCCCGGTTTTTCTCGTGGCAGCCGTGCTCCTCGCGATCGGCGTCGCCGCGGCGATGCGTGCGGGGAAGGTCACCGAGCAGATCCACGCACGACTACGTGTCGCCCTCGAGGGCCGGGTCAGGGCTGACTTGGCTCGAACGCGCTGAAAATCACGCTGAAAATCAAGCGCGTGCGCAGACGCGTTCGATCTCTTCGACCGACTTGGGGATCGCCGCAGTGAGGTTCTCGTAGCCGTCCTCGGTGACGAGGATGTCGTCCTCGATGCGGATGCCGATGCCGCGCAAGGCCTCGGGGGCCGCTTCGGCGCCGATGCCGAAGTAGAGGCCGGGCTCGATGGTGATGACCATCCCCGGTTCGAGCGGTCGGTGCTTGCCGGTGCCGTCGCTGGTGGGAAGGAAATACGAGCCGACGTCGTGCACGTCCATGCCGAGCCAGTGCCCGGTCTTGTGCATGTAGAAGGGCTTGTAGGCTTCCTTCTTGATCAGCTCTTTGACGTCGCCGCTGAGCACGCCGAGCTTCACCAGCCGCTCGGTGAGCACCTCCACGGCCTTGTCGTGGATCTCGCCTTGGGTGACGCCTGGCTTGACCATCGCGATGCAGGCGAGCTGCGAGTCGAGCACCGCTTGGTAGACCGCGCGCTGGACGTCGGTGAACTTGCCGTTGGCGGGGAACGTGCGCGTGACGTCGCTCGCGTAGTAGCCGTACTCGCAGCCGGCATCGATGAGGACGAGATCGCCGTCTTCGATGCGACGATCGTTGCGGCGATAGTGGAGGACGGTCGCGTTCGGCCCGCTGCCGACGATCGAGCCGTACGCGGGGCGCTCGGAGCCGTGGCGTCGGAAGGTCTCGAGGAGGACCGCCTCGAGCTCGAATTCGTAGCGACCGGGTGACGCGGTCTCCATCGCGCGCCGATGTCCCTCGTTGGTGATGGAGCAGGCGCGGCGCATCTTCGCGACCTCGTCGGGCGACTTGCGCAGCCGGTGCTCGTAGAGCACTTCGACGGGATCGATGATTCGGGTCGGCGCGGCGATGCCGCTGCGGCCCGCGGTGCGTCGCGCGTATTGGATGGCGCCGAAGAGACGATCGTCGAACGCCTTGTTTCCCCAGCGATAGACGACCGCGTCGTGCCGCGCGAGCAGCTCGGGGAGGCGCTTGCCGAGCTCGTCGATGTTGAAGGCCGCGTCGGCCCCGAAGCTCTGCTTGGCGCCGTCGACGCCCCAACGGAAGCCGTCCCACACCTCGCGCTCGGGATCTTTCGGGCGAACGAACATCGTCAGCGTCACCGGACGCGATTCGCCCGAATCGTCCTTCAGACGCCCGTTCGGCGCGAGGACGATCACCGTCTCGGGCTCGTCGAACCCCGTGAGGTAGAAGACGTCCGAGTCTTGCCGGAACTCATGCTCGACGTCGTTGTTGCGAATCGCCGTCGGCGTGGCGACGAAGACGGCCGCCGTGCGAGGACCAATGGCCTCGAGGAGGCGAGCACGACGAGCGGCAAAGGGCGGGGTCATCTCTTGGGTCAAGCGAGGCCTCGTTGTACGTCGTTGTACGTCGCAACGCGCCCGCCTCGCACAGGCGATTCGAGCTTGTTTGCGAGCGATCAGTCTAACACTACTCCGTGAGCACCCCTCCCGCACGCGGTGTGCTACCCACCGCAAAGTGCACGCTCCGCCCCTCGCCGCGAACAGAGCGATCATCACGATCACTTCGATCCTGATGACCACGAGCGCACTCGCCCAAGCGCCTGCGCCCGCACCCGCGCCCTCCTACTACCCACCCGCGTACTACTACCCGCCACCTCCCCCCACTCCCAAACACGCACGCGACACCGATCGCACCGCTGCCCTCATCGGCTCCTCCATCGGCTTCGGCGTCGGCGCAGCCGTTGCCGGTCTGACCTACCTCTCGCAACACGCACAGGCCGACAATTGTGGGTCGGGCGTCGTCACATGCGATCACGCGGCGGGGCGTGGGGCGCTCGTCGCCTACAGTACGATCGTCACCTTCGTGCCCAGCTTTCCGCGCTTCGTCGTCGGCGATACCCCGACGGGATTTCTCTATTCCGGGCTCCGCGGTGCTTCGATGTTGGCTGCCATTTTCGTGCCCTGGGGCGATGACGGGAGCACCAAGTGGCAAGGACCGTTCTTGCTCGGCTTCTGCGCGCCGATCGCGCTCGGGATCATCGACCTCGCGACCACGCCTTGGCGAGAAGACGTCGAAGGAACCACGCAGGCGAAGGCGCGTCCGGCGACGCCGACCGTCGGTTTCGGAATCGCGCCGACGGGCGACGCGAAGCACCCGAACAGCGGCGCGCTCTTCTCGTTCGGCGGCAGCTTCTGATCGCGAGAGCTACTTCTTTTCGGGCACGCCCGGGATCTGGAACGGAAGCTCGCGCGTTGCGATCGGGGCGCGGCAGTAGACCTTCGGCTTGGCGGCGGGGAGCTTCTTGGCGAGGGTGGTGACGAGGCCGTCGAGCCACTTGCCGCAGTCCTTGTCGCAGCTCGGCGCGTAGAAGCCGAGGCGGCGTTTGCCCTTCATGGTGATTTCGTAGGCGCTGATCGGGTTCGGTGCTGGCGGAAGATCTTTCACCGCGGCGCGGAGCTCGACGGGATCCCAATCTGCTGCGGCACCTTCGGGCACGTCGCCGGCGGTGACGAGGACTCCTCCGCACGAAGTCGCCGCCTTGCTCCCGGTGGCCACCGTCGCGTCGTCGAAATCGGCGACGAGCAATCGAAGCATGCCGAGCGAAGGGAGCATCAGCGGCGTGCTCACGGACTTCAGACGAAGGAGGACCGAGCGATCTTCGTCCTCGAAGCGCGGTGCATCGGCGTTGGCGGAGACGAAGGGCTCCCCGTCGACGGCGAGGACGACGTGCTGTGGCGCGAGACGCCAGTCGGTGGCGGCAGACTTCGCGTCGGCCTTCTCGGTTCTCCAGCTCGAGGTCCCGATGCTGCTGAAGACCATTCGATCGACGCCGACGTCGGCGAAGCGGACCATCGGGAGCGGAATGCGCTCGAACGTCGTGCCTGCTGCCGCACGCTTCCAGAGCTCGGGGACGGCTTTGGGCGTCGCGCTCGCGATCACCCAGAGCGTGCCGTCGCTCGCTTCGGCCATCGAGAGGACGCCGCCCTTCATCGGTACGTCCTGTTTCGTCCATGATTTGCCGTCGAAATGGGCGAAATACGCAACGTCGTCGACATCACCGCCGACCCACGCGCTGCTCGCCGACGACATCGACACCACCGGATCGTCGAGCTCTGCGGCAAGACCAGGCAACGGCTCGACCACGCCTTGCATGTCACCCGCAGGCCACCTCTGGACCTTCGTCACCTTCTTGTCGGAAGGTCCGATCGCCACCACGGCGAGGACTTCACCAGAGCGCAGCGCGGTGAACGACCACGGTGCAGCGCCCTTGGCGAGGATCGGGACCGCCGCGCCCTTCTTGCCCACCACTTCGAAGTGCGGGACGACCTTCGGCGCGAGGTAGGCCTGGTCCGGGTTCTCGGGGTTGGCACCGATCGGCAAGCCGACGAGCCGGAGCGCGAGATCGCCGCCGTCTTTCCATGCGGCGAAGCTGTCGTAGAACCAGGCGGTCGGTCCATCGACGTTCTTGACGCTCTCCCAACGCGTCGCCTTGAAGTGGAAGACCGAGAAGCCGGGCGTGCCGCGCGCGTAGCCGCTCCAGTTGTCGGTCGCCCACGCATTCTCGGGAAAACGGCCGCCGAAGCTCATTTCGGCGGGGTGCCATCCACCGCCGAGGGTGGAGAGACCGAGGCTCCACTTGGCGTCGTAGGTGAGCTCGCCGGTCTCGCGGGCGATCGCGAACGAGGTGTCGGCGGTGGCGAAGATCGCGCCGTCGTCGAAGTGACCGAGCTTGATCTCGCCGGGGCGAATCGCCACCACGTGCAGCGGGCTCGGCACCGGCGCCGGCAAGGGAGGAACGACCGCGGTGGAGGTCGACGACGAAGGCGAGACCGCCGCGGTCGTGGAGCTCGTGGGCGTCGGCGGCGTGGTCTGCGCACTTGCCGCTGACGGCGGCGGACCGTTGCTGCACGAGAAAGCGAAGCTCGCGACGAGCGCGATCGGAGCGAGCTGGGGCCGTTGTCGCATCAATGTACCTCGAGGGTCTCGATCGGTGACGAGCGTTGGGCTTTGGATGGTATCGAATCAACGCCGACGGGCGGGAGCTGTATTCTCATCGTCATGGCCACGGGAATTGCAGCGCCAAAACCAGCGCCAAATCCAGCGCCAAAACCTGCGCGAACGCGGGCGGCGACGCTCGACGAGGACGGCGCGCTGCGTCGATTCTCCGAGCAGGTCGGGGTCGTGGTGCGTGCATTGCGCGTGGCACGAGGAATGACGCAAGCAGCATTGGCGACGGCCGCCGGCCTCTCGGCGAACTATGTCGCGCGCGTCGAACGTGGTGAGCTCGGACTCTCGCTCTTCGTCGCGCATCGGCTCGCCGGCACCCTCGAAGTCGAGCTCGGTGCGCTCCTCGCTGCGCCTGCGCCGCGCGCTCCAGGAATTGCACCGAAGCGCGCGAGATCGATGCGTAAGCGCGTGTGAGTGATGCGTGAGCGCGTGGGAGTCAGGTCTCGCCCATGCCTTCGAGCGCGCCGCGCACGACGGTGGCGATGGCGGTCGGATCGCCCGGATCGAGCACGCCGAAGGGGAGATCTTCTCCGACGCTGCGGGCGTCGACGAGCGCCACCTCGAGGTCTTCGACGACCTGCGCGAAGGCTGCGCTCGGACGTTCGAGCGCGACGACGCCGATCGCTCCGTTGAGCACCATCGGCAACACCGCCACCGCATCGGGGCGATCGGCGACGGTCACGATGTCGAGCCCGACGGTGTCGCCGAGTTGGAGCGTGGCGGTGATTTCGACCATCCGATCGGCGGCGACCTCCGAGGTCGCTTCGACCGGCATCGCCTCGGCGAGGCGAGGAATCGCCTGGCGGGCGAGGCGAATCGTCGCCGGCGAGCCGACCAGCACCAAGCGACCGTGACCGCGGTAGCCCCGTGGACGGAGGCGACGCGCGAGACCGCGGAGGACGACCATGCCCTCGGGACCGGCGAGCGACGGACGCAGATCGCCGATCGGCAATCGACGCAGCGCGCCTGCCTCGTCGAGCCGGGCGAGC
>JANYDK010000019.1 GCA_025363655.1 Deltaproteobacteria bacterium | reverse complement strand
ATGGGGGCGCAGTCGATTGAAATCGAAGAGGGCGGCAAGCGCACGCTGGTGCTGAAGGCGATCGGCTACAAGGACACGCCGCTCGTCGTCGACTACGCCACCGCGCCGAAGAAGCTCGCCCCCAAGATGCAGGCGGTCGCTGCTGCCGGCGGCAACACCGGCAAGCCGGCGGGCGGCGGCGACATCGACAATCCGTGGGGGAAAAAGTAAGTCTGGCGGCGGAGCGAGACGATCAGGCCAAGTTGGGCAGCGCGACGACGTCGACGCCCATGACCTCGGAGAAGGCGCGAATCTCGTTGATGCAGGCCTCGCTCGGGCGACCGGTGACGCGGAACTTGGTGCACGCGGCGACGGCACCGTCGAAGATGGTCGACGAGAGCTCTTCGACGTTGAGGCCGTGCCGTTTGACGACGCCGAGGACGTTGGCGAGGACGCCGACCTTGTCGAGGCTGCGCACCACCATCTGGTAGCGGGCGGGCGAGCGCGCGCAGACGTTGACGACGTTGGGGACGTCGCCGGCGACGAGGAAAGATCGGACGATGCGCACGGTCTCGCCGGCGATGGCGTTCTTCGCCTGCACCGTCGATGCGCCGATGTGCGGCGTGCCGTAGACGAGCCCGCGCGGACGCGGTGCGAAGAACGAGCGCAGATAGCTCGAGGCCTCGTCGTTGCTTTGCTCGGGGAAGACGTCGAGGCCGACGCGGAGGCCCTTGCGGGTGATCGCTTCGTCGAGCGCTTCGACGTCGACGAGCTCGGCGCGCGCGGTGTTGATGACGATGGCGCCGTCGGGGAGCGCGTCGAGGATCGAGCGGCTGATGACGCCGCGGGTGCGCTCACCGAACGGGAGGTGGATGGAGAGGACCTGTGAGCGGCTGGCAAGCTCTTCGAGGGAACGCGCGAAGCCGACGCCGTGCTCGGCCGCGCGTTGCGGCGTCAGCGAGCGGCTCATGGCGATGACGTTCATCCCGAACGCGCGCGCGCGAGCGGCGACCTCGCGGGCGACCGAGCCGAAGCCAGCGAGGCCGAGCGTCTTGCCGTAGAGGCCATCGGCGCGGGCCATTTCCTCGCGTGGAAAACGTGCGTCGCGGAGGGCGACGACGGCGTCGGGGATGCGTCGATCGAGCGCGCAGAGGAGCCCCATCACCAGCTCGGCGACGGCGACCGCGTTCTTGCCCGGGCAGTTGGCGACGTAGATTCCGCGCGTCGAGGCCGCGGCGACGTCGATGCCGTGCGTGCCGACGTCGGCATGGACGATGAGGTGGAGCGCCGTGCCCGCTTCGATGGCGGCAGCGGTGACGGCGGTGCCTCGCACGATGAGGATGCCGACGCCGCCGAGCTTGCGCGCGAGAGAGCTCGCGTCGGTCTCGGGGTCGTAGACCACCTCCACGGGGAGATGCTTGAGCTCTTCGACGGCGTGCGACTCGAGGGGATCGGCGATGAGGAGCTTCATGGGTTGGGGTGCGGCATCGTATCAGGATTTCCCATGTTTTTCCGGCTCAACGATAGACGGCGACGATGCCGACCACTCCGAAGACGCCGACCAGCACCGGCGCGAGCGTGCCGAACCGCTGGGGGGCGAAGCGGATGAGCGCGCCGCATGCGAGGCCGCCGAGGAAGCCGCCGAGGTGCCCTTGCCAGCTGACGTGTGGAAGGAAGCTTATGAAGACGTTGAGGAGGATGATCTGCGCGAAGCCGCCGAGCGCCCGGCGATCGAGGAGGGGAACGAGGAGTCCCATCCAGCCGAAGATGATGCCGGAGGCGCCGACGACCGGGACCTCGGGCGCGATGACGAGCACCGCCGAGGCCGACGCGAGGCAGGAAATCAGGGTGATTTGCGCGAATTTTGCGGTACCGAGGCGACGCTCGACGGCGAAGCCGAATTGGTAGGCGGCGAGCATGTTCATGCCGAGGTGAATCGGCCCGCCGTGGACGACGGCGAAGCTGAGCAAACGCCACCACTCGCCCATCCGCACCCGCGGTCCCCACAGCTCACCGACGGCGATGGTCAGTGGCTCGCTGCGCGGCGGGCCGAGGATCGAGCCTGCCGCGGGGACGAGGGCGCCGACGAGGGCGACGACGATCGAGAGCCCGATGAGGATCGACGCTGTCCACGCGGCCTTTGGCCTTGGCGCCCGCGGCGGAGGCGCCGCGGAGGTCGTGATCGACATCGCTAGAGCGTCGCCGCAGTACCGCGACGAATCACGGTGTCGCGCGCGAGCTTCGGGTTGGTGTCGGCGCAGTCGAGCGTGTAGTGGAGGCCGCGACTTTCGCGACGAGCGCGCGCGCAGGCGACGATGAGCTCGGCGACGGTGGCGATGTTGCGAAGCTCGAGCAAGTCGCGCGTGACGAGGTGGGCCCAGTAATACTCGCGGATTTCTTCCTGCAGCATGGCGATGCGACTGGCAGCGCGCGAGAGACGGCGATCGGTGCGGACGATGCCGACGTAGTTCCACATCGCCCGCCGCAGCTCGTCCCAGTTCTGGGTGACGACGACGGCCTCGTCGGACGGCGCCGCTTCGCCAGCGTCCCAAGAGGGCACCTCGGGGAGCGTCGGACGACCTTTGCGCGGACCGAGCTCTTTCTCGAGGAGCGTCGCGCAGCGATGACCGACCACCAAACCTTCGAGGAGCGAGTTGCTGGCGAGCCGGTTGGCGCCGTGGAGGCCGGTGCAGGCGACCTCACCGATGGCGAAGAGCCCCGGCACGTTGGTGCGACCCTCGACATCGGCCGCGACGCCGCCACACATGTAGTGGGCTGCCGGTACGACCGGGATCGGCTGGATGGTGAGGTCGAATCCGAAGCGCAGACACTCGGCGTGGATGTTGGGAAAGCGCTGGCGGACGAAGTCGGGCTTCTTGTCGGTGATGTCGAGGAGCACGTGCTCGCTGCCGGTGCGCTTCATCTCGTGGTCGATGGAGCGGGCGACGATGTCGCGAGGCGCCAAATCGCCGCGTGGATCGTACCGACGCATGAAGGGCGTGCCGTCGGGCAGACGGAGGACGGCGCCCTCGCCGCGGAGCGCTTCGCTGATGAGGAAGTTCTTCGACTCGGGGTGGAAGAGGCACGTCGGATGGAACTGGAAGAACTCCATGTTGGCGATGGCGGCGCCCGCGCGATAGGCCACCGCCACGCCGTCGCCGGTCGCGACGTCGGGGTTGGTCGTATAGAGGTAAACCTTCCCCGCGCCGCCGGTGGCGAGCACGGTGAGGTGCGAGACGATCGTCTTCACGCTCGTCGTCCGCGCGAAGGTCGAGGGGGGCGCGTCGTCGGCGTTGGCGCCGCAGTCGAGCACGTAGGCGCCGACGCAACGATCGGTGCCGCCGAACTTCGACGCGATGAGGAGATCGATCCCCATGTGATCTTCGAGGAGACGGATGCGCGGGCTGTTTTGGCAGGCCTTGAGGAGCGCGGCCTCGATGGCGCGACCGGTGATGTCGCCGGAGTGGACGATGCGCCGCTTGGAGTGCCCGCCCTCCTTGCCGAGGTCGAGCTCGTGACCTTCGAGGACGTGCCCTTGCTCGTCGTGCCGCTCGTCGAAGCGCACGCCGACGTCTTGCAGCGCGCGTACGCGATCGGGCCCGTCGGTGACGACGGCTCGAACGACGTCTTCGCGGCAGAGGCCGGCGCCGGCGACGAGCGTGTCCTTCACGTGCGAGTCGACGCTGTCTTCCGGCGACAGCACCGCGGCGATGCCGCCTTGCGCGTACTTGGTGTTCGACTCTTCTGCCGAGCGTTTGCTGACGACGATGACGTCGGCGTACTTGGCGGCTTCGAGCGCGAACGAGAGGCCGGCGATGCCGGAACCGAGCACGAGAACGTCACAGCGGAGCTTATCGGCGGTGGCCATTTCCGTTTTTCTCCAACGCCCTACACATATAGGTTGGGTATGGAAGAAAGGCGAGACCCGTCGGCTTCCTCAGCTCCGGGACGTGAAGCGGACGCAGCGTGCGAGCTCGCGCGCGCCGATTCGACGATAGAGTCGCGCGCCCGGCCCCTCGGCCTCGGCGCCGATGACGATTTGGGTCGCCTCGCACTCGGCGCGGGCACGCTCGGCGATGGCCGCGAGCATCGCGGTGGCGACGCCTCGACGTCGCTCCGAAGGGACGACCGCGACGTCACGCAATCGCACGAGCACGCCTGCATCCGCGAAGCCGAGGTCACAACGGGCGAAGGGTGCGTAGCCGATCATGCCGATGGGCCCGCCAGCCGCGTCGCGCGCCACGAAACGACGAATCGGCGGTGAATCACGCTGCTGACGACGCTTCCATTCGATGAGTCGATCGACCGCGGGCGCAGGGCCGTCGAGGTGGCCGGCGAGGGCGCGCTCGATGATCGTGCCGTCGCGCCAGACGTCGCTCCCGACCAGCGCGACCAGCTCGAGCGCCATCGGCGAGCACAATTGCAGCGCCTTGGTCGCGATCCCGAAGAATGCGACTTCCTCGGTCGCGAGCTGCGGCACGAGAAATGGCTCGAGGGCGCGCGCCTGCTCCACCGACGCGACGACGATCGTCGAGCTTCCCCCTTCGTCCGGCGGCGCGAGGTGGGCACGGAGGTGACGCGCGAGGAACTCGGGATCCCCGCCCTCCCCTTGGACGACCGCCCAGCTCCGGTGATCGGGCATTTCGCGGGATGCGATCCAGGTGACCCCAGCGACCGCAGCATCCTCGGTCCGAAGGCACCCTGCCCCGAGCACCGCCACCTCGGTGTCGAACGCGCATTGCGGCGGCGGAAATAGGCGCGAAGGCGGCAACGCCGAGGTGGGCGGGTCCGTCACCGTGCGCGCGAGCGCCGACGCGTCGAGCTTCGACACGCAGGTAGTACGGCCAGCGGCTGCCGATCTTCAGGGCGCAGGTGTGGCAACGACCGGATTGTAGCGCTTGCCCGGCGGACGAGCCCCGGACGTCTCCCCTTCGGCGACCAAGAGACTCTTCCGATCGTCGACCTCGAGCGTCGCTTCGAGCGCCAGCTTGGCCGGCCCGAGCGAACGGACGTTGAGGTCGAACCCGGTGAGCCCAGCCGTCACCGTGGGGATGAAGGGCTTGGTCTGAATGTCGGTGAAGATCTCGGTGTGCGGCTCGACGACGTGGAACGGGTTGGGCGCTCCGTTCATGATGATGCCGAGCTCCAACGCCATGCGCTCGAAATCGTCGAACGAAACGGTGCCGACGACGCGCCCCTTGGCAGGGAGCAAGATGCGTCGATCGACCATCGAGCGATCGGCGTTGACGTTGCCTTCGTCGTCGATGGTGACGAGCGGCGTATAGCGAATGAACTCGTTCCAACCGTCGACGAGGAGCTCGATGCTGCGAGGTTTGTCCTCGAGGTTGGTGATGACGTAGGTGAGCTGCAGGCGGAGATCGGCCGAGGTGTACCAAATCGGCCGCGGATACGGCTTCACCGCCGCGCCCTCGATGGCGGGACGATCGATGAGCGGAACGATGACCGACGTCTGCACCTGATAGATGCCGTCGATGCCCGCCGGCGGATCGGCCGGATCGACGAGCGGCGCGCCGCCACCCGGCGTCGCCAACGCGGGCTTGGTGGTCTCGGAGATCGCCAGCGTGTACGGCCCGAAGGTTCGATTGTCTTTGTTCGCCGACGAGCAACTGAGGACGCCGAACATCAGCAGCGCCCCCATGAGGATGCCACTCCCAAGGAGAGATCGGGGTCTCGCGCCACCAGGCCCGGGGGCGTCTTCCCGCAGTCGTGCGCCGTCGGTCATCGAGGAAATCTCCTGCAAGGAAGGGATGGTCCCCTTCGAGGGGTCGTCAGTGCAAGGGAGAAGCCGTCACTTCGGAGGCGTGAGACCGAAGCTCCATGAGGCATCGGCCTCGATACCATCTGGATTCTTGAAGACCCAGCCCTTGACCACGCGCGTGATGCAGCCTTCGACGCGTCCGTTGGCGAGGGTCGTCGACGCGACCACCGAGCGCGAGACGGTGCCGCCGGCCGTGATGTGCCAGCCGACGGTGACGGAGCCCTTGAGGCCCGGATGCTCGTCGAGCGCCGCTTCGTAACAAGCGCGCACCTGACCCATGTGGCTGTTGACGACGCGACGGATTTCGTCGGCGGAAAAGCCCTTCGAAGTGCCGCCACCGGCCGCGACCGCGGAGATTTTCTTCTCGCCGCCGTTGCCGTCGCCACCCGAACCTCCAGCGCCAGGGCCGCCTTTTCCTGCGCCTCCGAGCCCGCCGCCGCCCTTCCCGCCGCCGCCACCCTTGCCGTAGCCGAGGCCGGTGTCGAGGCCGCCGGAGCCGAAAGGAACGCCCTTTTCGCCTGGTTTTCCTCCGCCGCCAGGGCCGTCGCCCTTGAGGGAGAAGCCGCTCCCGCCACCCCATTGGAGGTCGCTCGCTTTGAGGCCGCCGGTGATCGACGACACCGACTGCATGCTCTGCAACGTGTCGTTGAGTGCCTCGCCTGCGCCGTTGCCGAGCGCGTCGGCGAGCGAACCGGCAGGGACGCCGTGGTTCTCGCCCGGCAACTTGGTGTCGCCCTTGTGGTCGGCCTTGCCGAGCTTGCCGGCGACGCCTTCGATCTTCTTGCCGCCGCCCTGATCTTTCTTGTCCTTGATGCCCGGATCGACGACGCCGCTGCCGTCGTCGGCGCTCTTCGGCTTCTCTTCCGGCTCGTCGGGGTTGTGGAGGACGACGAGCGAGTCCTTGAGCTTGCGATCGCTGAGGAGCTCGAGCGGCTCGGGCACCGGGAGCGGCGTCGAGAGCGACTGAATCGCGTAGAGAAGCCCGCCGTGGCCGCCCGCGGAGAGGACCACCGCGAGGACGATCCAAGGCTCGATGCGACCACCTCCGGGCAGGGCTGCGGCGGCGGTGACAGGCTGTGCGAAGAACGAAAAAGGCCCGTATTGGAAGAGCGCGACGTCGCCCGGCATGAGCGCCACCGGAGCACCGGAGCGCGCGATGGCGGCGACGTCTTCCTCGCGCCCACGAAGCCGCAAGAAGCCGTCGACGGCGTTGCGTGGGTCGATCTCCCAAGCGCCGGCGATGGAACGGACGGGCTCGTTGGGAACGCCGACCTCAGGGGGTGCGACCCCGATCATCGCCCGCCAGTCGAAGAGCTCGCCCGGCTTGAGCACCTTCGAGCCGAGCACGGTTTCACCCCAAATCGCGGCAACACGCAGCCCCCGGGTTTCCGTCATCGTCGCCATTGTTCACCAGAGAAGCACACCGCAGGCCGATTGGCAGCATGCGGTGTGCTCCGACAGAGGGTGTAGGTGTGCGCGCAAGCCGATCTCGCGCCTGAGGAGACGACTCCGCCAAGCGTCACCGAGTTCCCGCTCAGGGCGATTTTTTCGATGACGCTGCGTCCAAGGTCAGCTCACTCGACGAGCTCGAGGAACCCGCCGGCGAGATGCAACAGGCCGGCAAGGTCGGGGGCTCGCTCTCGCGCGCCGCACGCGCGACCATCACGACGCCGACGATCATCACCGCCAGTGCGCCGAGCGATGCGAGCATCAGGAGCGCGCGATTCGACTTCACTTCATTTCACTTCACGTTCGGATCGCCCTTGGAGGCCTCGAGCTCGGGGAGAAACGAACGGTGCGGGAGCTTCTGGGCGTCGAACTCGGCCCGCATGCGACGAATGAAATACGTGACCGCCGGCCAACGCGCGCGACCCTCGATTTCGGTTTCGCCGAATTCGAAGACCTTGATCGACGCGTCGCCCTCCTTGCGCTCGCTCTCTTTCACCTCGACGGCGTTCGGATCGGCGCTGGTGCCGGGGGTCTTGGCGTCGGCCTTCGACTCCTTCGGCGCGTCGATTTTCGGTGCGTCGGTGGGCGCGTCGCCGCCGGCGTCTTTGCTCTTCGGCGCGGGCGTCCACTTCACTGGAGGCTTCTTCGCCGGCGCGGGCGGCGGCTTGTTCGGCGCAGCGAGGAGCGCAGAGGCGAGGAGCAGCGGCGGCACCGCGAAGACGAGCAGTCGCAGTCCGAAGCGCGCGAGCGCGTGACGATGGCTGGGCGTTTCGTGCGGGGAGCGCGACATGGCTTACTTCTTCGCCGGTGGCGGCGGTGGAGGGGACGGTGGCTTCGCCGCGCCTGACCCGGCAGGTGCACCCGACGCGCTCGCAGCGACGGGAATCGGCGCGGCGATGGGCGTGTCGCCGATGTCTTTGAGGTACTTCTCGGCCTCGACGCGGATGGGACTGCCGGACGGTGCGTCGCTGATCACCTGCTTGAAGAGCGCCTTCGCTTTGGCAGTGTCTTTCAGGTGATCGGCGTAGAGCACGGCGAGATCGAACGTCGCCGCCAGGTGACGCGGAGAGAGTGAGAGCACCTTCTCGTAGCCGGCCTTCGCCTCTTCGAGCTTCTTCTGCGAGCGCAGCGCGACGGCGAGCCCGAGCATCGCCTCGACGTCGTTGGCGGCATTGGCGAGCGCGGCACGAAACGCCGCTTCGGCTTCTTTGAAGGCCCCTGCTCGGAGGAGCACCGCGCCCATGTTGATGCGCGCGGTGGTGTCGGTGGGGTCGAACATCGAGGCTTGTTCGAACGCCCGGAAGGCCTCGGCGTCGTCGCCCTTCTGCAACGCGATCAGCCCTTGCGCACGCCACGCCGGCGCGCTCTTGGGGTTGCCCTTGAGCGCTTGGCTGACGAGGAGCTCGGCGACGTCACGCTCTCCTTTGGCGAGGTGCGCGAGGGCGAGCTCGGCGCGCGTACCGTCGTCGAGTGGACGGCGCGCGAGAAGGAAGCGTGCGTGCGCGATGGCTTCGTCGTTACGACCGGCTTCGCGAAGAACGACGACGAGGCGCGCGCGTGCATCGAGCGCGTTGGGGTGCGCCTTGCAGTAGGCCTCGAGCCCCTCGGAGGCGAGCTTCAACTCGCCGCGACGACGACGGACCTCGCAGAGCGCCACCGCCACCGCTTCGCTCTCGGGCGCGGCGGAGGCTGCTTGATCGAGCTGAGTCTCGGCTTCTGCGAGCTCACCGGCGCGCGCGTAGACGAGGCCGAGATCGAAGCGAGCCTCCCACAAGCGATCGTCGGTCGAGAGCGCGAGCTTGAGCTTTTGGATCGCCTTGTCCTTGGCGCCGGTGCCGTCGCCGTCTTTCAGATAGATCTTGGCGAAGGCAGCGCCCTCGACGAGCGCCTGAATGGCGGGCTTGGCGAGGTCGTGACGATCTTCCGCTTTGGCCGCCGTGGCCGCGCCGGGCCCCGCGCCTTTGCTCCCGCCGCAGGCACCAGAGGCGAGCGCGGCGAGCACGATGCCGAAACCGAGTCCGAGCGCACGGAACGAGCGAAGCCGCTTCACTTCTTCTTCTCCGGTGTCGGCGCCGGCGCAGGACCCGCCTTGGTGGTGGTGGCGCTCGACACGCCGACCGGCGCATCGACGACGTCGGGGAGCGGCGCGGGTCCGTTGCTTCGTACCTCGAGCCCCATCTCGCGGATGGGCGGATACTCGACGTCGTTGAGGCGTGAGAGGGCGACGCGCATCTCGGCCGTCCAGCGGTTGAAGATCTTCAGTTCGATGGCCTTTTTCCAGCCGTTTTCGTAGGCGTCGATGGCCTTCTCGGTGAAGAGCGTGGCGATCGGATCGACCACCTCGTGGAAGCCCTCGACTTGATCGGGCGGCGTGTTCGGCGGCGGCTCGACCTTCTTCAGCGCGTTGGCGAAGCCCTCGAAGATGTAACCGATGCGATAGAGCGCGGCGGTGGTCCACTCGGCGGCGCCCATCTTCGCGCAATCGGCGAAGACGCCGCCGGCTTCCTTCAGGAGGTTCTTCTTCTTCTCGAGCCGCTTCTTCAGCTCGGGGCCGGTGACGTCGAGCGTGACCGCGTCGAAGGCGGCGACGACCCGTTCGCCTTGGAGATAGCGCGCGTGCGCAGCGTGGACGCGCCCTTCTTTGAGAATTTTTCCCTTCTCGTGACCGAGCTTCACGGCCGAGGTGAGCGCGGCGTCGGCGGCGGCGAAGTCCTTCATCTGGATGCGGACTTCGGCGAGGCGCACGTAGGCCTCGACCTTGTGATCGAGGTTCTTCGCGCGCGCGGCGTAGTTGGCGTAGAGCTTCGCCGCCTCGGGATACTTCTTCGCCTTCTCGTGCGCCTGACCGAGGAGGAAGGTGATTTCGTCGGCGTCGTCGGCGTCTTTCGCGCCGTAGACGGTGAGGTAGGTGTTGGCGTCTTTGACCGCCAGGTCGTAGTCACCGAGCGCGGCGCGCGCGACGACGGCGTTGTACGCGGCGTTGCGCGCGTGCGCGTCTTGCGGCCACTTGTTGAAGAGCTTCTCGTCGTACGACGCCGAGTCGCCGAGGAGACCGGCGGCGCTGAAGGCCTCGGCGACGCTCCAGGCGGCGAGCGGGGCTTCGGGGGTCTTGTCGTGCTGCGTGATCGCGAGGTCGGCGGCTTCGCGGGCGGTGGTGAGCTCGCCGGCCGCCTTCGCTTCGACGATGGCGTTGACGCAGGCCTTGCTCGCGCGCTCGTCCTTGGGAAAATCTTTCGCGGCGCGCAGATACGCGGTGGCCGACGCGAGGTGATCGCCCTTGGCGCTCAACGTCTCGCCTTGCTTGAAGACGGCTTGCACGATGAGGCCATCGAGCTTGCGCTGACGATCTTCGGCGGCGAACGCGGGGAGGGTCTTCAACTTGCGCGCCCAGTTCTCGACGCTGCCGAAGTCTTTGGCGTGCACCAGCGAGTCGATCATCGTCTCGCCTGCTTTTCCTGCCTCGGGAGAGTTCGGGTAGCGGATGAGGAGCTCGCCGAGGATCTTGATGGCCGCGTCGTAGCCCTTGTGATCGTAGTAGATGGTGCCTTGCTGGAGGAGGAAGCCAGGCACCGCCGGATCGTTCGGGTAGGTGGCGGCGTAGAAGGCGAGCGCTTCGGCGAAGCGTCGATCGGTCTCCGATTCTTCGACCGGCTTGCCCTTCGCAGCTTCGAGCTCTTTTTCTTGGAGCCGCTGCAGCGCGGAGATGGCGTTGAAGAGCGCGTCGCGCGAGAGCCCGCCTTTGGGGTTCATCTTCGCGCAGGCGAGGTAGTCGCGCGCAGCTTCGCTGTCCTTGCCGAGGCGGTGGTACTCGATTTCGGCGACGTAGAAGAGGACGTCGTAGGCGCTCGGATTGCTGCGGAAACGCGTGAGGTAGAGCTGGTAGAGGGAGACCGCGAAGGCGAAGTCGTCGTTGTTCTTCGTCGCCTGCGCGCGGGCGTGAATTTCGACCGCCTTGGTGCGGAGGTCGGCTTCGATCTTCTTGCTCGCGCCTGCGGTGACCGTCGGATCGAGCTGCGTCTTCGCCCAGGTGCCCGCGGTCGTCGTCGGCTTCGCGGTCGGCGGCGAGCCGGCCGGCGGCGGCACGGACTCGCTCGGGAGGTAGTCTTCGAGGAGGCGTTGATACGTGACGAGGAGCTTCTTGTTGTCGCCTTCGATGGCCCACGCGCGCGCTTCGGCGAGGACGTGATCGGCACCCTCGGGCGACGCCGGCTCGAGCTTGCGAAGGAGCTCGTAGGCCTCGACCTCTTTCTTGTAGCGAGCCGCGTCGTCGTACGCCGCAGCGAGCTTTCGCACGATTTTTCCGGCGAATTTCTCTCCGCCGATCTTGAGGAGGAAGTTGTAGACGTCTTGCGCCGAGGTGTTCTCGTCCTCGATGAAGACGTCGACGAGCGCGCGCAGGGCTTCGTCTTCGAGCGCCTCGAGCACCTGCCGTTTGCTGATCGACGCGCCGGCAGCGCCGCTCGTCACCTCGAGCACCTTGGTGAAGCGCTTGGCCGCCTCGTCCTGCTGACCGAGCTTCCAGAGGCACCACGCGCTCTTGAACATCGCGAGGCCGTAGACCTCGGCGTCGGGGTGCTTCAGGACCTCTTCGTACTCGGCGAGCGCCTTGGCGAAGCCACCCGGCTTGTTGAAGGCGTCTTCGGCCATCGCCATGTGAGCGTCGACGGCGAAGCGGCTCTTCGGATACTTGGCGAGGATGACGGCGAAGTCGGCCACCGCCGTCTTGTCGTCGCCCTCTTCGTTGGCGAGCGTACCGTCGAGATAGAGCGCGAGATCGTAGTCGTGGTAGCCGGGGAAGCGGTCGATGACCTGCCTCACGAGGCCGCGGGCGACCTTCAAATCGAGGTTCGGCGCTGGTCCGCGCGCCGACGGCGAGAGCGCGTTCCACGCCTGAAAATCTTTGATGAGCTTGTCTTTGGCACGCTCCCACTTGATCTCGGCGAGCTTGAGGAGCGCCTCGGGGAGGTCGGGGCTGTTCGGCGGCTCTTCCTTGATGAAGGCTTCGAGGAGGCGCTCGGCCTCGTCGCGCAGTTTGCCGATCTTGACGAGGTCTTCCTTGAGGCGCGCCTCGAGGAGCACCTTCGCCTGGGCACGCAGCTCGGGCGGGAGCGCGTCGATGGTGCCCTTCGCGGGCTTGCCGACGGCGCTCTTGTCCGAGGGCTTCTGCGCCGTCGACGTCGGCGCGGTGATCTCTTTCTCTTTCGTCGCCTTGATCGGAGTGGCGGCCGAGGCGATTGCCGGTGCGCTCAACCCGGCGAGCACGACGAGGAGCGCGGCGGACGAAAGAGACCTCGCCATTGCCGGCAGTATAGCGACGGCAACGCGAGCGCGACCTCGAAAAAGCAGGCCTACACTGGCTTACTGTCGCCGGGGACCCCTACTTCGCTGCGCCTTTGGCTTGGGCGTCGGCGAGCCACTTCGTCCAGAGGGTCTGCAGCTCAAGCCACTCGCCGGCGTTGAGGCGCGCGCTTCCGCCTTTGAACGCTTCGGCTGCTTTTTGCGGTGGATCGACCTTGATCACGCTGGCGTAGTGGATGAGGTATTCGAGCGCGAGATCGCCCGCCGTCGACGTGCTGTGGCTGCCCTCGAGCTGCGCCGGCTGCTTGTCGGTGAGGAGCGCGATGGCGACGGTCGGGCCCTTGGCGACGCCGAACGCGTCGATCTTCGCGAAGTGCGAGACGTCGCCGTCGAAGCGAAACGAATAAAGCTGCTCGCGAACCGCCCACTCGTCGGGGCTCTTCGCGCGCGTAACAGCGCGATAGACCATCGGACCGACGACGACGGCGAGGAGGGTGACGACGACGGCCGCGTACACCCAACGCGGGATGCGCGCGTAGAAGGGCTCGCCTTTGCTCGTCTGCATCGCCGCCTTCGCCTCTTTCGAGACGAGCGGGCGGCGGCCCATCGGTTTCAGATCTTTGGCGCTGGCGGTGGCCTCTTTACCGCTGCTGACGGGCTCATTGCCGCTGATGGGCTCTTTGCCGCTGACAGGACCCTTTCCGCTGATCGGGCCTTTGCCGCTGACAGGACCTTTGCCACTGATGGGGAGCGACACGCGCGGCGCCTGCTCGACCGTCTTGATCGTCGGTGAGCTGGTCACCGGCGACTTGGGTCCCGTCGTCCTGCCGGTGCGCGGCCGCGAGGAGCTGTCCGACATCGAGACGATGATAGGCTAGCGCTCGCCGATTTCCACGCCGATGACCTCGTCGACCCACTCGTCGCCCTCGAAGGGCCAGTATTCTTCGCTGTCGTTGAGATAGCGACCGGCGTTGATCGAGTCGAGCGCGTCGCGCGGAAGGATGCCGTTGCGGAGGCCTTCGACCTCGGTTTCGAG
>JANYDK010000082.1 GCA_025363655.1 Deltaproteobacteria bacterium | reverse complement strand
AGCGCCGAGCAAGCTTGGCAGGCGCCGTTGCAAGTCGCGTTGCAGCAGACGCCGTCGGCGCAGGTGAGACCGCTCGTGCACTCCGCCGTGCGCGCGCACGACTCACCTTGTTTGCGAACCAAGGCGCAGACGCCGCCGTTGCAGAAGCCGGCCGTCGAGCAGTCGCCGTCGGTGGTGCACGTGGTGCCGCACGCCGCAGTCACGCCCGAACAACGCGAGGGACCACATGCAGCTGGCGACGCGGTCTTCGCGAGCACGGTGCACGTGCCATCGGTGGACGCGCCGAGCGCAGCTGAGCAGACGTCACAAACGCCGGCGCAGGCCGAGCCGCAGCAGACGCCATCGACGCAGACGCTGGTGTCGCACTGTCGATTGCGCGTACACGTCGCGCCCTTCACTTGAGGAGCGACGCACTTGCCGGCGGCGTTGCAATACGCGCTCGGCGCGCAGTTGGCGTCGGAGGTGCAGCTCGCGAGGCACGCGCCCGTGGTGCCCGAGCACGAGTAGAGCCCGCACGATTTTCCGGTCGAGCCGACGGCGAGCGGCGTGCACGCTCCGAGCTTGCCGGCGAGGTTGCACGCCTCGCACGAGGCGCCGCACGACGTGTCGCAGCAGTAGCCATCGGCGCAGTTGCCAGAGAGACAGTCGGTGCCGATCGAGCACACCTGACCTTGTTTTTTGCGACAGCTCCCGCTGGCGTCGCACGACGCGGTGCCCGAGCAGGTGCCAGGGTCGTCGGCGCTGACGACCGCGCTGCACTTGCCGATGCTCCCGGTCTGCGCGCAGTTCTGACACGCGCCGGTGCACGCCGTCTTGCAGCACACTCCATCGACGCAGAACGTGCCGGCGGCGCAGTCGGCGGCGACGGTGCAGGCGCCTCCGAAGACCGTCGAGGTCCAGGTGTCGACGCGCGCGCAGCTGCGAAAATCGCGGTTGTTGTCGTAAGGATTGGAGTAGGGGCTGTCGTAGCAACTCGACGTCGAGCCGCCGCCGAGATCGCCACCACCGACGACGAGCAGCTTGCCCGTCGCCTCGTGGTACGCGAACGCAGCGTTCGGACGGGCGGGCGGTCCGGCGCCATCGACGACGACCGCGGCCCACGTCGTCCCGTTCCACTCCCAGAGCCCGTCGGTGCTGCTGCTCGAAGCCCACAAAACGACGCGTTTGCGCGCCTTGTGGTACGTCAGCGAGGCGTTGGCCACGCCGAGCGGGCCCGTCGTCGAAGGGTGCGTCCAGGTCGTGCCGTCGGTCTCCCAGGTGTCGGAGAGACCGGTCTTGTCGCCATAGACGACCAAGCGGCTACGCGCTTCGTCGAACGCGAGCGCGGTGGCCTCGCGCATGAGCTCGGGCGTCGCGCCGAGCTTCGAGAAGAGCTGCGTCGATCCGTTCCACACCCACGTGCCCGCGGGGTGGACGAGGATGACCTTGCCGAACGCGTAGGCGCCCGACGGCGTGACACCGACCGGCGGCGCGCTGTCGTAGCAGGTCGAGCCGGCGCCGCAGACGTCCGACCAACTCTTGGCGACGGGATCGTATTCGGAGACGCCCATGCGCGGCTCCATCGGTCCGAAGACGATGCCCCCGAACATCACCAACTTCTTGCGCGCGGGATCCCAGACGATGTCGGTGACGCGGTTGACGGTCCCCTTGTCGGGATCGCCGAACGTCAGCATGCCGCCGAAATCCCCGCCGGGGCTGGCGCTCCAAGTGGTGCCGTTCCACTCGAAGAGCGCGGTGACGTACGGCGTGACCTGCGTCGTCGGACTGCCTGCGATCGTCGTTCCTCCAAAGAGATAGACGAGCCCGTTGCCCGACTGCGCGCGACCGCTCACCCGCTGCAATCCCGCCGGCGCGCCGATGCGCGGGTAGTACGTGGTCCCCGGCGGCGGCCACGAGGGCGGCTCGAGACCGACGTCGGCCCACGTCACCTGTTCGAGCGCCGGATCGAGGAGGATCGGAAAAACGAGGCCTTCCCGATCGAGCGTGATCGTGAGCGTCGTTCCTTCGAGGTGCATGCTCGCCGCCCGACGCGTGCCATTGGCATCGACCGCCGTCGGCGTCGGCAAACGAAGACGCACGACGCCAGCAGCGTCGACGAAGCGAATGGCATCATTGTCGTCGGAGCCAACGCGCGCCTCGAGCCCGAGGAGCCCGAGCGTCATCGTGAAGGTGCTCGGCGCGTTCGCGTCACGGAGGAGCCAGAAGCTCTCGACGCGTCCCGGTGCGGCGGCGACGAAGAGATCGGTCGACGCATGAACATCCGGAAAAACCACGTCGCCGTCGATCAACGAACCTTCGACGGTGCGAGAGTCGTGAACGCGCAGGGAGACCATCGTCTCGCCGACGTGCGCCTCGATGGTCCCGTCGGCGAAGAGCGGCGCCGAGCCACCGAACGCGCCCGAGACGCCGTTCCTGGCGTCGGTGAGCCCTGACGTTTCGATGGCGCCATCGGTGGCGTGAAAGACGTGTGTCGCTCCGGAGTGTCCTGGCTTCAGCGCGGAAACCCAACGCGCATCGACGTGCGCGACGCGGAGCGCATCCGCGAGCCGAGCCCGCGCCATCGGCGTCGGCGCGTGAGCGATCGTTCCTCCATCGACGTAACCGACCGGATCGGACGAATCGCCGACGCTCGTGCGATTGCGACAGCCAGCGGCCATCGCCGAACACGAGAGGGAAATGGCTGAAAAAAGCGCGAGATTCGCGAGAGGGCGAGGCATCACAGAGCTCCTTTGCACGCCGTCGCAGACTTCCGGCGCCGCGCCGACCAAGCGGCGAAGAGGGCGAGTAGCCAGACCGATCCCGTTCTCTCACCAGGAGTCGCGCTGCATCCACCGGAGCTCTGCTCGGAGGGCACGATGCAGACCTTCCCGTCGCAGACCGCCGGCGCGGCGCACTCGTCGGCGCTGGAGCAGCTCGTCTTGCAGCCCTTGTCGTCGCACTTGAACGGCGCGCAGGCGGTCTTCGAGCCATCGGCGCCGATGATCGTCTGATCACCGTCGCAGGTGCCGTTCGAGATGCACTTGCCGCTCGTGACGTCGCAGCGGTTGCCCTTGGCGCAATCGGCGTCGGTGGTGCAGGTCGCGATGCAATGGGTCCCCGAGCATCCGAACGGCGCGCACGATCGCGAGGACGCGGACGGACAAGACCCGCTGCCGTCGCACTTGCTGGCGAGCGACTCGAGGGCGTCGGCGCACGAGGCCGCGCGGCAGGTCACCTCGGGCCCGGCGAGGGCCTTGCACGCATCACGGGTCGCGCCATCACACGCCGAAGCCGTGCAGGCATCGTCCGATTTCTTCCCTGGGCACGTGCCATGACCTTCGTGCGGCGGCCCCGTCACGAGCGTGCACGTGCCCTCGGTGCCGACCCCGTTGCAAGCTTCGCAGAGACCATTGCAAGCAGTCGCGCAGCAGACGCCGTCGATGCAATTGCCCGACGCGCACTGACGCCCATCGGTGCAGGTGCGGCCATCGAGCGATCGCGCCTTGCAGCTTCCGGAGTCGCAAAATCCGGTCTTGTCGCAGTCGGAGTCAGCTGCGCAGATGAACGCGCAGCCCGCGGTCGCGGTGCAGATGCCAGGTGCGCACGGGGTGCCCGTGGTGTCGGTGAGACAGGCGCCGAGGCCGTCGCACGTCTGCCCGCGCGCCGAGCCGGCATCGCACGAGACGCCTCCGCCGCACGCAGAACCTTTCGGCCACAGCGCGCAGGTGCCGGTGGCGCCGCAGACGCCGCTTTTGCCGCACGTGGCGACGTCGTCCTTGATGCATCGATCGCCTGGATCGCTGCCTGCCTTCGCCGGGCCACATACACCCGGTGCATCGCCGCTCTGTTTGTTGGCGACCGAGCAGGCCTGACACGCGCCGTCGCACGCCGAGTTGCAGCAGACGCCATCGACGCAGGTGAGCCCGGTGTTGCACTGCGAGGTGCGCGCGCAGCCGTCGCCGACCGTGCGCACCTTCTGGCAGAACTTGCCATCGCAGTAGTAGCCGCTGGCGCAATTCGTGTCGGTCGCGCAGCTGGCGGCGCACGCCGAGCTGGTGCCGCTGCATGCGTACCCGCCGCACGCGAGCGGCGTGCTCGTCGCCGGCAAGACCGTGCACGCCCCGTCGGCGGTCGCGCCCTTCGCCTTCGTGCAAGCTTCGCACGCGCCGTTGCAGGTCGCGTCGCAGCAAACGCCGTCGACGCACGATCCCGAGAGACACTGCCGATCGCGCACGCAGGCGCTTCCGCTGGCGGTGCCGATCACGCACGCGCCGGCTTTGCACCAGCCGGTCGCGGAACATTCGGCGTCGGTGGTGCACACCGTCGAGCACGTTCGCAGCGCGCCGTTGCAGGTGCCGACGCCGCAGCCGCCGCGACCACTCGCGCCCTTGGCCGCCGGCGTACACGTGCCGGGCGTCGCGTTGCAGACCTCGCACGCTTGATTGCACGCGCTCCCGCAGCAGTAGCCATCGACGCACGAGCCACTCGCGCAGTCGTTGCCGCTGCCGCACGTCTGACCATTCTTCGCCTTGCACGCGCCGGATGGATCGCACGCGTTCGTTCCCGTGCAGGTGTCGTGCTCGGTGCCGCCGAGCGCAGCTCCCGAGAACGCCGCGCAAACGCCGCCCGCCCCGGGACCATCGCAACGTTGGCACGCGCCACATTTGGTGTCGCAACAAAACCCGTCACGGCACGAGCCGCCGCTGCAATCGGCATCGCCCGCGCAAGAGTTTCCGTAGGCTTGGTACTCGAAGAGCGTGCCGATGAAATCGAAGAAGTAGTAGCCGCTCTGCCCGTTGCCGCCGCCCCACGTGACCGCGCGTCCGGCGACGGGATCGAAGCCCATCGCGATCGCGTCCTTGGCGTACGGCGAGCTCGTCGATGCGGAGGCGACCAACGTCCAAGCGCCGCTGCTGCCGTCCCATTCGTAGGTGTCGCAGTTGAGACCGTTGCCGACGATGGCGATCGCGCGCTTGCGAATCGTGTCGTACGTGGCGGCGATGGGGTAGATGAACGACGTCGTGCGCTTCACCCACGCCGTGCCGCTCCACGAGTACGTGCCGTCGGAGCCGAGGAACGTCGCCGCCCCGTATTTCGCGTCGTAGAAGCCGCGCCCCATGCCGCTCGCAGGCCACGCCGCGAGCGCCGTCCAGGTGCCGTCGGTGGTCGCGCCGTCCCACTTGGCGCAGCTGCGCGAGCCGGTGTTGCAGACGACGGTGTACTTGCGCGTGACGTCGTAGACCACCTCGACGCCGCCCTGTGCCGCACCCGGCGCCGTCGCCGCGCACGCCGGCGTCGTGCAACGAAGCTTCCAGACGTTGGTCGCCGAGTCCCACTCGTTGACCTGCATTTTGTAGTTGGTGGTGCAGGGCGCGGTGCAATCGTATTGGCTCGAGCCGACGGCGACGAGCTTGCCGCGGGTGCTGTCGAAGGCGCCGAACCAACCGTAGTCGTAGAAGGTCGGCGAGCCGCCGAGCATCGCGCTGGTGAAGACGCCGTTGGCGTCGGCGAGCGGCGTGAACGTGTGCGCAGGCGTCGTGTACGCGGACACCCCGACGGCCCCGGCGCCAGGTTCGTCGTACGAGCCCGCGTGGTAGCCGCCCATGGCGATCAGCTTGCCCCGCAGCGGATCGAAGGGAAGCGAGCCGCGCGTGCGCTTGTCGAATTCGCCGATCAGCGTCCAGCGTCCTTGCAACACGGCCGGATCGAGGAGCACCGGGAACGTGAGGTCGGTCTCGTCGAGCGAGATGCGCAGCGTGTGACCGTCGTCGTCCAGCGACATCTGCGCCTCACGACGAACCCCGTGCGCATCGAGAGCGATCGGCGTCGGGATGCGCAGACGAACGACGTCGCGAGCGTCGTGGAAAGCGAGCCCATCGCGCGTGCGCTCGATGCGCACGAGGCCGCTGCCCTTGCCGAGATGCAGCGAAAACGAGCTCGGCGCGGTGGCATCGCGAAGGAGAAAAAGGAGCTCGGCGCGCGAAGCGTTGGTCGCCCAAATCGCGTCGGTCGCCGGAAAGACGTCATGGTGCACCGCCGCGCCATCGTCGGCGACGACCGACGAGCCAGCCGCACCGTCGATCGAGATCGTCAACGCGTGCTCGTCGTCGGTCCCGATTCGCGTCGCGTCGGTCGCCTTGGTCGCGACGTGGAGCGCGAGATCGCCGAGCAGCTCGGGCGTGACGCCGAGCCCCGTGCTCTCTGCGTGAAGGGCGACACGCGCGCGAAGAACGTCGCCGACCGCGCGCTCGGGACGCGCGAGCGTGCGCGCGATGGTCAGCGAGGTCGCGTGCTCGGGAAGATTCGCCACTGCCGAAACTTCGGGTGCGCTCGCATCACCAGGCTCGACGCTCGCGCCGCTACCGCCGCACGCCACGAGCCAACCGGCGAGCACCGCCGTCGGAACCCTTCGCATCTCCAACCTCCACGCACGAGACTATCGTCGCGTGGGGGTGCGATGGATCGAGCAACGTCGATCCCCTGAAAAATGACGGGGCCGAGGTATGTCCAGCTCGTCGCAGCGCTCACTCGTCGTCGCGACGCGAGAGCATTCCGTCGATGGCCTCGAGGAGCAGTCGGCTCATCGCGTCGTGACGGAAGCTCACCGAGGGCGGCGGAAGCTCGGCGGCCGCGTCGACGTCGGGCGCAGCGGCCCAGAGAATCCAACCACGCACCAAGTCGGGCGGAGCGATTTCGACGAGGCGACGAAGATCGGCGACGGCGGGATCGACGATCACCACGTCGACGGCGGCGACGGTGCTGAGGATGCCGGCGAACTGCGGCAAGTCGCTCGCCGGCGAGACGTCGTACCCGCGCTGCACGAGCGCACGCGCGAGGATCGAACGACGCAAGCTCACCGGCGCCACGACCATCACGTGCGGCGGTGCCTTGGCGCGAACTCCGCTTGGCGACGCGGCCTCACGAACCCCATCGGGACCGACGAGACGGTTGGCAGCGTCGAGCGGAAGGTCGGCGAGCCGCGGCAGCTTCATGAGTGAATGATGGCATCCGACGCCCTTTCGATGCCTGCGGAATCGTCCGAATCCGACGATTTTATGGCGCAAATATGCGCAAAATCGAGGACCAGGGACAGCACGTGTCACGTCGGCATGACGCTTCGTGAGCTCCAGTGAACCCTGGGATGGTTTCAGCCCCCGAGCACGACCGTGTGCGTGCCCGAAGGCACCTTCACCCGGATCATCCCGCCCGCGTCGGGAGTCATCGTCCACCCGCTCGCGACGGCGTCGAGCGCGGCCGGCGTGTCGAGCTTGGTCAGCACCGCGCCATCGACGGCGACCGACGTCGCGCTCCGCATCACCTCGAAGACGAAGCCGTTCTTGAACTCGGCGCCGTCCTTGGTGGTGAGGGTCGTGGTCATGGCAGCACCGGTCCCTTCGCTCGATTGCTCGATCGTCGAACCATCGAAGAGCGCGAACGACGTCTTCGGACCCGGCACCACGCGCGCCCAGAGGAGACCCGGCGTGGTCGCATACGAGTCGACTCGATCGGGCAACGTCGTCGGTCCGAGGGTGTCGATGGTCGGCCGCAACATCGGCACCACGCTGCCGGCGAGGAGAAAGAGCGGCAGTCGTTCGAGCGGCGCGGCGATCGTCGTCGGGGAGGCCACCGCGCTCCCAGCGTGCACCTCGCCCGTCCACCAATCGACCCAGTTCCCCTGCGGGAAAATCACCTGACGCTCGCGCCCGCCCCGCGTGAGCACTGGCGCGACCAGGAGCGCATCGCCGAAGAGATATTCGTCACTCGGGTGCACGCCGAGCGATGGATAGGCGAGCCCGATCGGCCGCGCGATCGGCCTCCCGTCGACGAGCAGCCGACGCGCGAAGGTCCATTCGTAAGGGAAGAGCCGGAGGTGCAGCCGCGTGTACGTGCGATACCAACCGAGCATCTCGTCGTCGAAGCCGGTCTTCGTCGAGGCCTCCCACGCCACGGTGCTGGCGCCGTTGCCGATTTGCATCACCGTCGAGAGCGCTGTCTGCTCGAACCAACGCGTGAAGAGCTCCTTGTCCGGCGGCGCATCGATGTACCCGCCGGTGTCGGCGCCGAAGAAGGGAAAGCCCGAAGGCCCGAGGCTGAGCCCGGCGGCGACCGACGCGGGAAGCCCACCGACGGCGAGATAGCGCGCGCCCGGTTTCTCGACCGGCTCGCGATGAAGCTGAAACGACGAGTCGAGATCGCCCGGCCAAATCACCGGCGCGTTCACCTGATCGCCGTAGTGCGCGTGCCTACCGAGGAGAAATCCGCCGCTCGTCTGCGCGTCTTCACCGGCGGCGAACGTCTGGAAATAGGTCTGGTGATAGAGCAGCGGAAAGAGCGCGTGCATCGTCCGCTCGTCGCTGCCGTCGGCGAATGCCCACTCGTTGCGCTTGAGCGTGAACCCCGGCGCGACGTCTTCGGCGAAGTCGAGCTTCCAACCTTCGACGCCGAGGTCGGTGTACGCCTTCAGGTGCTTCTGCCAGAACGTCACCGCCGCCGCATTCGTCAGATCGATCGGCCTCCCCCACTTGTTGAGAAGCAGCCCGCTCTTGCTCGGATAGAAGCTCGCGGCCTCGGCCCGGAGCGCTGCGGTGGTGGCGTCTTTCTCGTCGAGATACGGCGTGTGCCAGAGCCCGAAGCGAAAGCCGAGCGCGTGGGCGTGATCGACCATCGCCTTGGGGTCGGGATAATCCTTTGGCAAAAAATCGAAGGTATTGACGCCGGTGGCGTAGGGCCGATCGACCCACAGCGCAGTGTGCGCGAGGTCGAGATCGCGCATCGCTTGGAGGTCGCCTTCGACCTGCGCTTGGTTCGCGTTGTCGTTGCGCCAGAGCCAAGGACCGAGCGCCCACCTTGGCGGCAGCTTCGGAGCGCCGGTGATCGCGTAATAGCGTTGCGTCAAATCGAGCGGGTTTTCCGCAGCGAAGAGGTGAAAGCGGAGGCCCTTCGCAGAGTCGAGCCCGAGCCCGACGATGGCGTCGATGGCGTCGACGTCGGTGGTAGGCGGGGCAGCGACGGCGAAGACGGCTGGATGTCGGTCTTCGACGAACATCCCGAAGCCACTCGTCCCGAGCACGAACGGCACCGGCACGTGGACCTGGTTGTAGCTCCCTTCGAGCTCGCCATCGGCCTCGACCTGGAGTGCGCGGATCTTCCCGCGGTTGTCGACGCCGTCGAAGTGCTCGCCGAGCCCATAGAGCCCTTCATGCGCGTCTCCCGAGACGAGCCGCGGTCGCAAGCGCACGTACGCGACGTCGGCCGACTTGGGAACGAGCGTGAGCGCGAACCGATCGCCGATGACCTCGACACCGAGCGACGCCGCGTGCCCATGCGTGAACCCGAGCTCGAAGCCTGACGGCAAGCCGCTGACCGAGGTGCGTGGAGTGACCGTCTCGATCGTCTCCCAGACCAAATCTTCCGGAGGCGGATGAAGCTCGGAAGGCTGGAAAATAGGGGTTGGATCGTAGTTGCCGTCGTTCGTCACCGAAGCGACGACGCCGAGCTGAAGACCGTCGGCGGGGAAGCGGAGGAGCGGCTTGCCGTGCAGCTGAAGGATGATGACGCGCGCGTCGGGATCGAAGTGGAGAACGACCGTGTCGGTGCCGTAGTCGACAGCGACGATCACCGCCGGCGGCGTCGTCGACGAGGAGCCATGACATGCGCCGAGGCCGAGGCCGGTGCCGACGCTTGCGAGCGCGAAGAGACCGGCGAGGCGTCGCATGGGTAGCTCCTCGAGCGTGAGAGTCACTTCGCCTGCGGGTCGATCATGTCGTACAGCTGCTGCGCTTGCGTCTGCGAGGGCGCGTGGGTGGCCGTGAACATCTTGTCGACGAGCTCCTTCGCCTCGCGCAGTTTGCCGCGCTTGATCGGAAGGTAGAAGTCCTTGCCTGCGTCGCCGCCGAAGTTGTGCGCGGACCAATCGAGCTCGACCTCGAGGTGACTCGTCGACTCGTTGGCCCGCACGCCTTTGACGTGCGCCTTGTTCTCGAAGATCTTCGTCAGATTCTCTTCGAGCTCGTGCACGCTGCCCGGAATTCGCGCGATGTATCCCATGAGGAACCTCCGGGCGTCATGGTACGGCGAATTCTGGGCGAGCGTCTCCAAGAGCGGCGGGAGATCGACCGATGGGTGGCGCCAGAGCCAGTCAGCAGGCGACCACCGCCGACCGCCATCGACTCCTCGACCACCTCGGTCTCGACGCTGCTGCCCCACGCGTCACCACGGGCGACCAGCCGTCCTGCGAGTACGTCGCGCCGCAGCGCGTCCATCGCCAAGAGACCGGGACTCGCGACGGCTGCCTCGACGGCGACTCGGCACACGTCGCGATTCTTCCCGCCGCCTTGGAGGTGGCACTGTCGTAGGTGTTGCCGCCCTGGGTATATTCGGGCGTGGTGCACGACGACGGTCACGGGGCGACGCGACTCATCCCGTCGAGACTTCCCTTCGGCGCCACGCGACGTGAACGCGGGAGGCTTTCGGTGAGAGACCGCGGCCTCTTCTGGAACGACGAGCCGCTTCTCGAGCGTCGGCACCTGGTAGGAGCGTTCGTCGTCGCGTCGATCGGAGACGAGCCCGCCAAGCTCTACGTGCAGCCACGCCTCAACGACGACTTCGTCTTCGAGATGCGTTTGACGGAGGCACGCGAGACTCTGGCCGCACTCGAGCTCGACGCGACGCAATCCATCGCCAAGTTCCGCGTCGCCGCCATCTCGAAGACTTGGCCGACCGTGGGATCGATGATCATCGGAGCACCGATAGTCTGCGTGATCGGCGCCGTGGCCGTGCCGCTGCCTTGGAAGGCGGCGTTCGTCATCGGCATTCCGCTGACGTTCCTGGTCTTGTTCTTCGCCGCCCTCTCGTCCACTCGCGTCCGCATCGGCGCCGACGCGCTCGTCGTTCATTGGATGCTTCTCTACCGACGACGCATCGCCCTGCGCGACGTGCGCGCGCTCGAACGCACCCCGCTCGGACTTCGTCTCCATCTGACCGCCGGGAAGCCCTTCGAGCTCCGAACTGGAGAAGAGCCGTCTCCGCGTGGTCGTGGTCTCCTCGCCGACATGCTCGCCGAGCGTCGCGAGCAGCGGGCACTCTTCGATCGCGAGCTCCTCTACGAGCGCATCGATCAAGCTCACCGCGCCTTCGCCCTCGCCGCGCCCATGGCCTTCGATGCTGCGGTGCTCGACCCGGCCGGGCGCGACGTCGACGAGTGGATCGAAGCGATTCGCGCGCTCGGCGATCGTCCGGCCGAGGACTATCGCAACGTCGCCGTCGACACCGAGAGCATGTGGGAAATCGTGCTCGATCCGCGGGCATCGGCGGCACGTCGCGCGGCAGCGCTGCTCGCCTTCGCGCCGAGCCTCGATGCCCCGCGCGAGCAGCATCTGCGCGTGATGTGCCGGGCGCTCCTCGACGACGAGCTTCGGAACACGATCGAAGCCGTACTGGCGCGTGACCCGTCGGCGACGCGCAAAGCGATGAACGTATTCGCACGGAAAGCGTCCATGAACTTCTGACGGTCGCCGACGGCAGCCTCTCCACACGCGCGCGTGTCGCAATCACCGGTGCGTATCGCTCAGGGCGTGGCCGATTTCGACTTGGTCCAGTTGCCGTCGTCGCGGCAGGCGCCCCGATAGAAAACGACGCTCTGGCTCTGCATCGTGGTGACGTCCGGGTGACCACCCGCGCCGGTGGGCGCGTAGAGCTCCGAGACAATGCACGGATCGATGAGCGCGGCGTTGTCGCTCAGGCACTTCAGCGCGTTGCCGGTCGCGAGGTCGTTGCATTGACCCTTGGGCACGACGGTGCCTCCCTTCGCGCGCTCGCGGTTCACGCACTCCTGGAACTCGCTCTTGGTGCCATCGGTGCTGCTCCCGGGCGACTTGTCGCAATCGCCGCACACGGCGTCGTCGCAGGCGAACATGCAGTTGAGCGACACGGAGCACGGCGCATCGAGGAGCTGGTACCAGCACTTGTCGCGGTCGGCGTAGACCTTGCCCGGGAGCACTGCGGTAGCGAGCGACCAGTTCCCGATGCACGTGGCGCACGCCGCGTTGGCGGTCTTCCAGGCGTCGCATCCGGCGCCGACCTTGTAGTCGGCGGCGATGCACGCGGTCGCGAAGGCCTGCAGCGCCGCCTCGCTGCAGGCCTTGGTCGGGGGCCCACCCTTCTGCGCGGCGGTGGGTGGCGTGCACGCGAACGACGACACGAGTCGTACCTCGCAGCTCAGGGGCGACACGTCGGGCCGCGTGGCGTCGACCGGAGGCGAGGTCGTGTCGACCGCGGAGTCGAACACCGTGTCGAACGCAGAATCGAAATCTCGCGCCGAATCGAGCGATGGTGACGAATCGGGCCGATCGACGACGCTCGTGTCGACGGTGGGCATCGCGATGTCGACCGCGGCGTCGCCCTCCGAGCCCGTCGCATCGACCTGCCCTCCGCACGAAGGCAGCGTGACCAAGAGGACGATGCCCAGGACGTCGGTTCGCATCGACCGTCAGTGTAGCAGCGGCCCTGCGCTCACGGAGCGCGGTCGTCTTCGAGCGCCTGGTCCAGCCGGTCGTCCCACGCGTCGCGCGGCACCGTACGCGCGGGTGGGATCGCCGTGGGAGAAGCGCGCGACCATCGGCGGAGCGTGCGCACGAGCAGCGCGACGACCGGCGCTAGCAGCACGAAGACGCCGAGCGCGAGGAAGGGGAGCGGGTTGTCGCGGGACGCCGCGCAAGACACGCGGCCAACCCTGCGACCGAGCGCAGCATCGACGGCGAGGCGACGTGCGCGGCGCTTCTCGAAGGTCTCCTCCGGTGGCGTTGGCGGTGCTGCCATCGGCACGTCGCGGAGGGTACGAATCGAAGCCGAACGCGGCAAGGCCGACGTCCGCGAGCGCACCGACCGACGAGGAAGGGTCGCGCGCGGCGAGATGCCGCGAGTGCGGTGAGACGCCGAGTCGACTTCGACGTCCCACCGAACGCGCGAAGCAGTCATGCGTGGCCGATGACCGAAGTGGTGATCGGGCTCGTCGCGCCGGCCGAGGGCCTTTGCGTGGTCGTATGCGGCGCAGAGTCGCCGGACGCAGCCGACGCAGCGTCCTCACGCGGGCCCTTACGCGGGCGCCGAAACAACGGCCCCTTGCGCAGCCCGGGAGACTTCACGCCGTGCTTTCGGCGCAACCCCGGATCGACCGTGAGCGCACGCACGAGGTTGGCGTAGCTGGCGAGAACCGCTGCCGATCGCCCGGCCCGCGCTGCGAGATCGGCGGTGGCCTGGACGGCTGCATTGCGCGCCGCGACGGCGAGCGTCTGAAGCTCGGTCAGGTCTGCCGCCTCCTTCTCCATTCGCGCTGGCGTGAAGCCGTTGGCCTTCAATTTTGTGGCGAGCGGGGTGTCCCGCATGGCCTCGGCGGCCTGGAGCGCTTCGGTGATCATCTCGGGGCGAAACTTGGAGGTCGTCATGGGTCGTTCCTTCCTGCCGGACAATTCCGGTGTCTCTTGGAAGAGGTGGCCAGGGGGACGATTCGACCGCGGCGGGCGAAAGATTTCTTCGACGCCGGCGAGAGCTTGGGAAAGGCGGGCGAGAGCTTGCCCGAGACTGGCGAGAGCTTGGCAGCGGCGGGCGAGAGCTTGGCAGCGGCGGGCGAGATGTCGGGCGGCGCGCTTCAGCTCTTCGGAGGGGTTGGCGAATGCTTGGTAGTCGTCCTTCAGCTTTGAAGAACGAGGGGCGAGAGCTTGGGCGAGGCGGCCGTGTGCTCTTGGTGGTCGCTCAGGTTCATGGACCGGACGATCGAGAAGGTCGGCGCGCGGGCCTGTTCGACAGCGTATCGTGCCGGCTCCATCTGGAGGCTGCATGATCGTCGACGTCGAGGGTTGGGCGGAGGAGGTCGTGGCGTCCTCACTCGGATCGCTCGAAACATCGACGAGGCTACAGCCCGACTCCCCCTCACATGTTCGGTTTCACCCGGCACCGACCGGCATCGACGAGCGTGTAGAACGGCGACGTCCCCTCGGCGATCCACTTCTTCGCGTCGCCCTTCGCCAAAAGCTCGTCGATCGCCGCCTTCGCGCCGGAGAGCGAAGCCGGATCGTCATCACCCCTCGCGAGCCAAGTGACCTCGCGATAGGTGCCGACGTCGGCGAGGACGCGCGTCGGGGTCTTGGAAGCGAGGCGCTCGTCCGCCCCAGCGAGCGCCGCTTCCACGTGGCGCCGAGGCACGCTCGCGTCTTCGATGGAGACGCTGGCGGGGTCGATCGCCTTGACGTCCGCGGCCGAGAACGTCGCGTCAGCATGCGCGGCGAGGAGCGCCTTCCATCCATCCCGCAAGTGCCCGAACGTCGTCGACATCTTCGACGGCTCGACGCGCTCGACGGCGATGACGCCGGTGTCGAAGCCCGGCACCCACCGCTCGGAATCGAGCGCGATCGCGCCCGCCTTCGGCTGCGACCAAGTCCCCTCGTCGTCGATCGCCACGTCGTGGAGATCGCCGATCCTGAGCGCGACGTAGCGACCGCCCGCGTCGAGGCGCAACGCGAGGTTCGGCAGGACACCTGACGCGAAGCAGAGCGGACCGGCCTTTCCACCCGCGTCTAACGGAACGAAGCCGCTCGTGAGCGCAGCAGCGCCTTCGGTCGCCTTTGGGCTCGGGCCTTGAACGACGCGCGCCGGCCCGCCGCACGCAGTCAGCGTGAGCGCCGTGAGCGCGCAGGCTGCCCACCACCCGAAGGACGACGGCCGTGCCACGTGAGGACCGTATCACGGAGCAGTGCGCAGCTGGCGAGATCCGCCGCGGATCGCGCGGCCCGCGCCGCTAGATCGGTGGTGGTCTGCACGGCTGCGTTGCGCGCTCCACGATGAGCGTTCTATCCGAGTTGAAAGGCGACCTGCGCATTGATGAAGGCGTTGTTGGTGAATTGATTCGAACCGATGTGGAGCGCGGCAGCGTCGTCATAGATGTTGAAGCCCACGGGTCGTAGATCAAGCTTTAGGCTTATGAGCCCATCCTGCAGCCTGGTCGCGATGACGAGAGGATTGCTTTTCCAGAACACCGCGACGCTCGATTCGCTGACTACGACGCTCAGTTGTCCCGGCGAGCTTGTGTTAACTTCGTTTCGATCCACCGAAACCTTGATCGGTGATCGCGGATGATCGGGCGTGTTCATCGTGAGGCGCAGAGGTGATTCCTCGATCTTCAAGCCAACAAGAGCACCGAAGGCAATGATGGTCTCGCAATCGGTAAGCAAATTCGAGCCGAGCGCAACAGTAGTCACGCGGCCCAATCTCCGTCACTAAGCGTCACGGGTGTCATCGCAACACGTGGAGCAGTTGCGTCGTCAAGGGCAACGTAGAGCGCCTCGTCGAGCGGAAGCCGGATGCGATAAACCATGCCAGGTCGAATGATTCGACGGTCGAGAAAACGGATCTCATCCTCGCTCAGCGAAAGCCAAATTGGATCGAGAGCATCTCGAAGAGCATCGGCGATCGGATCGCCAAGCTCGTCCAAAGCTCGCATCTCGCGCTCAATGCCGAGATACGCCTCTAGGCGTGCACTCAGGGCCATATCTGCCTCCAATGCGTGCGGCTTGCACCGAGAATCTGCTGATAGTCGGCGAGTTGCATCGGGCGACTTGGTTCGATGAAAGCGTGAACGGTGGGGCGATTTGGGTCTGGACGAGCAAACAGGTCTGGCTGCAACAAATGAAAGTCCAGCGCGTAAACTCGATCGGCGTTGGGACCCGTCGAGCCCCGGCCCATTGCCATCGGTCGGCGATGGTGCGGGATCTTCCACTCGGAGCATGGCGAAACCGATAGCCCGCCGGTTCGAGGCGCGACAGTACCCGTCGCGTTTGGAACGATATCGGTCGGCACGCGCGCCACGAGTGCTCGGCCACTTCCTGGGACTATGGCTGGCAGGCCCACCTGATCCGGCGTCATTGCTCGATAGAGCATGTTCGAAGCATAACTCCTCTCGACGAAGGCGACACCCTACGTTCTCGTTTCGTCTCCAACTCTCTGAAGAGTCGTGAGGCGATGCACGCATCTTTCGTCGTCGCCGCCCCCTGCTGCTCGTCGCGAGCTTCTGGCACCCGCCGCACGACGCGAGCGCCACCGCCACCGGCCGCGCCGAATATGGCGACCGTCGCCGAGCCTGCCACCAGGATCGACGTGGTCGATGAGGGACGAGATCGCTTGCGCTCGGCGCCGTGGCTTCGGCGAAGATGGGTGCGCCATGCGCGCCTGAGCGTGCGGATGAACACCCGTCGAGGACGAGAACGTGGAAGTACACGGCAGTTTGAGCCAGCCGCCGAAGCGCTGGACGAAAGTGACCGCGCCGCCCTTCAATGCGCAGGTCGAACGGGTGCGACCGGACCCAACTGGCGAATGGGCACGTCAAGGAGTGCGCGATCGATGGGGTGTGCGGCGGTGTTGCACATGACGCGCGGCGCACCGCAAGGTCACGTACTTTGGAGCGCTCTCTACCCTCCCCGTCCTCGTATCGTCGCTCGACTCTCGAGGGCGCTGGCTTGGGAACGTCCGGCGGCGATCTTCCTGCGTGGTGGCATCACCTTCGACGTCGTAACGACTCAACCCGCGACGACGGTGGTCGACGCCACACCATGGGCGACAGTGACCCAGTCGCCGGACCTCAAAATCGTTCGCGCGCCGCGCGGGAGGCTGACGACTCATCGCGTGTGTCGGCGACCTCGGCGACCTCGGCGTCGTCGCCACGATCGCTCGCTGCCTCGACGCGAAGCCGCGGCGTCGAGACCGCCTGAGCGAGCGTCGCCACCTCGAGCTGGTCACCCTTCTGCGCTCGTTCGACGAGGGCAGCGAGCTCGCGCGCGTCGCCTCGTCGGCGCAGGTGCGCGGTGTCGATTTCGACGTACTTGGACGGCGCCGAGAAGCTGAGCGACAGAGGCACCGCCGGCCGCGGCACCAGCTTGCCCTCCACGACCTCGCTGCCTGCCGACGCCGTCCGCATGCCTACCCGTACGCTCGCGAGCGAGAAGGAGACGGTCGCACCGGCGCGGCCGACGACGACGATTCGATCGCGATGAAGCTCGATGGCGCGGTGGCGTCGACGCACGAGGGCGATCGTACTGCCGATCACCACGCCCATCGTCACCGCCCACGCCATCACCAGCGGCACCATGCCTCGCCCGATCGCGTCGAGGATGCCCGACACGCCGAGCACGAAGAGCAGCGCGAACACGCAGAGACCGGCCACGAGCCGCACGCCGATTCGCGCCCACGGCGTGGAGAGCGGGTAGACGCGCAACGGCGCATCGTCCGTCGTCGCTCGGTACGGATCGTCCACCGCTGGCAGGGTTTAGAACTTCGCGCCGAACGCGAGGTCGAGGAACGTCACCGCCGAGCTGTACTGACCGCCCGTGCTCGGCGACTTCGACCGACCTTGGAGCGTGTTGGACTGCGCCGAGTCGGAGTTGTCGACGGGGAGGAAGTAGAGCTCGCTGAGCGTGCCGGCGATCCAGTAGCGCTCGGAGAGACGCTGACGGAGGCCGATCGACAGCTGGACCTTGAACGAGTCCATGTACGTGGCGTCGAGCGATTTCGCCGGAACCGCCGAGGTGTCGATGCCGACGCTGCCCGTGAGCTCGGTGTCGCCGGCGACCCAATAGCCGGCACCGACGCGCACGCCGACGGCGTCACGCCAACCGCGCGGGAGGTTGAGGAGCACCTTCGTCGAGCCGCCCGCGGGGACCACTTCGGCGCCGTTGGCCGCGACGGCGCAGTCGGCGCCGGGCTGGACGACACACTGCCGCTTGAACGTCGACCAGCGCACGTACTCCATGTCGAAACGCAGATCGAGCGTGCGCGCAGCGCGATAGGCGGCGCCGAAACGGATGATGTCGGGGAAGCGCTGGAGAAGGTCGACGTCTTGCTTCTGATCGGTGCTGACGCCGAACTGCGTGCTCAGCGTGCCCTTGAAGCGCGAGGCGCCGAGGCCCTGCCCGCTCATGTACGAGAGGCCGAGACGCAGCTTGCCGTCGTCGGTGGGGCGCCAGAAGAGCCCGGCGCCGATCGCGAGGTGCGTACCGGAGACGTCGATGAGGCTTCGGCCCTCGGTCGGCGTGCCGCCCGGCGTGGACAAGTCGTCGGAGGAGTCGCGGTTGCGGGCGATGAGGCTCTGCAACGTGTCGCGCACGAGACTCGCCGAGACGCCGAACGAGAGGCGCTCGGGGACGATGTTGACGCCCAACGCGAGGGTGTTCCACCAGCTGATCTGCGCGCCGCTGACCACCGACCAACGCTGCGCGCCGTCGACCGCTCCGGGCGCGCGCTGGTTGCCGTCCCACGACGAGCGCGGCTGGTAGTGGAGGAAACCACCCTCGGGCACGTAGCTGGCGAAGCCGGCGAAGAACGTCTTGGTGCCGAAATCGGTGGTGATGCCGAGATACGGCGCGCCCTGCACGCCGCTCGACGTGGCGCGCCCGGTGTTGGCGGCGATGTACGTCGGATCGGTGCCCGGATTGCCGCTGCCTGGCGAGAGCGCGGTCGTCGGACGGACGTAGCTCGCGTATCGATACGCGGCCATGACGTCGACGACGAGCTGCGTGCCCGGCGCGTCGGCAATGGCAGCAGGATTGAAATAGACCGCGTAGGGCGAACCCATCGCCGGCTGGCCGTAGTCGCCCCCGAACTTGGTGTAGAGCAAGCCGCTGGCCGAAGCCTCTTGCGGCGCGATGACCACCGCGGCGAGACATGCAGCGCCGCTGGCGACACCAAAGACGAAGCGACGGGTGGTTCGCAGACGGTCGATGAAGTAGGGTGCCGGCATGTCGTCGCGGGTCTACCTCAGTTTCGGCGCGGCCGCCGTTGTCTTCGCCAGCTCAGCCTGCTCCAGTCCCTCGAAGGACTACGACGACTTCCGCTCCCGAGTGGCCAGCACGGTCGATGCCGCGTCGCTCGATTCCGGCCCCGAGCCCGACACGGCGCCGAGCGGCGACGGCAGCATCTTCGACGACGGTGGGGTCGCCACCTACAACGGCCGCTACCTGTCCCAGTGCCTGGACGCGAGCTACAAAGGCGATCCGACCAAAGTCGTCTACTCCTTGATTCAGCTCAAGTTCGAGCAGGCGGCCGACGGCAGCGTCACCGTCAGCGGCTTCCGCGAGGCCATCAAGAACAGCGCAACGCTGGTCACCGAGACCACCGGCGGCGTCGTCTCGCTCCAGGCGAGCGGTTTGGTCGGCTCGGGAGGCGCCTTCAAGCTCACCTCGCCGAAGTACGTCATCCCCAACGACGGCAACGCCTTCGGCCTCGATCTCACCGTCGAGAACGGCGTCTACAGCCTCGGCATCCAGACGCCGACCTACATTTGCGGCAAATTCGCTGGGAAAATCACCGATCCGATCCCGCAGGACATCGACGAGACCTGCATGTGGACCCGCGTGAACGACGACAACACCTTCACGCGTCTGACGGCCGACCCGCACTGCCCTTAGGCTCATCCCGGGCCGTCGCCAGGAGCCCTGCCAAGACTATTGGGCGCCGTGGGCTGCGAGGAGATCGCGGAGCACCGCGGCGTCTTCGGCGAAGCCGCGATCGGGGAAGTCGTGGGCGAGGGCGCTCAGCGATTTGGATTGGATTTCGGCGAGCTTGCGGATGGCGGTGGGATCGTTGGCGATGCCGACGAAGGCTTCGTGGAGACGGTGCATCGTCGCGAGGGCAGATGCGTAGGCGATGACGTCGCCGGCGCGGGACTCGGCGATGCGCTCGATGTCGTCGTCGTAGACGAGCTTCAAATCGCCCGGGAGGGTGCGCATGACGCCGGTCTTGGCGTCGCGGGCGGTGATGTCGATGTGGAGGTTCATCGGCGCTCCCGTGCCCCAGGGCGGAACGGTGACGCGGAGGATTTCGGCGCGGGCCTCGCCGGCGTGGAGGTCGCCCAGGTGGAGCTCGGAGCCGCCCATCAGCCAGACGGCGTCGCCCGACGAGGCTTCGAGAATGCGTGTCGGGGCCGGCGTTCCGAGCACCGAGACCACGACGTCGCGGAAGGCGACGACGCCGGCGGCGGGAACGAAATCGTCGATCAGCGTCTTCGCGTTCTCGTCGGTCGGTGACACCGCGCGATAGGTGACGCCGCCGATGGCCGATCCGAGCGTGGTCTTCGCGGTTTTGGAGAAGCAGAGGATGCGACGGGCACCGACCTCGCCGACGGTTTTGCGTGCGAGCGCGAGCGCGCCGTCGAGATCGCGCGCCACCGCAGGATCGACGTGTAGGCGCTGCGCGGTGGCGGCGAAGGCGAGGGAGCGATGCGTCGCGGGAACGGGCGGCACCACCACACGAGGACCGCGCGCGTCGATGACGGCGATGTGATCGTCGGCGCCGAGCCGCTCGAACGCCTCGGTGAGCATCGGCGTCGCCAGCTCTTCTTCCATCGTGTCGACGACGACGACGACGTGCTCGGCCGGACGCTGCACCTTCGCCGCCGCGCCGTGGAGATCGACGCGGAGGAGCACTTCGCCACCCCACGAGGGCGCGCGCGTGTCACTCGAACGGACGACGGCGACGATGCCTTCGGAGGCCATCGTCAAAGGAGAGCTCGTCGCCTTGAGCTCGCCGCTCTTCGGGAGAATGAAGCCGATCGGCGCGTGCCACGGCTCGTCGACGTCGCGGACCACCACCGGCTTGGGGATGTCGACGTTGTCGCGGAATTCGACGCCTTCGGGCGTGATGACGGTGGCGCCATGACCATCGCCGCCGAAGGTGACGACGCCCGTTTTGTTGTCGAAACCCGCGCCGCACGAGGCCATCCCCAAGGAGAGGGACGGGAGTGCGAGTACCGCGAGAGCTGCCTTCAGCGAGCGCATGGCGAGTGGTTCCAGAAGCCTAGCGCATGAGAGCCGGGGCGCATTCCGCCGTTCCGAGAGCCGTCTCGACCATGACGCGAAGAATGCGCCCGCCCGCCGCGACATGAGCGCCGATGCGAGCGGGCCAGTGGACGAACGCGCGGGGTACGTGGGCGAGCCCGGTCGGGAGCATGAGCAGCACGCTCTCGTCGCCACCGCAGCGCAGCATCGAGAGGGTTTCCCCGCCATGCGCGAGTGCATGATCGACGACGTAGGTGACTTGATTGCAGAGGAATCCGTTGTCGTCGCGCGGCTCGATGGCGACCACCGAGGGGGCGACGGCGGCGAGCGCGGGCGTGGCGACGACTTCACGTTCGAGCGCGATGGCAGCAGCGGCCACGACGTCGTCGACCGGGAAGTCGAGGCGACGCTCGGGGGCCCCCTCGTGGACGACGACGAGCTCCCGTTCTGCGGGTCGCGCGGTCCCCGAGGCGTCGTCGCGAAGGGAGCGGACGTTGCGAGCCCCTCGCTCGAGCCAGATCGGTTGCTCGTCGCGGGCGATGCCGTTCATGAGGATCAAATCGGGGCGAAATGCCTCGATTTCTCGAACGAGCACGATCGGGGCGACGTCCCAGAGGACGGGAACGACGACGGTGCGGAGCTCGACGAGCTCTCCGTCGCGGTCACGAAGCGGAGCGACTCCCGCGACTCCCGCGACGTCGGCGAGGGCGGCGACGAGATCGGTGGTGGCGTTGATCGCGTGCGGAGGGAACGGGCCGAAGCCGCTGACGAGGACGCGCCGCCGGGCCGAGCGTGGCGGAGCTGGCGTGGCCACGTAGTCGCGCGCGAAGGCGACATGGGCCTGATGCTGCCGAGCGTCGACCTGGAGGGAGCCGGCGCGCATCGCGGTCACGGCCTCACGAACGTCATGCTCAGCTCGTCGGCGGGACACGCGAGAAGCGCCAGTGCTCGACGTCGGCGGGGACGACGTGGACGCTGTTGCCGGCGGCGTCGAGGACGCGCGCGCCTTCGGGGGTGAATCCGAGCGCGACGAACGGCGCTGCTCCGGCTGGGCGATCGCACACCACGCGCCATCGCGAGGCGCCTCCTGCCGGCGTCGGGCCCGAGGTCTCGCGTCGGAGGATGCGACGGCGCGTCACCAGCCAAGGGAGCCCCACCAAATCGAGCGCCATGCACACCGGCACGTCACCGAGCGCGTCGTGCTCGACCTCGGCGGCGCTGCGATCGAAGCGGAGAATCTGCGTGTGCGACGCGGCCCACGATTCGCGTTCGTTGCCGCAGACACCCACGAGCAGAGGCGGACCGTGGCTGACGCCGCGCGCGAAGACGGTGGTGGCGCCGTCGGGCGCGAGGAAGGACGCACGCCCACGTCCGTTGGTGCCGCTGCCGACGACGAGCATTCCGTAGGGGCCTTCGGCGATCGCGTGGACGACGCCGTTGAGCGGGATCGGGAGCGGACCGAGCCAGTGTCCACCGCTCGTGCGCCAGAGCTCGGGGCCACCTTCGGACTCGTCGTTCTCGGCGGTGATGACCGCGAGGCGACCGCGTGAGCCGAGGATGGCTTGGATGTCGCCGACCGCCGCGCCACCTTCCCGCGTCGGAGGCGAAACGGCGCGCCATTTTCCCGTGCGGAGAAAGTGCAGGTGCCTCTCACCGACGATGGCGTAGCCCGGCTCACCGACGTGCGTCGCCCACTTCGCCTCGGCGATGCGCGCGCGCTCTTCGGTCGGCGGCACCACCGCGTAGGGTTGATCGTCGACGTAGAAATAGAGATCGCCTCCGCAGACGACGAGGATCTTGCCGTCGGCTTGAAAGGCCACTTTTCCAGGCGAAAGCGCGAGCGGAGGGCGCGCCGGATCGGGCGGGTGCGGCGTACGCGCGCGGACTTCGTCGACGAGCGTGGCGCGGCTCGAGGCCGGCGTGGAGATGCGCTCGACCGGCACGGTCGCGCGGTAGGAAGTCGCGGGGACGTTGTCGCGGCCGGCGCGTTCGGCCCAAGCTTCGGCGACGTGCTCGAGGAGCGGGAAGAGCTGCGCGGCGAAGCTGGCGACGTCGGCATGACGAGGCTCGCCGACGCGCATCGCTGGATAGCGCGTGGCGCAGACGTCGTGAAACGTCTGGGCTCCGGCGAGGGTGAGCGCGACGTCGGGGAGCCTTGGCGAGGCGCCACGCGAGAGCACGAGATCGAGCGCGTCGACCAGTGCCTCGTCGACGACGAACCCTGGATGAAGACGAGAAGCGGTGCGCAGCGAGCGCCTTTGGCCGTCGTACCAACCGTGATCGTCGAACCACTGCTCTCCGCCGAGGACGAACCAAACCACGGCTGCGAGTGCGTGCACGTCGCTCCAAGGCCCGATCAGCGGGTTGCGGAAATCGCCCGAGGGCATGAGCTGCTCGAAGCCGGCGTAGGCGAGCGTGGCACCGGCGACGACGGTCTCGAGGCCCTCGACGCGGGTGATGCCGTAGTCGGTGAGCTTGGGAATCTCGTCGTCGATCGGGCCCGCGACCAGCACGTTGTCGGGCTTCAAATCGCGGTGAATCATCTTCTCTTCGTGGATCACCGAGAGCCCGTCGACGATGCCGCGAAGCAGACGCAGCGCGCGCACCGGATCGATGCCCTGACGTGCCGCGAGGACGCGATCGGTGAGCAGCGAGCCCGCGTTGCCGCCATCGACGTACTCGAGCGCGAGCCACGGGACGCGATGGGTGCCGTGCTTCGTCTCGACGTCGGAGAGCCCGCACCCGTAGAACCCGACGATGAACGGCGTCGGCGGCTTGCGCTCGGCGAGGCGCGCGAGGGCGACGGATTCGCGGGAAAACAAGCGGAGCGGATCGACCCCCATGCGCGCCAGCTCGCGAGCCGTCGAGAGCTGCATCACCTTGATCGCCAATTTGTGCGGCGTCAGCGGCGAGAGGACTCCGTGGGGCATGTCGCGCGTTCGCTCCCCGAGGAAGACGGTCGCCATGCCCCCCACCCCGAGACGTCGACGAAGCACCACACCGGTGGCGATGCCCGATTCGTCGATCAGCTCGGGCGATCCTTGCGCGAGATCGGCCAGATCGTCGACGTTGGAACGCAGCGTCATGGACGTCGCGAGCCTAGCACGCCGATCCCGTCGAACCGCGGCTCTCACATTTCGCCAAGCCGCGCAGAGAACAGGCGATGATTGACGACGTGGGAAGGTCTGCCTGCTCCGTGTCCTTCAGCGTGCTCGTCACGCTCGCGTCGCTCTGCGCGTCGGTCTCGGGATTGTCGTGCAAGCGCGCCACCCACGATGACGACCACGTGGCCACGCCCGAACGACGCAAACCCGTGAGCGCGTCGGTGCAGCCAGCGAAGCCCAACGGTGCGGTGCTTCCGCCGGCGATGCCAGGCTGCGAAGAGGACAACCGCCAGGTCTACGTCGTCTCGCAGGCGAGCGATCTCTACCGCTTCCCGCCGCTCTCGAAGACGTTCACCAAGATCGGTCACCTCGACTGTCCAGCGAGCCCGACCTCGCAGCCGTTCTCGATGGCGGTCGATCGCACCGGCGTCGCCTGGATTCTTTATCAGGACGGGAACGTCTTCCGTGCGAGCACGCGGGATGCACACTGCGTGGCGACCACGTTTTCGCCGGGTCAGCAGGGAATGCGCACCTTCGGCATGGCCTTCGTCACCGACGGACCGGGGAGCGTGCACGACACGCTCTACCTCGCCGACGACAGCACGGCGCCGCGTGGGCTCGCCGCGCTCGACGTGACGAGCCTCACCGTCTCGCCGATCAAAGCCTACGACGGCCCCGCGAGCGACATCGGGCGCTTCGATCTCACCGGCACCGGCGACGGACGCATCTTCGGCTTCGACGCCAAGGCGCCGGCGCGCATCGTCGAGCTCGAGCCGAAGACGTCGAAGATCATCGCCTCGAAGGCCATCGGCTCGATCGGCGATCGAGCCTGGGCGATCGCGCATTACTGGGGGAGCTTCTACGTCTTCTCGGCTACCTACGGGAACTCGCAAGTCCTCAAATTCACCTGGAATACAGGCGTCGAAGAGGAAATCTCGGCCGACGTCGGCTTCACGGTGGTCGGCGCCGGCGTCTCCTCGTGTGCGCCCACCCTGCTCTGAGCTGCATGGTCTATCCTTCGCGCCCATGAAATTGCCGCGCGACTTCGCGCCGATCCTGACCACTGCTTGCTTGCCCTTGGCGTTCGCGTGCGGGCCTTCGGTGGCGCCGCCGATCGACACGCCGAAGACCACCGCATCGACGTCCGCGACGACCCCCGACAAGCTCCCGGACGTGATCGTGCCGGCCGTGGCCTCGGTCGATCCGTTTCCTCCGTCGCCGACGCTGCCGCCGTGTGAGCAAGCGACCAAGCTGCGCGCGCGCGTCGATGCGCTCCGAGCCGCTGGAAAGCTCGATCGCGCGATGCGGGTGATCGTCCGCGCCGATGCGCTCTGCCCCGACTCCGCCGCCGAAACGCGAGGACGTCTCGCCCTCACGCTCGCCGAGCTCGGTCGCTACGAAGACGCCAAAAAAGCAGCCGATCAAGTGGATGCCGAAGGAGCGAAGGCCTCCGCCACGTCGATCGCCGACGCCAAGAGCGCGCGAGCGATCGTCACCAAGCTCGACAAGAAATTCCCCGCCACCGATGCCGCCAAGAAGGACATGCGAAGGCTCTTCGGCGAGGCGTCGCAGGCCGTCGACAAGGGCAACGATGCGCTCGCTCGCGACAAGTTCGTCGCCGCATGGAATGCGTGGCGACCGAACGGACAAGCGCTCTTCGGGGCGGGCCTCGCCGAGCGTCGACTCGGTCACGAGGCCGAAGCGCAACGTCTCTTCGATCGCGCGGTGGTCGATCTCGAGAAGGCCACCGGCGAGAAGCTGACCCTCGACGTGCCCAACGGTTTCCGCGATGCCCCCAGGTCGCCGGCGTGGGGCGTGAAGGGCACGCTCTTCGCCATCGCGCACGGCGACGTCGTCTCCATCTACGACGCGTACACCTGGCGCGAGCGATTTCGTCTGCACGGGCACACCGCGACGGTCACCGCGGTGGCGTTCTCCGCCGATGGAAAGCTCATCGCCACCTCGTCGCGCGACGCCACGGTACGGCTCTGGGATGCGACCTCGGCGAAAGAGCTGAAGTCACTGACCGGTCACCTGAAAGCGGTGAACGCGCTCGCCTTCTCTCCCGACGGCAAGTGGCTCGCGAGCGCGTCCGACGACAAGACGGTGCGCGTGTGGAACGTGACGACGACGTCGTTCGACTTCGCGCTCGAGGGACACGAAGGGCCGGTGACCAGCGTCGCCTTCAGCCCGAACGGCAAGCTGCTCGCCAGTGGCTCGGAAGACCGCTCGGTGCGCCTCTGGGACGTGACGACGAAGAAGCTCGCGCGCGCGCTCACCGGGCACGCCGCAGCGGTCGAATCGGTGTCGTTCGCGCCCGATGGCAAGAGCGTCGCGTCGGCCTCGCTCGACAAGTCGATACGCATTTGGGACGTCGCCGCCGGCACGCAGCTGCGCGCGCTCGAGGGGCACACCGAGTGGGTGCGTGCGGTCGCCTTCTCGCCCGATGGCAAGCGCATCGCCTCGGCAGGCGACGACAAGACCTTGCGCGTCTGGGATGCGACGAGCGGCGCGCTGCAAAAAACGCTCTCTGGTCACGCGCGCGCGATCCTCGGGATCACCTGGAACGACGCCAGCACCGCGCTCGCATCGTCGTCGTCGGACGGCGCGGTCCGCCTGTGGGATTTGCAGCTCTCGAAGACGGTGCGCACGCTCGAGCGTCACGCGCCGAGCGTGGGCGGCGTCGCGCTCGATCCGAAGAGCAGCTCGCTCGTGCTCGCCGTCGCCGACGGGACGCTGCGCTGGTGGTCGCTCGGAGACGTCGTCGAGATGCACACCGTGCATGGGCACAACGGCTCGGTGCGCGCCGTTTCTTTCTCACCCGACGGCGGTCTCCTCGCCACCGCCTCGGTCGACAAGACGCTGCGCATTTGGGACCCGAAAACGCGCGCGACGTTGCGCACGCTGCAAGGACACACCGGCGCCGTCGATGCGCTCGCCTTCGGTCTCGGTGCTTCGACGCTCGCTTCCGGGTCGCTCGACAAGTCGATCATGCTCTGGTCGACCGAGACCGGTGACTCGTTCGACAAGCTGACCGGCGCCGGCGATCGCATCGCCGCGCTCTCCTTCGCACCCGGCGGAAAGACGCTCGCTTCGGGCTCCTCCGACGGCTTGGTACGACTTTGGGCGATCGGCGCCGCGACGCCTCTCGCGACGCTCACCGGTCACGGCGATCAAGTGACCTCGGTCACCTATTCACCCGACGGCAAGACGCTCGTCTCCGGCAGCCTCGACAAGACGGTACGAATCTGGGACGCGCTCAGCCACGCGCAGCGCTCGTCTCTCACCGGTCACACCGACGGCGTGAAAGCAGTCGCCTTCGCGCCCGACGGCAAGACGGTGGCCTCGGCGTCGTGGGATCGAACGGTGCGTCTCTGGTCGCTCGACGGTCAGCTCTCCCGTTCCCTCGACGTCGGCTTCGGCGCCGTCGCGCTCGCCTTCGAAGCGACCGGAAAGCGCTTCGTCGTCGGCGGCTTCGACGGCACCAGCACCGTGTTCGCGATCGACGGCACCTCGCGGGTCTCCCTTCGCGCGCTCGACGGCAAAGACGCGGGCTACGCCTTCGACGGCGAGGGACGCATCGAGCTCTTCGGCGACGCACGCTCGGCGCCGCTCTGCCGCATCGGACCGCTGAGCTTTCCGCTCGACCTCTGCGAAGAGCACTTCGTCACGCCCGGCCTCGTTCGCAACGCGCTCGCGGGGAACACGATCGAGCCCTGAATTTACAGCTTCTTCGGCGTGATGCGCACGGAGTAGCTGACGATGGTCTCGCCCGTCTTCGGCGGGAGGAAATCGATCTTTGCGTAGACCGCGACGGCGCAATCGATGAACTCCTGGCTCGGGAGCGTGGAGCGTGGGTGCGAGACCTTGGCTAGGTGGCCAGCGGCGGGGATGTGGAGATCGACGCCGAGCTCGACCTTCGCGGTGAGGTGGGCGGCGGTGAAGCAGGCGGTGAGGGCGTCGAAGTGGAGGAAGATGGATTGGGCGATGGGGGATTTGGTGACGTCGTCGTTGGGGCCGCCGCCGATGTGCATGCCGATGTTGGAGATGGAGAGGGCGAGCGCGGGCGCGGGCGCTGGCGCTGACGTGGGCGTGGGCGTGGGCGCTGGCGTGGGCGCAGGCGCTGGCGTGGGCGTGGGCGTGGGCGTGGGCGTGGGCGTGGGCGTGGGCGCGGGCGCGGGCGCGGGGGGGGGGTCGGTGCGGGAGCACGAGGTGGCGAGGAAGAGCGCGAGTAGGATGCGCGGGGACATGGCTCGACGTGCGTAGCCGGTGCGGTCTCTGCTGGCCAAGTCGGCGCGGGGCCGCTACGACATGATGGTGCGGTTTTTCCCGGTAGCGGCGATGGTCTTGGGGGTGATGTCGCTGTCGCGCGGGGCGGAGGCGTTTTGTCGGACCACCACCAACGCCGACTTCGTGGCGACGACCGCGAAGCCTTGTGACGACGTAGGAACGCCGCTCGCTTGGCCAGGGGCGTGCGTCGGAATGGTGGTCGCGAATGGGAGCAAGCAGGTCGATCTCGCGACCGCGCGAAGCGTGCTCCAGCAAGAGCTCGATTTGTGGACCACGGCGGCCGAGTGCAGCGTGTGCACAGGTATGCCGGCAGGGCATCCATCGATGAAGGTGACCGTCGGGACCGCCGGCGGATGCACGGCGGCCGAGTACAACCAGGAGAGCGGCAACTCCAACACCGTCTCGTACTTCGACACCGGCTGGCCGCACGCGAACAACGTCCTCGCGCTGACGACGGTCACCTACAGCAAGACGAGCGGGCAGATCTTCGACGCCGACATCGAGGTCAACAGCGGGCCGAGCATCCCGCTCACGGTCGGCGATCCGACGGGGCTCAAGGTCTACGATCTACTCTCCATCCTCGCGCACGAGTCGGGGCACGTGCTCGGGCTCTCGCACACGCAACTGGCCAACACCGACGCGACGATGTACCCCAAGTACGAGCAGGGGCAGTCGTTCATGCGAACGCCGGCGCCCGACGACATCTGCGGCATCTGCACCGTCTATCCGGTCGGTCGTTCGGCCACCTGCGATCCGACGCCGCACGGCGGATATTCGAGCGTCTGCGGCGGCGGCGGCGCAACCTCGACCTCCGGGGGAGGCTGTCACTGCGACGTCGGCCTCGGCCACGACGAGGGGCCCGTGACGATGACGACGACGTTCGTGCTCACGCTGCTCGGCGCGGCGTGGATTCGCCGGCGCAAGAAGTAACGTCAACCGCCGTCGGCGGCGTCCAACGCATCGGCCTCGGCTCCGGCATCCCCGTCGACCTCGACCTCTGCGGAGACCTCTGGAGAAGACTCGGCGGCGTCGCCACAGGCATCTGTCGGAGATGCGTCGTCGAGGCACGGATCGGGAGGACAAGTGCAATCGAGCCAGACGTCGTCTGCCTTCGTGCAGCAGGCATCCGTCGGGTCGTAATGGGTGTCCCATGGCGGATAGGAATTGGCGTCACCGCTCCAATAGCTAATGCCATCGCCGAGAACGATGTCCTGCGCGGCGCAGCTCGAAAGGAGCGCGACCGCGAGAGCGCACAGGGAAAAGAACGAGACGAACACGAGCCGCACGAGAAGTGTGAATCGCGCGGACGCACGGCGCTCAGTCATCGACGAGGGCTCGCAAGCGCTCGGCGTAAGGGCCGTTGGGGGAGGCGTCGAGGATGGCGTGGGCGAGGGATTTCGCTTCGGCGTCGCGATGGGCGGCGAAGAGGGCGCGCACGCGGAGGTAGGCGGCTTCGGCGGAGAGTTTGCCGGAGGGGAAGCGGGCGCGGTGCTCGTCGAGGGCGGCGAGGGCGTCGTCGGGGCGGGAGGAGGAGAGGGCGTTGCGGGCGGTGAGGATGAGGGGGAGCTCTTGGGAGAGGAGGGTGGCTTCGGGCGCGGGAGCAGGCGTGGGCACAGGTGCAGGTGCAGGTGCAGGTGCAGGTGCAGGTGCAGGCGTGAGTGCGAGCGTGGGCGTGGGCGTGGGCGCAGGCGTGAGTGCGAGCGTGAGCGTGAGCGCAGGCGCGGGCGCAGGCGTGAGTGCGGGCGCGGGCGTGGGCGCAGCGGCGGGCGTGAGCGCGGGCTTGTTGGGTTGGGTGAGGATGAGTCGGGCGAGGGTCGTGACTGCGGGCTCGGCGGAGGTGGGGCGCTCGAAGAGCGGGCTCATGATGTGGGGGGTGACGGTGATGGCGCCCCAGGTGACTGCGCCGCCGACGACGCAGGAGAAGAGGAGCTTCATCACGAAGGTGGGGGCGCCGAGCTTGCCGAGGGTGGTGGCAGTCGTTTTGAGGGCTGCGCCCGTGAGGGCGGTGGCGCCGAGGGTGGCGGTGGAGACGCCGAGGGCCGTGACGATGTTGCGACGTGCTTCGGGGGACAGGCGATCTTGGAGACCGGCGCGCAGGAGCGACGCGGTGAATTCGTCGGCTTCGTCGAGGAGGCGGGGAGGGGCTTCGCTGCTCATGGCGTCCTCCGGGCGCGAAGGCGATTCGTGGCTTCTTGGAAGAGCTCGCGGGCACGACGGAGACGCGAGGCGACGGTGCCGGCGGGGACTTCGACGAGGGTGGCGATCTCGGCCATCGTCAGCTGCTCGAGCTCGTACATGACGAAGATCTCGCGGAGCTCCATCGGCATCGCGTCGAGGATTTCGTCGAGGAGCTGACGCGCGCGACGCCGTCCGAGCGCTTGCTCGGGATCGGGCGACGGATCGGCGACGGCGCTGGCGGCTTCTTCGGGTTCTTCGAGGCGCGCGGTGCGGGTGCGTCGCGTCGCCATCGCGATCCGCTTGGCGGTGCCGAAGAGAAACGAGCGCTCGCGATCGGCCTCGATGTGATCGAGTCGGTCGGCGGCGACGACGAAGACGCGTTGCGTGGCATCCTCGACGTCGGCCTCGGCGACCCCGAGGCGGCGCAAGGTGCGCGCGATGAAGTCGAGGTTGTCGCGGAGCAAGCGAGCGCAGCGCGCGTCACGGGTGGCTTCCCGTACGTTCGGTTCAAGCTCGATGGCGAGCTTCTGCATCATCGTCGCGTCGTTCATCGTCTGCACACGCCATGTCGCGGAGGCCCGCGTTTGATCACCCGAAACGAATTCCCCACGACAGCCCTGCCAGCAACCGGACGCTGCCCATCTCGTAGGTGCCGTGGCCGTACGAATTGATCACGCGATACGGAGGAAAAGGCGCGGAGAAGCCGATCTCCGTCCCGAGCAAGCCCCAATGACCGAGCTCGACTAGGGCCCGCACCGCCAGTTGTCCATCGATCCAAAGCCGATTTTCGCTCGGTAGATACGCGACATCACTGTCGATGGCGAGCCGCCCGACCCCCACCCCGAGGCACGGCCCAATCCCCAACCTCGACCCCACCCTCCCGAGCGCGCACCCATCGAGTCGCCCGACGATGAGATTGGCGTGGATGTCAGGGAGGATCGGGACGGGAAATTGACGATGGACACTGAGTCGAAGGCTCGGGCGAAGATCGCTGGGTGGCGCGAGCCATTCGAGGAAGAGGCCGAGGGATGCGTTCGGGCCGTCGTCGTTGCCGGCGTAGGTGAAGCGTGAGGCGACACCGGCGGAGAAGGGCGTGAGCGGCGGTTCGAATTCGGGTTCGGGTTCGGGTTCGGGTTCGGGTTCGGGCGCGGGTTCGGGCGCGGGCGCAGGCGCAGGCGCAGGCGCAGGCGCAGGCGCAGGCGCAGGCGCAGGCGCAGGCGCAGGCGCGGGCGCGGGCGCGACCCCTCCCTCGATCGCCAACGACGTCACCAGCGCGAGCGCAGCGACGACCTCGTCACATCGTTCTCCCGACAGCTCGCGGGTGACCGTCGAGGCGCCTTCGATGTGCACGCGGCCGAGGAACGACGTTCCTTCTTTTCGAATCTTCACGTGCACGTGCGACGACGAATTGGCCCAAATTTCGGGGGCGCCGTCGGCGGCGGCGTGGCGGAAGGTTTCGGCAGACGGGCACTCGGCGGGCGCGTCGTAGTCGTCGAGGGTGGCGGCCGAGGCGAGACGAGGTGCGCACGCCGCGACCGACACCATGGCGATGCCGAGAAGACGACGTGCAGCCTTCGTCATGAGGGAGAGGTCAACGTGGCTTCGCGCTCGTCACGCCGCAAATGTCCCAGCACATGCCCGCGGCGTCGCATACGCGATCGGGCGTGGAACCGTCGGGGCAGAGCCAGCTTCCATCGGAAATTCCTCCGTCGGGGCTGACACCTCCATCGCCGCAACCGGGGCCACCTTCATGAACGCCGCCGTCGTCGGGCGCGCCTCCATCGTCGTAGGGGCCGCCGCCCTCGGGCGACGCGTCGAGGCTCCCTCCGTCTCCACCCACGTCCGTCGGAATGCTCGTGTCCCACCACACGTCACCGTCGGGTACATCCCACAGCGGAGGCGGGGGCGGGCTCGGATCTGCGCCATGGGCGCTGCCGCCCATCGGGCCACCTTCAGAGCCTCCGCCGCCGAACGGAGACGAGCAGGCGACGTTGCCGATGGCGGTCGCGAGGGCGATGAAGAAAATCGGTGTCAGCACGACGTCTGCGCGCATGAAGAGCTCCTTTGCGTGATGCGGAGAAGGCGCAAGTCCGCCTCTCAGGCCCGCACTCGGCGAGCGACGCACGCACCCGCCATGTCACGCGCCGCGACGTCTGATCGAAGAATCGTCAGGTCCAGCGAAAGCGGGACTCGCACGTCGCGTGGCCCCACGCGCGGCACTTCTCTCGAAGCGCTTCGATGTTGCCGAGGCCGACCAACTCGAGCATGCGTCGACGTCCTTCGAGGTTGATGCGGCACACGGTGGCGTCCGTGTTCGGCCACTCGGCGTCTTCGATCACGTACGAGTTCGGCGTCTGCGAGACGACCCGCTGGCGGCCCGTCTCGTGGAAGAGATCCCAAATCTCCTGGCGGCGCTCGAGGAACATCGCGGGCGAGGCGAGGTAGCGGAGGAGCACGCGATGCATCGTGCTCAGCATCACCTCGAGGCCGGCGTAGACGAGCTCGCGGACGAAGACGTCTTCGTCGGAGGCGTGCACCACGAGCTTCATCGTCCGCACCAGCTCACCGACGAAGGGATACGGATACGAGCGCGCGCCAAGGATGCCCATCGCCGGCGCGTTCGGCGCGACGTACGCGCGATACTGCTCGGGCAAGCGCGCGATCGCGTCGTGGGCGGCCGACGGCCCGTACGCCTTCACGAAGTGGGCGACCGAATGGTGAAGCGGGCTCCCCCGAAAGTGACCCTTCGGGAGCGCGATCTTCAGGCTTCCAGAGCTGGGGTACGGCATGACCGCCGATGAATTCTAGGGCGGAAGGCCGGTCTGGGAAACGCTTCCGGCATCGAGGGTCCCCGGCGGAGGTGGCTTCGGCGGTTTGCTCGTCAGATCGTTCACTTGTTTCGCCAGTTGCTTGAGGGCAGCGGCGTCGTTGATGTTCTTCTTCAGCTCCGATTTGAGGTCGTTGAGCCGGTTCTCGAAGTCCTTCTTCGCGTCGTCGGCGTCCTTGGCGGCGAGGCGCGCCTTCTCGCTCGCCAGGTCGGCGCGTTCGGTCTCGGCCTTCGCCTGCTTCATGCTGGTCTGCGCGACGACTTCGCTGCGACTGGCCTCGATCGCCTTCTGTTCGGCAGCGACGCGCGCGGCGTGGATGTCACGCACGTAGAGACCGGCGCCGACCGCGCCCGCGAAGACGACGACGAGCGCAGCGGCGACCGCGAGAAAAATGCCGCGACGCTCTTCGCCCCGGCCGACCGAGAGGTATCGATCGGCGATGTCGCTGAGGCGCACCGTGCCGCGGCGTCGCACCTCTTCGGCAGCGGCGAGCCTTCGTTTGCGCCAGAGCAGCGAAGCGTCGGGCGCTTCGCTCCATTTGGCGGCGTCACGTTCGAGCTCTTCGGCGAGCAGTCGATCTTCGCGCGCTTCGTGGATCCATCCGCGGAGCTCTTCCCATTGCGCGAGGAGCGCCTCGTGCGCGAGGGAGACGCCATCGCCATCGCGGGAGAGCAGCCGTGCCTCCTCCAGCGCGCGCACGACGATCGTCGCCTTGGCACCGCCGATCGATTGCAGCTCATCGAGCCCTCGAGTGACTCGCGTGCCTTGGGCGGTGGTGAGCGCGACGAGGATCTCGCGCGCCAGCTCACGGGCGCTCGGATCGGCGCGGACCAGCCGCTCGAGCGTGGCGCGCGCGTGTCGATCGAGCGCGCCACTGATGCCGCCGATGGCCCGGTGACCGGCGCGGGTGATGCGCTTTCCGGCGACGTCACGTTGCGCCCAGAGCTGCGTGAGAGCGAACTGCACGAGCGGCATCGCCGACGCCGTTCCCCGTAAATCCGTGAGTATTTCTCCGCGGAGGGCGTCGTCCTCGAAGCCGTATCCGTAGGCCTCGAGCGCCTGTTCGAGGACGTCGTGCCAGGCGGTGTCGGCGAGCGGGGCGACGAGCATCATGCCGCGTGTCAGGACGCGACCGAGCACCTCGTCGAGCGCGAGGAGAGGATCGAGCAAATCGCGGCGGGCCGCGCAGAGCACTCGCACGCCGACCAGCGGTTGTTCGCCGAAGCGCGCGAGGAGCTCGACCGCGTGCGCTCTCTTCGCCAACGCCGCCGGGCTCACGGGGACGATCGTCGCCAGCTCTTCCAATTGATCGACGACGAGCACGAGGCCGCGGCCCATCGTCTGCGCCCGTTCGGCGAGCGCGGCGACGATCGACTCCGACCCGCGAGTGCCTTCGGGAAGGAACGGCGTCAGCGCCTCGAGCATCGACGCGAGTGGATCGGCGCCGGGCGTGCAGATCGCGCGATCCCATTGCTTCGGCCATCCGAGCGCGCCCTCGACGATCGCGGGGACGACGCCGGCGCGCGCGAGGCTGCTCTTGCCGCTGCCCGAAGCGCCGACGATGGCGACGAGGCCTCGTCCACGGAGGCGTTCGAGCGTCGCCGCGACCTCGGCGGAGCGACCGAAGTAGACGTCGCGATCACCCTCTTCGAAGCGCGAGAGGCCGCGAAATGGGCCTATTTCTTCGGATGGCAGTGCACGCGAGGCGCCCGCGAGCTCACCGCGGATGCGCTCGAGATCGCGCGCCACGGCCTCGGCCGATCGCGGGCGTCCGGCCGGCTCGGGATCGAGCAGCGCGTCGATCAGGCGCGCGAGCGAGGCCGGAACGTCCGGCGAAAGCGCGCGGAGCGGCGGAGATTTCTCGCGACCGTCGAGCACCTCCGTCTTCATGCCTCCGCCATCACCTGCCGCCGCCACCGCGGGAATTCGGCCGGTCACGCACTCGAAGAGCATCGCGCCGAGGGCGTAGAGATCGCTCGAGCTGGTCGCACGCGCGCACTCGGGCGGCATGCACTTCGGATCGATGTAACCGACGGTGCCGCTCATGATCGCCGACGTCAGCGAAGGGAGAGAGCCCTGCGCGCCCGGCAGACGAAGGAGCATGTCGGCGCGAGAGCCGATCGCGTGGATCGGCACGTCGCCGAGCACGATCACCGGCGGCGGCGCGGCGGGCTCGGCTTCGCGCGCACGCGTGCGCTCGGCCGAGGCGATGCCGAAGTCGATCAGCTTGTAGACACCCGCCGACTCGATGACGTTGGCCGGCTTGATGTCGCGGTGAACGAGGCCGATTTGATGCACCACCGCGAGCGCAGATGCGACGGCGATGCCGACCGAGAGCACCTCGGCGAGCGGGATTCCGCGGACGTCTCCGCGGCTACCGGCGAGACGACGATCGAGCGACGTCCCGGCGACGTACTCCATCGCCAAACCGATGATGCCGCGCTGATCGTCGGTCGGCAGCGAGTAGAAACGCACGACGTTGGGGTGCTCGACGCGGCAGAGCGAGCGCGCTTCCTCGGTGATGCGATCGCGCATCCGCAGCCCGGCCGTCGACATGCGACCGGTCGCCGAGGTGCGCCCGTCCTCGTCCGGCTCGCCGTAGGCGAAGAGCTTCACCGCCGCCGTGCGCAGCTTGGTCTCGCCGTAGACCTCCTCCGCCAGCCACACCGGCGCGAAACCGCCCTTTCCGAGCTGCTCGACCAAGCGAAACGGCCCGAGACGTCGATCTTCCGGCGGCAGGTCGAGGAAGGCCTGCAGCGACGGGGCGAGCCGTGAGCCCATCGTTTCCTTATATCTCCTCACCCGAGCCTACGCGTGCCGGCAGCGTCGGAAGGCTCGTGGGAAGGCTCGTGGGAGGGCTCGTCGGAAGTATTCCCTTGGCGCCACCGCGTTCTCGTACGATCCTGCTCGTTCGTACGACATGGCTGGCCGTACCTTCGCCATCGGCGACATCCACGGAGACATCGCGCAGCTCTTCATCCTGCTGTCGCGACTGCCTACGCTCGATCGACACGACACCATCGTCTTCCTCGGCGACTACCTCGACCGCGGCCCGCACTCGGCGCGCGTCGTCGACTACGTCCGCCGCCTGCCCTACGAGACGCCGGCCAAGGTCGTCGCCCTCCGCGGCAACCACGAAGACGCTTGGCTCCGCGTGGTCGAGCGCGGTTGGCCCGGCTTCGTCATGCCGCCGCTCAACGGCTGCCTCGCGGCGATGCGCTCCTACGTCGGCGGACCGATCCCCGCCGAAGAGGAAGAGCCGCAAGAGCACGAGAAAGAACCTCTCCTGCGCGGCGCCTTCTTCCCGCGCGAGGTCGTGCAGTGGATGCAGGCGCTCCCGCACTTCTACGAGGACGAGCACGCGCTCTACGTGCACGCCGGCCTCCCGAAGAAGAACGGTCGCTGGGCACACCCCTCCGAGGTCGACGATCCGACAGCGCTGCTTTGGCTCCGCGACGAAGATTTCTTCGTGAATTACCGCGGAAAGCTCGTCGTCTTCGGGCACACGACGACCACCTGCCTGCCGCCCGAGCTCTCGAACTACACGCCCGACGACCCGACCGACCTCTGGGCCGGCGTCAACGTCATCGGCATCGACACTGGCTGCGGCAAGGGCGGCTTCCTCACGGCGGTCGAGTTCCCGGCGCTGCACGTGTACGAGTCGCGCTGATTCGCGGACCAAGCCGCGGGCGAGACGAAAGGCGGGGGCCATGATCGCGCTGACGCAGGAGAGACTCGAGACCTTGCGGCGAGAGCTGCGGCTCCGCGGGCAACGTCCATCGATGCTGATTCCAGGGCCGAAGACGACCCAAGAGCTCCTCGAGGCGTCCGCCATCGTCGAAGAGTGGGGCGCCTTCTGCGAGGCGATGTACCTGATGATGGCCGCCGACAAGCGCGTCCTCAACGTCGAGCGCGAGGTGCTCCGAGGGGCGCTCGCGGTGCTCTCCGAAGATCACGTGCGCACGCGGCACATGGAGTCGATGATCGACATCGCGGCGCGCAAGCTCGCGGAGGAAGGCGTAGAGAAGCGCCTCGCGCACGTCATCGAGGTGCTGGGCGAAGATCCCGCGCGCGCGGAGACCACGGTGATCCTCGCCGCTGCGATCGCCGCCGCCGACGACAAAGTAGTGCCGGAAGAGCACGAGCTCCTGACGCGGCTCATCAAAGGTCTCGGCATCGAACAGTCGCGCGCCGACGCCCTGCTCGAAGAGCTGGCGGCCTCGCTCGGTCACAAGAAGCCGTAAAATTGCCGCTCGAAGCGGCGCAAAGGGAATACGCCCGTGTCCCTCGACGTCCAAGCCCGCATGCGAAGAGCGAGATCCCTCGGCGCGTGTGCGACGCTCGCGATGCTCATCGCCGGTGGATGCTCGCAGCGCAAGGTCGTGAACTCGCTGCTCGGAAGCGCGTATCACCCGCGCCTGGTGGCGACCGGACCGAAGGCCGACGACGCCGCCACCGGGCCTCGCTACCAGCTCCTCGCGGGCGACTTCCATTGTCACGTCGGTCCGCCCGACGACGCCAGCGACGTCACCCGTGACTTCGCCGAGACGCAGACGCTCGCCCGTGAAGAGCACCTCGATTTCGTCGTCCTTACGCCGCACGTCGCCGCGCGCTTCTTCCAGAACGAAGCCGCGCGCGCCGCGGTCGCTGCAGGACAGAAGAAGCTCCGCGCCGACATCGCCGCCGCAAAGGGTGACGTCCTCTTCATTCCCGGGTTCGAATACACCGATCATCAGTACGGTCACGTCGGCGTCGCCTTCGCCGATCTCGACGCCGTCCTCGCCGACGTGCCGACGAAGGTCGCGCTCGCAGAGCCGGAGAAATTCTTCTCCTCGTGGGTCGATCACGGCGGCACGCTCGTCGTCAATCACCCGCTCGTGACGCCACTGAAATCGATCTTCGCGATGGCGCGCGCCGATCTGTCGTGGCGGCCGTGGACCTCGAAGAAGCCGGTGGCGTCGGAAATTGCGGCGGTCGATCGGTTGGCGCAGGGCTTCGAGGCGTACAACGTGACCGCGAGTCAGCTCCGTGACCGCATCCTCCTCGGCAACGCCGACAAGACGCTCGACGACACCTTCCTCCACCTCGACGCGGCGATCGTCGCCAAGGGGAGACGGATGACTCCGGTCGGCGGCAGCGACAGCCACGGCCCGACGCTGCGCGCGACCACGTTCCTCCTCGCGACGAGCAAGACGGTCGCCGGCGTGCGCGAGGCGTTCCTCGAAGGACGTGTCTGCGTGCGCGACGGAGCCGCCTGTTCTCTCGAAGCGCGCGCCCCCGGGACCGCCGAGTGGTCGCCGGTCGGCGCGTCGATGCCGATGCCGAAGACAGGCACGATCGAGGTGCGCGCGCACGGCGACGACATCGAGATCATCCGCGGCGGCGCCATCGTCGCCACGCCAGGCTCCGATCGAGTGGAGACGGTGCAGCTGGTCGCGAGCACCTGCAACGTCGTCCGCGCGCGCGTCGGCGAAGGCCTCTCGGCACCGATTTACGTCGGCTGCTTCTGATTCCTCGACGATTTCTTCATGGAACCACCGGCGCTCCACCGGTATCCAAGAACGATGACCGAAGTGAAGACGGCCGTGCTCCTCATCGGTCACGGCGGCGTCGAGACCGAGGCTGAAATCCCCGACTTCGTGAAGGCGATTCGTCGCGGTCGGCCGACACCGCAGGCCATCATCGACGAGGTCGTGCATCGCTATCGCGCCATCGGTGGCTCGCCGCTCGCGAAGATCACTCGCGCGCAGGCGAGCGCTCTCGAAGCACGACTCGGGGTACGCGTCGCCGTCGCCAATCGCATGTGCGTGCCCCATCCGAAAGACGTGCTGAACGCGCTCGCCGCCGAAGGAGTGCGCCGCGTCGTCTCCCTCCCGCTCGCGCCCTACAGCGTGTCGCTCTACAACGAGGTGGCGCGTGAAGCGTGCCTCGAAGCGTCGCTCGAGCACGTCGGCGTTTCGCCCTATTTTTTGCACCCTTTGCTCATCGAGGCCTTCGCCGAGGTCGTCGAAGAAAAGCTCGGCTCCATCGAAGCGCAGCGCCGCGAGACGACGCACGTGGTGATGAGCGCACATTCGCTCCCGACGCGGGTGATCGCCGGCGGTGACACCTACGAGCGCGAGGTTCGATCGACCGCCGCTGCCGTCGCCGCGCGCCTCCGTCTCGACGCTGCGCGCACCCGCGTCGCCTTCCAGAGCCAAGGCATGGACGGCGGCGACTGGCTCGGCCCCGATCTCGTCACCAGCTTCACCCGCGTGGCCGAGTCAGGGGGCACCGACGTCCTCGTCGCGGCCATCGGCTTCCTCGCCGATCACACGGAAATTCTCTACGATCTCGACATCGAGGCGAAGGCGCAAGCAGAAGCGCGCGGCCTCGTCTTCCATCGCTCGAGCTCGCTCGACGTGCGTGACAAATTCATCGACGCGCTCGCGGCGGTGGCACGCGAATCGTTGTAAGCGCATCTCATCTCGCCATGCCCCGCGCCGTCCACGTCCGCAACGGCGAGATGCACGATCTCGGCACGCTCGAAGTGCCCGGTCTCGCCGCTCGCCGCGTCCGCGTTTACCTTCCGTTCGGCTACCGCACGCGCCCGGTGCGCCCTGCCCTCTACGTCTTCGACGGGCAAAACGTCTTCGACGACCACGGTTCGTTCGCCGGCGGATGGCACCTCCACCGCGCGGTCGATCGTCTGCTCGCGGCGCGTCGCAAGCGCGTGCCCGCCATCGTCGCCATCGATCATGGCGGCCCCGCGCGTCTCGACGAGCTCACTCCGTGGAAAGACGGCGAGCGACTCCTTTCGTGGATGACGGCATCGTTGATACCGCGAATCGCCCACGATTTCTCGACGGAAACAGGTGCGTACGCGGCCGCCGTCGCCGGCTCCTCGATGGGCGGGCTCGCTGCGCTCTATGCACACCATCGTCATCCCGAGGCGTTCGGCGGCGCGTTCTCGCTTTCGCCTTCGCTCTTCCTCGAGCGTCGACGCGTCTTCGACGAGGTGGCGAAGCTCGGTCGCCCGTGGGTCTCGCGCATCTACCTCGACTGCGGCGCCAAGGAGGCCGGCGGGCGACTGCAAGGGCTCGTCGATTCGATGGGCTCGCTCCTTCGCGGGCGCGGTTACGACGATCGGCACCTCCAGGTCCGCTTCGACGCGCGCGGCCGGCACGACGAACGGAGCTGGCAGCGCCGCATGCCGAGCGCCCTGCGATTCATGTATCGGGCCTGATCGCAGCGCTTTATCATCGAGCGGTGGCGACGAAGCGACGTGTGAATCCGGCAGAGCGCAAGCTCGGCCTCCTCGCAGCCAAGCCTGTCACGCCGGTGGCAAGCGAACCCGCCGCGAAGGCCCCCCGCAGCCGCAAGCCGAGCGAGAAGATCGAGGTCAAGCGCATCCATCGACGCGACCTCAACCGCGTCTGGGATTTTCTCAAGCTCTCGTTCCGTGACGTCAACCGCGCGACCGTCGAGTACCAGCGCCCGCGGAGCAAGCAGCGCTTCCTCGAGGTGTACGAAGAAGAGGGCGTCGAACAGCTTCTTTTCACGGTCGCCGGTGACATCGTCGCCTATGCCGAGTGCACCTACGAGATCCTCGGCAGCGACAACTGGATCAACCCGCGCTACTTCGAAAAGCGCGACATGCGCCCGCTCTTCGTCGACGAGCTGGCGGTGCACCCCGATTGGAACGGACGTGGTGTCGGCTCCTTCGCGCTCGAGCAATTGCAGCACCTCGCGCGCGTGCGTGGGCTGACGCACTTGGTGCTCGAGGTCGCCGAGAACAACGAGAACGCGCTCGGCTGGTATCGCAAGCGCGGCTTCCGCAAGCTCGATGCGGCCATTTTTCTCGCGCAAACGGTGGATTCAGAGCCCGAGCTGCTCCCCCCCCGCGAGCTGCCCCCGCCGAGGCCGGTGAACGGCGAAGGCGACGCGTGAATCTCGATCGCGCTCAGCGCGGCTTCGTCGACGAGAGTTCGTGAATGAGCGCCCACTCCGCCTCGGTCACCTTGCTCACCGAGAGCCGTGACTGCACGAGGAGCTGCATCTTCGCGAGCGCCTTGGTCGCCTTCACGGTCGCCAACGTCACCGGCGACTTCAGCGGATAGACGGCGGCGACGTCGACGCACGACCAATCGCCTTCTTCTGCCGTCGAATCGGCGTACGCGGTCTTCACGACCTTGGCGACGCCGACCATCTCCTTGCCCTCGTTGGAGTGGTAGAAGAAGCAGAGGTCGCCCTTCTTCATCGCGCGCAGGTTGAGCCGCGCGGTGAAGTTGCGAATGCCGGTCCAGGCAGTCTTCTTGTCCTTCACCAGCTGCGACCAGGGGTAGACGGTGGGCTCGCTCTTGATGAGCCAGAGCCCTCGCGAAACGGACGGAGATGTGTCGGCCACGCGGGAATGCTAGACGATCCGGGACGCATGGCGGACATCGCGGAAACAGCGGAAAAAGACGCGGCGCTTCCTCCTACGGCCATCGCCGGCATCAGCGGCTACACCGGGCTCCGGCTCTTGCCGATGTTGCCCGAGTCGCCGGGCGGCGACGTGCGCCTGCTCATGCGTCCCTCGACGGCGCGCAAAGATCCGTGGCGCACCGATCCGCGCACCATCTCGGTCGACCTGCTCGACGAGAAGGCGCTCGAGCCGGCGCTGCGTGGCGTCGAGGTCATCGTCTGCCTCGTCGGAACGACGCGCGCGCAGTTTCGGGACGCGACCGCGACCGAGCCGGCGGTGAGCTACGAGAACGTCGACATCGGCATCCCGCGGGCGCTGGCAAGGGCCGGAAAAAAAGCCGGTTGCAAGCGTTTCGTCCTCCTCAGCTCGTGGGGCATCGAGAGCTCGCCGGGCGCCTATCCGAGCGCCAAGCGCGCCGCCGAAGACGCGGTGAAGACGTCCGGCCTCGCGTGGGTGATGGTGCGGCCGTCGTTCATCGTCGGCGAAGGACGCGCGGCCCCGAAGGCACTCGACGTGGTGTGGGCGCCGGTGCGGCTCTTCGCCAAAGGCTTCGCCGACGACGCGCGCTCGATCGACGCCAAAGACCTCGCGCGCGCCATTCGTCGGCTCACGCTCTCGAACGAATGGGACGGGCAGACGCTCGCAGGACGGACGCTGCACGCGCTCGCCGGAGCGTGACCCACATGGATCTGGAGATTCGTCGCGACGAGCCGCTCGCGCTCTACACCACCTTCGAGCTCGGCGGACGAGCACGCGCGTTCGTCCGCGTCGAGAACGAGGACGATCTCCGCGCTGCGCTCGGCTTCGCCCAATCCGAAAAACTGGCGACGTTGATGCTCGGCGGCGGGAGCAACCTCGTCGTCGCCGACGAAGGCTTCGACGGGCTCGTCGTCCACCTGGCGATGCGCGGCATCAGCTTCGCCGAAGAGACCACGAACGTCGTCCACGTCACCGCCGCTGCCGGCGAACCGTGGGATTCGTTCGTCGGGCTCACCGTCGCGGGCGAGCTGGCGGGGCTCGAGTGCCTTTCGGGAATCCCCGGTAGCGTCGGCGCGACACCGATTCAAAACGTCGGCGCCTATGGCCAAGAGGTCTCCGGCAGCGTGGTCTCGGTGCGCGCGCTCGACACCGTCGGCGGCGTCATTCACGACATCCCCGCGCGCCAGTGCGAGTTTCGTTATCGCGATTCGTGGTTCAAGGACTGCGGAGAAGGCGGCGGCGGCAAGCACGTCGTCCTCGCGGTCAAGTTCGCGCTCCGTCGCGGAGGCGCGCCGCTGGTGAAGTATGCCGAGCTCGAGCGGGCAGTACGCGCGCGGGGCGAAGGCGTGCCGAGCTTGTCCGACGTCCGCGAGCTCGTCCTCGAGCTGCGTCGCAGCAAGTCGATGGTGCTGAGCGAGCACGACGAAAATCGCCGCAGCGCCGGCTCGTTCTTCACCAATCCGATCGTCTCCCAGGGTCTCGCCGACGACGTCGAAGAGCGCGCACGTTCCCTCGGGGTGCTCGCCGATGGTGAAAAAATGCCTCGATTTTCTGCCGATCCAGCGGTCAAGCTGGCCGCCGGTTGGCTCATCGAGCGCGCCGGTTTCGCCAAGGGCATGCGCCGCGGCCCGGTCGGCATCTCCAGCCGCCACGCCCTCGCGCTCGTCCACCACGGCGGCGGAAGCACGCGAGAGCTGCTGGCATTGGCGGTGGAGATCGTCGACGGCGTGCGCGCCAAATTCGGCGTCACGCTGCGACCCGAGCCGGTGATCGTCGGTTATCCCGACGGACACCCGCTCCTCTAATTGGCAATCTGCGCAATCCTCATAGCGAGGGGCGCGAAATCAAATTCGCCGGCGCCGCGGGCGGCAGCACCGGACTGCGGCAGATGCTCGCGCCTTGCCACTTCGCGAGCACCGGCCCACTCCACACGCCCATGCCCATTTTTCCAGGCCCGCCGGGGCCCATCGAGGTGAGCGAAGGGTCGACGACGCCGGTGAAGCACTTGATCGAAGAGGACGAGTCCGGCTTGTCGAGTAGCACGTAGTGATAAACCCCTTTGGGGAACTCCGGCGTCGGGCTGGTGATGCCGTTGCAGGCGTCGAGCTGCGCCACCGTCACCTCTTTGCCGTCGACGTCGCGATTGCCATAGATGGGATATCCATCGAAGGCGATGCCGAGGATGTGCGACGGTCCGCTGGCGACGTCGACCTCCGCGGACACGCAGGGCGGGAGCCCGTGGTAGTGATAGGCGCCCATCGGGTTGGGGTGGCCATTGCAGCTGTCGAGGAACCAGACGTCCTTCCCGCTGCTGTCTTTGACGCTGAAATTCGAGGCCAAAGCGACTGTCTTGCCGTCACCCTCGTAGGGATTGAAGAGGGCGGCGCCGGAGATCATGACGCCGATGGTGCCGAGGCTGGCGCTGGTCGGCGTCGCCGCTTTGGTCGGGCAGGTGTTGATCTTGAAGTCGTACGTCTGCGCCTTGGTCGGGTCGGCGCCGGCGCTCGCGGTGGTGGCCGAGGGCACCATCACTCCGGGGTTGGGGAGCGCGTACTCGGCATCACGCGCGTGGTTGGGGAGGCCGTCGGATTTGTATTCGAGGAAACAGTCGCCATACGCGACTGTGACGTTCGAGCCCCATTTCGCCTGCTTGAATCCATCGGCAGTCCCCGTCGCGCTGCTCGCATCGGCCGCGTCTTGGCCGCCTGAATCCGCCGCATCGGCTCCGACGTCGGCGCCAACCTCCGAGCCGCCGTCACCGCCAGCAGCTGCCCCGTTGCTAGCTGAAGAGCAGCCGACGACGAAGACGAAAAAAGAAACGCCCACCCACATCGACCCGCGATTCGCTCTCATGCCTCCACATGTAGCGAGGCAATCTTGCGAAGGCCTTAAGGCTCCCGAAGCGCACGAAGAACACGCGTCAGGCGAAGCGAGGTTCGCGCTCCATTCACCACGATGGCCAACACTAACACTCACCCAGCGAGCTCCCATTCAACGTCACCTTCACGCCGGTGAGCGCGCGCCATTTGCAGCAGTCGTCGATGTGGGTGATGACGATGCGGTTCCTCCCCGCGACGATGTACGGACCGAGGTTGGTGGTCACCGGAGCGCCGCCGAGGAAGATGTACGAGCCATCGTCGACCACACCCGCCGGGTGCGCCGAGTTGAAGACGGTGACGCGCGCGCCGTCGTCGACGCCCCCGAACGAGACCACCAAGCTCGAAACTTTGTAGCCGACGGGGATGTCGAAGAACGTCTGAAAATAGGTGAATTCGCCGCCGTTGAGGCAATCGCAGCCGCGGCCGCACATCGCCGAGCCTTCGCTGAAATCGATCGTCGTCGCGGTCACCGGCGTCCAACCGGCGGCGGCCTCGGTGGGGATCGAGGCGTAGGCGTACTCGGCCTTCTCGCCATGGGTGCTGAACGTGGTCGCGAAGCAGAGCGGGCCGCCGTAGCGATTCATCTGCCACGGCGCGGTGCCGAGCTTTCCGCCGAGGCAGGGAGGCGAGCAGTCGGTGACCTCGCCGAGGCACTTCCCCCACGTGCCGGCCGCGCACGATTGGGTTCCGCCTTTGCAACCCGGGAGCTTGTCGGAGCCAGGCGGGCCGTCGTAGCAAGGACGCGGCGCGATGGCGTCGTCGACGAGGCCGTTGCAGTCGTCGTCGATGGCATTGCACACCTCGGGGGTCGGCTTGCCCGAGCCGGTGCAAGCGCCCCAGGTGCCGAACTCGCCGGACATCACGCACGGCTGCGTGCCGAGGTTGCAGGCGCCGACGCCGGCCTCTTTCGGCGGCCCGACGAAGCACTTCTGCGTCTTGCCCGGCTCGCACCGACAGCCTTCGTCGGCGGCGCCATCGCAGTTGTCGTCGACACCGTTGCCGCACACTTCAGCGGCAGCGCAGCCCGGTCCGAGGTGCGTGTCGGCACTGCCGTCCGTCGGATCACCGCCTGACTTCGGTGCCGTGTCGAGGACGAAGGCACCTCCCGCCGCGTCCGTCGGATCGTCGCTCGGCGTTCCTCCTTCGCCCGAACCACCATCGAGCGCGAGCGATTCGTCGCCCGGATCGCCTCCACCGATGGCGCCGCTGGAGCAAGCTGCAAGGCTCGCGAAGCTCGCGAGAGTAGCGGTCAGACACATCGCCGTGACGTTGCGCGAGACGAACCCGATGAACGCGTGGTGCATGCGCCATGACAGAGCAAGGCGAAGACCACTCGGAGAAATTGGGCATCCCCGTACTTCTCGCGACGTCGAACATGTCACTCGCGCATGCCCCTAGAACGTCGCGCGAGACGCTTTCAACGCGGACGTTGCGCATCATGCGCGAGCGCCTTCGAGGTGACCTCAGCGGAGGACGACGTGCGAGACATCCATCTTCAAATCGACGAAGCCGTACCCCGAGGCGACGTCGTTCACCGCGCGATACTCGATCGTGTAGGTGGGGCCGCTGACTTTGGCGAAGGCGAAGTCGACAGGCACGCTGTCGCCGGTCGTCGGCTCGATCGAGACCGAACCGATCTTGACGTCGTTGAGGTAGACGTCGAGACGGAGCGAGCCGCTGCCGGAGCTGTCGGCGACGAGGCTGTCGAGGATCTTCAGCGACGTCGCGAAACCTGTGGCGCCGTCGAGGCTCGTCGTCCTGCTCCCGGAGACGTAGTTTCCCTTGCGGCTCATCTGGTACGTGAGCGAGTCGACGTAGGCGCCGGGGTCGGTCGCGGAAGGGAAAATCAGGTCGGTCGCGCTCGCGTCGCCGCCGTCGACATCGACCTCGGCGACCGCGACGTCGGTCGTGTCGCTGGTCGTGTCGAAGAAGATCGCGTCGTCGACGCGGCCGTCGAAGACCTCGTCGACGTGGGAGTCGTCGAAGTGGGAGTCGACGGCGTCGGGTGCGACGGAATCGACGGCGACTTTGCCGTCACCCGACCCGGAATCGACCGTTGCGCTCGGCTCTTCGGCGCCCGCGCATCCCGTCACTGGCAAGACGGCAAGGACGACGAAAGCGACGAAAGCGACGAAAGCGAGCGCCGGTGTGAGTCGTCGCATCGAGAGGATCACCATCGGTGATACGCGGGGTGCCCTTCCTTCACGGCGACGAAGACGCCGGTGCAGGTGGCGGTGATTTTTCCTTTGGCTTCGATGGTCGCCTCGACCACGCAACGATCGCCCGAGACCTCGGTGATCCATGCGCGCAGCATCAAGTCGGTGTCCATCGGCGTCGGCCGCTTCAGCTTGACCGCGAACTCGCTCGTCACCGTGCACGGCGGCGCCTCGGCCTTCGCCACCACCATCAATCGATGTGCAGCCGCCCAGTTGCTGTGACAGTCGAGGAGCGCGCCGAGGATGCCGCCGTTGACCACTCCCTCGAAGGCCACGTGATGCGCGGCCGGATGGAACTCGGCGACGAGGACCTCGTCGGCGCCGCCCGGCGTGCCCTCGACGCGACTCTTGATGCGCAGCCCCAGCTCGTTGGCCGGACCGCAGCCGAAACACCTATTTTTCGGCGCATAGCGATCTTGAAGTGCCTCGCGTGGCTCTTGCTGCTCGTGCGACATGACGCGATGGTACCGCGGCCGTGTCGCTCCCGCCGCAACTGACTCCGCTTCCCATCGATCCGGTGATCCCCCGCATCCTCGAGGTGCTGCGTGAGCGGCGCGCTCTGGTGCTCGAGGCGCCGCCCGGCGCCGGCAAGACGACCCGCGTACCTCCGGCGCTCCTCGACGTCTTCGACGGTGACATCGTGGTCCTCGAACCGCGAAGGCTGGCGGCGCGTCTGTCGGCGCGTCGCGTGGCGGAAGAGCTCGGCGAGCGCGTGGGCGATCGGGTCGGGTACGAGGTGCGCTTCGAGCGCGTCGTCGGCAAGAACACGCGCCTCTCCTTCGTCACCGAGGGTGTGCTGACGCGTCGGCTGCTCGGCGATCGCACGCTCCGTGGCGTCTCGGTGGTGGTCCTCGACGAGTTCCACGAGCGCCATTTGCAAGGCGATTTGGCGTTGGCGCTGCTCCGCGATGCGCGGCCCGATCTGAAGCTGGTGGTGATGTCGGCGACGCTCGATGCCGCGCCGATCGCCCGCTATCTCGGCCGCGGCGACGACGCGCTCGTGCCGGTGGTGACCAGCGAAGGGCGTCGCTTTCCGGTGACGCTCGAGCACCTCGCGCGCGTCGACGATCGCCCCCTCGCCTCGCAGGTCGCCTCCGCGGTGCGTGCGCTCGTGCAAGGAGGTCTCGACGGCGACGTGCTCGTGTTCCTCCCCGGCGCCGCCGAGATTCGCAAGGCCGAGGAGTCGTGCAAGAAACTCGCGGAAGAGGCTGATTTGCTGGTGCTTCCGCTGCACGGCGAGCTGCCGCCAGCACAACAAGATCGCGCCATCGAGAAGGCCAGCCGTCGCAAGGTCATCCTCTCGACCAACGTCGCCGAGACGTCGATCACCATCGATGGCGTCGTGGCGGTCGTCGACAGCGGGCTCGCGCGCATCGCTGGGCACGATCCGTGGACGGGTCGACCGACCCTCGACGTCGGCAAAATCTCGCGCGCCTCGGCCGCGCAGAGGGCCGGACGTGCAGGTCGTACGCGAGAGGGCCGCGCCGTGCGGCTCTACACGAAGGGTGATCACGACTCCCGTCCCGAGCACGATTTGCCCGAGATTTCTCGCGTCGATCTCGCGGAGACGATCCTCTCGCTGCGCGCCTTCGGGATCACCGACCTCGCGGCCTTCCCGTGGCTCGACGCGCCTTCCCGTGCCGCGCTCGACGCCGGTGACGAGCTCCTCCGCCGGCTCGGCGCGACGCACGAGGGACAGCTGACGAAGATCGGCACCCGCATGGCGGGCTTCGGGCTCCCACCGCGGGCCGCGCGTCTGCTCGTCGAAGCGGAAGCGCGTGGCGTCGCCGACGAGGGCTGCACGCTCGCGGCGATGCTCGCCGAAGGACGCGACGTCTATGCACGCGGCGACTTCGGCCCTGGCGGCCATGGCGGTCACGGCGGTCATGGCGGTCATGGCGGGCGCGGAGGTCGCGGGGGTCGCGATGATGATGCGGTCAGCGATCTCCTGGTCCGCCTCGACGCCCTCGACGAAGCGAGCGCAGGCGAGAAAAGACGCTCGATCGACGCCGATCGCGCCCGTCGTGCCGGCCTCGACGTCGGCTCGGCGATGGCCATCGATCGCGTCCGCGAGAAGCTCGCCCGGCAAGTCGCGCGTGATCGCACGCCGAGCGTCCACCCCGACGACGCGTTGCGCATGGCGGTCCTGGCTGCCTTTCCCGATCGCGTCGCGAGGCGTCGCACGCAGCGCGGCGCAGACGGCGAGGGGCGCGTCGGCGTCGGACAAGATCTGGTGCTCGCCGGCGGGGGAAGCGCCATCCTCGAGCCTTCGAGCGCGGTGAAGACGGCTCCGTGGCTCGTCGCCGTCGAAGCCAGCGATCGCGCGGTGCCCGGTCAAGCACGCCGTGCCCGCGTCTCCATCGCCAGCGCGATCGAGCCCGAGTGGCTGATCGATCTCTTCCCCGACGCCATCGTCGAGACCGTCGACGTGACCTGGAACGCTGGCGCCGAACGCGTCGAGGCCTCCGCGCGGATGCTCTACGACAAGCTGGTGCTCGACGAGCGGCCTGCAGGAAGCGCCGCCGACGAGCCTGCCGCGGCCCTCCTCGCCGAACGCGCGCTCGCCGTCGGGGTCGCCGCTTTTCTCACGGAAGAGCAGCAAAATAGCTTCGATTCGCTTCGTGCGCGCCTCGCCTTCCTCACCCAAGCCGCCCCCGACTTGGCGAAGTCCGCGGGCCTCGCGCTGCTCGACGATGAAGCATTGCGCGCGATGCTCGTCACACGATGCGTAGGCAAGCGCTCGTTCGCCGAGCTGCGCGATCACACCCTCCTCGACGAGCTGCGCGGCGCCATCGGCCACGGCGCGCTGGCCAAGCTCGACGAGCTCGCACCGTCCGAGCTTCGCCTGCGCAACGGTCGTCACCCGCGCATCGAATACGTCCCGGGGCAACCGCCGTCGGTGGCCAGTCGGCTGCAGGACTTCTTCGGCAGCGTCGAAACGCCCCGCATCTGCAGCGGTCGCGTGGCGCTGGTGATGCATCTGCTCGCGCCGAACGGCCGCGACGTCCAAGTGACCAGCGATCTGGGAGGGTTCTGGACGCGCACGTACCCCCAAGTACGAAGCGAGCTCATGCGGCGCTATCCGCGTCATTCGTGGCCCGACGATCCGCGCACCGCATCGCCGCCGATGCCGAGGCGGTGATCATCCCTGGGTGCCGCACCTTGCATGAAGGTGCCTTGCATGAAGGTGCCTTGCATGAACGTGTGTGATCGCACGCCGAGGAATCCTTCGCGGCATCGCTCTGTTGCATCCACGTGCGGAAGACCTCCCTCGGAATCGTCGCGACGCTCGGCGTCGCCCTCGTCGTGCGCGCGCTCGGTGCGCCGCCGTCGAACGGAGCCGTCACCGTCGCCGAGCAAGCCACCCACGACCTCGGGTGCGCCGTGACCCCCAGTGACGTTTCCCGCACCAAGGGCGGCGGCTACGAAGTCCGCGCCTGCGGAGGAACGAGCACCTACGGATGCTTCGTCGACGACGACGAGGCCCTGCGCTGCGAGCGTGATGGCCAACGCGAGGAGAACGTCGTCGAGCCCGGGCAGAGCAACGCAGGAATGACCGAGTAAGACCGGCCGTGCGTGGGCGTGTGCGACTTCTGTCGAACGGCCTGTGGAGGCTAATCTTCCGCGCACTGGACGATCGCGTTCACCGCCGTCGCGACCTTCGCCGCCTCGCACGAGCCACCGAACAAGACGATTTGTCCGTTGGCCTCGTCGGCCCACGACCAGCCGTCTTTTCCCGTGTCGTCGCGCGGTACGACGGTGCCGCCGATGGTGACGACGAGAGAACCCGCTGCGTCGGGGACGCTGGTCGTGAGGTACGTGCAAGCGCCGACCTGATCGCGAATGGCGACCAGCGCGGTGTCGAGCTCGGCCTCGGAGGTGGCGGCATAATATTTGTGCAGGCCCGTCGTCTTCGCGCGATCGCCGGCGACGGCCATCGCGTCGAGCACGTCGTCGAACGTCGTCTCGGTCTCGGCGTGGATGCCGATGACGAACGTGGGGACCCCGATTTTCGCGTACGTCGCGATGGTGTCGACGGTGCGGGTGTCGTCGAGGCAGAGCTCGGGGCGCCCGCGACATCCGGTGGTCGGCGAGACGCAACGACAAGACCGCGGATCGAGCGCCGAGTTGCAGCCCGGCGCGCCGTCGGTGGCGAGCACCATCGTTCGCGCGGTGCTCGCGGCGCGCACCGTGAGCAGCTCTTTGCCCGCCTCGTCGAGCGCCGTCGCGGTCGGTGTGGCACCGGCAGGCCGCGTCGAGGTGAAGTGCGCGATGAGCGGCGCCGCGTTGCCGAGCGCTGGCACCAAATCGACCGAGGGAGGCAGACCGCAACTGAAGGTGCCCGCACCCACGGCCGGAAAAAAGAGCGCGCCCGTCTGCATCGTCGCGTCGACCGCTGGGAGCGTCGCCGAGAGCGCACGCGAGAGAACTTGCCAGCGGGTCGAACGCCCGGTCGTCGTCGTCATCGCATCGTTCATCGAGCCCGAGCGATCGATCACCCACATCACGGTCGGCGTCGCCCGCACGAGGGCGATGACGCCAGGGTGGCAACCCACGGGCGCGGTATCGAGCGTGTCTGGCGTATTACGCGTATCCCGCGCGTCGAGCACATCGAGACCGTCCGTCGAGTCGTGCACATCGGTCGCATCGGGGAGCGACGCGTCGGGCTCGTTCTCGTCCGCGGCTTCGACATAGAGCCCGGTACGCGACCCACACGCGAGCCCGACGAGGCTCACGAGACCCGCCAGACTCGCGAGACCGCTCACGCGAGCGAGCGCCTTTCGAGCGGACCGCATGTAGGGAGTTTGCGCCCACTCGTCGTTCCCGTCATCGGATCCGGTGCGGCGCGATCATTTGTCCGCTCTCACCGACGTTCGCTCCTTTATGCTGCCCGTGCGCCATCGCCCGACGAATCGGCGCGGGGAGGATCGATGTCGAAGCCCACGCGCGTCGCGTTCGCGACCGCCGCTCTGATTTCCGTGGCGTTCGCCTGCTCGATCAATGACGAGGCGCCGATCCGCGCCGTCGGCGACGGCTGTTTTCTCGCCAGCGACTGCGTCGATCCGCTGGTGTGCGCCTTCCAGCGTTGCCACTCGCAGTGCTCGTCGAGCAAAGACTGCCCAGCGGGCCAGAGCTGCGTCGGGTCGAACTACCCCAAGCTCGGCATCTGTCTCATCGGCGACGAGAACGTCTGCACGCGCAACAGCGACTGCGACGCGCCGCTCGTTTGCAGCTCGCGACGCAGCAAGTGCGAGCACGAGTGCGTCGGCGATCGTGACTGCCTCGCCTCGCAGGTGTGCAACGGAGGCTCCTGCGCCGAGCCCGAGGCGATCAGCGACGCCGGCCCGAGCGACGCCGGCGCCACCGGCGAACACTGCACCTACGCGCACGAGTGCAACGCGCCCTTGCGATGCATCAGCGGCATCTGTGCACCGGAATGCTCGATCGATCGCGATTGCCGCCTCGGCGAGATCTGCGAAGGGACTGTCTGTCGAGCCTCCAGCGGCAGCGACGCGTCGCCCGACACCACCGTCCCCGACACGAGCTCGCCCGACACCACGCCGGTCGATTCGACGCTCGTCGACACGAGCCCCGACAGCAGCACCGACAGCAGCACAGACAGCAGCGCCGACAGCGGCGTCGACACCTTCCTCGGCTTCGACGTCGCCGATGCACCCGATGGGCTCGGCGCTTCATGCACCTACGACTCGCAGTGCCCGCACTCACTCGTGTGTCGCGGTGGAAAGTGCATCCCCGAGTGCCTCACCAAGGTCGACTGCGCGGCCGGGCTCGACTGCGTCGATTCACGCTGCGTCACTGCCAGCGACGCGTGCGTGCCGCGCACCTGCAGCGGGCTCGGCCTCGAATGCGACACGGTCAGCGACGGCTGCGGCAAGACGCTCTACTGCGGCAGCTGCGAGAGCGGCATCTGTGGCGGCGGCGGCGTGCCCGGCAAGTGCGGCAGCGGCGTCTGCACGCCACGCACGTGCGGCGACGTCTCCAAGAACTGCGGCTTCATCGGTGATGGTTGCGGCAAGACGATCGGCTGCGGCACCTGCACGGGCACGCAAATTTGCGCGGACAACGTCTGCGTCGCGCGCTCGACGATCGCCAGTTGCGCCGGTGGCGGCGCCGGTGCTGGCCCGACCTGCGGCACCAAGTTCGAGGACTGCTGCGCGAGCGCGATCGTCCCTGGCGGCTCCTTCAATCGCATGGACGACCCGAAATTCCCGGCCACGGTGAGCTCGTTCCGGCTCGACAAGTTCGAGGTCACCGTCGGTCGCATCCGCGCCTTCGCGGCGGCTGGCAAAGGCACGCAGGCCGGCCCTCCCGCGAGCGGCGCCGGCGCGCACCCACTCATCAGCGGCAGCGGCTGGGATCCTCTGTGGAACCCGCGCCTCCCCGTCGACACCGCCACGCTCAAGGGACAAATCTCGACCTACAGGGAGACGCCCCCCGACCCCGCGTACGACAACATGGTCGCGGCCAACGTCACTTGGTTCGTCGCGTTCGCGTTCTGCGCGTGGGACGGCGGACGCCTCCCGACCGAAGCAGAGTGGAACTACGCGGCGTCCGGCGGCTCGGAGCAGCGCGTCTATCCGTGGTCGTCACCGCCGAGCTCGACCAAGGTCACCTACGACGAGGCGATCTGCCTGCGTTCGCACATCGCCTACGGAACGCAGCCGGTCGGCCTCACGCCCCTCGGAACCGGGCGCTTCGGGCAATACGATCTCGGCGGCAACGTCGCGGAATGGACGCTCGATCGCTTCCTCGTGACGATCACGCCGACCACGTGCATCGACTGCGCGTACCTCGGGAGCGGCACCGCGCGCGTCACCCGCGGCGCACCTGGCAACAACGTCTGCGAAGAGCTGGTCAACACCTTTCGCGTCGGTCGCACCGAAGACGACTTCTTCGGCGGACAGCTCAGCCAGACAGGCTTCCGCTGTGCGCGTGACCCCTGAGCTTGTTTTCTAGGCGATTTCGCTAGTCGGCGAACGCTTGCTCGATGAGGCGCGTCTGCTCGAGGTCGTGGCTCGCCTTCGAGCCCGTCGCCGGGCTCGCGCTCTCGTCGCGGCTGACGCAATCGATGGCGGGGAAGAGGTCTTTGAAGACGCGGGGATGCTGCGCGCTGATGAAGAACCAAGCGCCCATGTTCCACGGCTCTTCCTGCACCCAGGTGAGCTTGGCGTCGTTCTTCGAGAAGGGCGCGAGCGCCGCGCGTAGCTCGTCGTTGATCGGATAGAGCTGCTCCATGCGGATGATCGCGACGTCCTTGCGGCCCTTCTTGTCGCGAGCAGCCCTGAGGTCGTAGTAGACCTTGCCGGCGCAGAGGAGCACCTTCTTCACCGCGGTCGCGTCGACCGACGAGTCGCCAATCACCCGAGAAAAACGGCCTTCCGCGAGATCACCGAGCGTCGACACCGCCACCTTGGCTCGAAGCAACGACTTCGGCGTCATGATGATCAGCGGCTTGCGGACCTTGCGGTGGACCTGACGACGGAGGCAGTGGAAGAGCTGCGCCGGGGTCGTGAGGTTGCAGACCTGGATGTTGTCCTCGGCGCAGAGCGTGAGGAAGCGACCGAGCCGCGCGTTGCTGTGCTCGGGACCTTGGCCTTCGTAGCCGTGCGGGAGAAGCAGCACGAGCCCGGAGAGACGACGCCACTTGTCTTCGGCCGAGGTGATGAACTGATCGATGATCACCTGCGCGCCGTTGGCGAAGTCGCCGAACTGGGCTTCCCAAAGGACGAGCGCGTCGGGGTAGTCGAGGCTGTAGCCGTAATCGAAGCCGAGCACGGCGGCTTCGCTGAGCGGGCTGTCCCACACTTCGAAGCGCCCTTGCGTCTCGCTGATGTGCTCGAGTGGCGTGTGACGCGCGCCCGTGAGCATGTCGTGGAGGACCGCGTGGCGATGGGTGAACGTGCCGCGGCGGCTGTCTTGGCCGGAGAGGCGAATCGGCGTGCCCTCGGCGAGCAAGCTGGCGAACGCGAGCGCCTCGGCGGTGCCCCAGTCGAACGGCTTGCCCTCTTCGACGTTCTTGCGACGCTCGGAGAGGACGCCAGCGAGGACCTTGGCGTTGGCGTTGAAGCCTTCAGGTACCGCGGTGATGCGACGCACGAGCTCGATGAGCTTGGCGGAGTCGACCTTGGTGTCGACCTCGGGACAGTCGGCGTCACGGCCGCCGCGGAAGGGTGCCCAAACGCCATGACCGGCCGGCGCCATCCAGTCGACCACGTTCTTGCGCATGTAGGCGAGCGCGGTCTCGAGGCGCTGCTGCGACGCGGCGGCGACGCCATCGATCTCCGAGCGCTGCATCTTGCCCGAGTCGGTGAGCGTCTTCGTGAAGATCTCGCGGATGGTCGGCTTCTTGTCGATGACGGCGTACATCGCCGGCTGCGTGTAGCGCGGCTCGTCGCCCTCGTTGTGGCCGTAGCGACGGTAGCAATAGACGTCGACGACGACGTCGGCGCCGAACTTCTGGCGATACTCGGCGGCGAGCTGGGCGACCCAGGCGACGGCCTCGAGATCTTCACCATTCACGTGGAAAACAGGCACCCGGAGCATGCGCGCGAGATCGCTCGAGTAGCGCGTCGAGCGCGAGTCGCGCGGCACGGTGGTGAAGCCGACCTGGTTGTTGACGATGACGTGGATGGTGCCGCCGGTGCAGTAGCCATCGAGGCGCGCGAGGTTGAGCGCCTCGGTGTTGACGCCCTGCCCGATGAACGCCGCGTCGCCGTGGATGAGGAGCGGCACCACGCGCGTGCGCTGGCCGTCCTTCTTGCGATCTTGTTTGCTGCGGACGCGACCTTCGACGACGGGGTTGACGAACTCGAGGTGGCTCGGGTTGAAGGCGAGCGTGAGGTGCACCTTCTTGCCCGACGCGGTGGTGCGATCGGTCGAAGCGCCGAGGTGGTACTTCACGTCACCCGAGCCGAGGTGCTTCTCGGGCTGCTCGTCGGCGAACGCGGCGAAGAGCTCGGCCGGGTTCTTGTCGAGGATGTTGACGAGCACGTTGAGGCGGCCGCGGTGGGCCATGCCGATGACGACCTCGTCGGCGCCGAGCTCGCCGGCCGTCTCGAGCAAGAGGTCGAGCATCGGGATCATGCTCTCGGCGCCCTGCAGCGAGAAGCGCTTGGCCCCGAGGAAGTTCTTGTGGATGAAGGTCTCGAGCGTCTCGGCGTCGGTGAGCTTGCCGAGCACGCGGCGCGACATCTCGGGCGTCAGCTCGACGCGGTTCTGCGTCGACTCCATCCGCTCTTGCAACCAAGTGCGCTGCGCGGGCTCTTCGATGTCGCGGAACTCGACGCCGATCGAGCCGCAGTACGTCGCCTTCAAACGGGCCACGATTTCCCGCAGCGTCGGCGTCTTCGGGCCGGGCATGTCGAACGTGGGGAAGCGCGTGTCGAGGTCGGCCTCGCTGAGCCCGAAGGTGGTGAGCTGGAAGTCGATGAGCGCCGGCGGCGCCTCCTGCATGAGCAGACCGAGCGGATCGATTTGCGCAAGGAGGTGACCGCGCAAGCGATAGGCGAGGATGAGCTGGGTGACGCCGGCCTGCTTGGTGGCGGCCTCGACGCCGATCGGCGAGTGGACGGGGACGCCTTGCTTGGCAGCGATTTCGCCGCCGGCGATGAGACCGTCGAGGTACGTCCGCCACTGCTCGTCGACCGAGCTGCGATCGTGGAGGTACATGCCGATGAGCTCGCTGACGAGCCCCGCGTTCACGCCGAAGTCTTTGGTCATTTTGGGCGCCGAAACCTTAGCAAAAGCCGGCGGGGGAGCAACTCAGCGGGCCCGAGATTGGGTCTCGTGTTTCGCGGACACGCGTCGTCCCATCGCTGCGAGACGACGCGAGGTGAGCGCCTCTTTGCCGGACCGAGTCAGCGCTTTCACGGCCCGCTCGAGACGTAGGGCGTCGCCTTGGCTCGGACAACGGCATTTCGCGAGCAATGTCAGCGGGCCGCGACCGCGGGTGTATTTCGCCCCTTTTCCCGCCGCGTGCTGGGCCATGCGCGCCTGCACGTCGAGGGCGATGCCGGTGTAGAGCGAGCCGTCGCCGCAGCGTAAAATATAGACGAAAAATGTTTCGTCGCTCACGCGATTACGCGCTCACAGCCGACGCGAACGGGCCGGATCGTCGCGCGGGACGTCGGGCTCGACGAAGCACCACTTCACCTCGGGCCGCAGCACGCGCAGGCGCGCCTCGAACTCGTTGATGCGATGACAGACGTCGTCGATGTGGAGGTGCGGCGCGAAGGCGAGCTTGATGAAGACGAGCACCTCGCCCGGGCCCTGTTGAATCGTCAGGAGCCGCAGCACCTGCTCGATGTGCGTGTCCTCGAGCGCCGCCTTCTTCGCCGCTTCGCCGATCTCTTTGTCGGCCGCTTCGCCGACGAGGAGCGACTTCACCTCGCGCGCGAGGAAGGCGGCGACGCCGATGAGCACGACGCCGATGAGCACGCTGCCGGCGCCGTCCCAACGGCCGTCTTGGGTGAAGTGCGCCGTGAGCAGCGCGCCGAGCGAGAGGAAGAGGCCGAGGACGTCGGCGGAGTTCTCGCCGAAGACGACGACCAAATCGCTGTCCTTCGTCTCTTTCAGGTACTGGATGAAGGGCGTCGCGCCGCGCCGCTTGTTCATCTCGCGGACGTTGGAGATGGTGGCGCCGCCCTCGAGGAAGATGCCGACCACGAGGACGCCCGCGCCCCACCACACGTGCTCGACCTTCTCGGGCTCGAGAATTTTGTGGATGCCTTCGTGCACCGAGAAGACGCCGCCGCCGAGGAAGAGGAAGAGGGCGACGAGGAACGACCAGAAATAAAGCTCACGCCCGAATCCGAGCGGGTGTTGATCGTCCGGCGGCTTCTTCGAATTGCGCACGCCGATGAGCAGCAAGATCTGATTCATGCAGTCGGCCGCAGAGTGCAGCGCTTCGGCGAGCATCGAGCCCGAGCGCGTGAAGAAGGCGGCGATGCCCTTCACGAGCGCGATGGACGCGTTGACCGCGAGCGACTGGATGATGTGACCGGAGGAATCTTCCGACATCGGCGTGGATCAGGTGCTCGGGTTGGCTCGAGACGGGCTCAGGGACGAGGGCGTTCGGGGATCAGACGTTCGGCTTCGATACGGGCGCCGACGTCGAAGGTGGTGCGGCCGAGCTCGTCCTTGCCGGGCCGGACGAAGCAATACGACGCGGGCGCTGCTGCCAGCACGCTTCCGAGCTCGTCGGCGCGCGCGGTGATCGCCACGAGGAGCGCACGATCGAGGAGACGATCGCGAGCTTTGGCGACGGTGCCCGGCGCGATGACGAGCGCGAGCTCACCTCGCACATGGGTACCTTCGACACGGAGCTCGAGCAGGATGGGGACGGAGGGGCTGTTCACGGCGAAGGGCCGGAGATTACACCAGGTGGCGACCTCGTGCTCGGTGCTCGCCACCCACGTTCGTCGTGGTTAGCTTGCGACGCGACATGATGTCGCTCGCCCGTCGGCCCGAGGTGGTCGGGTTCCTCGCCGGCCTCAAAGCGCCATTTTCCGGCCTCGGTTTCCTCCTTCGGCGGGCCGAGCTCTGGCCCTACGCCATCGTCCCGGCGGTCGTCGTCCTCGTGCTCTTCGGCGCCCTCGGCTTCGGCGTCGTTCACTTGGTCGACGCGCTCATGCGGGCCATCTTCGGCCTCTCGGCGACGGCGTGGTGGGCGGTCATCGTCCGCGTCCTCCTTTGGATCGTCGGCATCGTCCTCGCCTACGTGGTCGCATTCGCGCTCGCGCAGCCGCTCTCCGGGCCCGCGCTCGATCGCATCGTCGCCGCCCGTGAACAGTCGCTCGGCGTGCCGCCTGCGAAAGCGGCAGCCGGCTTCTTCACCGGCATGTGGCGCTCACTCAAGGTCACGCTGGCTTCGCTGCTCTTCGCGTCGCTCGCCATCGGCCTGCTCTTCCTCATCGACGTGGTCGCGCCGCCCGCCGCCGTCGTCACCACGCCGCTCAAGTACGTCGTCTCCGCGCTCACCATCAGCTGGGATCTGCTCGACTATCCGATGAGCCTCCGCGGCCACGACGTCCGCACGCGCATCGCGTGGTTCCGTCGTCACCCGGGCGTGGTGCTCGGCTTCGGGCTCGCGCTCACCGCCATCTTCATCATCCCCTGCGTCGGGCTCCTCTTGCTGCCCGCCGGGGTCGCCGGAGCCGCCGAGCTCTTCGTGCGTTCCGAGCGAGAGAACGCAGGCTGAACGCGATTCAGGAGCGCGGGCTCACGGAAGGACGTTGACGTCGCCGCCGCAGGGCACCTTCACCTTGCGCGGCTTGCCCTTGACGCCGATCTGCACGAGGTGCGCACCGCAGGCCACTTCGAGCTTGCCGGAGAGCCCGATTTCCTTGCCGTCCATGAAGGTGTGACGACCCTTCGCCCACTTCGGCGTGACGACGTTGCCCGTCGTCGGCGCGGCCGGCGCGATCACCTCGGCGGACTTCGGCGGCGCAGCGGTGGTGTTGGTCGCGGCCGTCTTCTTCGGCGTCTCCGTCGTCGTCTTCGTCCCATCACCTTCGCTCGCCGATGCGGTGGTGACGCTGGCGCGCGAACCGAGCGCGAGACCGATGATGATCGCGGCGACGGTCATCACGCCAGCGACCGCGAAGAGACGCCAGCGCGGCACCTCGCGACGCGGCGGAGGAAGGTCGTCGTCGTCGACGTCGAACGCCTCGGGACCTTCGTAGCGTGGGAGCTCGCCCCCCTCGGGCTCGACGCCGTAGAGCGCCGGATCGAGCGGATGCGGAAACTCGAGGCTGGCGTCGGGGTTGAGCTTGCGACGCGGCGGAGGTGCGGACGGACGCGTCGGCCCGGCGACCGGCGCCAGCGATTTCGCGCGCTCGATCGCCGCAGCGACCATCGGATGAAGCTGCTGGCTGGGCTCGGCGATGAGCTCGACGCTGACGTCGGTCACCACCTCGTCGATCGGACCACGGTACTCCATGGTCGCATCGGCGCTGGCGGGCTTCGGAGCTGGGGTTCGGGGCACGACAGAGTCAGTCGTAATGCATCGCCGCCGATGCGCCGCTTTTTCGGCCGACGGCTTCGCCCAGGTGGTGCTCGTCTGCCGCCTACGGATCGAAAGACGGCCCGCCAGCGGAAAGCTGTGGCGAGCCTGGAAACTCTACTTCTTCTCTTCGACCGGTTTGAACTCGGCAGGCACCGTGGAGCCCCCGCCGAAGAAGTATTTCTCGCACTCGTCGAACCAGGTCTTCTGGTGCGCGGGCGAGGTCATGTCGAGGCGGTATTCGTTGACGAACATCTTCGAGTGCTCGAGCCAACCGCGCCACGCCTCTTTCGAGACGTTCTCGTAGAGTTTCTTGCCGAAGTCGCCCTTGAAGGGCTGGCGATCGAGCGCCTGCGCCTCGCGGCCGAGCTTCACGCACTGAACCATCTTCGGAGCTTGGGCGCCGGCACCCTTATCGTTCGCATCGCTCATGTCGAGCGCGTATTAGCACGTTTCGATGGGCGCCACTTTCCGCACCGAGGTCCGCGAAAACGTGCGCCTCGCCGCGCCGATCGTCGCCACCCAGATCGGCATGATGCTGATGGGAATGGTCGACACCGCGATCGTCGGCCGGGTCGGCGAAAATGCGCTGGCCAGCGTCTCGATCGGCAACACGCTCACCTTCGCCGCGATGGTGCCAGCGTGGGGCATCTTCATGGCGATCGAGCCGCTCGCGTCGCAAGCGTTCGGAGCCGGCGACGCCGCGCGCGTGAAGAAGATCCGCCGCGAGGGCATGCGCATCGCTCTCCTCCTCACGATCCCGTTCGCGCTCCTGACGTTGGCGACGCTGCCGCTCCTCGAGCTGCTCCACGTCGATCCCGTCGTCATCCCTGGTGCCCGCTCGTACCTCTTCACGCGTCTCCCGAGCCTGCTCCCGATCTTCGTCTTCACCGTCGCGCGCACGTATCAGCAGGCCGTCGGCCGCACGCGCGCCGCGTTCGAGGCCGTCGTCTTCGCCAACGTCGTGCATGCGATCGCGGCGTACGTCACCTGCTTCGGTGACGCCGGCCTCACCCGCGTCGGCCTCCCCGCGCTGGGAATTCCGGCCTATGGCGGCGTCGGCGCGGGCCTCGCCACCAGCGCGTCGTCGACCCTGATGGCCGTGTGGATCACTTGGTTTCGCGGAAGACCGCCGAAGGGCGCGCTCGACGCGCCGAGCCCTGGCGTCCCCGAACCGAGCGGGCTCGACCGTGAGCTCATCGCCAAGATCTTCCGCGTCGGCGTCCCCATAGGCCTACAGGTGTCGGCGGAGGTCGGAATCTTCTCGCTCGTGACGGTGCTCATGGGACGGCTCGGCGGGCGCGCTACCGCCGCACATCAAATCGCCCTCGGCCTCACCAGCTTCTCGTTCATGGGCGCGCTCGGAATCGCCCAGGCGACGAGCGTGCGCGTCGGTCTCAGCATCGGAGAGTCGCGCTCGAACGAATCACGACGCGCGGGCCTCATCGGCATCGGCCTCGGCGTCGCCACGATGGCGGTGTGGGCCCTCGTCTTCGCCCTCGCCCCTCGTCTCCTCGCGCGACTCTTCACGCCCGAATCGGCGGTGATCGAAGCCGCCGTGCCGCTCATTCGCGTCGGAGCGCTCTTCCAGCTCGCGGACGGTGCCCAGGTGGTGGCCGCGGGCGCGCTGCGCGGCACGGGCGACACGAGGTGGCCGCTCGTGATCAACGTCGTCACGCATTGGTTCGTCGGTTTGCCGCTGGGAATCCTCCTCGCGTTCGTCTGGCATCGCGGCGCGATCGGGCTCTGGTTCGGGCTCACGGCGGGCCTCACGGCGGTCGCTGCGGCGCTGGTGGCGAGATTTTTTTGGAAGACGGCGAGAGAGATCGCGCCGATCTGAAAACGGGGTCGATCGATCCAATCTCCCCTGCCCCACGTAGCCCAACCCTATGCGCATCGTCCGTAAGGAGATCTCCCGCTACGTGCTCGCCGTGCTCATGATCGCGGTCGGCATCGCGCACTTCGTGGCTCCGGAGGGCTTCGTCAAGATCGTCCCGGCCTGGCTGCCGAGCGCGCTCGTGCTGGTCTACGTCAGCGGCTTCTTCGAGATCGCCGGTGGGGTCGGGCTGCTCGTGCCGGCGACGCGGCGGGCAGCTTCGTTCGGGCTCATCGCGCTCTATGTGGCGGTCTTCCCGGCCAACGTGAACATGGCGTTGCACCAGATCCAACCGCGCGGAATGACGCTGTCGCCGCTCCTCTTCTGGGCGCGCTTGCCGTTGCAGGCGGCGCTGATTTGGTGGGCGTGGAAGGTCGGCAAGCCTTCGTGGCGCGAAAAGGAGCGGCTCGCCGCGAACGCAGACGAGGCAGCGCCGGCGCGCTAAGGTCACGGTCGATGTCCGCGCGCTCGTCGCTCGCTCCGATGCAAGATGAGGAGGTCCTCACGGTGGGCCAGCTCGATGCGCTCTTGCAGCGCGCGGTGCGTGGCCTCGGGACGTTGGTCGTCGAAGGGGAAGTCACCGGTTTTCGCGGCGCGCAGCCGAACGGTCACCTCTACTTCAGCCTCAAGGACGAGCGGGCGACCGCAGTCATTCGCTGCGTGATGTGGAAGAGCGACGCGCAGCGCAGTCAGAGCCGCGAGAACATCGTCAATGGCGCGCGGGTGCAGGTGCGCGCCGTGCTCGATCTCTACGCGCCGCAGGGCAACATCCAACTGCAGGTCGCGCGGGTGACGCCGGCGGGGCTCGGCGATTTGCTCCTCCGTCGCGAAGAGTTGAAGCGCAAGCTCGCCGCTGAAGGCCTCTTCGAGCCGTCACGAAAGCGCAAAATTCCGGCGGCGCCGCGGGTGGTCGGGGTGGTGACCAGCGGCACCGGCGCGGCGTTCGCCGACATCGTGAAGGTGGCGCGTCGTCGCGGCTCGGTCCGCATCCTCCTCGACGCTGCCCCGGTGCAAGGGGAAGACGCGCCTCGTCTCTTGCGCCGTGCGCTGGCCCGGCTCGCGGCGGTGGCCGAGGTCGACGTCATCATCCTCGGGCGTGGCGGTGGCTCCGCCGAAGACCTGGCGGCCTTCGACGACGAGCAGCTCGCGCGCGCCATCGCGGCCTGTCCGAAGCCGGTGGTGGCTGCCGTCGGTCACGAAGTCGATTGGTCGATCGCTTGTCTGGTCGCCGACTTGCGTGCGGCCACGCCCTCGCAAGCCGCCGAGCTGGTGGTCGCCGACGAAGCCGCCCGCCGCGCGCAACTGCTCGAGCACGAGCGCCGTCTGACGAGCGCGATGCGGGCGAGGCTCGGCGCGGGAAACGCTCGCATCGCCCGCGCACGCGCGCTCCTTCGTGCGCCCGAGCGAACGATCGCCCTCCATCAACAACGGCTCGACGAGCTGCGCGGACGGCTCGAAGCGGCGATGCGCAAGGGGCTCCGAGACGGCGAGCGTGCCCACGTCGAGCTCTCGGGACGCTTGCAAACGAGGCATCCGCGCGTGCGGCTCGCTGCGGCGCGCGCCGAGCTCGGTCCGCTCGCGAGTCGATTGCGCGTAGCCCTCGAACGACGCCTCTCCCGTGAACGAGCCGCGCTCGGCACCGCAGCTGCCAAGCTCGAGGCGATCTCGCCGCTCTCGGTCCTCGCGCGTGGTTACGCCATCGCTCTTCGCCACACGAAGGACGGACTCCGCGCGGTCCGCAGCACGCGCGAAGTGAACGCCGGTGAGGTCATCGACCTGCGATTGCACGAAGGCACCCTCCGCGCACGCGTCCTCGAGGCCAGTGACGGCGACGGCGTCGAAACGGAAGGAAACGAGCCGTGAGCGCCGTCAAGCGCTTCTTCGTCATCGGTGATCCGATCGGTCACTCGCTGAGCCCGGTGATGCAGCGCGCGGCGCTCGCGGCGCTCGGTCTCCCGCACACGTTCGAGGCGCGACGGGTGACGCTCGAGGAGCTCCCGCCCGTCCTCGACCAGGTGCGAAGAGGCCAAATTTCAGGCCTCAACGTCACCATGCCGCTCAAGGTCGAGACGCTGCGGCTGTGCGATCTCTTCACCGACGACGTCGCGCTCGCCGGGGCGGTCAACACCGTCTGGCTCGACGCGACGGGCCGCTTGGTCGGCGGCAACACCGACGTCGACGGCCTCCGCGCCGACCTGCTCCACCAAGACATCGTGCCGCGACGCGTGCTCGTGCTCGGCGGCGGCGGCGCTGCACGCGCGGCCGTCATCGCCGCGAGCCGACTCGGCGCCGCCGTCGACGTCGCCACGCGACGCGAAGAACAGGCGACGCTCCTCGTCCGCGCCGTCGGTCGTGGCACCTCGGTGCTCTGGAACGAGCTCGGCCGCGATCCGGGCGCCGTCTACGATTTGATCATCAACGCGACCAGCGGCGGAATGGCCGGAGGCACCGACGGAGTGTCCGTCGCCGACGTGCTCGCGAGCGCCCGAACTGCAACCGGCGCCGTCGCGTACGACGTCGTCTATCGCCCGCCAAAGAACGCCTCGGCGACGCCATTTCTCGCGCGCGCGAAGGCGCTCGGGCTTCGAGGCGTCGACGGAGTGGGCATGCTCGTCGAACAGGGCGCGCAGGCGCTCTCGCTATTTCTCGGCACGCCGGTCGACGCCAGCGTGCGCGTGGTCATGCGCGGCGCCATCGTCGAGGCGCTGCGCGGCGGCCTCGCGAACTGATCGGTGCTAGCCTCTGCCGCATGTTCAGACTGCGTCCAGCGGCGCTGTTTTTCGCCGTCGCCGCCGTGACCCCGGTGATGCTCGGCGTCGTCGACCTCGGCACGCCCTCCGGCGCCGTCCGGTCCGCGCACGCTTCGGCGATGCTCTCCCTCACGCTCGACGATCTCGTCGACAAGAGCGACGTCGCCGTCGTCGGCATCGCCAAGTCGCGCACTTCGCGCTGGGAAGACGGGCGCATCGTCTCGTACACCACGGTCGACATCGACACCAAGATCGGCGGTCTCGACACCAAGGCCCCGAGCACGGTCGTCGTCCGCACGCTCGGCGGCGTCGTCGGCGACATCGGACAGAAGGTGCACGGCGAGGCCGTTCTTCCGCTGCAATCGAAGGTCATTCTCTTCCTCCGCGAGCTCCCCGCCAAGGTCGCTCCCAGTGCGCTCCCCGGCGCGCGCAGCGTCACCGGCATGGCGCAGGGCGCGCTCCTCGTCACCGTCGGCGAAGACAAAATCGCCCGGGTCGCGGCCAACGTCGCCGACCTCACCCTCGTGCCCAACCCGAACGCGAAGACCGTCCCGGCGCACGTCGCCGTCGCCGGCCGTCCGGCGCTGGACGTCGTCGCCGACCTGCGCACGCTCTGGACCGCGCATGGCAAGAAATAGTCGGTTTTTCTCGCTCGGTCTCGCCACCGTCGCCCTCGCGTTCGCTGCCCTCTCGGTGGCGCCGCGCGACGCGCACGCGTGGTGTCGCACGACCACCGACGATCAGTTCGTCCCCACGACGGCGGTGCCGTGTGCCTTGTCGGGCGTGCCGCTCCTCTGGTCGTCGCGCTGCATCGGCTTCAGCGTCCAACGCGACGCCAGTCCGCTCCAAGGCATCGACCTCGCCACCGCGCGAGAGGTCGTCAAGACCGCCTTCGCACAATGGTCGGGCACCGACTGCCCAGCCAATCCCGGCGCCTGCGATGCGGCCGATCGCACCGGCCAAAACCCGTCGATCGGCGTCTCCGATCTCGGCCCCGTGAGCTGCGATCAAGCCGAGTACAACCAGAAATCGGGCAACGCCAACGTCGTCACCTTCCACGACGCGGAATGGCCGCACCCCGACGCCGACGTCACCCTCGCGCTCACCACCGTCACCTTCGGCCAAAGCAGCGGCGAGATCTTCGACGCCGACATCGAGGTGAACTCGGCCGACCCGAAGAGCAGCCGCCTCACCGTCGGCGACACCAAGGTCTCGTTCGACCTGGCGTCGATTCTCACCCACGAGACAGGACATTTTCTCGGCATCGCGCACACGCAGCCGGCCAACACCGCGGCGACGATGTACCCGCAGTACAAGCCGGGTGCGACGTTCATGCGCGACATCTCCAACGACGACACGTGCGGCATCTGCGCCGCCTACCCGCCCTCCCGCAAGACGATTTGCGACGCGACTCCGCAGCGCGGGCTCGCCCTCGGATGCTTCGGCAACGACGTGCCCGACACCAAGAAGGGCTGCGCGTGCTCGGTGATCGGCGGCGACGGCGACGGCGGCACGTTGGCGTTCGTCTCGGCTGGGCTGCTCCTCGTCCTCGGCGTCTCGCGACGACGCTCGTCACGCAAATGACGCAAATGATCGACGGGAAGCTCCCTCCGGCGCTGGAGGCGGTGATCGGCGCAGCGCCCGATCCGGCGGCGGCCGGCGCCTTGCTGCTCGAAGCGCTGACGCATCGCACGTACGCCAACGAGCGTCCGCACATCCAACGCAAGGACAACCAACGGCTCGAGCTGCTCGGCGACGCGGTGCTCGAGCTCATCGTCACCCGCGCGCTCTTCGATGCCCTCCCCGAGGCCGACGAAGGGCTCTTGTCACGCGCGCGCGCCGCAGCGGTCAACGAAGGTGCGCTCGCCGAAGCCGCGCGAACCATCGCGCTCGGGCCGGCGATCCTCCTCGGTCGTGGCGAGAGCGCGAGCGGTGGGCGCGAGAGGCCGCGAACGCTCGCCGATGCGCTCGAAGCGGTCGTCGCCGCCGCGTACCTGACGGCCGGTCTCGACGCCGCCACGAGGCTCGTCGAGACCGCCCTCGGCGCGGCCATCGCATCGGCGGTCTCACGCTCGGCGTCGCTCCCGGTAGACACCGAGGTCGACGCGCGCGTGAAAGATCCGAAGAGCGTGCTGCAAGAGCGTGTGCAACGAAACGGCGGCGCACCTCCGAGCTACGAAATCGAGAGCGCCGACGGTCCGGTGCACGATCGCACCTTCCACGTCCGCGTCTCCGCGCGTGGCTCGGTGCTCGGCGTCGGGGAGGGTCGCTCCCGTCGCGACGCCGAGATGCGCGCCGCCGAACAAGCCATCGAGACGCTCGATCGAGCGATCAGCACGAGTCCGAACACTCCGAGCACCCCGAGCCCCCCCAGCACCGAGACCGACGAATGAATCCCTACGAAGCCCCGCGCGCCGACGTCGGCGTCGGCACCTCTCCGCGCTCGTCGCGCCGCACCCTCTTCGTCCTCGCGGCCATCGGCGCCTTCCTCGCGAGCGCCTACTGGACAGCGCTGACGATCCTCATCGTGCTCAGCACCGAGGTCAGCGCGCAGCTCGCCATCCAGGTCGTCCTCATCGGCCTCTATGCCGTGCGCGGCGTGCAGCTGTGGAAGGGCGATCCGGCGGCGGCGCAACGCATCCTCGTGCTCCACGTCATCGGCGGCGTGATGGCCGTGATTCAGGCTGTCATGGGCAATCCGATCGTCATCGTCTTGCAAGTCATCAAGCTCGCGATCCACCTCTTCGGCGGCATCACGGCCCACCTCGCGCGTCGCGCCGCGTGAGCGATCACGAATTCCAATCGACGTCGGGGGGTTCGGTCGGGATCGTCGGGCGCTGCGAGGGGCGTTCAGCGTAAGGCGCGGTGACCTCGTCGGCGTCGTCGAGCGAGAGCCAGTCGATTTCGATGTCGATGGGGATGCTCTCGACGACGGCGGCGCTCGGCCAAGGTCCAGTCGTCGAAGCGAAGGTAGTCAGCGGGCCGGCGATCCAAATCGCGCGCAGCTCGAGGAGACGGGCGATGATCTCGGCGACGGTCTCGCGATCGACGCCGGTGATGATCGCCAAGTCACCGAACGTGCGACGGCCGTCGATCTTGGAGAAGACGAACCCCTCGGCCGGCGTGAGCGCGAGGTTGCGAGGGTCGACCCCAGCGACGACGTTCGGCACGGTCATTGACCCTCTCTAGCACGGCAATCGAGAAAATCGGCTGCAAAGGGCGCTTCTCTGGCGAGCGCGCGGCGGCTGCACGGCGCGTGGTTACCCGCGTGCTATGCACCACGCGATGTCGAACACGCGCACGCATGTGCCCGAGGTCCTCGCTCCGGCGGGAGACTTCGCCGCGCTCCGTGCTGCGCTCGCGGCCGGCGCCGACGCCGTCTACTTCGGGCTCGACGACGGCTTCAACGCGCGCGCCCGCGCCACCAACTTCAGCCTCGAGAACCTCGTCTCGATCGTCGTCGAGATCCACCGCGCCGGCGCACGCGCCTACCTCACGCTGAACACGCTCGTCTTCGAACCCGAGCTCATCGAAGTGACTCGCATCCTTCGCGCAGTCGCGGCCGCCGGGGTCGACGCGATCATCGTCCAAGATCCGGCGGTGGCGCTCCTCGCGCGCGAGATCTGTCCCACGCTCGAGGTGCACGGCAGCACCCAGATGACCATCTCCAGCGCCGGCGGCGCCGCCTTCGCGCGAGAGCTCGGGGCCACCCGCTTCGTCGTCCCACGCGAGCTCTCGGTCGACGAAATTCGCACACTTTCCCGAGAGACCGAGCTCGAGCTGGAGGTCTTCGTCCATGGCGCCCTCTGCGTCTCCTGGAGCGGACAGTGCCTCACGAGCGAGGCCTGGGGCGGGCGCTCGGCCAACCGCGGGCAGTGCGCGCAATCGTGTCGCATGCCCTATCAGCTCGTCGTCGACGGCGAGGTGCGCGATCTCGGCGATGTCAGCTACCTCCTCTCGCCGAAAGATCTCGTCGGCGTCCGCGCGATCCCCGAGCTCGCCGACATCGGCGTCCACGGCCTGAAAATCGAAGGTCGCTTGAAGGGCCCGCAGTACGTCGCCACCGCCACCGGTGGCTATCGTCGCTGGGTCGACGCCATCACCTCGGGCGCGCCTCGTGAGGACGCCGAAGCGCGACTGGCGACCGATTTGCAGGACATGGCGGTGAGCTACTCGCGCGGCTTCGGCGACGGCTTCCTCGTCGGAAGCGATCACCAGTCGCTCGTCGAAGGGCGCTTTCCCAAGCATCGCGGCCAGCTCCTCGGACGCGTCGTCGCCATCGGCCGCGGCGAGGTCGAGGTGCGCGACGACGGCGACGGACGGCCTTGGACGGGCGCGCTCGCGCTCCCCGCCACGAGCGGCGTCGAGAAGCGCACGTCACCGAAGGGCAAGACCACCGTCTCGCTTCCCATCCTCGGCACGCTCGGTGGCAGCGCCGAAGCGGCGAGCGGTCCGCGCATCGAAGCCAAGGCCCCGAAGGCCGGCATGGGCGTGGTCTTCGACGACGGGCACCCCGAGGACAAGCAAGAGCCCGGCGGGCCTATTTTCCGGGTCGAAACGCGCGGCGACGTCACCGTCCTCGGCTTCGGAAAACCGGGTCCCGATCTCGCGCGCGTGCACGTCGGCGATCGCGTCTGGTTGACGCAAGATCCCGCGCTCGGACGCGCCACCGACAAGCTGCTCGTCGAAGGAGCCCCTGGTCGCATCGCGCTCGACCTCACGATCGAGGGGAAGGCCGGCGGCCGCCTGATCGTCACCGCGCGCGGCAAAGCCAAGGTCGAAAAGCCGCTCGTCGCGCGCACCGAAAGCGACGTCGCGCTCGTCGAGTCGTCCGGCAAAGGGCTCGATCCGGCGCTCCTTCGCGACAAGCTCGGCGGCTTCGGCGGCACCGCTTTCCACCTCGACACGCTCGATCTGTCGGGCCTCGCGCCAGGCCTTCACCTCCCCGTCTCCGAGCTGAAGTCGATGCGGCGCGCGCTCGTCACCGAGCTCGACGCCATCCTCGGCGATCCGACGCGCGTCCTCCCACCGGCGAGCGAGGTCGAGATCCTCGACACACTTCGCGCTGGAATTTCCGCCCGTTCGTCGCTCACGCCGCTCGTCCATGCGCGTCCCGTCGTGATCCCGCTCTGTCGGTCGGACGAGCAGCTCGACGCCGCCATCGAGGCGCGTGTCCCCGAGGTCGAGCTCGATTGGATGGAGCTGGTGGGGCTCTCGAAGGCCGCTGGGCGCGCCAGGGACGCCGGGCTTCGCGTCGTCCTCGCCATGCTCCGCGTCGAGAAGCCGGGCGAAGAGGGCATCACCGAACGCATCGCGCGGCTCGCTCCCGAAGGCGTGCTGGTGCGGCACTGGGGCGCGCTCATTCGCTTCGCCGACGTGCGTCCGCGTCCCTTCCTGGTCGGTGATTTCTCGCTCAACGTCACCAACTCGATCACCGCGCGCCACCTCCTCGCGCGTGGGCTCGACGTCGTCACCGCCTCGTTCGATCTCGACGAGACGCAGCTCTACGGGCTCCTGGACGAGACGCCGCGCGGCCGCGTCGATGTCGTGCTCCACCACCGCATCCCCACCTTCCACACCGAGCACTGCCTCTACGCGCACCTCCTCAGCGAAGGGCGCGACCACAAGAGCTGCGGTCGGCCGTGCGATCGTCACCGCATCGACGTGCGCGATCACCTCGGCCACGAGCACCCGGTCATCGTCGACGCTGGCTGTCGCAACACCGTCTTCAACGACAGGCCGCAGAGCGCCGCTGCCCTCGTGCCCGAGCTCCTCGCGCGGGGCGTCGGCCGCTTCCGCGTCGACTTCGTCCGCGAGAGCAAGGCAGAAGCGCTTGCCATCCTCGAGACCTACCGCGCGCTCCTCGACGGCGCGCTCGACGCCAAGACGACCAGCGCGCGACTCTCGGTCCGCGAACAGTTCGGCGTCGGCGCTGGACCCCGGGTTTTGATCGGCGATCGCTGATCTCGCGGATCAGGCCCCAAAAGTTCTCGGGCGGCGAATCCGACTTTCGAGCGGAGACGTAGACTCGACCTGAGTCGTCCTACTCTTGTTCAATGTTGGTTCACTTTTTGCCCATAGGCATCGAATGCACCGTCGTCAGCTCCTCGCGCTCGGTGTCGCAGCGCCGCTCTTCGGTCTCGCCCGGGGGGCCGCGGCCGGTTTGGTCGCGCTCGGCACCGTTCCAGGCGACTTCTCCGTCGTCAGCGCCGACGACAAACCGACGCACCTCTACGCCTACCGTGGCAAGCCGGTGCTCGTCGTCTACGAGGACAAGGACGCCGGCGAACAGAATGCCGTCTTCAAGGCGCGCATCGGAGTCCTCGCCAAGTCGGGCGATCTGGCGAAGAAACTAGGCCTCTTCGCCGTCGCCGACGTGCAGTCCTGGGACTTCTGGCCGGCCAAGGGCTTCGTCAAGGACGAGCTCCGCGCGCAGGGCAAGCGCTTCGGCATCTCGATCTGGGCCGACTGGAACGGCGACGGTCGGAAGAAGCTCGGCGCGGCGAGCAGCAAGTCGAACTTGGTGGTGCTCGACGCGCTCGGCAAGGTGCTCTGGGCCACCAGCGGCAAGCTCTCGCCGAAGCACGAAGGCTCCCTCGTCGCGCTCCTCCAGGAGCTCGCTGCCGCATGATCCCGGCGAACAAGAGCGAGCTCTTTCAGCGCTATTTCGCGGGTCACGTCCGTCGCCGGTTCGCGCGTCGCTTCTCGTCGGTGCGCGTCCTCGGCCTTCCGCATCTCGCGCGGAGCTTCGCCGAGCGGCCGACGGTGATCGTCGCCAACCACACCTCGTGGTGGGACTCGCTCGTCTTCTTCGATCTCTGTCGCCGCACCTTCGGCGTCGATGCCCATGCGCTGATGGACGCGAAGAACCTTCGCCGCCTCAAGTTCCTCGGCTGGATCGGCGCCTTCGGGGTCGAGCTCGGCGACAAGGAAGATGGCGCGCGCGCGGTGGAATACGGCGGCGGGCTGCTCGATCGGCCGGGGCGCGTGGTCGTCGTCTTTCCGCAAGGGCGCGAGCGGCCGATGACCGAGCGGCCGCTGCGCTTTCTACCCGGCGCGGCGAAGATCGCCCACGCTGCGGCGGCTCCCGTCGACATCGTGCCCGTCGCCCTTCGCTACGAGCACGGCCGCGACGAAAGGCCCGACGCCCTGGTTCACATCGGGCGCGCGATGTCGGTGACGAAGGTCGTCGAGGCGACGCGAGCGGCGATGGAGTCGGCGGTGACGCACCTCCTCGACGAGACGCAACGAGCGATCCACGCCGGCGAAATCGCGACTTGGCCGATTCACATCGGCGGAGGCGGCGCTCCGATCGATCGACGTCTTCTCGCCGCCAAGGAGGGCTGACATGGCGAGGCTCACGCCGAGGACGAAGTGGACGCGACGACAAATGCTCGTACGCGGCGCAGCGGCTTCGTTCTCCGCCTGCGGGCTCCTCGCGCTCGGCGTAGGAATTCGCGCCCAGCCGAGAAAACGCGTGGTGACAGAGGGCGATCGCTCGCTCCCGGAGCGGCTGCCGGCGACCACGAGCTCACGAGCGGTCGTCGTCGGCGGGGGCATCGCCGGCATGGTCGCGGCGCTCGAGCTCGCCGATCGGGGCGTCTCGGTTGTGCTGCTCGAAGCGGGCGATCAACTCGGCGGAAAGATCTCCAGCTACCGCGCGCGCGTCGCTGGTGACGACGTCATCGTCGAGCACGGTTTTCACGCGTTCTTCGATCACTATTACAACCTCCTCGAGGTGATGGAGCGCGCGGGCGCGACCGCAGGCCTGGTGCGCGCAGAGCAGTACGTCGTCGAGCTCGTCGGACGGGCGCCGGAGATCTACCCCTCGGGAGACGGCCCGCTGCTCACCCGGATGCTCGGAGTCATCGGCCGATCGCCGAGCTTGCGCATGAAGCAGTTCATGCACGACCTCGATCCGCTGCTGCAATACGAGCGCGACAAGACGTACGCGCGCTTCGATGGCACGTCGTTCGCCGACTTCGGCAAGGCCGTCGATCCGACCCTCTGGAGCGTCCTCCTCGAGCCCTTCGCGCGGCAGACGCTGAATCATCCGAAGAAGCTCTCCGCCGCGGAGGCGATGCGTTTTTTCCAGTTCTATTTCTTCGGCAACCCCGAGGGGCTCGGCCACCGCTACGCGCAGAACGATCTCGCGACCGACGTCGTCGCGCCGATCGAGCGGGCGTTGCGCGATCGTGGCGTGGAGATTCGTCTGCGCACGCCAGCAGCGTCGCTGTCGCTCGAGGGAGGCAAGCTCGCACACGTCGAGCTCGCGGGAGGCGGGCCCTCGAAGGGCACCGACGTCTCGATCGACACCATTCCCAGCGCGGGCTTCGTCGCCGGTGAGGGCACGTGGCTCGGCCGTGTCGACGGGGAGCTGGTGGCGTTCGACGCACGATGCACGCACGCGGGCTGCGCGGTCACCTGGCAGCCCGAGGCGAAGGCCTTCCACTGTCCTTGCCACGGCGGTCGCTACGACGCGCGCGGCGACGTCATCGCGGGACCGCCTCCCTCACCACTGCGGAAATTGCCGATGATCGTCGACGGAGAACGGGCGCGCGTCACGCCGCCGAGCACGTTCGAGCGCATCGCTTGCGATCACTGCGTCCTCGCCACCGATCCGCCGGCGACGCGCGCGATTCTCGAACGCACCGGGAACGGTCTCGGGGACGAGCTGACGAAGGACGCGCGCGCGCTCGAGAGCGCCGATCCGTACGCAGTCTGGCGCGTTTGGATCGATCGCCCGAGCCGCGCCGATCGCCCCCCCTACGTCACGACCTCCGGCTATCCGCCGCTCGATTTGGTCGCGCTCTACCATCGCATGCAGCCCTCGGCGGCGGCGTTCGCGGCGCGCACCGGAGGGGCAGTGCTCGAGCTGCACGCCTATGCGCTACCGGGCGAGCTCAGCGACGAGGCGACGTTGCGCGCGGCGATGTGGAGCGCACTCCTGAAACTCATGCCGGAGGTCGAGGGCGCGCGCATCGTCGACTCGACCTTCGCGTTCAAGCACGATTTCAGCCGATTTGCGCCCGGTGACGCCGCGCGCCGCCCTGGCACCCGCTCGCCGATCGAGAACCTCTTCTTCGCCGGCGACTGGGTCTCGCTTCCTTGGCCGGCTGCGCTGATGGAGGCGGCGGCGATGTCCGGACGCTTGGCGGCCAACGCGCTCCTCTCGCGCCTCGGCCTTCGACAAATCCCCATTCCCACCGTCGACCCGAAAGGACCGCTCGCGTGAGCACTCCCGCCATTCCTGCCATTCCGGACATCGTTGCCATTCCCCCCCAATCACGAAACGGCGACGGCTCCCGTACGCGGAATCGGAGACCGGCCGCGAACGCGCCCCTCGCGTTGGTGATCGGCTCCGGGTTCGGTGGCCTCGCGGCGGCGGTGCGGCTCCTCGCACGCGGCTATCGCGTGCGCGTCCTCGAGAAGCGCGATCAGTTCGGCGGCCGGGCCTACGTCCATCGCGACCAAGGCCACGTCTTCGACGCCGGACCGACCGTGGTCACCGCGCCGCAGCTCTTCGCCGAGCTGTGGGAGCTCGCGGGGCTGAAAATGGAGGATGAAATCGATCTCCGACCGGTCGATCCGTTCTATCGCATCCGCTTCGACGACGGCGACGTCTTCGACTATTCGGGCGACCCGGAGCGGATGCGCGCCGAGGTGCGTCGCATCTCTCCCGAGGACGTCGAAGGCTACGAGCGCTTCCTCCTCGAGTCGGAGAAGATCTTCGACAAGGGCTTCACCGAGCTCGCCGACGCGCCGTTCGGTCGTCTGCGCGACATGGTGAAGATCATCCCGGCGATGATTCGCCTCGGCTCGCACCACTCGGTGGCGGGGCTCGTCGGCAAGTACATCAAGCACCCCAAGCTGCGACAGGTGCTCTCGTTCCATCCGCTCTTGGTCGGGGGAAACCCCTATCGAACGACCTCGATCTACACGCTCATCCTCTATTTGGAGCGCAAATGGGGCGTGCACTTTCCCATCGGCGGCACCGGCGCGCTCGTCGGTGGGCTGGTGTCGCTCATCGAGCGCATGGGCGGCGAGCTCGAGCTCGGTGCCGAGGTCGAAGAGATCGAGGTCACCGGCAAGCGCGCGTCGGGGGTGCGGCTCGCGAACGGTCGCCGCCTCGGCGCCGATCTCGTCGTCTGCAACAGCGACATCGCCTGGACGTACAAGAACCTCATTCCGGCGCGCCATCGAAAGAAGTTCACCGATCGAAAGCTCGATTCGATGAGCTACTCGATGAGCCTCTTCGTCCACTATTTCGGCACCAAACGCGCGTATCCAGACCTCGCGCACCACACCATCCTGCTCGGTCCGCGCTATCGCGGGCTCCTCGACGACATCTTCCAACGCAAGGTGCTCGCCGACGACTTCAGCCTCTATCTCCACGCACCGACCCGCACCGATCCTTCGCTCGCGCCGCCCGGGGGCGAGACGCTCTACGTCCTCTCGCCGGTGCCCCACCTCGACTCCGGCGTCGATTGGCGACGGCAGGTCGAGCCCTATCGCGAGCGCGTCCTCGACTATCTCGAGCAGACGGTGATGCCGGGGCTGCGCAGCGAGATCGTCACCCAGCGCTCGTTCACGCCGCTCGATTTTCGCGACGAGCTCTACGCCTACAAGGGCTCGGCCTTCAGCGTCGAGCCCGTCCTCTGGCAATCGGCCTGGTTTCGGCCGCACAACGAGAGCGAAGAGCTCGAGCACCTCTACTTCGTCGGCGCCGGCACGCATCCTGGTGCCGGTATGCCCGGAGTGCTCTCTTCGGCCAAGGTGCTCGATCGCCTCCTTCCCCATGCGAGCCGTTGGTGACGCGACCGATGACCGAGAGGCTCACGCGTGAACGAGACTTGGACGCCTGCCGCGCGATCACGGCGCGGGCGTCGAAGAGCTTCTATCTGAGCTCTTGGCTCCTCCCCGCCGACGTGCGGCGAGATGCATGGACTCTTTATGCATTCTGCCGCGTCGCTGATGACGCGGTGGATCTCGCAGATCCGAGCGACGGTCTCGTTTCGCCGAAGATGGCTTCCGAGGACGCGGCCGCCGTCCGACTTTGCGGACTCCGGGGCCGACTCGACGCGGTCTATCGCGATCGGCCGAGCGAGCAGCCCGTCGATCGAGCCTTCGCGCGCCTCGTCGCCCGTACGGGACTGCCTCGCGTACTGCCCGACGCGCTTCTGGACGGGATGGAGGAAGATCTCGGCCAGCGCGAGGTACAGGACGAGGCCGAGCTCGAACGGTACGCGGTGCGCGTCGCCGGCGCCGTCGGGTTGATGATGACCCACCTGATGGGCGTACGCGATCGCGTGGTCCTCGCGCGGGCGCTCGATCTCGGGGTGGCGATGCAGCTGACGAACATCGCGCGTGACGTCGGCGAGGACGCTGCACGCGGACGCGTCTATTTGCCGGCGACGTGGCTCCGCGACGAGGGCCTGCGCCCGCAGGACGTGCTGGCGGCAAGGAGGGCGACGCCCGAGCTTCGTCGCGTCGTCGCGCGCACGCTCGACGAGGCCGACGTGCTCTACCGACGCGCCGACACCGGTGTGCCCGGGCTTCCGGGCGCGTGCCGTTTCGCGATCGCGTCGGCACGCCGTATCTACAGCGCGATCGGCGACGAGCTACGACGCACGCACTACGAATCGGTCTCGAAACGCGTGCACGTCTCGCGACGACGCAAGGTGCTCCTCCTCGGTCGCGCCCTCGCCGCGTCGCATCAGCGCCTGCCGCTCGCACTCGATCCGCCCCTCGCCGCCGGCCTTCCGCTCATCGATGCGCTCGTCGGCGCGAAGGCCTCATGAAGTCCCCGAACGAGCGCGAGCGATTTCCTCGCACGGCCGAGGCATTCTCTTCGCTCACCGAGGGCGCAGCGATGTTCGAGCGCCTCACGGCGATGGAGGCGAGCTTCGCCGACCTTCGCGCGCGTCCACGCGTCGTTCATTCACGCCGCACGCTCGGCAGAGGCAGCGACTTCGACGTCGTCCTCGCCGGCGGCGGACTCTCTCTCCTCCACGCCGTCGCCCTCGCGAAGGGAGGTCTGCGCGTCGCGGTCGTCGATCGCGCACGCATCGGGGTCGGTCATCGTGGATGGAACGCCAGCCGGGCCGAGCTCTCGGCGCTCGAAGGTCTCTTCTCACGCGACGAAGTCGAGGCCCTCGTGCTCGCGCGCTACGAGAGAGGCGTCTGCTTCTGGCATGGCGGCGGTAGCTATCCGGTGCGCGGCGTCCTCGACTGCTCCGTCGACGCGGCCTCCCTCCTTCGCGCGCTTCGTGCTCGCTGCGAAGCACTCGGCGTCCAGCTCTTCGAGGAGCGCACCGTCGAAAGCCTCGAGCTCGCCAAGGATGGCGTCGTCGTCACCGCACGTTCGGCGCGCGGCGAGCACGAGGAGATTCGCGCGCGGCTCCTCCTCGATGCGCTCGGCGTCGCCAGCCCCTTCGCCGAGCACGACCTGTTCTGTCCCACGGTCGGCGGCGCTATCGAGGGCCTCGAGCGAGGCGAAGCGCGTGACCAGTGGCAGCCGCATGTCGGCGAGATTCTCGCGACCACCGAGGGTGTCGAGGAGGGTCGTCAGCACGTCTGGGAGGGCTTCCCCGAAGGTGGTGAACGGGATGCATTGACTGTCTATCTATTCCACTACGCCGAGCGCAACGAGCTCGACGACGCGCCCCTGCGAGGACTCTTCGAGCGATTCTTCCGCACCCGTCCTCGCTACAAGCGCGGCGTGGGAACGCTCCTGCGACCGACCTTCGGCATCATTCCCGGGCACTCGAGGCTTCGAACCACGCACGTTTCGCCGCACGATCGTGTGCTCCTGGTCGGCGATGCCGCAGCTCGACACTCACCGCTGACGTTCTGCGGCTTCGGATCGATGCTCCGCTCGTTCGGACCGATCGCCGAGAAGGTGTCGCTGGCCCTCGCGCACGATCGGCTCGACCGCGCAGCCCTGGAGGCCACCACCGTCGAGCCGAAGATGCTGCGACTCCTCGGCGCCCTCGCGCTCATGCTCACCGCCCGCGGAGCACGCGCCGTCGATGGACGTGTCTGCTTGCTCCTCGACGACGCTTTCGCAGCGCTCGCAGCGTCCGGGGAGGCTCGATTCGCGGCATTTCTTCGCGACGAAGCGGCCCCGATCGACGTCGTCCGGCTCCTCGGACGCATCTCGCTGCGACGTCCAGCCGTCTATCGCGAGGTCGTGCGAGCGCTCGGACCGCGCGAGCTCTCGCGATGGGGCCTCAACTTGGCGTCGAGCTGGTGAGGCTGGGGAGACTCGACGATGACTCCACGACGAAGGACCAGGGTGCGCCCGCGCCAAGCATGAGAACGAGTGCCGAGCGTGACGACGAGCGCGCTCAGCAACGTCGCGTCGGCGAGGAAGAGATCGACGAATTGCCGAAAAATCGTGCGCCTACGAGCGAAGTAGGCGTGTAGGCGCACCGAGAGCAGGAGGCGCAGGAGCACCGCGAGGGCGGCGGCGACGAGGGCCGGCTTGGTGTGCGCGAGCGCGGCGAGACCGAGCACGATCGGTAGTGGCGCGAGGCAGAGCGGATAGCTCGCGAGCAAATGCGGACGCTGCGCGCGCACCACGGCGAGCCAACGTGCGTAGCGTGCGACGACCTCGCGAAACGTCCGACCGTACGCGAGCGATCGGGCTGGCACCTCGACGAGCGCACTTTTTCGACCCATCGCGGAGATTCGGCGCGAGAGCTCGGCGTCCTCTCCGAGGTGATTTCGGAGCGCATCGAAGCCGCCGAGCGTGGTGAGCACATCGGCGTCGATCGCGAAGGCCTTGCCGACGAAGGTTGGTGCATCGCCGGTCGGGAGCGCGCCGAGCGCTGGGAACGCATGCGCTGAACCATCGAGAATCGCAGCCGATGCGCGATCGCCGAGGGCTCTCACGAGGCCCGGTCGATCTTCCACGGGAGCCGCCCAAGCTGCGGCGACCTCGGCATGCACGGCAGCGTCGAGCGCGTCGAGGAGACGTCGACGGAGGGCGACGTCGTCGTCGGCGATGACGACCAAGGGCGCTCGCGGATTTTTCGAAATGGCAAGAATGTCAGGAAGTCGACGGAGCGCCTCGGCGAGGCGACAGACCTTGCCGTTGGGACCGCTCGGACCTCCCACCACCAGGTGCGCGGCGACGCTGGGCGCGACGCGGAGGCCACGACGGATGGCTACGCGCGCGATCGAAGATGCCGGATCGTCGACCGAGGCCACGGAGAAGACGACGACGTCCCCGCTGCGCGCTGCTCGAAATGTGCTTGCGAGGGCTTCCGCGAGCCACGGTGGTGCCGCGCCGCTTGCGAGGGGACGTACGATCACCCGACGCCGATCGGCCTCGAAGTGAACCGTTTCGGTCACGCGTCGCGCCCCGAGCGCTCGCAGCTCGGCCAACGCGAAACCTCCGGCGAAGGTCGCGAAGACGACGGAGACGACGGAGACGACATCCGTCACCGATCGGCCAGCCTCCCCGGCGCTCGCCGACGCTCACGGTGGATGCGATAGCCGAGCAGATGTTGGACGAATCGGTTCTCGAAGCGATCGAGATCGAGCGTCTCGCCGAGGCCTTCTCCGCCGGCGATTCGATAGCGGGCATAGAAGGGCGTGTCGTCGATGACCACGGTCGGCTCGACGAAGATGCGGCTCGGCGGACGACGTGAAGAGGGGGCGCCGCCGACCTCGAGGGAATCGATTTCGAGGCCGAATCCCGTGCGCTGCGTCGCCCTCGTGCGCACGTGCGCGACCTCGGAGACGGCGACGTGATGACGGTCGCCCGAGAGGAGAAACGCGCGCCGCTCGCCCTGCCGTGGATGGACGTCGTAGACCACGTCGACGCGATCGCCACGGCGCCGGCGCACCCACGACCACTTGGAGAACGCGCGCTCGAGCGGCTCGACGCCGCGGTTCGCGTCGAGGTAGCCGTCGCCGCCGAAGGAGATGCCGTGCGAAGGCAGCTCGACGCGGATGCGACCCGACGGGATGAACGCGCGCCACGCGTGACCGTCGGCGAGCTTCACCGAGGGGGCGGCGCCCTGCTCCGCGTCGAGGCGAAGAGTCCCCACGAGATGCCCTTTTTTCCGACCGAAAAACGCGGTTTCGGGCTCGTCGAGGGCGACGCTCACCCCCTTTTCGTCACACGAGAGCTGCGAGCGGCCGAGGGTCAGCGCGTGACGACTGGCGCGTCGCGCATCACTCCCTCGTTCGTTCATCGCCCAGACGACGCGCCGATGACGGTCGTGGACGACGACGTTGACGGCGACGTGTGCGGTCGGGTCGGCCCTGCCGAGGCGGCGCGCAGCCGCGTAGCTCGGAGAGAAGACGAATCCGACGCAGAAAATGGCGACGATCGAGTATCGACCGCAGTCGCTCACGCCGTCGAGGTACCACCAAGCGTATCCGTCGTCCGGCGGGACGTGGGCGAGGTCGAGGTCGAGGTCGATCGCGAGAGGTGACGCAGGGCTGCGTCGCAGGCGATCGCCGCCGAGAGCGTGACCATCGGTAGACCCGCGCCCGGGTGCACGCTGCCACCCACCCGAAAGAGGCCGGAGCAGCGCGGGTGCGCGTTCGACGGTCGACTGAGCGCGGAGAAGGGAGAGCTCTGGGCCGCGCCGTAGATCGAGCCGCGGCTGCCTGGAAATCGCGCCGCGAAGTCCTGCGGAGTCACCACTCGCTCCGCGCGGATCGACTCGATCGTGAGGTTCGCCCGCGCGAGCGTCGTCCGAATTCGTTGCCGACATCGTATCTCCTCGGGCCCATCGATCGGCCGCGCGCCGGGCGCGTTGGTGAGCATGAACAGCCGTTCGGCGGTGACTTCGCCGGCGAGGCCGGGAGCGATTCGCGCTCCGTCGATTTCACCGAGGCGATCGGGAGCGCAGAGATAGACCGTCGGATCACGCGGCGGACGCGCGTGTGTGAACAAGTCGTCGTGCTCGGCCCGGTAGTCGACGGGGAAGACGACGGTGTGGTGGAGAAGCGGCGCATCGAGGCGCTTCGCGACCACCAGGTGGAGGAAGGCCGAGAGCGAGGGGAGCGCGCTCGGCGTGCGATCGCCCTCGACGAGCCTCTCGAGCGCCGTCGCCTCGCCGTTCCAGATCACCGCATCTGCAGGCAAGACGCGCCCATCGGCGAGGACGACGGTGCTCACCGCGCCCCCCACGCGCTCGATTGCGGTCACCTCGGCGTCGAGAAGGGTGAGCCCGCCGAGCTCGGTGAAGCGCTGATGGATCGCGCGCGCGAGGTGCTCGATGCCTCCGACGACCCGATGCACGCCGAAGGCCTGCTCGACCCAGGCGACGAGGTTGAGCGTGCCGGGCGCCGCGAACGGCGAGCTGCCGACATAGGTGGCATAGCGACCGAAGAGCGCGAGGAGCCGTGGATCGCGGAAGAAATCCTGAAGAGCTCGCCACATGCTGCGGGCGGCGTCGATGCGCGTGACCGAGCTCGCCATCTTCAGCCCGGCGAGCGAGAAGAGCTCACCCAACTTCGGCAGGGGCCGGCGGAAATAGGGCTCGAAGACGGTGTCGAAGATGCGCTTGCCGTGGGCGAGGAAGGCGCGATGTCCGGCGGCCTCGGAGGCCCCGGCGAAGCGTCCGATGTCGTCCGCGGCGCGCGCGGGATCGGAGGAGAGATCGAGCACCGAACCGTCGGCGAAGAAGTGACGGGCGATGGGATCGAGCGGCACGAGCGGGACGCGTTCACGGAACGATGCGCCCGCCGCCTCGAAGAGCTCTTCGAAGGCCCACGGCATGGTCAGCACCGTCGGCCCCGCCGGGATTTGGGCGTCGCCGACGGACAAGGTGCGGAGCTTTCCGCCGACCGTGGGCGCGCGCTCGACGAGCGTCGTCTCGACGCCCGCAGCCGCGAGCCGAAGCGCCGCCGCGAGGCCACCGACGCCCGCCCCGACGACGACTGTCCTCGGCGTTCTAACCATGTACATATATTAGACACGCATGGTGCATCCGTCGAGGCGTGTTCGACGAATAGCGAGATAATGCGCATGGCATCGATCCAAACCTTGGACACGTTTTGCACCGATGAGCCCCCGATGGAGAAGGACGCGGAGAGCGTCGAGCGCGCGCTCCTCGCCGTCTTGCCCTCGTGCGATCGGGAGCCACGTCGCCTACATCGGGCGATGACCGACGCCGTCCGCGGGGGAAAGCGTCAGCGCGCGCTCCTCGCGTTGGAGGTCGCGACCGCGTGTGGCGCCAGCTCTCACGCGGCCATGCCGGTGGCGATCGCCGTCGAGCTGATCCACGCCGCGTCGCTCGCGCACGACGATCTTCCCTGCTTCGACGACGCCGCCACCCGCCGGGGAAAGCCGAGCAGCCACGCAGCGTACGGGGTCGCCACCGCGGTGCTCGTCGGCGACGCGCTCCTCGCCAAGGCGTTCGAAGTCGCCGTCAGTGCACCAGGATACGGAGCAGCGTTGGCAATGCTCCTCGGCCAGGCCGTGGGAACCGAGCGAGGAATCATCGGCGGACAAGCGCTCGAGCTCGAGCCCGAGGCCGAGCTCTCGCGCTACCACGAGGCGAAGACGGCCGCGCTCTATCGATTCGCCGCCCGTGGCGCCTCCCTCGTCGCCGGCAGGGACGATCCGCGATGGTCCGAGCTCGGCACCAAGATCGGTCTCCTCGCCCAGCTCGCCGACGACCTCCTCGACGTCCGCGGCGACGAAGCGAGCGCGGGCAAGCCCGTCGGCGTCGACGAAAGCCTTGGTCGTCCGAACGCCGTGCTCATCCTCGGCCTCGACGGCTCCCGCGCCCGCAGCACGATCTTGCACGACGAGATCAGGCAACTTGCCAACTCGCTGGGAGCGCCAGGCCGACAGGTCGTCGCGTTCGTTTTCGCGCGAGCCCGTCGCGCGCTGGAGGTGACCCGCTAACGCGCGAGGCGATCGACCATCGCGCGGAGCTCGTTCATGTCGGTGCTCGCGAGGTGACCCCCGCGCTTCTTCACCGTCGACGCGAGGTCGGCCGCCGCCGGACCGCCGATCATCCACGGCACGTCGTCACAAGCGCGCGCGTAGGCGGCCAGGAGCTTCTTCGACTCTTCGGGGTTCTCGTCGATCACCAGCGAGAGCGCCACCAGCGCGGGCTTCTCGACCTCGATCGCGTCGCGAATCGCCTTCGGGGGCACCCGCGCGCCGAGGAAGAGCACGCGATATCCCCACGACGTCAGGTGGAGCCCGAGGCCGAGGAGGCCGATGTCGTGCTGCTCTTGATCGAAGCAGGCGAGGAGGACGAACGGCGCGGGCGGCGGCGGCGTCGAATGACGAAGGAGCGCGCCGAGCACGTCGCGGACGACGTTGGAGCCAGCGTGCTCCTGGGCGATCGAGAGCGCGCCCTTCTTCCACAAATCTCCGACCTTGCGCAGCGCCGGCGCGACCACGCCATCGTAGGTGCGCATCGGCGTGCTCGACGAGAGCGCGAGGTCGAGCGAGGCGCGAATCCCGTCGAGGTCCATCCGGAGAAAACCGTGGACGATGCGATCGACCAGCCCGTCTTGCGGAAGCGTCGCCCCCTCGCTCGTCGTCGGCATCCCGCGCCCACGCTCGGTGCGCAGCGTCACGGCTGCCTCCGCCGGGCGCACGCCGGTGGCGCAGAGCGCAGCCATGCGGCGAATGAGCGCGACGTCGTCGTCGGTATAGAGGCGATAGCGAGTCACCGATCGCGCCGGCTCGGGCACACCGTATCGACGCTCCCATGCACGCAGCGTCGCCGTCGGCACCCCTGTGCGCTCCGCGACGGCTTGAATGCGGTAGCGCGGAGAGACGCCGTCCATGCGTACAGAGTCTAGACAGACTCTGAACAGGCCGCAATCGAAGGGTCAGCTCCGTCCGTTGCGACGCGACAGCTCGCGCACCGCGCCGTCGACCCCGAGCTCGTCGGTGTCGAGCACGATCTCGGCACGCGCATAGCGTTCTCCACGCTCGCGGAGCAGCGCGCGCAGCTCGTTCTTGGCGTTGGCGCGGTTCTGCATCGGCCGCCGATCGCCCTGCGCGACGACGCGTTCCCAGTGCGACTCCGGCGTCGCTTGCAGCCAGACGGTGGTCGCGTGCTCGCGGAGGAGCGCGTAGGTCTCTTCGTCGGTGACGATGCTCCCACCAGTGGCGACGACCGCGTGATCGTGCGCGGCGAAGAGCGCACGAAGCGCCTCGCGTTCGAGCCTTCGATAGTGCGCTTCGCCATGGAGCTCGAAGAGCGCACCGAGCGAGAGGCCGGCCATCTCTTCGACGCGGTGATCGAGCTCGACGAAGGGGACGTCGAGCTTCTTCGCCAAGCGCTTGCCGATTGTGCTCTTGCCGGCGCCGCGAAGACCGAGGAGCGCGACCACACCGGGGCTCTTCCGCGCCCGTTTGGCCTCGCCCGAGAGGAGCGCCGAAGCCGACGTTCCGAGGGCGACCGCGAGATCGTGGAGCCGCGCGACCGAGATGTTGCCGCGCCCGGCCTCGAGCTCGGCGAGGAAGCGGACGCTGACGCCTGCGCGCTCGCCCAGCTGTTTCAGCGTCAAACCGAGCCCTTGCCGCTTCGCGCGCACCTCGCGACCGAGCTCCTCGAGGAGCTGCTGTCGCTCGTGAACGTGGGCGGTCTCGGTCATGAGAGGCACTATACTGCATATGTACACTATGCGCACGGCAATATAGTGCTTGCGCGCGAACGACGCTCCGCGCATGCTTTGCGGCATGGATCCCGTCCGCTTCGACACCCACCCCGATCGCTATCGTCACTGGAAGCTCGATCTGAGCGAAGCGGCAGCGAGCGGCGTCGCCCGCATGATCCTCGACGTGAAGGACGACCTCGGCTTCGCGCCCGGCTACGTCCTCAAGCTCAACAGCTACGACATCGGCGTCGACATCGAGCTCGCCGACGCCATCCAGCGCATCCGCTTCGAGCACCCCGAGGTGCGCGCCATCGTCTTCACCAGCGGCAAAGATCGCATCTTCAGCTCGGGCGCCAACATCTACATGCTCGGCACCTCGACGCACGCGTTCAAGGTCAACTTCTGCAAGTTCACCAACGAGACGCGCCTCCATCTCGAAGACGCCAGCCGCGAGTCGGGCATCGCCTCGATCGCGGCCCTCAACGGCATCGCGTCCGGCGGCGGCTACGAGCTCGCGCTCGCTTGTGACGAAATCATCCTTCAGGAAGACGGTTCCACGGCGGTCAGCCTCCCCGAGTGTCCGCTCCTGGCGGTGCTCCCCGGCACCGGCGGGCTCACGCGCCTCGTCGACAAGCGCAAGGTTCGCCGCGATCTCGCCGACGTCTTTTCGACGCTCGCCGAAGGTGTCCGCGGCAAGCGCGCGCAGGAGTGGGGCCTCGTCGATCAGGTCGTCGCCCGGAGCAAGTTCGCCGAGACGGTGAAGGCGCGCGCCGAAGCGCTCGCCAAAGCCTCGAGCCGCGTCAGCGCGAAGGGCGCCGGTCTCCCCCTCCTGCCGGTCGCGGTCACCCGCAGCGGTGAGTCCGGCAAGCTCACCAGCACCTACGAGTTCGTCACCCTCGCCATCGACGAGACGACGCGCGTCGCTCAGCTCACGGTGCGTGGACCGAAGAGCGCACCCGCCAAGAGCGGCGCAGAGCTCCGCGAGAAGGGCTGTTCCAACTGGATTTTCCAGGCCTTCCGTGAGCTCGACGACGCCATCCTCGACCTCCGCTTCAACTACCTCACGGTCGGCACGGTGGTCGTTCGCACCGCCGGCGACCTCGAGAGCGTGCGCGCTCATGACGCAGCGCTCCTCACGCTCGTGAACGAAGGCGACTGGCTCGCGAAGGAAATGCTCCTCCACCTCCGTCGCGTGCTCAAGCGCGTCGATCTCACGTCGCGCTCGTTCTTCGCGCTCGTCGAAGAAGGGTCCTGCTTCTCCGGCTGTCTCCTCGAGCTCGCCCTCGCCAGCGACCGCGTCTACATGAAGGATGACGAGGACAAGGAGGACGACATTCGCGTCGCCACCTCGGCGATGTGCTTCGGCTCCTTGCCGATGTCGAATGGCCTCACGCGCTTCCAGACCCGCTTCCTTCACGACCCGAAAATGGTCGACGCGATGAAGGGCCGCGAGGGGCCGCTCACCACTCGAGAGGCGGTCAAAGCCGGCATCGTCACCATCGCGCCCGACGGCATCGATTGGGACGACGAGGTGCGCGTCGCGATCGAAGAGCGCGCCGCGATGTCACCCGACGCGATGACCGGCATGGAGGCGTCGCTCCGCTTCGCCGGCCCCGAGACGATGGAGACGAAGATCTTCGGCCGCCTCTCGGCTTGGCAGAACTGGATCTTCACCCGCGCCAACGCCACCGGCGAAAAGGGCGCGCTGACGATGTACGGCAAGCCCGAGCGCGCGGTCTTCGACTGGCGCCGTGCATAAATGTTTTATGTAATTCCAAGCTCGAAAAGAAGCCCGGAGAGCCCATGAGCAGCGTCGTCAACGACACGAAGATTCCCAACAACGTCGATCTCGCGAGTGACAAGAAGCTCCAGCGCGCCCTCGAGCAGTGGCAACCGTCGTTCATCGACTGGTGGTTGCAGATGGGACCCGAGGGCTTCCAGAAGGACGACGTCTGGCTCCGTACCGCAGTCGGCGTCGACAGCGAGGGCTGGGCGAACTTCGGCTACGTGAAGATGCCCGACTACCGCTGGGGCATCTTCCTCGCCGACGAGGTGAAAGATCGCAAGATCGGCTTCGGCGACGAGATGGGCAAGGCGGTCTGGAAGGAAGTCCCCGGCGAGCACCGCAATACGCTCCGCCGTCTCATCGTCACCCAAGGCGACACCGAGCCGGCCAGCGTCGAGCAGCAGCGTCTCCTCGGCCTCACGTGCCCGAGCGTCTACGACCTGCGCAACCTCTTCCAGGTCAACGTCGAGGAGGGTCGTCACCTCTGGGCGATGGTCTATCTCCTTCACAGCCACTTCGGTCGCGACGGTCGCGAAGAGGCAGAGGCCCTCCTTCAGCGTCGGAGCGGCGACTCCGACAAACCGCGCATTCTCGGCGCCTTCAACGAGCCCTGCACCAACTGGCTCTCCTTCTTCATGTTCACGTACTTCACCGATCGCGACGGCAAGTACCAGCTGCTCGCCCTCGCCGAGAGCGCGTTCGATCCGCTCTCGCGCACCACGCGCTTCATGCTCACCGAAGAGGCGCACCACATGTTCGTCGGCGAGACCGGCGTCGGCCGCGTCATCGAGCGCACCGCACAGTTGATGAAAGAGGCCGGCCTCTCGGGCGACGTGCGCAAGCTCGGCGGCATCGATCTTCCGACCATCCAGAAGTACATCAACCTCTGGTACTCGCTCTCGCTCGATCTCTTCGGCGGCGAGGTCTCGTCGAACGCCGCGCAGTTCTTCGCCAGCGGCCTCAAGGGGCGCGCGCACGAAGAGAAGGAGTTCGCGGAGCACACCGCCCTCAACCAGACCTACAAGATGAACGTCATGCGCGAGGGCAAGCTCGCGGAAGAGGAAGTTCCGCTGCGCAACGCGATGAACGAGGTCCTCCGCGACTCGTACGTCGTCGACTGCCAACGCGGTCTCAACAAGTGGAACCGCACGCTCGAGGCCGCCGGCATCGCCGATCGCCTGACGCTCCCGAGCCGTCGCTTCCACCGTCATCAAGGTCAGTTCGGCGAGGTCTGCTTCACGCCCGACGGCTCGCTCATCACCAAGGACGAGTTCGCCGCCCGCCGCGGTGAGTGGCTCCCCAACGAGGCCGACGAGCTCTTCCTGCAGAGCTTGATGACGAAGCCGGTCTACGAGCCGGGCAAGATGGCCAACTGGCTCGCTCCGCCGGCGCGCGGCATCAAAGAGAAGCCCATCGACTACGAGTACGTTCGTTACGATCAAGCGTGATTCACGTGCGATTCACGATCGGTCTCGGTCTCCTCGCGTGCTTCGGGCTCGGGCTCTCCGGATGTTCGTCGAGCTCGTCTCCCGCCGAGGAGGCCGGCCCGTGCGTGCGCCGCGTCGGCACGTATCACTTCGAATACGTCGAGCGCTCGGGGGGGACCTGCGGGGCGATCGCCTCCCATACCGAGACCTCGAGCGCCCAACCGACGGCGCCGCCGGCGAGTTGCAAAGGCACGCTCACGGCGAGCAGCGACAACTGCACCGTCACCATTGCCACCAGCTGCCCGGTGAGCGGCACCACCAACACCGTCGAGCAAGCGGGCGACTTCCACTGGAACAAGGACGGCACCCGCGGCACGAGCGCGATGCACGTGACCTTGCTCGATGCCGCCGGCGCGACGAAGTGCGACTCGACCTACGACATCACGGCGACCAAGGTCTGAGCTCGCACGAGCCGAACGAGTCGGGCTTCACTCGGATTCGGCGTCGCCTTCGACGAGCGTGTGGAAGAGGCCGAGCAGCTTGCTCGTGCTCGCGGCCACCGGCGCGAAGAAGGCAGCATCGGTCTCCTCGACGGCAACGATCGCCGCGCGGACCTTCCTTTTCCCTGCTTCCGTCACCGTGATGGCCTTCGCGCGCGGATCGTCCGGATGCGCGCGCCGTGCGACGAGACCGGCGGCTTCGAGCGTACGCACCACCTGCGAGGTGGTCATCGGATCGATGCCGGAGTGCTCGGAGAGGCGCGCTTGCGTCAGCGTCTCTTGCGCGCCGAACCACGTCGCCGTCGCCAAGAGCACGAACTGCGAGTGGGTCAGCTCGAACGGTAGAAGCGCCGCGCGCTGCCGCCTCTGCCAGGCGTTCGAGACCTTCCAGAGGAGAAACCCCGGACTCTCGGCAGGACCCGACAAGCGCGTCGGCAGCGCCGGCTTCTTCATGCAGCGTCACTCCTGGCGAGCTTCTGGAGATCTTCCGGGCGCACGCCCATCGCCTCGGCGATCACGAGAAAATCTGCGTTCGAGAGCGGGAGCTGCCCCCGACGAAGGGCCATTCCCCAGCTCGGCCGCGCGCAGAGCTCGAGTCGATCTTGGATGGATGCCAACGAGACCTCGCGCGCCGGAGCGTAGCGCACGCGACGTCGGAACGGGACGAAGCCGCCGCCCATGTCGAAGGGGAAAACTTCATCGTCCGTGAGGATGCCGATCGCGGTGAACGCGCGCAGCGGCACGCCACCCTTGTCGCCCATGTTCACGGTCGGCGAGTAGTAGACGAAATGGTCGCCCGCGCGCATGCGGCGAAGCGGCCCTTCTTTGCCGTGACAAACCTGCGCGAAGCCACCAGAGACGCCGCGGAGCACGTGCGTGCGCGAGACGACGCCGAGCCATGCGCTCGGAGCCGTCGAAAGCACGCTCATGACTGCGCCTCGTTCGCCAACTTGGCGAGCGCCGCGAGGACGTCGGGAAAGTCGGACGAGACCGCAGGGCCGACTTCTTCGGCGCCCGGACCTCGCGCGAGGACGGCGTAGACCACGCGCGCCCGCTTCGCCCCCAGGCGTTCGATGCGGTGATCGACGGTGACGACGAGGTCTTCGACGCGCGTCTCGTCGACGAAGCCTTCGTTCTCGCGCACCGAGAGGAAGCACGAACGAAACGCGTCCTGCCCCGGCGGCTGCATGGTGAACCAAGTGCCGGTCGCGAAGGGGCCTTCGAGCTCGATGCGCTCGATGCCCGCGTTCCATCGCTTCCAGCCCGCGACGTCGCGGAGGATTCTCCAAATGACCTCGGCGCCCTCCTCGATCTCGATGCTGTGCTCGGTGCGCCACTCGTTCGTGCTCGTGTTCGTCGTGTTGGTCATGGCTGTCGTCTCATTCATAAGCTTACTTATAGTAAGTACGCTTATTATGTCAATACGAGCCTGCGCGATTGCCGTAAGCCTTCCGGAAAGAGCACAAAACGGGGAAAGGCGCGTGCACCGAGATGCACCCGCCTTTCGCGTCGAGACGAGGTTCGGGACGCCGTTCAGTCCATCTTCGCCACGTGCTCGCGGATCTTCGCCGCCAGCTTGGTGCGCTGATCGGGCGTGAGGATCTTGATCGAGGCGACGATCATCTTCTCCATCCGCGGGCCCATCTTCTGCGCCATCTTCACCGCACCGTCGCCGACGCCGAGCGCCTTGGCGTCGAAGGTGTCGCTGACGAAGGCCTCGCCGATGGCCTTCATCTTCTCCTTCATGCCGCCCCACTCTTTCTTGTCGGGGTGAGGCATCGACTCCATCTCGGCCTTGAAGGCGTCCTTCTGCGCGTCGGTGAGCTGCAGCTCTTCGGCGAGCTGCTTCAGGTGCATGCCGAAGCCGCCGCCCTTGCCGTCGTGCTTGAAGCCTTTTTCGCCCTTCTCGCCTTTCTCGCCGTTCTCCGATTTCTCGCCCTTCTCGCCCTTGCCCTTCCAAGCGGCCTTCGTCAGCTCGAGGGCACTCGCGCGCTGCGCCGGTGTGAGCAGCGCATGGAGCGCGTTCAGCGTGTCGGCGCTGGCGTCTTTCTCGGCGACGGCGAGGGTGCCGATCTGCTCGATTTTCGCGTTCGCGGCCGTCTCGTCGAGCGCGCCCTTCTCGAGCCCGACGGCGAAGAGCTCGGCCAGCTCTCTCTGCGCCACACGTCGCGGCGCACCCGCGGTCACCAACTTGGTCTCGAGCTCTTGCAGCTTGGTGCTCTGCGCGGTGCTGAGGTCGGCAAGCTGGAACGCGCCGGCGAGGAGCGGCTCGTGCGCCTTCTCGGCCTGCGCAGTCGTCCCGCCCGCCGTGGGAACGTTGGGCGCGTTGGCGGTGCCCGGCGCCGGCGCGCTACAGGCCGCCACCGCGAGGAGCGCGGCGAGACCGGGGACGAGAGCGATGCGACGAAGCGTGATGAGCGTGACGTTCATGGCGACGAGCCTCCGATGGTTTCGTAGCTTGCGACCGTTGAACGGGCGAGGCTCGCGATCGACGCAAGAATCTCGGGCGTTTTGCAGTTCTTCACCCGGCGTGCCGTCGATGTTCACGGAGAGGCGCGCGGACGGCGGTGTGGGCGCAGACCTACGCCAAGCCGACGAGTTTTAGCCCCGGCATCACGACATCCCTCACTGCAGCGTCGATCGCGGCCTCGTTCTCTTCGACACTTAGGTGTCCATGCGCCGCGATGCCCTCTCGGGGCAAGTGCGGATCGGGCTTCATCCACTGCGCGACATTGACGTCGAGGAGCCGGGGCACCCACGGGCGAAGGCGACGTCGAAGAGCATCGGAGATGGCCGGCGATGCGAGGTGTGCCCACCCGAGACGTGCATGGTCGATTTCGTCTTGGAGGTGAGCGCGGTTGGCGGCGAGGGCGGTGGGAGCGGTGGCGATGCGGAAGCAGGAGCGAATCCATTCAGACGCTATGGATTCGTTGATGCAGCAGGTCCCGAGCACGAGGAGCGCGACCTCGAGCTCTTCGGCGCCAGTGCCGAAGTCGGGGAGCGCGCCATCGCGCGGTGCAGGGGTGGCGACGTCCGTATCGAGGTAGCGGGCGGCGAGCTGGACGCAGAGCGCGCCGTGTCGCCTTTCGTCGACCATCGCCTTGTCGGCGAGCGCGAGCACCGGCGGCGCGGCTCCGACGCCCACGAGCCTCGGCCGCAACGCCTCGAACGCGACGGCGACGCCGAGCTCGGCCGACGCGCGATGCAACCAGTGCGCGGCGATCGCCCGTCGCGTCTCTTCGTCGAGCGCAGCGATCGTCGGGTCGTCGGGCAGCTTCATGACGACGCCTCGCTCAGCGGATGAACGAGCAGGGCGGCGTTGGAATTTCCGAGTCCGGAGGACATCCATCGGCGGCGTCGAGCGTGTCGGTGACGTCGCTGCTGGTGCTGTCGACGACGCCGGTGTCTGCGCTGCCCGTGTCGCCGAGGGTCGTGTCGGCTGCGCTGACGTCACTCTTTGCATCGCTCGCCTTGCCGGTGTCATCGGCGACGATTTGGGTGTCGTTGCCGCAACCGGGGGCGGTGAGAGAGATGCCCGCGAGGACGATGGCGGGGAAGAGGGGGGAGCGTTGCGGGGGCATGGGGGAGAAAGGTAGCTGTCCGCGAGAGGGAGCGCGAGCGCGGGCGTGGGCGTCTGGCGCAGGCGTAGGCGTGGGCGCAGGCGCGCTCGCGCCCGCAGCCGCGCTGGACTACCTCGACGCCATGGGATCCTCATCCTTCGCCGCCCCTGCGAAGCTCCTCGTCCGCCCCATCTCCTCTCGCTTCGCCGAGTGCCTCCGCAGTGACGCCAACATCGCCATCGACGTCGATCGCGCGCGCACGCAACACCGTGGCTACGTCGAGGCGCTCGAACGGTTGGGGCTCGTCGTCGAGTCGGTCGAAGCCGACGACGACGCGCCGGACGCTTGTTTTCTCGAAGATACTGCGGTGGTGATGGACGCGCGCTCGCTCGCGACGATGCCCGGTGCACCTGCACGTCGGCGCGAAGTCGAGCCGGTGACACGCGCGGTGCGACGACTCACCCACGTCACCGACGTGATCGAAATGCAGCTCCCGGCGACGCTCGATGGAGGTGACGTGCTGCGCGTCGGCGAGCATCTCTTCGTCGGTCTCTCGTCGCGTACCAACGCAGCCGGCGCCGCCGCGCTCGAGCTCGCGGCGAAGGGCTCTGGGATTCGCGTCGTTCGTCTGACGGTGCGCGATGGACTTCACCTCAAGTCGGCCTGCACGCTCGCGAGCGCGGGTCTGCTCGTTTACGACGCGCGCGTCCTCGGCGACGAAGAATTGGCTTGTTTTCTCGGCATCGGACTGCGCGTGATGCCGGCACCCGAAGCCGCTGGCGCCAACGTCCTCGCGCTCGGTGGCGCAGTCCTCGTCTCGCTCGCCGCGCCGAAGACCGCCGAGCTCCTCCGCGCCGAAGGGCTCGACGTGCACGTCGTCGACGTCGGCGAGATGCACAAGGCCGACGGCGCGCTCACCTGCCTCTCGCTACGCATTCCGCGCGCGGGCTGTTGGTCGACGTGAGAGTCAGGCCGGGGCCTTGTGGCACCCGAAGACGATGGCGACGTCGGTGACCTTGCCCGACTTGATGTCGTCGCAAGCCGCTCCGTAGAACGTCAGCTGGTTGGTCTTCGGGTCGTAGTCCCAACCATTGGCGTGCGTCGGGTCGCGAAGCACTTCCTTGGTTTTGTCGAAAAATACGTAGATTTTCGTGGGATCGGGCGGCGTCTTGCTGAGCGTGAAGACGCAGCCGAGCGTCTTGCTGGCGATGGTGGCGAGCGCGGAGTCGAGGCTCTTGGCATCGTCGGCTTGGTAATACTTGGTCGTCGGATCGCTGGTCGGCACGCCGCCGGCGACCGCGAACGAGTTGAGCGACGCAGCCTTCACGCCCTTGCCGAATCCGACGACGAAGGTGGGGACGCCGGCGGTCGCCATGTCGCCGATGATCTTGACCGTACCCGGATCGCCACCGGCCGCGCTGCACCCGGCCTGCGCGCCGTCGGTCATCAGCAGCGCGTAGCTCTTGCGCGTCGCGTCCTTGAACGCCGGCTCGCCCGACGCCTGCTTCATCGCGGTGTCGATGTTGGTGACGCACGGACCATCGGGAAAATAAGGGTCGGTCTTGGCGAGCGCGCTCGTCAGGAGCGTCGCGATCTTGGTCTCGTTGCCGGGCGCGACGCCGATCGGGATCGTCCCCTGGTTGCACTTGTCGGCGTCGGTGTCGGGGAAGAGCGTGAGGCCGAAGCGGATGCGATCCTTGTAGGTCGTCGTCATCTTCTGCATGGCCGCGACCGCGATTTGCCACTTGTCCTGCGTGCCGATGACCTCGGTCATCGAGCAGGAGCGATCGAGCACCACCAGCAAGTTCGCGGGGACGATCGCCGCGGTCGCGTAGTCGGCGCCGCACTCGCCGCCGGGAACGCACGTCTTCTTCGCCAGATCGCAGACCTGACCGGCCACGCAATCACCGTCGCCAGCGCACGCGCCCTTGGCGATGCAGGTCTTGGTGACGGAACAGAGCTGATCGGCAGCGCACGCCGGCGAGCAGCCGAGGCCGAACGGAGAGTCTTCGCCACCCTCGCCGCCGCCGCCGCCGCCATCGAAAGACGCGTCGTCGCCGCCTCCGCCGAGCGGGGTACCCGATCCCGAGGCGCCGCCGCACCCGGTCGCGACCAAGATCGACGCCAGACCGATGAAAGCAAGGCGCTCGTTCATGACTTCCTCCGCCTCACAGGATGAACGCACCCCGGCGGGCCGCAAGTCACCTCATTTGCAGCCCTGCGTCCTCGTCTCGTTGTGATCTTCGACGCACGCGACTGCGAGGTTGGTCTTGCAGAAGACGTAGACGCCGCTCGTCGCGCACGCAGGATCGCCGGAAAATCCTTGTTGTCCGTCGCACCCGCCGAGCGCCAACTTCGAGCAGCTGACGTTGATCGGATACTGCTTCTCCAACGTCTTGTTGCAGTTCCAGTCGCCCTTGGTCGTCAGTGTCGCCAAGTCGGTCGCGTTGAACGCAGTGATCTTGCTGCTGGCGCGTGGATCGTAGTCGTCGCAGTCGAGTCCGCCGCAAGTGCCGGCGTTGGCCTTGTCGGTGTCGTCGTCGCAGTCGCAGGCCTTCGTGCAGGTCGGCGTCGTATCGCCGGCATCGCGTGTGTCGCCGACGTCGAGCTTCGCGTCACTGCCATCACCGCCATCGGGCCCGACCTCGCCGCCACCCTCGACGTTCGTATCGCCGACGTCCGCATGCGAGACGTCACCGACATCACCGCCATCACCACCGTCACCGCTCGAGGTGTCCTTCGCCGCGTCACCGCCGAGATCGGTGTCGGAGCCGGCGCTGTCGAACGACGAGTCGCCCAGCCTGTCGTCGATGGAGACGTCGGGGAAGGAGCAGGCCACGCCGAGGGCAGCGAAAGTGACGCCGAGCGGGAGCACGGCGAAGAGGAAAGAAGGGAGGCGACGCATCAAAATCCACCGGAAATGGCCGCGCCACCGCCGCCGACGAGGAAGAGGGGCGAGAGCGCGACGGGCGGTCGATCGGGCTTCGGGTTCGTCAAAATCAAGGTCGCGCCGACGCCGACAGAGACGAGGGTGAGCGCGCCGAAGACGTTCACCAGCGTCGCCGCGCTCTTGCCACGATCGACGTCGTCGCGCACCGAGGGGCCGCACGCCGCGGTGGTGTAGTCGGGACACTTGTTCGACACGCTGGAGAGCGCCGAGCTGCGCACCGCGATTGCGGCGATGGTGCCGATGGCGAAGGCGCCACCGAGCGCGACGCCGACGTAGCCGAACGTTCGCATCGTCGCGCCGCGATCGTGATCGGTGATCGGCGTCTCGGGAGCGGGCGTCGGCGTGGGCGTGGGGTTCTCGACCTCGACGACGGGCGGCGGCACGAGAGGCTTCGCCGGAAGGGTCAACGTCACCGTCACGGCCTTCGACTCTCCGGCAACCAGCGTCGCCTTCGACGTGCCCGTCGTTTCGTCGAGCGTCGCGACGACGACGTACGCGCCCGGATCGCGTTCGAGATCGGTGCCGAGCAACGTTCGTTCGATCGCTTCCTCGTTGAGGGTCACCTTCAGCCCGCCGCGCGCCGAGAGATCCTCGCCTCCGGCGTCGGTCACCCGCACCACGAGGCGCGCGATTTTCGGCGCCAGGCGCGTGGCCGCCGCGTCACAATCAGCATCCCAGCCAGCGTATTTCACGTCTTTGACGACGAGGAGCGCGCGCTTGAGATCGAGCCAATCGCGCCGCGCCGAGGCCCAGAGGGAGAGCTTCTCTTCGCACTCGGCGGCATTGCGGAGGCTGCCGAGACCGGCGGGGTAAACGGAGTAGGCCTTGCGGAAGAGTGGAAGCGCGCCTTGGCAATCGCCTTTGGCGCGGAGGTCGCGACCCCGGGCGAAGAGGTCTTTGGCGTCGCTGGCGCCGTCGGCGTTGGCGAGCGTGGGGAGAGAGAGAGAAGAGAGGGAGAAGGAGGAGAGAGAGAGGGTGAGCGAGAGGAGGAGAGAGAGGGGGCGGTTCATAGGATGTCGCCCTTGTCGACGGGCGTGGGCGTGGGCGTGGGTGCGGGCGTGGGCGTGGGCGTGGGTGCGGGCGTGGGCGTGGGTGCGGGCGTGGGCGTGGGTGCGGGCGTGGGCGTGGGCTTGAGGGGTTTGGTTTTGGGGGGCGAGGGAGAGGCGGACGGGGATGGAGACGGCGACGGGGCTTGAATTTGCGTCGATTCAGGCACTTTGGGTGGGGGCGGCTTGGCGGGCACGGTGACGATCGTGGGGTCTTCGACGGTGACCGTGGGCTTACTGCCGCGAAGGAGAACGGCGACGAGCACTGCGGCGACTAGTGTCGCGACGACTGCCAAAGCGACGCCGATACGGGGACGTCGGATCGGGAGTTGGGGACGCGAGTCGGCGCTGATCGCTGGCGTCGAGGGTGGGCTGGCCGCGACGACGAGGGTCTCGGGGGTACGGACCACGGGCGGGAGCGGCGCGTTGGACTCGCTGGTCTCGAGGATGGCGGTCATGCCCTCGGCGAAGGCCAGCGCGGATTGGAAGCGATCGTCGATGCGCGAGGCGAAGGCGCGGGCGAAGAGCGCGTCGAGGGATTCGGGGAGCTCGGGCGCGTACCTGCGCACCGGGATCGGACGTTGGGTGCAGAGGTTGACGAGGAGATCGGCGGTCGTCTCGCCGTCGTAGGGGAGCTGACTGGTGAGAGCCTCGTAGGCGATGACTGCCAGAGACCAGATGTCACAGCGGAAATCGAGGCTCTTCAGGCCCCTCGCCTGCTCAGGGCTCATGTACGCGGGCGTGCCGAGGATCACGCCTTGCTCGGTGGTGTGATCTTTCTCGATCCATCCCGGAGGAGGCATCGAGTGGTGACGGCGGCTCGCCTTGGCGATGCCGAAGTCGAGGATCTTCGCGAGCGCGTGGCCCTCTTCGTCGCTCGTCAGGAGCACGTTCGACGGCTTCAAATCGCGATGGAAGAGGCCGTCGGCATGCGCCTGCGCGAGGCCCTTGGCGATCTGGGTGACGACCGCCGAGGTGAGCGGGAGATCGAGGCGCTGACGCATCATCCAGTCGTCGAGCGAGAGCCCGTCGACGAGCTCCATCACCAGATACGAGCGCCCGAGGAACTCGCCGTGATCGATCACCGAGACGATGTGTCGCGATCGCTTCGACAGCCGTGACGCGACCTGCGCCTCGAAGCGAAAACGCTCGGTGGCTTCAGTCCCCTCCGCGGCTTCCGGAAGGATGAACTTGATGGCGACGTCACCACCCAAGGTGGCGTGCCTCGCCTTCCAGACCTCGCCCATCCCCCCGCGCGCAAGGGGACGCTCGAGCTCATAGCGGTCGGCCACCCGAAGGCCCCGAGCAAGAGCCGCGAGCTCCATCGAAGGGTCACGCTAGCACGCGTGATCGTGGTCAAGTCCCGACCGAAGCTTTTTTTAGGATGTTTTGTGATTTTTTGAACTCGCCGCTCTTCGATGTCGCAGAGTGCCACATGTGGGGCAGCTCGCCGCTGCCCGTGCTGTAAGCGCCGCGACACTCTGCGTTTCACCGTCGTGACCCAAACCCGCACGCTCTCAACGGACGCGCGGCGCCAGGCCGGCGAGCGCTAGCTGAGCTCGCGTTCCGTCACTCGGCCGCGGCGCGCTCGATGGCGCGTGCCAAATCGGTGAGGCTGCGGCGCGTCGAGGCGGTGCTGTCGGACTCGAGGAGCGCCGCCGTTCCTGCCGCGCGCGCGCGATCGTCGGCCGAGAGCCCGAGTCGATCGCCGAGCTCGGTGAGCGCGACCTTCTCTTGATCGTCGACGAACCCGTCGACGCCGGCGATCCAATGCGCGAGGCAGAAGACATAGAGTTTTTCTTCATCGTCGAGGTGGAGCGTGCCGACGACGTCGAGTGCGCTGCGTTCGCGGAGCGCTGCTTCGACGGCGGCGAGATCGTCCCCCGCGAGGCCCGATGCGCGGGCGGCACGCACCAGCGCCTCGGCCTCTGCCGGCGCGACCACGCCGTCGGCCCAGGCGATGGTCGCGAGCGCGAGAAACACGTCCTTGCCCAGCCGGGTGTACTCCATCTCCCGAGAGTACACGCCCCTCGGCTCTTCTGGCACGATCGGGCGATGGACCTCGCGGTGATGCTCGAGAAGTGCCGGCGCGATCAGTGGAAGGTCACCGATCTCGATTGGTCGCGTCCACCTCGGCCGATGTCGCGCGACGACGAGGAGGCCATCTGCCAACTCTTCACCGACATGGCGGAAATCGAGCGGCTCGCGGGCGCGCTCTTTCGCGAACAAGAGCGCCGCGCCAAGGAGCCGACGCTGAAGGCGATTTTCAAGACCTTCATCGTCGACGAGATTCGCCACGCCGAAACCGCCGAGCGTCTCGCGCGCTATTACGACGTGCACGAGTTCCGGAAATACGAGCGGAGCGAGAGTCTCCGCGTCTTCGCGCCGCACTTCATCTCCGCGATCCGCCTCCTCGCCGACGACGTCGCCAATGCCTACGTCACCGCCGGCGAGCTGATGCTCGACATCGCGCTCCTCCGCTCGATCAACGACTACGTCGCCGATCCGATGAGCGCCGCGGCGATGCGGCTCATCAACCGCGACGAGTCACGACACATCGCCATCGACTACCACATGGTCGAGTACTACGCGTCGGCCGAGTACCGCGAGAAAGACGCGACGCGCCCGCGCGGGACGCTGCGGGAAGAGGCGCGCGCGTGGTGGACCTTCGCCAATGTCATCTGGCGGGTGAAGCCCTTCTTCCGCGACGTCTTCTTCGTCCCGATGGGTCGTGTCGATCCGACGGGCACTCGGCTGCGCGAGGCGTTTCGTCGTTTCCAACTCCTCGGCGAGAAGCCGGGCGTGAAAGATCGTCCCTTCGGTCGCTTCATGCACACGCTGCAGGTCGCGTTCGAGAATCCGGCGTTGCGCAGGGCGTTCGGTCCGGTGCTCTCGCGTCTCGCCGGCGTCCACCCGCAGTACCTCGCGCGCCTCAACGACGAGGTCGAGCTCGAGCGCGCGCAGAAGATGTCGTACGAGGCGCTGGCCGAAGAGGCGTTGGCCGTGAAGGGTGAAGCGAGCTAGCCGCATGCCAAAGGAGAGGCGTGCTAAGGAGCCGAGGTGTCACGCGCCACCTCGCAACCTTCGCTGCTCACGTTGATCACGCTCTCTGCGCTCGCCTCCGCGTGCGCCGGCAACGGTCCGCAGCCGACGACGCTCCCATCGCCGACACCTTCGACGTCTGCGAGCACGAGCCAGGTCGCGCTGCCTCCTTCGTCGACCGAAGCGCCGCCGTTGGGAAAGCTCTCCGACGACGTGACGCCGACGCACTATGCGTTGACGCTCGAGGTCGATCCGGAGCTCGCGCGCTTCTCGGGACACGTCAGCATCGACGTCACGATCGCGAGCCCACGCCCCGTCATCTGGTTTCATGGGCGCAATCTTCATGTGAGCTCTGCGTCGATCACCCCGCAGGGAGGCGCGAAGGTCGCCGCCGCGTACGAAGAGGTGCACCCGAGCGGCATTGCCGCGCTAAGGCCGGAAAAACAGGTTCCTGCGGGCACCGCGCGCATCGAGCTCGAGTTCGATGCCGCCTTCCCCACGCAGCTTCGCGGCCTCTACCAAGTGAAGGTGAAGCCGCGCGAGGGCGGCGCGCCGCTCGGATATGCGTTCACTCAGTTCGAGGCGATCTCGGCGCGCCACGCGTTCCCCGGCTTCGACGAGCCGCGCTTCAAGACGCCGTTCGACGTCACCTTGAAGGTCCCGAAGGGCGACGTCGCCATCGCCAACACGAACGAGCGAGCGCGCGTGGACGAGGGCGGGAAAACGGCCGTCACCTTCGTCACCACACAGCCACTGCCGACGTACCTCCTCGCGTGGGCCGTCGGTCCGCTCGACGTCGTCGAAGGCAAGTCGGTGGCGCCCTTCGGTGATCGCAAAGCGCCCTTGAAAATTAGGGGAATCGCCGCCAAGGGTCGGGGACCGGAGCTCGCCTACGCGCTCGCGCACACCGGTGAGCTCGTCTCCACCATCGAGGGTTACACCGGCGTCGCCTATCCCTTCGACAAGCTCGACGTCCTCGCGGTGCCCGATCGCGACGGCGCGATGGAGAACCCCGGCGCGATCACCTTCAACGACTTTCTCTTGCTCGTCGACGAGAAGACGGCCCCGGTCAACCAGAAGCGCGCCTTCGCCAGCGTGATGGCGCACGAGCTGGCGCACATCTGGTTCGGCGATCTGGTGACGCACGCGTGGTGGGACGACATCTGGCTCAACGAGGCCTTCGCCACCTGGATGGGCACCAAGGCGCACGCGCTCTGGGACCCGCATTCGCATGCCGATCTCTTCCTCCTCGGCCGCATCCAAGACGCGATGGGCACCGACGCGCTCGTCTCGGCGCGGAAGATTCGTCAGCCGATCGAGAGCAGCCACGACATCCAGAACGCGTTCGACGGCATCACCTACCAGAAGGGCGCCGGCGTCCTCTCGATGTTCGAGCGCTGGATCGGCCCCAAGGTCTTTCAGGAGTCGATTCATAAGTACTTGATGGACCACCGCTTCGGCAGCGCGACGTCGAAGGACTTCCTCGCTTCGCTCCCCGAGAAGGCGCGCGCACCCTTCGAAACGTTCCTCGAGCAGCCGGGCGTGCCCTTCGTCTCGGCGACGCTCACGTGCGAGGGCAAGCCGCGGCTCTCGCTCCATCAGTCACGGCACTTCCCGCTCGGCTCCAAAGGCAACGTCGATCAAACGTGGCAAATCCCCATTTGCGCGCGCTATGGGCTCGCAAAAGACGGGAAAGACGCGAAAGAGACCTGCACGCTCCTCTCCGCGAAAGACGGCGAGCTCCCGTTCGAGGGCGACAAGTGTCCGAGCTGGGTGATGCCGAACGCCGAAGCTTCGGGCTACTTCCGCTTCGGTCTCGCCGAGAAAGATCTTCGAGCGCTGACGAGCTCGTTCGGCAAGCTCACCACTGCCGAGCGCTTCGCCTTCGCCGACTCGCTCTGGGCCGGGTACTCGCGGGGAACGAGCAGCGCCAAGTCGGTGGCGACGGCGCTCGAGCCCTTCGCGAAGGAGCACTTCCCTTCGCTGGCGACGCAGCCGATGAGCATCCTCTGGCAAGGACGCGACTGGTTCTGGGACGAGCTGCCGCTACGCGCCAAGGTCGAAGCGCTCGGTCGCAAGCTCTACGCGGCGCCGATGAAGGAGCTCGGCTTCGTCACCAAGCCGGGAGAAGACCCTGAGCGCACCACGCTCCGCGCTTCGGTCATCGGCTACTTGGCGATGAGCGCAGGCGACGAGGCGACGCGCAAGGAAGCGAAAAAACGCGGCCTCGCGTACGTCGGCTACGGCGCCGACGGCAAGCTCCACCCCGAGGCGGTCGACTCCAACTGGGCCGGCGTCGCGCTCGGCGTGGCGATGGAGGACGGCGACGCGAAGCTCTTCGATGCCGTCCTCGCGCTCTTGGCGACGACCGACGACTCGGTGGTCCGCGGCCGCCTCATCGACGCGCTCGGCCGGGTCAAAGATCCGAAGCTCGCCGAACGCGCGCGCGCGCTCTCGCTCGATCCGGTGCTCAAGGTGAGCGAGGCGCTCTGGCCCCTCTACGCCCAGCTCGACTCGCGCGACTCTCGCGACGACGCCTGGAACTGGCTCCTCGCCCACTTCGACGACCTCGTCGCGCGCATCTCGCCCGAACGCGCCGGCGGTCTGCCGTGGATCGCCGCGCGGTTCTGCGACGAAGCGCACGCCACTGCAGCCGAAAAGTTCTTCACGCCACGCATCGCCAAGCTGGAAGGCGGTCCGCGCAACCTCGCCGGAGCGCTCGAGAGAATCGAGCTCTGCCTCGTGAAGAGGAAGAAGCAGGAAGCGAGCTTGCGAGAGTATTTCGAGAAGAAGTAGGCAGCGCGAACTCACCACGAAATCAGGGTCGAATCCCCTTCGTCACCGTCGCGAACGTCTTCTCGACGAACGCGCGATCGATCTTCTCGTGTCCGAGCATCAGCCGCAGATAAATCGGCCCGTAGAGCGCATCGAGCAGCGCCTCGGCGTCGCAGTCCTTCGGCAGCTGGCCGGCGTCGATCCCGCGTTGCACGATTTTCGCCGCCTCTGCGCGCCGCGGCCTCACCCAACGCGTGCGCAAGATCTCGCCCACCTCCGGATCGAGAATGCCCTCGGCAATGAGTCCGGCCACCTGCGGACCCATCGGACCGCGGAAGAGCTTCATCAGCGAGAGCATGCCGATGCGGAGATCGTCGAGCGCAGAGCCGGTGTCACCGAAGGGGACCTCGGCTTGTTGCTTGGCGAGGAACGCGTCCATGAAAATGGCGGCTTTGCTCGGCCAATGACGATAGAGGGTCACCTTGCCGACGCCGGCGTGCTCGGCGATGGCCTCCATCGTCACTCCACGAAACCCGCGCTCGCCGAGGAGCACGAGCGACGACTCGAGCACCGCGTGGCGACGAATCAAGCACCGCGGACGACCACGACGCGGCTTCTCGTCGGCCTCTTCGTCTCGACGGGCGGCGAGCTTGGTCATGGCGCCTTCGCGGAAGGCTTCGCGTCAGGCTTCGCGTCGGGCTTGGCAGCCGGCGGAGGCGAATCGAGCACGACCTTCATCCCCTCGAGGAGCTGATCGCTCGGCACCGTGACCACGTCGTCGCCTTCGCCGACCCCGCCGACGAGCGCCACCTTGTCCCCGAGATCGGCGCCGACGTCGACCGTCACCCAATGGACAGTGCCGTCGACGATCTTGGCGATTTTGGGGCCGGAAGCGTCGATCATGAGCGCGGTCGCGGGCACCATCAGCGGCGCGGCGACGACCTTCGCCGGAACCTTCGCCTGCACGTACATGCCGGGAAGAAGCGCGCCGTCGGTGTTGACGATCTGCACCTCGGTCTTGAGCGTGTGCGTCGCCATGTCGAGCGCCTTGGTCGTGCGCGTGACCTTACCGAGGAACGCCTTCTTCGGCTCGTCGCGCAGCGTCACCTTGACGTCGAGGCCGACGGCGATGCTCGTGGCGTAGAGCTGCGGCACCTGGACGAAGAGACGCACGGTGGTCGTCGTCGCCACCTTGAAGAGGGCCTGGCCGGTGGTGCCGCCGGCGGTGATGAGTGCGCCGATCTCCACGTTTCGCGCGGTGATCGTGCCGTCGAAGGGCGCGACCACTTTGGCGAAGGTCTTGAGCTCACCGAGCCGACGCGCGTTGGCGAAGGCGCTGTTCACGCTCGCCTCGGCGGCGCGCACGTTGGCCTCTTCGGCGGTGACGTTGGCCGCTTTTTCCTCGAGATCTTGCTGCGAGGCGAGCCCGGAGACGGCGAGCGTCTTGAAGCGATCGCTCGTGGTGCGTGCGAGGGCGAGCTTGCTCTTGGTTTGCGCGACGACCGCTTGGGCCTGGGCGCTGGCGGCGTTGGCCTGATCGATTTCGCGATCGAGCTCGGGCGTCTCGATCTCGGCGAGGAGCTGCCCTTCTTTCACCGAGTCGCCGAGGTCGACGAGCCAACGCTTCACGAACCCGCCGGTGCGCGCGTAGAGCGTCGTCTCTTGCAACGGGAGGAGCGTCGCCGGCAGCGAGACCTCGGAGTCGAGCTTGCCGCGGATCGGCTTCGTCGCGGCGACGTGCACGATCTCGCTCGCCGTCGCCTTCGCTGCTTGATCGGCCGCTGCCTTCTTTTGCAACCGCGGGAGGACGCCGAGGACGAAGAGGCCGACGAAGACCGCGAAGGCGACGAGGCCGACGAGCGCGACGGTGCGCGTGCGCGGCTGATGCGGTGTCGGATCGAACAGCTCGTCTTCGTCGTGTTCGCGCGAGACGTCGGTTTTGGCCATATTTCAAGCACTCCTAGGGCCGCGAGCGGTGATCGTCTCGGCGACGTCGTCGATTTCGGCGGCCATCTCTTCCAACGTCCGCGCCCGCTTCTGACGGAGCACGCTGTAGACGACCGGCACGAAGAAGAGGGTGGCGAAGGTGGCGAGCGCGAGGCCACCGATGACCGCGCGACCGAGCGGCGCGTTCTGCTCTCCACCCTCGCCGAGGCCGAGCGACATCGGGAGCATGCCGATGATCATCGCCAGCGCGGTCATCACCACCGGGCGCAATCGGGTGACGCCAGCGGCGAACGCGGCCTTCACCGAGTCGAGGCCGTGCGCGCGCTGATCGTTGGCGAAGGTGATGAGGAGGATGCTGTTCGAGGTAGCGACGCCGATGCTCATGATCGCGCCCATCAGCGCCGGGACGCTCAGGGTGGTGCCCGTGACGAAGAGCATCCAGAGAATGCCCGCCAGCGCGCCCGGCAACGCCATCAAGATGATCAGCGGATCGAGCCACGACTGGAAATTCACCACCATCAGGAAGTAGACGAGGACGACCGCGAAGATGAGGCCATAGGCGAGTCCCTTGAACGACGTCGCCATGCTTTCGGCCTGGCCGCGGGTGACGATGGTGGTGCCGCGCGGCAACGTCGGTCGAACCTCGGCGACGATGGCTTCGATCTGGTCGCTCACCGAGCCGAGATCGGCACCCTGGACGTTGGCGAGGACGTCATACGTCGTGGCGACGTTCCAGTGGGTGATGTTCACAGGCGCCTCGCTGCGATGGAACGTCGCGAGGTTGCCGAGGAGCTGCGGCTCGAGCCCGAGGCCGCCATTCGGCACCGAAAGAGGCGTATTTTGCAGGGCTTCGAGGGTGTCGATGCGGTACTGCGGCGTCTGCACGGCGACGAGGTACTGCACGCCCTTCTTCGGATCGAGCCAGTACGCCGGCGCCGTCTGACCACTGGAGCTGAGGGAGACGAGGAGATCGCTGGCGACGTCGCGTTGGGTGAGGCCAGCCTGGCTCGCCTCGACCCGATCGACGTCGACGCGGAGCTCGGGCGCACCGACGACCTGATGGAGGTGCACGTCGACGGCGCCGGGGATCTTCTCGATGCGCTCACGGAGCCGACGCGCGAGCGCGAGGTCGGCGAGATCGTTGCTCGCGGGACCCACCACCTGGAGGTCGATCGGCGCGGAGAGCCCGAAATTGAGCACTTGCGTGGTGATGTCGGGCGCGAGGAAGAAGAAGGTGAGCGAGGGAAACTTGGCGCCGAGGCGACGACGAAGCTCGGCGACGTACTCGGGCGTCGGCTTCTTGTGCTGCTCGTCGAGGGCGATGAGGATCTCGCCGTCGGCCGACGAGACCATCGACGGATCGCCGAGTGACAAGTTGATGCCGCTGACCGGCACCCCCATGTTGTCGATGATCGTCTTGATTTCGCCCTTCGGCAGGCTCGCGCGAATCTCGTCCTCGACCTTGGCGAACCACTTCTCGGTCTCTTCGACGCGCGTCCCCGGCGGAGCGCGCACGTGGAGCCTGATTTGTCCGGCGTCGACGGTGGGGAAGAAGTCACGACCGACGCGAGGAAAAATGAGCACGCACGACGCGGCGACGAAGGCGGTGAAGCCGAGCATCATCGACTTCCGGTGCGAGAGCGCGAAGGAGAGCCACCCGCCGTAAAAACGACGAAACGCCTCGAATCCGAGGTTGAACACGTGGTGCACGCGCCAGATGAGCCCGGTGCCTTCCTTGTGCTCACGATGCATCTCGGCCTCTGCACCGAGCAGATATTTCACCATCGTCGGCACCAGCGTGCGCGAGAGGAGGTACGACGTGAGCATCGCGAAGACGACCGCGAGCGCGAGCGGCGTGAAGAGCGACTTGGCCGCGCCGGTGATGAAGACCACCGGCACGAAGACGATGCAGATGCAGAGCGTCGCCACCAGCGCCGGCGTCGCGATTTGCTCGGCGCCGTCGAGGATCGCCCGCACCAGCGGCTTCCTCTGCGCGAGGTTGCGGTGGACATTCTCGATTTCGACCGTCGCGTCGTCGACGAGGATGCCGACCGCCAGCGCGAGGCCGCCCAGCGTCATCAGGTTGAGCGAGTGCCCCATCAGCGCGAGAACGGTGATGGCGACGAGGATCGAGAGGGGAATCGAGACGACGACGATCAGCGTGCTCCGCCAGCTCCCGAGGAAGAGGAGAATCATCAGCGCGGTGAGCCCCGCGGCGATGATCGCCTCTTTGACCACGCCCTCGACGGCGGCGCGGACGAACACCGATTGATCGAAGAGGAGGTCGACTTTGTAGTCCTTCGGCAGCATCGCCAGCGTGCCCGGGAGCGCGGCGCGGACGCGACTGACGATGTCGAGCGTGGAGGCGCCACCCGACTTGAGGATGCTCTGAAGCGCCCCTTTTTTACCGTCGACGTGGACGATGCTGGTCTGTGGCGAGAAGCCGTCGCGCACCGAAGCGACGTCGCCGACGGTGATGGTGGTGCCGGCCGTCGACTTGATCGGCAAGAGGGCGAGGTCGGAGATGGCGTCGGGCGCGGCGTTGAGCCTGACGAAGAGCTCTTGCTCACCGAACTTGGCGGTGCCGCTCGGGACGATGAGGTTCTGCAACCCGACCGCGGTGGTCACGTCACGCGGCGAGAGCTGCTGCGCCCACAGCTTCTCGAGATCGAGATCGATCATGATTTGCCGCTGCTTGCCGCCGTACGGCCAGGGCATCTGCGCGCCTTGCACGGTCGCGAGGCCGGTGCGGAAGAAGACCGCCGTGAGATCGAAGAGCTGCTGCTCGGAGAGGGTCTCGCTCGAGATCGACGCCTGGAGCACCGGCACGTTCGACGCGCTGTACTGGAGGATGAGCGGCGGCGTGATGCCCGGCGGCATCTGGCGCGTCACCGTCTGCGAGATCGCCGTCACCTGCGCGGTGGCCGCTTCGATCTTCGCCCCTGGATGGAAGAAAATCTTGGTGATGCTGACGCCGGCGAGCGACTGGCTCTCGATGTGCTCGATGCCGTTGACGGTGGTGGTGAGCGCGCGCTCGTAGTTCGAGGTGATGCGCTTCTCGATCTCGGAAGCAGGCATCCCCTGGTACTGCCAAACGACCGAGATGACCGGGATGTCGATCTCGGGGAACACGTCGGTCGGCATGCGCACGATCGACAGCGCCCCGGCGACGAGGATCATCATCGCCATGACGACGAACGTGTACGGACGACGGAGCGCGAGGCGGACGATCCACATAGGGCCGAATTACGATACGCGGCGTTTCGTAATGTGGCTCAGATGCAGACGCCCCGGGAAGGGATCCACCTCATTTTGCACGGGCGGCGCCGCTATTTCCGGCCGCCGCTTTTCACTTCTTCACAAACCGCATCCGGTGAATCGGCAGCCCGTCGAGGATCGCGCGCTTCTCCCGCGGGCTCCGCGCGTCGTACGGATTCTCCGCCAGCCACGGCTCGCCCTCGCGATCGCCCTTCGGCATCAAGGCCGGGCGCGCATCGAGGAAGGTTCGATATTGCTCGGCGCGATGATCGACGTCGGTCTGGACGAAGAGCTCGCCGCCAGGGACGAGGAGCCGCTCGATTTCGTCCTGCACGACGTCTCCCATGACGAGCCGCTTCTCGTGCTTCTTCTTCCACCATGGATCGGGGAAATGAAGAAAGACCGCGCGCACGCGAGCGCTCGGCGAAAGCCGCGGAAGAGCGAAGCGAGCATCTTCGGCGAAACAACGCGCGCGCGCCCCGAGCCCGAGCGAGGCGAGCTTCTTGTCGACGATGGTCGCCCACTTCTTGCGAATCTCGAGGCCGACGAGACAACCCTCTTCGGCCGCGAGCACGGTCGCGCGCTCGTAGGCAAAGGCGCCACGACCACCGCCGATTTCGATTTCGATCGGACGTCCAGCGGCCGCCGCGAAGAGTGACTCGAGCTCGACGGACTCGGTGGCCTTGCCGGGAAGATAGGGCGCGTCGGCGTACGGATCGTTCGCGCGGACCTTGCGCGGATAGGGGACGGACGACATGGGAGGTTGCGCCGTGTAGGCGACGCCTCCGAGGCGGGCAAGGCGGCTCGCCATCGGCGTGGAAATGCTGCGATTCAGCGCGAGGGCCGTCGGCGTTTCGCGTCCGGCTCGGACTCGTCGGTCTGCTCTCGCAGCTCGTCCTCGATGCGCCGCAACTCTTCGTCTTCCCGGGACGCGTGCAGCGCTACGTTTTTCGTAGCAGGCTGCGCCTCCACGCGGCTGCGCACCTGCTCCATCAGCTCGCGCACCCTCGGCATCGCCTCGGCGAAGATCTCCTTCGCGTCGGGGTTGTCGTGATCGGCGAGCTCGCGACCGGCCTTCAGGCGCGCGATGTCGCTCGCCAGCCGTTGAGCGTCCCAACGGGTCTCGAAGAGCGCGGCCGAGAGGGTGAGCTCGTGCTTCTCGTCACGCAGCGTGATGCGCACGGGGAGCGCGTACGGCGCCATCACCCGCTGTCCACGGACGACGATGCTGCGTTCGCCTTGTTGGGTGACGACCTCGACCACCAGCACGGCGACGTCGAAGACGCGCGGCGAGCCCCACGCGCGTGGCACCACGATTTTGTCTCGGTGGACGTCGACCGTCGCGCCGCGCGGGACGATCAGCGCGCCGAGCCCGCGCAGGAGAAAGAGAAGCGCGAGGGTGACGACGAACACCAGCGCGAGCGGCCCGACACCGTGCGCCTGCGGGGCGAGGACGACGGCGACCACCAGCCCGACCAGGAGCAGCGCGGCGAACACCCTCGCCGCCACCGCTCCCCACGCGGCATAGACTCGATAGCTACGAAGCGGCGCGACGCTGCGGTACGGGTCCGGCGCGCTCACGCCTTCACATACTAGCGCTTGGCCATCGCAACGTACGAGCGCGGCTCCGATCCGACGTAGCTGGCGAGCGGGCGGATGAGGCGGTTGTTGGCGAACTGCTCGAGCACGTGGGCGATCCAGCCGCTCGTGCGCGAGACGGCGAAGATCGGGGTGAACATGTCGGGCGCGATGCCGAGCGCGAAATACGTCGAGGCGCTGTAGAAGTCGACGTTGGCGGGGAGGTTCTTCTGATCGTGGAAGGCCTTGGCGACCTCGGTCGACAAATCGAACCACTTGCGCGCGACGCCGGGCTGCGTGGCGACGAGCTCGGCGAGCACCTTGAGGCGCGTCGCGCGCGGGTCGTCGGTCTTGTAGACGCGGTGACCGAAGCCGCTGATCTTCTTCTTCGCCGCGAGCGCCTCACGCACCCACTCGGCGGGCGAGCCGCCCTTCTTGTCGATCTCGATCAGCATGTGCATGACGGCGGTGTTGGCGCCGCCGTGGAGCGGCCCCTTGAGCGCGCCGATGGCGCCAACGAGGGCGCTGTGCAGATCGGGGAGCGTCGCGGCGATGACGCGCGCGGTGAAGGTCGAGGCGTTGAACTCGTGATCGGCGTGGAGGACGAGACACTCGTCGAAGACGCGCGTGCTCACTTCGGTCGGGTTTTCTCCGGAGATCATGCGGAGGAAGTTGCCGGCGAAGGAGAGCTTCGGATCGGCCTCGACGATCGGCTTGCCGTTGCGCACGCGCTCCCAAGCGGCGCTGATCGCGCTCGTCTGCCCGAGGAGGCGGGTCGCCTTGCGGAGGTTGGCGGCGACGTCGCTCGGATCACACTCGGCATCGGCGTCGACGTTGCCGGCGATGGAGACGAGCGTGCGCAGCGCGGCCATCGGGTGGCTCTTCGGCGGGAGCGTCTGCATCGCCGCGGCGACCTCGACCGGCACCTTGGTCTCGGCGGCCAGCTCCTTGCTGAAAGCCGCGAGCTCGGCGCCCTTCGGCAGCTCGCCCTTCCACAAGAGCCACACCACTTCTTCGAAGGTCGACGACGGGCCGAGCTCGGCGATGTCGTAACCGCGATAGCGCAGGATGCCTTTTTGCCCGTCGATGAAACACACCGCGCTGTCGCCGGCGACCATGCCCTCGAGACCTGCTGCGGGCTTGGCTGCGCTCTTCGCCTTCTCGTCGGACATGGAACGATTCTCCTCGAAGTGCCGAAAATCAGGATGCGGCGGGCGCCCCCCCGAGCGGCCCTGGCACGATGCAACGCGGCTTGTGAGGCGTGACGGGCCGCGCGGCAAGCCCCGAATGCGGTGTGCGGGCCCAGGTCCTGGCCCTGCGTCCTCTGAGGGCGCTGCGGCATCTGAGGCGTTGCCCCATGCTACGGTCACCTTCGGGCTCGGAGCCCCCGCTTTCTGCATGAGCACTGCTGCCGCCCCCCGCCCCACCCAGCGCTCCGCCGACCCAGCTGGCGTGCGCAAGGCGATCGCGCGAGAAGAGGGCGGCCGAAAGTGGATCTACCGCGGAATTTTCCTACTGATCGTGGTCGGGAGCGTCCTCTTCTACCTCCGCTGGAAGAAGCTCCACCCGACGCCGAAGCCGCCGCGCTTCCTCTCGGAAGAGGTCTCGAAGGGTGACGTCGTCGAGACCATCCAATCGACCGGCACGGTCCAGCCCGTGACACAGGTTCAGGTCGGCGCGCAGGTGTCGGGGCGCATCCTCAAGCGCTACGTCGACTTCAACTCGGTGGTGAAGAAGGGCGACCTCCTCGCCGAGCTCGATCCCACGCTCTTTCGCGCCAACGTCTCGCGCGACCAGGCTCAAGTCGCGGCGGCGCAAGCCCAAATCGAGGGGGCCAAGGCGCAGCTCACGCTCGCCAAGGCGAACTACGACCGCGCCGTGCTCCTCCACGGTCAGGGGCTCCTCGGCGAGGCCGACCTCATCACCGCGCGCGGCAACCAAGAGTCGGCGGTTGCCAACGTGAAGGGCACCGAAGCGGGCCTGACGACGGCCCTCGCCTCGCTCAAGAACTCGCAGACGTCGCTCCAATACACGAAAATTTTCGCTCCGATCGACGGCGTGGTGGTGAGTCGGCAAATCGACGAAGGGCAGACGGTGGCCGCGTCGTTCACGGCGCCGGTCCTCTTCGTCATCGCCGAAGACCTTCGCCGCATGAACGTCCTCGCCGACATCGACGAGGCCGATCTCGGTCGTCTCGGCGCGTCGCAGCACCCCGAGGTCGACGTCCAAGTGTCGGCCTTCCCTGGCGACACCTTCAAAGGGACGCTCTCCGAGGTGCGCTTCAACGCCACCACCACCGCGGGCGTCGTCACCTATCCTGCCGTCATCGACGTCGGCAACGCCGATCTCAAGCTCCGCCCGGGAATGACCGCCACCATCAGCATTCGCACCGCCAACGTGAAGGACGCCGTGCGCGTGCCCAACGCTGCGTTGCGCTTCAAGCCGACACCCCCGCCAGGCCCCGATGGCAAGCCGGTGCCGGGTCGCCCCGAGCCGCCGCTCGCCAAAGGAAAGGGCCGTATTTTCCTGCCGCCGGTCGGTGATCAACAGGGCGACGCGGTGATGAAGATCGTCGGCATCGGGGTCAGCGACGGGCTCTTCACGGTCATCGTCGATGGGCTCACGGCCGGGCAGAAGGTCGTCGTCGACGAGAGCGACGACGCGGCCGGCCAGAAGAAACCGAAGGGCCTCTTCTGAGACGCCGATGAGCGCCGTCGAGAGTCAGCGCGAGGCGAATCGAGACGGCCCCGACGTCCTCATCCACCTCGACGGCGTCGGTCGCGACTACGTGTCGGCGGGCGGCACGGTGCACGCGCTGCGTGACGTCAGCTTGACCATCGAGCGGGGCGAGTTCGTCGCCGTCGTCGGCACCAGCGGCAGCGGCAAGTCGACGATGATGAACGTCCTCGGTTGCCTCGATCGCCCCACGCGCGGTCATTACCTGCTCGAGGGCATCGAGGTCGGACAGCGCAGCAACGACGCCCGCGCGATCGTCCGCAATCGTCTGATCGGCTTCATTTTTCAGGGTTTCAATCTCTTGCCGCGCACCAGCGCGCTCGAGAACGTCGAGCTCCCGCTGCAGTATCGCGGCGTCGGCTCCGGCGAGCGTCGCAAGCGGGCGCTCGAAGCGCTCGACGACGTCGGCCTCCAAGGCCGCGTGCACCACAGCCCGAACCAACTCTCCGGCGGTCAGCAGCAGCGCGTGGCCATCGCGCGCGCGCTCGTGACCCGGCCGCCGCTCATTCTCGCCGACGAGCCGACGGGCAACCTCGACACGCGGACCAGCGACGACATCCTCGCGCTCCTTCAACGGCTCAATCGCGACCAAGGCATCACCATCGTGCTGGTCACGCACGAGCATGACGTCGCAGCCTGCGCCGCGCGCGTCGTCACGATGCGCGATGGCAACATCGTGACCGACGTGCGCAACGAAGAGCCGCGCGTGGTGGTGCCGGGACCGCGCGAGACCGAAGACGACGAAGGAGCCTGAATTCCAGGCTAACCGCGTCGCCGTCGGGTACGCGCGAGACCGAGGGCGGCGACGAAGGCGAGGGCATAGGCTGCGGTCTCGGTGGTCGTCGTCGAGACGCTGCCGACGACGCACCCGCCGCTGCTCCCGGACGCTGCCGCGACGCATTGCCCCGACGGATCACAAGCGAACCCCGGGGCGCATTGCGCGGCCGAATCGCACGACTGCGCGCAAGTGCCCTTCACGTCGCACCGATAGGGCGAGCAGTCCTTCACCGCGCCATCGACGCCCTTCGACCCGAGCCCGTCGTTCACGCACACCGCGCCGTTCTCCGCCGCCACGCACGTGTGGTCCTTGCACGTGAAGGATTTGGCGCAGCTCGCGTCGCTCGTGCAGGTGGTCAGGCAACCGTTGGAGTCGCAGGCGAAGGGCGCGCACGACGCCGTCGTCGGAGCGCTGCAGCCACCCTTTCCATCGCAGTAGCTGGGCGAGGAAAAGATGGCCCCGTCGCACTTCGGCTCGGCGCACTTGGTCTCGAACGCGTGGGCGAATTTCGCGCACGATTTCGGCTCGAATCCGTCGCACGTCGCCTCGGCGCAGGTGGTGCCGGTGGCGCACGCACGCGCCCCGTGGGGCTTGCCCGCGATGGTCTTGCACGTGCCGACCGAGCCGGGGACGTCGCAGGCTTCGCATGTCCCGTCGCACTTGGTGTTGCAGCAGACTCCGTCGATGCAGGGACCGAGCTCGCAGTCGGCGTCCTTGGTGCACGTGGCGCCACCGAGGGAGTCGAACGAGAAGGTGCGTGCCTTGACTCGCGACGCGAGAATCGTCGGGTCGCGATCGGCCCGCTCGTAGACGAGCTCGGCCTTGCCCGCAGTCCAGCTCGCGAGGTTCTCGTCGACGATCTCGCCGCTGCCGAAGCCGTCGAGCTTCACCGCGTCGACGAGGACCTTCTTCTTCGAGAGATCGACGAGGGACGCGCGTAGTTCGTCGCTCGTCGGCGTGCGTTCGGTCCAGGTGACCACGGCGCGGCCGCCGTCGACGGCGATCGACGCGTCGAGCTGGTTGGCGTCGCGCGCCGACACCAGCCACTCGTCGGGCGTACCGGAGAGGTCGTAAGCGACGTGTATCGCGAAGATGTCGGAACCCAAGCTTCCCTTGCGCGAGTCGCCGAAGACGAGCGTGTAGCCGGCACCGTCGTCGACGATCGATGCGCGCGATGGATAGGAAAAGGACGGCGTCGTCAGCGCCACCTCGCCACCGATGGCCTTGCCGTCGGGACCGAGGCGGATCGCGCGGAGGGTGTCGGTGCCCCACACGACGATCGAGCTACCGGCATGGCTTCCGACGGCGAAGCGCCGGGCGGACGGGGCCCTGTCGAGGCTGGTGGTGAAATAGGAGGAGACGGTGAACGGCTGGGGCGCGGCGTCGAGCGCGGCGCTGCCCTTGAGGCGGATCGTCCCCGGCGGCAGGGCCGTGCAGGTCGTGGTGCAGTCGTTGAGGGGAACCAGCACGGCGACCGCGCCGTCAGTCCCGTGGCCGAGTCGCACTCCGCCGTACCACGAGCTCCCGGTGCCCCGACCGAGGAGGCGAATGCCGCCGGGATCGAGCGAGGATCCGCTCGGATCGATGCGCGCAAAAGCGACGCGCGCGGCCGTCACCCACGCCACGACGAAGTTCGTGCCGTCCCAGCGGACGTCGAGGTCGTAGACCGTGGCGCCTTCGGACGCGATGACCGTGCCGCTCGTCGGCGTGAGGACGCCGCCACCGCTCTTGGCGAAGACGATCTGATCGCCCGTCGGTCCCTGGCGCAGAAATGCGACGAGGCTCTGCGTGCCATTGGAGGCCACGCGTGGCAGCACGTGTGGGGCGGCGCGGTGCTCGACGGGGACGCGAGTCCATCGAAGCGGCGACTTGTCCGCGACGTAGAGGCCCTCGTCGCTCCCGAACGGACCACCGGTGAACGAGGCCGGAACCAGCATCCGGCCCGCGAACGGGACCGCGTTCGGGGCCACGTAGACGACGGGCCCAGTGAACGTCAGGCTCTCGACCAAGGCGTACGAGGAGTCGAGACGCTGGAGCTGCGTGCCGTCCGTGACGAGCAGATCGAAGCCGACGCCAGCCACCGGGCCGGCGACGACCCCGGTGGGCAGTGCCACGACCGGACCCAGCAAAGTCCCCGTCGGTGAGATTTGGATCGCCGCAGGCGGGCTCGAAGGCACCGAGGCGTCACGACCGAGGATCGCGATCGAACTGCCGACGCGCGCAGCCGAGCCAAGCTTGAAGGAGAGCTCGACCGGCGCGGAGACCTTGCCGTCGACGATGCGAGCGACGCTGGTGCTGCGATCCGCACCCGCGAGCACGGTGCAGCCGCCGGCGTCGCAACCCTGCCAGATTTGGCCCATGATCGGCTTCGCCGCACTGCCGCCGACGATCGTGAAACCGTCGGTGTCGACCAGCGAGCCGTCCGTCGCGAGGCGCGCTCCGACCACCTCGGTCTTGCCGGAGCGCCCTTCGCTCCAGGTGACGAGCCAGTGGGAGCCGTCCCATCCCACCGTCGGCCCGGTGGCGAACGACGACCGCTCGACGAGCGGAATGGGAGTCCCCACGAGTGCACCGGAGCCCGACACGCGCTGCGCCAATGGCGAGGCGAAGAACTGGTTCCAGACGACGAGGTAGTCGGTGCCGTTGCTGCCGACGGCAGCACCGCCATAACCGACGTCGCCGATGTTGGCGATGACGAACCCGCTCGCGGGAACGTACGCGCCGCTGGCATCGAGCCGATGGCCGGCGAGCCACGGAATGTCGAGATTCACCGAGGGCGACGAAACGACGAGGCACCCCGACGTCGCACAGGCGACGCGGGAACCGAGACCGGGACCCACCGTGTCTGCGGTGTCGACCGTGGTGCTCTCGGCGCCGACGACGAGCGCGGACGTCGTCGTGCCCGCTGCGGGTCGAGGGGCCGGCTCGGCGACGTTGGAGCGACAGCCGACGAGTGCGACCAGGCCGATGACGGCCAACGCGGAGAGAGAGCGCAACGCCTGGCGTCGGCGCCGGCGCAACACCGCACCGACGGCGAGCACGATGCACGCGCCGAGCGAACCCCAAGAAGACGACTCGTTCGGGCCCGTCGCGCAGCCGCTGCTGCCGCTGCTGCTCGTGTCGGCAGGAAGACACGCGGCCGTCGCGGTGTCGCAGATGAAGCCGGGCACGCACTCGTCCGAGCTGCTGCAGGACTTGAAGCACGTGCCGTCGGTATTGCATCGCAGCGGCGCGCAGCTGGTGACCACGCCGTCGGCGCCGATCGACGAGAGCTTGTCGTCGCTGCAGCGCGCTCCGGACGTCGACGGCACGCAGCTCCCGGTCAGGCAACTCGCACGGCTCACGCAATCGCCGTCGTTCGCGCACGTCTTGAGGCAGCCGCCCGGCGCGCACCGGTACGGCGCGCACTCGACGACCGCCGGCGTCGTGCAGACGCGCCCGTCGCTGCACGTCGCCGCCCCGGTGAACGACGTGCCCGTGCAAGACGGTGCGCCGCAGACGCCGCCGATTTCGAGCGCGAAGTTGGCGCACTTCGTCGCGTCCTTTCCATCGCAAGCGCCGCTCGTGCACGCGTCGCCGGCGCCGCCCGTGCAACTCCGCGCGCCGTGCGGTCGACCGCCGACCGGCGTGCACGTGCCGAACGCGCCCGCGACGTCGCAGGCCTCGCACGGCCCGCTGCAAGGCGAGCTGCAGCAGACACCGTCGACGCAAAAACCGCTGTCGCAATCGGTGGGGGCCTTGCACGCGCCGCCGCTCGGCTGCGCGGCGACGAACGCGTGGAGGCGGAGGCGAGCGCCGACGTAGGGCTCGGCGTCGACGACGCGTGCATGCGCGACGAACGTCGTACCCTTGCCGTCGCTGGAGAGGGTCACGCGACGGGTCGAGTAGGTGTTCATCGCTGCCGTGGTGATCGACCACGGCGGCTCGGCGACCGCGACCCCATCGGCGCGAACGCGAGCGAGCACGATTTCCCGCATGTCGGGGTCGGACGTAGATCGTCGCGCGCCGACGACGAACGCGCGACCGTCCCACACCACGTCGGGCGCGGTGAAGTCGGCGATCCCGTCGGCGAGGACCACCGGTGCCGCGTCGAGCGCCTTGCCGTCAGGCCCGAAGCGCGTCGCGCGGAGCTCGGTCTTGGTCGCCGGCCGGACCTCCGTCCAGGCGACGAGGTAGGCGCTGCCGCTCCAGCTAACCGCGGGGAACGATTGCTCGCCGGCCGTCGTCACCAGCGGAATCGTCGGCGAGACCGCGCCGGCGTCGTCGACGAACGCCCCCGCGAGATCGGTGCTCGCGCCGGCATCGACGGCGAACGTCACGAGGCATCGCTTGGCGTCACAGGCGACGTCGAGCGAGTTCTGGTCGCCCCCGCCTCCGGCGTGGATCGTGAGGGCGATCTTCGTCGGCGTCGCGCCGAGCGGCTCGCCTTTGTCGTCGAACCGGCGCACGTAGACGTTGCCGGCGTCCGACCATGCGATGACGGATCGCGCCGAGTGACCGGCGATCGCCGCCGCCGACGCGGTGTATCCTCCCGCGTCGAGAACGAGCGGGCTTGCGTCGATGAGCGTGCCGTCAGCGGCGACGCGCACGCGCTCGAGCGGGCGGCGCAAATCGGTGATCGGCCTTCGCCAAGCGACGTGGTAGCGCGCGCCGTCCCAGCCTACGGCGAGGTCGGCGATACCTTGACCGAACGGGCTGGGAGGGAGCGTCGTGAGGAGGAGTGACGCCGCCTCGAGCGGCTTGCCCGTGCCGTCGATTCGACGCGCGCGAACCTGCAGCTCGCCGTCGCGCTCCTCCAACCAGGCGACGAGGTGGTTCGTTCCGTCGCTGGCCATCGCCGAGTTGTACTGACCCGGCGAGCCTCGCCAGACGTCGATCGCCGTCGGCGGCGCGCTCGGCTTGATGCTCGAGTCGAAGACCATCGCGTGCGCCTTCTGCACTTGGTTGGTGAGCCAGGTGATCATCGCCACGTCGCCGACGAGCGAGACGCCCGGCGCCTCCGAGTACGACCCGACGTCGTCGACGAACGTGCCGGACCACTTGGTGGCCGCCGACCCGTCGAGGCGTGCGAGGTTCAAGGGAACAGGGAAGCCGAACCGCGGCTGCGACTCCCAGACGACGAGGTGGCCGCTCGGTCCGCTGGCGAAGGACACGTAGGCGCTGGCCCCGGCGGCGGCGATGGTCGTCGGCGCACCGAGCACGCCCGCGGCCGAGAGCGTTCGCAGCTGGTAGTCGGTGGAGTAGTTGGTGGACAGGAGCTCGAACGCACCCCCGTTCGTCCCGACGGCCCGTAACGACTCGCCGAGCGTCGAGAGCGCGAAGGGAACCCCCAGCGCACCGATTGAACCGAGGCGACGCGCGGTGCCGAGCCCGCCGTCGACGAGGAGGCACGTCCCGCTCGTGCACGTCAGGCTCGGCGACGAGTACGACAGCCGCTCGAGACCCAGCGATGCGACGTGCGTTAGCAGGCCCGAAGACGACACGTGGTCGAGGCGCGAGCTCGTGCCGTCGTCCCACACGACGACGTACTGAGACCCGTCGAATGCCGCGGCGAATGCACCCGACGAGCCGAGCGCACCGATCGGCGTGACGGCAGTATCGAGGTACGCCCACGCCGCATCGACGCGGCGGAAACCGAGGCTGAGGCCATCGGTGCCGGTCGACAGCACGAGCGACTCGGTCGCCCCGAGCAGGACGGAGGCGCCACCGAGCGACGGCAGGGTGACGATGCCGCCGACGCGCGCGCCGGTCGTCGAGAAGTGGGTGCGACGCGAGCGCCCCACGCGCGCCGCCAATACGACGCCGCCGTTCACCTCGAAATTCGTGCCGTCGAAACGCGGCGTAGCCGTGGCGCTTCCGGGAGCGACGACGTCGACGGGACCCTCGATCTCCGTCTCGGCAGAGATCGTCGGGTCGAGCACGGCCGGGTACGACGAGGTCTTCACGACGTCTTGCGGCACCGCATAGACGACCGCGCCGTCCACGACCTCGATCGGGACCTTCGTCTGGTGCCCGGCGGCGTCGACCCACATCCCTTCGCTCAGGCGAAAGAACGTATCGCCGCGCCGGACGAGCACTCCGTCGGACGAACGCGCAAAGACCCTCGCTCCCTCGAGCGCGAGGGTCACCCGCGCATCGCGCGAATCGCTCGGCCGCTCGGCGAATCGCCACGACACCTCCACACCGTCGGGCCGCTCGGCGACGAGCTCGACGAGGGGACCGCGCGCCCGCTCGAGCAAAGCCCCCTTCACCACCGACCCCGTCGGCAACGCCAACTCCGGACGAAGCCGCAGCGTCTCTCCGCCGTGCTGCACCATCAGCGCTCCATCGGCGAGCGCCTCGACGTGCAACCGCGACGGGCCGACGCCCTTCGGGGCGATGCGCTCGACGGCCGTGACGACCGGCGGGAGCGGCGCGGCATATCGTCGGATCTCCGAGCCCTCGTTCGTCGAGCTCGAACACGCGAGGAGGGCGATCACCGGCACGAGCTTGCGCATGCGGAGGATGCTAGCCGTTTCATCCGGGCGCGAAACGGCGCGTCACCCCGCGGGAGAGGCGCATCCAGAGACCGTCGTCACTTGGTCCGCGTCCGCGCGTTGCCAGTTACAGGCCTTTTTTGGCCTGTTCCGGAGGCGTCGGGCTCCGTGCACTTCCCCGCTTTCACGCACGCGCGGAAGGCAGCGACGGTGACCTCGGTCTTGTCGAGACAGTGCGCAGGCCTGCGCCCGCACCCGCGCACGCGCCCACGCCGCCATCACCCTCATACCCATCGCCCTATCGCCCCGACCCCCGAACGTCTTGCTACGCTCTCTCCCATGGCCGCTTCCCGACCTCCGCGTCGCGCCAACGCTCTCCTCAAGACCACCATCGACGTCGATCCCGCTTGGCTCGAAGGGCTCGACGAGCTCAAGCCCCTCGAGAAGAAGGGGCGGCCGTCGAAGATGCCGCCGATTCCGAAGGTGAAGATCGAAGAGGTGAACGTCTCGGCGCGGATGCCGTCGAAGATGCCGCCGGTGCCGCGGCGGCGTGCGGGGGCGGCGTCGACGATGGAGGTCGATCCCGCGTGGCTCTTCGACGAAGAGGCGAAAGACACGAAAGAGCCGAAAGACGTCAAAGACGTCAAAGACGCGAAGAAAACGCCCAGTTCGCGCACGTCGAAGGTGCCGCCGCGACCGGCGAGCTTGCCCAAGATACCCGCACGTCCGGCCGCCACGCCGCCGGCTCCGAGGACCGCGGCGGCATCGGCTCCGAGGACCCCTGCATCACCGCCGTTCAGGCCCCCGCCGAAACCGCGCGCTTCGATCCCTCGCGAGGACGAAGACGACGCTCCGCCGCCTCCGAAGCGAAAGAAGTAGTCGGGTCGTCCGCGCGCAGACCGCGTCAGACCGCCCAGTCGGGTGGCGTGCGCTCGGGCGCATACGTCGCGTCGAGGCGCTTTTCCGTGCCGTTCTGCGAGAGCGAACAGGGCAGCTCCCGCAGCCAGAGCTCGTGGAGATTGATGCGCGCGCCCGCTTCGTTGGTGAAGACGAAGGTGATCGACTCGATCGGTTTCCCCGGCTCCAGCTCGTGTCCGATGCGCGCCGCCTGACGTGCTTCGAGGAGACGACGCGGATCGAGCGCAGCGTCGCCCTCCACCGTCAGGCGCAGCTGCCTCTCGCTGCCGACGTAGAAGCCCTTGAGCTCGTGACGCATCTCCAACGTCGCCGGCACCGCACCGAGCGCGAGGCGCGCGTGGCCGATCGCCGATTGCGCCTTCGCCGTCTCTTCATCGGCAGTTTCCGCGTGGAATTGCACGAACGAGACGTCGCCCTCTTCGATGAGCTTCCACGGACCATGCTGGAGGAAGCGCTTGGAGACGACGCGCTTGTGACCATCGCCTTTGAACGCGACCGCGAAGCCGAGCGGGTGTTGATCGGGCCCGAAGCGGAAGCCGACGTCACCGCCGCCGTCGTCGACGACCGTCTCGTTGAGCTCGCGATAGGACTTCGGCGGCGCCCCGTAGAGCGACGCGAAGGTGGCCACGCGGAACGGAACGGCGGCGAGCATCGCCACGATCGCCTCGGTGTCGAGCGGCATGTCCTTCATCTGCAAACGCACCGCGCTGTTGCGATAGTAACGAAGCCGCCGGTTCGTCTCGCCGTTCGAATCCCACTCGGCGACGACCTTGCGCGTGCACTGTTGCGCGGCCTTCTCGAGCCAACTCTCGTCGGGATCACGGGCGACGCCGTCGACGCTCAACCTGTCGGGCGGGGCGATTTCGTCGCCGAGGATGCCGAGGTTGCGAATCGAACGAAAGGTGCCCGAGACGTCGGGCTGCCAGAACGTGACGTCGAGATCGAACGGCCGCGCGCCTTCTTTGGCGCGTCGCGATTCAGGCGCACGCCCGGGCTGCGCGGTGCCGATGATCACGCCTTGGCGTACGAGGAACACGCGATCGGTGATCGGCGTCGCGCCCGAGGCCTTCTTGTAGTTCTTCTCCACCCAACGGAGAAAGCTCGGCATCTCGTCGTGATGCTCGGCCGACGCGCACATCAAGAGCCCACGCACCGGAATGCCGACCGCGAGGAGCTTGCACTCGAGGATGGTCTCGGCCGTCTTCAAGAGCTCGGGATCGAGGATGCGCTCGGCGGCGCGCGGATCGTCCTCGATCGCGAGCACGCTCGGCTTCGCCTGCAGCCCGAGGAACTTCTTCCGCTGCTGCACCACCTTCCACGACGGCCGGACCTCGAGCAGATGCGGCACCGCCTCCGCCTCGAGATCTTCCTGACTCCGTCCGCCCGCCTTCTCGAGCGTCACCAGCTCGAAGGTGTCGTAGTTCATCGTCCCGTACGCGAGCCACGGGATGTCCTCGGAGGTGTGGCCGAGGAGCGGACGACAGGGGCAGAGGCTCCATCCCGGCCAGGAGGCGGGCTTGAGCCAGGGGAGGACGCGGTCCGGCATGGGCAGGAGGATAGCGTGGTGGGATGGGGAACGAGCCATGGAGAAATGACTTGTAACGAAGAACGATTCTAAACATCATACCGGCCCGCCATGGAAGCCCGCGAAGCGAGCAAGACGAGCCCTCGCGTGCGTTCTGCGCTCGATGCGCTCGAGCGGGCGCACCTCCGCAAGACGCCGCAGCGGCTGGCCATCGTCCGTGCGTTCGTCGACGACACCACCCATCCGACGGCGCAACAAATCTTCGATCGCCTGCGCCGCGCGATGCCGACGATGAGCTTCGCCACCGTCTACAACACGCTCGATGCGCTCGAGCGCGCGGGCAGTTGTCGAGTCCTCCGCGTCCACGACGACGGCAGCGCCCGCTTCGATCCGCGCGTCGACGCCCACGATCACGCCATCTGCGAGACCTGCGGCGCCGTCCGCGACATCGAACCGGCCAAACGCGCGCGTCTCCCCGACGAAGGCGATCTCGACGGCTTCGAGGTCCGCGCCGTCGAGCGCGTCTATCGCGGCCTCTGCGCGAACTGCCGTTAGTTTTCGCGTCGCGCGCTTCGGCTCGCGGCGTTCGTGTCCACGAAGTCGTATCTGCACGAAGTTGGAAAAGGAGAAACGAAATGACCAAGCTCGCATCGGGATCGAAGACCCACGAGAACCTCAAGGCGGCGTTCGCCGGAGAATCGCAGGCCAATCGTCGCTATCTGTATTTCGCCAAGGTCGCCGACGTCGAGGGCTACCCGGAGGTCGCGGGGCTCTTCAAGGACACCGCCGACGGCGAGACCGGCCACGCGCACGGTCACCTCGACTACCTCAAGCAGGTGGGCGATCCCGCCACCGGCCTCCCCATCGGCAACACCGAGAAGAACCTCGCTGCTGCGGTGAAGGGCGAGACCTACGAGTACGAGACGATGTACCCGGGCATGTCGAAGCAGGCGCGTGAAGAAGGCCACGACGACATCGCCGAGTGGTTCGAGACGCTCGCCAAGGCCGAGAAGTCGCACGCCGGGCGCTTCGCCAAGGCGCTCACCGACCTCAAAGCCTGATACATAACACTGTTAAGTATCGGCTCGCGCACCTCCCCGAGCGCTGCGTCGTTCGGCGTCGGGGGGGGCCGCGGGCTCGTCACGGATGGAGACCCTCGTGAGCGGAATGGACCCGAACCCGAAGCGGAAGCCGGCCTACGCGCCCACCGACGAGCGCTATTTCGACCCGGTCGATCTCGACCAAGAGATCCACCGCATCCTCGACGTCTGCCACACGTGCCGGATGTGTCTCCCCTACTGTCCGTCGTTCCCCGACCTCTTCGCGCGCGTCGACGGGTACATCGATCGCGGCGAGGCGAAGGGCGCCGAGAAGCTCGACGAGACGGACATCAAGTCGGTCGTCGACAACTGCTTCCAGTGCAAGCTCTGCTACATCAAATGCCCCTACACCGAGGACGAAGGGCACCCCTGGCTCCTCGATTTTCCCCGCATCATGCTCCGCGAAAAAGCGCAGCGGGCGCGGCGCGACGGGGTGACGTTGCAAGACCAAGTGCTCGGCGAGCCGCAGCTCCTCGGCATGCTCACCGCGGGTGAGCTCGCGCCCATCGCCAACTTCGTCAACGCCAAGTCGCTCGTGCGCAAGGGCGCCGAGAAGACGCTCGGCATCAGCAGCAAGTTCCCTCTGCCGACCTTCGCCGAAGAGAGCTTCCCTTCGTGGTGGAAGCGCACCGGTCGCGCGAAGAAGCAGGCCGCTGCCGAAGAGACGCCGATCGAAGGTCGCCTCGAGGTGGTCATTTTTCCGACCTGTTACGGCGACTACAACACCACCGGCCCCGCCATCGCCGCGGTCGAGGTGCTCGAGGCGCACGGCTACACCGTCTTCTACGCCGACGACAACACCTGCTGCGGCATGCCCAACCTCGACGGCGGCGACGTCCCGCGCGCGCAGGAGAAGGCGAAGCAGAACGTCAAGGTGCTGTACCCGCACGTCGCCAAAGGCCGCAAGGTCGTCATCCCCGGCCCGACCTGCAGCTACATGATGACCAAAGAGTACCCGGAGATGATCGACGGCGTCGGCGCGGAGCACGCGGGTGCGGTGGCCGCTGCGTGCATCGACTTGATGAAGTTCGTCGACCTCGAGCTGCGCCGGACGAAGAAGCTGAAGCGCGAGACGAAGAAGCCCCTCGGCAAGGTCGCGGTGCAGGCGCCGTGTCATCTCCGCGCGCAGAAAATCGCTTATCCCTCGGCGCCTGTGCTCGAGGCGCTCGGCGCAGAGGTCGAGGTCGTGGCCGAGTGCAGCGCCGTCGACGGCACCTGGGGCATGAAGGCGCAGTACTACGAGACCGGCCGAAAATACGCGCAGAAGATGCTCCGCGGGATGCGCGAGAGCGAGGCCGAGATGTACCTCACCGACTGCCCTCTGTCGGCGCTGCGCATCCACCACGAGACGGGCAAGCCTGCCGTGCATCCGATCGAAGCCATCGCCGACGCGCTCGGCGTCTCGTCGCAGAAGCCGGTGATCGGCGTGAAGAAAGCAGAGACGTGATGAAGAAGATCGATCGCAGCGAGATCCTCCCGCTCGGTGAGTACGAGCGCGTGCGCGACCCGTTCCGCAAGCGCGTCATCGACATGAAAAAGGTGCGACGTCTTCCGCTCGGCGAAGAGATCTCCCTCGTCTTCGAGAACCACGACACGATGCTCATGCAGGTGCAGGAGATGCTGCGCACCGAGCGCATCACCGCCGAGAAGGCGATCGCGCACGAAATCGAGACCTACAACGAGCTGGTGCCGGCCGACGGCGAGCTCTCGGCGACGCTCTTCATCGAGATCCCCGATCAGGCCCGCCGCGAAGAGATGCTCACCCGCCTCTGCGCCATCGAAGAGCACGTGGCGCTCGAAATCGGGGGCGAACGCCTGCAGGCCACCTTCGAGGAAGGGCGACGCGATCGTGGACGTGCGGCTGCCGTGCAGTACCTCAAGTTCCCCCTGACGCCGGCGGCCACCTCCGCCGTACGGGCGGGCAAGGTCGTCGCGCTCCTCGTCGACCACGCCAACTACCGTGCGCAGACGACGCTCTCGGCCGCCACCGTCGCCTCACTCGCCGACGACCTCGGCTAGGAGGCGTGAGGGCGGACCGCGTCACGCACATCGGAACACAGCGTCACCGGAACATTGGCGTGACACTGGTCTTCTTGCGCAAACGAGGGCACTCTAAGTAGGCACATCCGCGCGACGGATGGTGCGGAGAACGATGGGAGAGGCGGCGACGGAGACAGGCGGGTCGATGCTACGCGAGGGTCTCCTCGTGGAGGGCAAGTACCGCCTCGTCGAACCGCGTGGTGAAGGCGCGATGGGCTCGGTGTGGAGCGCGCGGCACGCGACGCTCGGGCACCTCGTCGCGGTGAAGTTCCTCCACGGCTCGGTCGCGATGTCGGTCGAACCTCGTTCGCGCTTCGAGCGTGAAGCACGGCTCGCGGCCAAGCTCGGCGAAGCGTCGCGTCACATCACGCGCGTCACCGATCACGGCATCAGCGCCGAGGGCACTCCCTACCTGGTGATGGAGCTGCTGCAGGGCGAAGGGCTCGAGGTGCGCCTCAAGCGCGAGCGTCGTCTGCCCATCAGCCTCGTCGCCAAGGTCATCTCGCAGCTCTGTCGCGCGCTCCACGTCGCGCACGGCGCTGGCGTCATCCACCGCGATCTCAAGCCGGCCAACGTCTTCCTCTGCGAGGAGGAGGGCGAGGTGATGGTGAAGCTCCTCGACTTCGGCGTCGCCAAGGCGACGTTGGAGAACGACGAGAACCAGTCGACGCGCGCCGGCGCCCTCATCGGCACGCCGAACTACATGAGCCCGGAGCAAATCTCCGGCGACTCGGCGATCGACGCGCGCTCCGATCTCTGGGCGGTCGCCGCGATGGCCTACCGAATGGCTGCGGGCAAGCCTCCGTTCGGATCGGGCTCGCTCAGCGAGCTGGCGATGCGCATCGTCTCCACCGAGCCGCCGGTGGCGACGCAGCTCGCGCCCGATCTCCCCGCGGAGTTCGATTTGTGGGTGCAGAAGGGTCTCGCCAAACGGCCCGATCAGCGCTTCCAGAGCGCGCGTGAGCTCGCCGATTCGCTCTCGATGGTCTCGGGGCTCAGCGCCAACGGCGGCACCGGCGCGTTCTCTTCGACCGCCGCCGAGCGTCTCGCGATTCAGCTGGCCGACTCGGTCACGGGCCTGCAACACACCGTCGGTGGTGGTGCCAAGCCGGCCTTGGCCGTGACCAGCTCGGCGCCTCCGCAGCCGCGCAGTCGGGCGCCGCTCTTCGCCACCTTCGGTCTCCTCGCCATCGCGGGTGTCGGCGTCGGTCTCTACCTCGCGCAGAACCGCGGGAGCTCCACCAGCCAAGGCGCCGCGGCCGCGCAATCACCGGAAAAACCAGCGGCAGCAGCCAGCACTGGAGAGAAGCCGGCTACATCGACTTCGACGGCGGCAACGTCACCACCCGTGGCTTCGGCCCAGCCCTCTGCGACGACGACGGCCGCTGCGAGTGAAGAGGCGAGCGCGAAGGGCGTCGCCACCGCGAAGACTCCGCTCGCTCCTTGGAAGCCGAAACCGGGTGCGGGGAAGACGCCCGTCGACGAGAAGACTGCCGCGCCGCCGACGACGACGGCGACCGCCGTGACGCCTCCGCCGACCGATTTGAACAAGAAATCCGACGACCTTTGGAAGAAGAAAGACGAGATGTGATGCGGACGCGCGCGATTGCCGCCGTCGTCGCGGTGAGCGTGTCCCTCTCCTCGCTTCCTTCGAGCGTCTTCGCCGCCGACGAGAAAGACGCGAGCGAGGCGAAGACCAAGCAGCTCGCCACCGATCTCTTCGACAAGGGCGTCGAGAAGATGGAGAAGGGCCACTGCGACGACAAGCCGACGGACGTCGTCGTGTGCAAAGAAGCGCGCGACTCCTTCCGCAAGGCGTACGAGCTCTACCCAGCTGCGCTCGGTGCGCTGCGCAACCTCGCGTACACCGAGAAGGGTCTGGGGATGGTCGCGAGCGCGGCGCGCGACTTCCGTGAGCTGGCGCGCAAAGCTCCGCTCGATCCAAAGCCGGAGCGGCAAAAATGGGCCGATTTCGCGCGCGCGGAGGTGAAGGCCCTCGAGCCGCGCATTCCGCACATCTCCATCAAGACGCCGGGCGATCATCCCGTCGGCCTCAAGATCATGCTCGACGGTGAGCCGCTCTTGCCGGCGGCCTGGGACACGCAAATCGACGTCGACCCAGGCGATCACGCGGTGCACGCCGAAGCACCGGGGCGCCTCTCGTTCGAAGGCTCGGTGAACCTCGCCGAGAAGCAGACGAAGACAATCTCCGTCGCGCTCGATGTCGATCCGAACGCGACGACGCTCGATGCGTCGGGAGTGCCGAAATCGGCTCCTTCGCGCGTCGCGCCGCTCGTCGTCACCGTCGTCGGAGTGGTGGGCGTCGGCGTCGGGCTCGGCCTCGGTTATGCGTCGATGAAGAAGAAGGACTCGGCGTGCAATGGCACCAAGCTGTGCGATCCCGACGGGCTCTCGTCGGGGAAGTCGCTCGCCAACGCGTCGACCATCGTCACTTCGATCGGCGCGGCCGCGCTCGTCTCGGGTCTCGTCTGGTACTTCCTCACGCCGAGCGGCGCAGGGCCCGGCAGCGGCAAAGACAAGGCGACGGGGACGACGGTGACCCCATGGGCCTCGGCAGACGGCGCCGGAATCGGCGCGATCGGTAGCTTCTGATGAAGCAGCGGGCCGCTCGACTCGGCCTGCTCGTGTCGGCGATGTCGGTCTTGTCGGCGGTGAGCTTTCTTTGCCACTGCGCGCAGGTGCTCGGGTACGACGAGCTCTCGGATCGTCCCGCCACGAGCGACGCCGGTCGCGACGCGACGCTGGACACTGGCAGCGCCGACGTCGCCAGGGACGTGCCCACGGTGGAGACCGACCCCGACGCTGGCAGCGCCACGGCAGCACGACCTCCGCAAAGGCCGACTGGCGATCGCGCGCCCTCGGGCAAGGGGAAGACGATTTGGACCATCGCCAAGCGCTTCCAATTGGGCGCGCTCGACAGCACCGGCACGCCGACGAAGGAGGCCTGGCGCGGGCTCGGCTACGACATCGATCGCACGTGCACCGGCCCGATCGAATCCGACAACAATACCGGCACGTGTCTTCGTCCGGCCGGCGCGCAGAAGGACAGCCTCGTCGACGGCGTCGACTGCCGCGACAACAACTTCGGCGGGCAATTCGTCCCGCTGATCGCGCTCTACGACGCCGCCTTCGAGCAAGACGCCAACGACGCCATCGCGCGCGGCAACAACACCTGGATCCTCGTCATCGACGACCTCGACGACGGACGCGACGACGCCTATGCGCCCGGAAGGCTCTACAAAGCGGCTGATTTTTCCGGCTATCCGACGACGCCGCCGAAATTCGACGGCACCGACATCCGCGAGATCGACGCCGTCTCGGTGACCGATCACGACCTCGGCAAACCGCGCAGCGTGTTCCCCGACGGGTACGTGCGCGGCAACACCTGGGTCTCGGGCGAGGGCGGGCCGATGGTCGCGCCGGTGCCGATCAACTCGGTGCCCGCCGAGTTCAACCTCGTCGGCGCGGTGATCACGCTGCAGCTCCTCGAAGATCACTCGGGGGGCTCGCACGCGGTCCTCGCTGGGGGCCTCCCCTACGACAAGTTCGAAGGCGTCCTCGCGCCGGTGGCGAGCGCAGCGGGCTTCTGTCCGGGGACGCCGCTCTACGATTCGCTCCTACGCAACGTCAAGCAGCTGATGGATCTCGTCGAAGGCGCGCCATTCCTCCAAGCGACCGGCGTCGAGTGCAACACGATGTCGGTGGGCATCGCCTTCGACGTCGCCAACATCCAGCCGGCGACCAGAGTGGTCGACGCCGTACCCATCGCGACCAAGTGCAAAGACGCCGGAACGTAGCTTTTTTCTCGGTCCGCGCGTGGGTCAGTCGATTTTCAGCACGGCGACCGTGACGTTGTCTTGCCCGCCCTGCACGAGGGCAGCGTTGACGAGGATGCGCGCGATCGCCGCCGGACGTGGTGGCTCACCAGCACGCGACGCGAGGACCGCGAGATCGTCGGCGGAGGGAAAATAGTTCCACAAGCCGTCGCTGCAGAGGACGACGTGGCCAGGGCCAGGCGCGTCGAATTCGAGGAGGTCGGGCTCGGCGTGGAGGAGCGGATCGCCGCCTTCGAGCGGGCCGAGACAACGCGTGAGGGCGTGCGCGTGCGGGGAGCTGAGCGCCTCTTCGACGGTCATCACGCCGCTGACGAGGACGTCGTTGAGCCACGAGTGATCGCGTGAGAGGAGCACGTTGCCGCCGGTGCCGAGCCAATACGCACGACTGTCGCCGACCCAACCGATGGCGATGCGCCGCTTCTGCGCGAGCGCGGCGACGATGGTGGTGCCGGCGGGATCGTCGCCGGTGCGATCGCGCTCGAGGCAAATCGCGCGGTGAGCTTCTCGAATGGCCCCATGGATGGCGCCCGTCGGCTCGGAGGTGTGCCGTTGTTCGACGAGGCGCGTGCGCACCGTCTCGACCGCCAGCTTGCTCGCGAGATCGCTGCGATAGCTGGCCGAGACTCCGTCGCAGACGACGAGGACGCCGAAGTCGTCCCCACGCGCAGCCGCGACCGCGTCTTCGTGACGTTCGCGCAAGAGGCCTTGATCGCCTAGGGTTCCGAGGCCGACGGCGTCGTCGGGCGGCACGGCGATGTCGGGGACGAGCGCGGCGAGACCGGCGCGAACGGCGGCGAGCGTGCGATCGTCGCCCTCACGCGGCACGCGTCCCGGAAGCACGAAGTGAAGGAATGACGGCGGCAAGAGCGTGCCCGGCTCGGCGAGCAGCGCCCCACCGAGCTCTTCGACGACGTGACGCGCATCGATGTGGCCGCGCTTGGCGAGGCGTCTTCCGCCGCGCAATCGACGCAATCCGAGCCGCCCTTCGTGGACGTAGAAGTCGTCGACGCGCGGCGCCCAACCGATGCCGTGCTCCTGCAACTGCTCGGCGAAGTCGACCGCTTGATGGATGAGCGCGATCGCCTGATCGGGCGTCAGCACGTCGCGAATCCAGCTCGGCGCCGCGGCACCGGCGGGAGGAAGGCCGAGCGCCATCCAAGGACCGTGCTTCGGGTCCTCACCGCCGGCGACGACCGAGGGGACCGGGAGCTTGCTCTGCATCGACTCGAGGGCATGCGACTCGATGGCCAAAGCGGTGGAACCGCCGACGACGAGCAGCACCTTCGTCCCATCGACGTGACGCGCCCAGAAGTCGTCGACCGCGCGACGCCCGAGGAGGGAGTAGTCGCCGATGACCGCGCCAGGCTGGGTAGGCCGCTGGCTGCTTCGGGTGGGTCGCGTGGTGGCCAGGCGCTGACAGCGTATCATCGAGTAGGTATCGTTTGCGGCCCTGTTTTTGCTGTAAACGTGAATCCCGACGCCACCAGCTCGTCTTTCCATGGGGTTGCTCACGTTCACCGTGACGCCTCGGAGGTTTCACGCATGTCCCGCCGCCTGCCCTCGTTCCTGGTCGCCGCACTCGCTGCCCTCGCCTCGGCCGCTGCCGTCGCCTCGATGGCTGGGTCGAGCGAAGCCGCCGACAAGAAGCCCGCCGCGGGGCCCGCCAAAGTCGGCGCGGTGCCGGCCAACGGCAAGCTCAAGCGCGAAGAGTTCGAGACCGCCCTCTCGCCGTACTTGAAGGACATGCACGACTGCTACGAGAAGGCGCTGAACAAGGACGCGCTCGCCGAAGGGCAAGTGGTCCTCATGCTCGACACGCAGAACGGCAAGGTCATCGCCGCCGACACCGATCGCGACGCGTCGACGATGAAGCTCGAGGACGCGCACAAATGCATCATCGGCGTCTTGCTGAAGATGAAGATGCCCCTCGCCAAGAACGACAAGGGCGAGCACGACCCGAAGGCGGTCGCGTCCATTCGCTATCCGGTCGAGTTCTCGCTCGGCATCGACGTCGACGGCGCGAGCGCGACCGTCACCGGCGCCAAGCTCGACTACGACAGGGTGAAGAAGGTCTTCTTCTACAACAAGCTGGCGATCGGCCGCTGCTACCTCGACGCGATGAAGGCGAAGAAGGGCGCGGCGGCGGTCGGCAAGTTGATGATGAAGGTCACCGTCGTCGGCGGCACCGTCACGGCGAGCGACGAGGTGAAAGACACCACCACCATCACCGACGCCGAGCTGAAGAAGTGCATCCTCACGGAGGTGAAAGCCTTCAAATTTCCCACCGGGAAGAACGCCAAAGGCGACGAAGACCCGAAAGCCGAGAGCGTGATTCAGTATCCGATCGACCTGAAGTGAGTCGACTCGAAGGAGTCAGCGGTTGATGCGGATGGGCCGGGTGGCGCTGAAGCTGGGCTTCGACCACCCTTGCGGCAGCGGAAGAATCACCGGATTCGTGTGATCGACGGGCAAGTAGAGATCGACCAAAAAAATGAGGTCGCTGCGAGGCCCGACGTTCGGAAAGCGACCGTCCTCTCCGAACGCAAGCGTCCACGGGACGCGAATCAGACGACGTTCTCCGGCGTGCATCCCGAGGAGCCCTCGCTCGAAACCGCAGACGACGGGCGTGCTGCCGACGACGACGTCGTCCGGTGGCGAGCCATGCGCGTGGGTGTCGTAGAGGACGGTGCCGCTCGGCGTGGTGACGAGGAAGTGCACGCGCACCGTCATTCCTCGTTCGACGATCTCGCCCGTCCCCGGCTCGATCACCTCGGTCTCGAGCGCCGGATCGAAGGGCGTGTTCGCGGTGCAACGCGGGCCGTCGAGCCAGTGATCGTCGGTGCGCCCGTCGTCGACCGTGGTCGGCCGCGCGTACGTCGTATCGACACAAGCGCCCGAGAGAGACGCCGGACCGAGCGTCGCGAGCAGCGAAAGGGCTGAAATCAGGCGCCGCGGGGGCTTCATCGTCACGCGCTTCCTCCCGTCAGCTCAGCGCCTTCGCGAGCTCGGCTATTCCCGAACTAGATCGTCACCGCCAGCGAGAGGTAGAGCGTGCGCCCGCTCTGCACCATCGTCCGGTGGCGGAACTCGCCGCTCACCGGCGTCGCCCAGCGCGTGTCGAGGACGTTGTAGACGCCGAGCCCGTAGCGCACGCCGAGGTGCTCGGCCTCGCCGCCGAAGACCACGTCCCAGACGAGCGCGCCGTCGAGCTTTCCTTGCGGCGGATCGGCGGCCTTCTCGTTGCGATCCCAACGCGGACCGAGGAGCGACCAGCGCGACATCACGCCGAGCACCTTCTGCAAGATGGGGATGCCGACCTTCGCCCCAGCGAGGAGCTCGGGCGAGTTGGGGACCTCGCGACGCTCGCTGCCCGCGTGCAGATAGCGGGTTTTCTGCAGTGAAATTTGCGCGGAGATCATCCACCCTTGGCGAAAGTCGCGCCGTATCTCTCCTTCGAAGCCGCTCGAGAGCACGGGAAAGTCGGAGTTGGCGTAGTAGTTCTGATCGGCCGTCGAGCCGCCGCCCTGGAGCACGATCAAGCGGTGCACGTAGTTGACGTAGCCCGCGAGCGTGGCGGAAACGGTGCTCGAGAAGCGTTGGTTCAGCTCGAGCTCGCCCGAGTAGATTTCTTCTGGCTTGAGCGAGCTCGGCGCCCGTTGCGCCCCCGAGACGAAGAAGAGCTCGTAGACGCTGGGGACGCGGAAGGCCTTGCCGCCGAGGATCTTCACGGTCGTCGTCGGCGTCGCGTGGAGCGCGATCGCGAGGCGCGGATTGACCGAAAATCCGACCGTCGAATAGTAGTCGGCGCGCGCGGCGGGTGAGATCTTCACGCCCGAGGTCGGCGTCCAATCGGCGAGTAAATAGCCAGTGCCGAGCCAAAATGGATCGTTGCGATCGAGGAGGCTCCCGCCGAACTCGGTCGAGTTGAATTGATGTGTCTTGAGGTGGTATTGCCCCTCGCCGCCGACGGTGACGCGGAGACGATTGGGGACCAGCGCCGCCGCCGCGCGCTGCTCGAGGCCGAACCAAGTGCCGCGGAAGCTGTCGGTCTCGTAGCCGGTGGTGTCGTTCGCCGGATCGTTGGGATACGCGAGCTGTTGATCGAAATTGTAGACGTTCACGTGCGCGCGGCTCAAGACCAGCGTCTCGCCGAAGGCCTTCTCGAAGCGCAGCTCACCGAAGGCGCGACGATCGAAGAACGTGGTGTCGTGCGAAGGGAAGTCGCTGTCGTAGATGCCGGTCGGAAGGCGCTTCTTCCGCGCCGTGTAGAACCACTGGAAAGTGAGCGATTTCCACCACGCGCGGCCGCTCAGCGTGCCGGCGTTGAAGCCGTCGTTGCCGATGCTCTGGCCGGTCGCGCCGTCGGTGGCGTACTCGGCGATGGTGAAGTCGCGGCCGTCGGGCGTGCGCGCTCCGGAGAGCGACATCCAGAACCCGGCCTCGTCGTCGATCTTGTAGGTCGCGTGGATGCGGCCGCGGAGGACGCCGTATTCGACCGCGGAGACGCCGGCCTCGACGTGGGTCGGCGAGTTGCGACTGCGCGTGACCAAGTTGACGACGCCGAAGAAGGCCGACGTTCCGTAGAGCGCCGAGCCCGGGCCGCGAATGACCTCGATGCGATCGACGTCGTCGAGATCGACGCGGCCGTCGAAGCCGACGTAAGACGAACCGATGTAGTTGTCGTTGGTCGGTTGCCCGTCGATGGTGACGAGGACCCGGTTGCCGTAGTCGCCCGGATGCGCGAAGCCACGAAAACCAAGGCTCGAATAGCTGCGGTCGTCGTTGACGTAGACGCCGCGGACGCCGCGCAGCGCTTCGGCGATGGTCGGATAGCCCATCCCGAGGAGCTCGTACTTGGGAATGATGGTGACCGAGGCGGGGGCGTCCTCGACCGACTCTGCCGCGCGTGACGCCGCGATGACCTCGGACGATTCGGTGAGCTGCACCTCGACCGTCGTGTCGCCCGTCGCACCGACTTTGACCAGGCGCTCTTCCGGACGATAGCCGGCGAGCGAGATCTTGAGCTGATGATCGCCGAGCGGCACTTGAACGACGGCGGGCGTGAAGCCCATCGACTTTCCGTCGACCTCGATGAGCGCGCCGCGGAGGTCGCAGTTGACGACGACGCTGCCGGTCTGCACCGACATCGGGGGGCGCACCTCGAGGGTGGCTTTGGGCGCGAGATCGAGCGGTACTTCGGCGCGCTGGAAGCCTTCGCGCGTGAGGAAGAGCGTGTGGTGACCAGGCAGGAGCTTGACGCTGCAAGGAGCGACGCACTCGGCCTTGCCGTTGGCGTCGTCGACGCGCACCGATGCGCCCGTCGCTGCCGCGCCCGTGACGGTGACGGTGGCGAGGAGCGGTACCAGCGCGAGGTTGACGGTGGTCTTGGTGCCGACCGCGATGGTCACCTCGCCCGAGGTCTTCGCTTCGTAGCCGGCGAGCTCGGCGATGACGGTGTACTTGCCGGCGCTGAGCCCGAAGAGTCGTGGGGCCGCGCCACGTGCGCCGAGGTCTTTCCGATTGAGGTAGATGGTGGCGCCGGGAGGGTCGGTCTCGACGTCGAGGACCGCGACCTTGGGCGTGATCTCGGCCAGCGAATCGCTGATCGATTTGCGCTTGTCGGGGTTCTGCTCACCCTCGAGGGCAATTGCATACGATCGATATGCATCGGCGTAGCGCTCGAGCCGCTCGTAGCAACGCGCGATGTTGAAGACGACGTTGTGGTTGGGCGCGAGGCGGTTGCTGGCGAGGAAGTGCTCGAGCGCGCCGAGGAAGTCGCCGGCCTTGTAGCGCGTGGCGCCGAGTTGGAACTGGAGGTCGGCTTCGTCGGCGACGTCGTCGGCGTGCGCGACCGGAGAAAGCACCGCGCCCGCGATGGAGAGCCCGGCGAGGACGACGACGGCGGTGAGCTGACGTCGGTTCATGGTGCGCTTTCAGCGATCGAAGGTGATGTCGTCGGTCGGTTTGCCGGACGCGCTCGCCTTCGCCGAGGTCGTGGGAGCACCGGGAAACTTCTGTATCTCCGGGGCTCCTCCGGAGAGCGCGGCGCTGGTCTCGGCGGCGGTGGCGTCGACGACGATGGCCTTGCCGGTGGGGAGCTTGGCGGTGACCGACATCGGATGATCGACGCGGACGAAGTAGCGACGGCCTTCGTGCCCTTCGGCGCTGACCTCGATCGGCTCGGTCTGCGTGCCGGCGCTGACGATGTCGGTGAACGGCAGCGCCGTCGTACGGCCACGGAAGGTGACGCGCGCGCCGGGCAACGGGCAGAGGACCGCGAGGGCGACGCTGCTCGCTGGCAGTACGGTCGTCGTCGCGCTCGCGCCCGCGGGCTTGTCGCTCGCGCTTGCGGTCATGTTCGTCGTCGTGCTCGCAGCGATCGTCGCAGAGCCCGTTCCGCTCGCGGGCGGAGGCGGGGTCGGGGTCGTCGAAGAGCCCTCGGTGCTCGTTTTTCCGGCACTTCTTAGCGCGAAATAGGTGGCCGGTGCGCCGATGAGGACGATTGCGAGGGCGACGAAGATCGAGAGTCGCGAGCCCGCTCTCTCGCGTTGTGGCGTTGCCGGCGCCGAGGTTGCGGAGGCTGTCGAACGACCATCGGTGCCATGTGGAGCAGCTGCGCCCACGACGCGCACCGGCGGAGGCGCTGCACCGTCTCGTTGCGTCGCGCCGAGCCCGAGCGCGTGCGGACCGGAGACCATCGTTCGATCGGCCGACGACTCGGCGGGCGCCGACGCCTTCAGCGCTGTCGACTGAGCGCCCCGCGGAGGGAGCCGATAGGTCATCGGAATGCCCGCGCCGTCGGGCGTCGACGGACGGGCGACGAACTTCGGCGGCGGCGCCTTGCCAGCGAACGGCAACAGCATCTCGTAGAGCTCGTCCATCGACGCCGGACGATCGTCGCGCGACTTGGCCATCGCCCGCTGCACCAGCGCGTCGAGCTCCGTCGGCACGTCGGGCCGCTTCTGCGTGAGCGGCGCCGGCACCTCGTGGACGATGCTGTGCAGGACCTTGGGAAAAGGGATGCCGTGGAAAGGCGTTTTCCCGCCGAGCAGCTCGTAGAGAAGGACGCCCAGCGCGTAGACGTCGATGCGCGCGTCGACCGAGTCGGGATCGATGAACTGCTCGGGCGCCATGCACTCCGGCGTGCCGAGGACCGAGCCCTGCGCCGTGAGGCTCTTCTGATCTTTGACGCCGCCGGCGAACTTGGAGACGCCGAAATCGAGCACCTTCACGTGATCGGCGCGGCCGTCGCGCTCGACGAGGTAGACGTTCTCCGACTTGAGATCGCGATGGATGATCGACTGCGCGTGCGCCGCCGCCAGCGCCGAAGCGATTTGCAGGGCGATGCCGACCGCGCGCTCGACCGGCATCGGCCCCACGCGCACGACCTCGTCGCTGAGGCTGGTGCCCTCGAGGTATTCGAGGACGAGGAACGGCAGCCCGTCGTCGGTGGTGCCGATGTCGACCGACTCGACGATGTTCGGATGGCCGATCATCCCGGCGGCGCGCGCCTCGTTGACGAAGCGACGAACGATGAGCGCGTCCTCGACCAGGTGCGGGAGCAGCACCTTGATGGCGACGCTGCGACCGATGATTTGGTGCCGCGCCAAGTAGACGCGCGCCATGCCCCCCTGCCCGAGGCGCTTCATCACCATGTAGCGATCGGAGAGCACGGTGCCGACGCGCGGATCCATCGTCAGCCGCGGCTGGTGCTCGGCGGCCGCGGGGAACTCCTCCGGCGGCGGCCCGCTCACGGTCGCCGGGCCGATCGATGGCGTCGTGTTGCGCCCGTCCTCCGGCGGTTTCCCCACGATTCGCAGTATACCGTGCGGCGGAGCTGGCCGGGTGAGCTAACGTTGACGCGTGCGCACATGTTTTCGAGCGCGAAGGTTCACCCTGATTCTGGCGGCCTTCGCGCTGATGGGCTGTCGCGACAAGAAGGACTCTGGGCAGGCCGGGCCCGACGCGCTCGATCACGTCGATGCGACGCCGGTGAAGTTTCTCCAGGCCTCGAATGGCAAGCACGTCGACGTGGTCCTCGGCGCCTTCGACGTCGAGCTGACGAGCCCACGTTCGAACGGCATGGGCTTCGAATGGGACGTAGCGGTGATCGGCGGCGCGGCGGTCGAGTCGCGCGGAAAGAAGATCGCCGAACCGAGCGGCGACATCGACGGCGGGCGATTCCTTCATGTGTATCGATTCGACGCGGTCGCCAAAGGCGATGCCAAGATCACCATCACCGCCAAGAACGGCGACCGGCTGCCCCCGCCGTTCGTCCTCGACGTGACCGTTCGCTGAGCTACCTTTGTCCTCTTCTCATGCTTCCCATGCCCATGACTCTCCTCCGTCGACCGCTCGCGTGTTGGCTCGTCACGCTCGTCACGCTCGTCACGCTCGGCAGCTCGCTCGGTTGCAGCAGCAGCAGCGGCGGCACTTCTCCCGCGAGTGACAGCGGCACCGCCGACCTCGGCGCCGACGTCGCCGTCGACACCGGCAGCGACGCTGCGACCGACGTGCCCATCGACACCGGCGGCAGCGTCTGCACCTCGGCGCGCGACACCGCGCTCGGTCCCATCGACAAAGTCTCGAGCGGCGCCGTCACCACGCTCTCCGACACGGGCGGCGTGAAGACACTCTTCATCGACGCCTCCGCCGGCGGGGTCGATGCCGCCAAGAACAACCCTTGGGTCTACGTCGATCTGGCGACGGGCACGCGCGTCGACCTCACCGACAAAGCCTCGTACACCGCCGCCAACTGGGATTTGGCGCTCAAACGCCCGATTCTCCACACCAACAGCGGCGACGGCGGACCGGGGGGAGGCGGCGCGGCGATGCTCACGAGCAAGGCCTTCGACACCATCACCGTCGCCGACGCGAGCTCCGCCACCTTCAAGACCGAGAGTTGGTTCGACTCCGACTGCGTGCTCCAAGTCGACGCCATCGGCTCGGTGAAGACGTCGTTCGACGGCTGGTATGCCTACGACTCGGCGACGACCAAGGTGACGCCGAAGGCCGGCAGCGTGTGGCTCGTCCGCGGCTCGAAGGGCGACTTCTACAAAGTCGAGCTGCAGTCGTACTACTCGAACGCCGACGGCACCGACGGGACTGCGGGTGGGCGCTACAAGCTGCGGTACGCCGCGCTCAAATGAACCTCGAATGACGACGCATCGCCGCATCGCCGCGGCTCTCGGGTTCGCGCCCTTCGCGACGGCGCTCTTCACATGCTTGACGCCGACAGCTGCGTTTGCCGGTGACGATTGTCCGCAAGAGCGTCCGACCGATCCCGGCGGATACCTCGGCTACGTCTATGACGCCGCCGCGACCTCCTTCGACACGCCCGAAGGCAACGGCCGCATCTGGTACGCACCCTCGGGAAAACATGCGCCGCCGCTCACGAGCACCCGCGCCGACGGCGTGCCCGACTCGGTCGCGAACGTCGGCGTCGTTCTCGAGAACGCGCTCGCGCAGTACGCCAAGATGGGCTACCAGACGCCGCTCCGTGACGGCGATTTTCCCGCCTGCGCCTCGAACGGCGGCGACGGTCGCATCGACGTCTATCTCATCTCCTTCACCGGCTCCGACGGCCTCACGGTCGGCGAGCGTTGCAAGGCCGGCCCAGGCAAGACCACCGTGTGCCCAGGCTTCCTCCTCGTCGATCACACGTTCGCCGGTCGCGGCTACAAGAACTTCCTCGAAGGCGCGAAGACGGTCGTCCCGCACGAGCTCTTCCACCTCGTGCAGAACAGCTACGACTCGACGATCGATCGCTTCTGGGCCGAAGGCACCGCCGAGTGGGCCGACAAGCAGGTCTACCCCGAGCTCCTCGATCTCGAGCGCTTCCTCCCCGACTTCTTCTCGCAGGTCGAGCGTCCTCTCGACGCACCGGCCGGCGGCGCGGTCGCCGGATACCTCTACGGATCGGCGATTTTTCCCGTCTTTCTCGGCGAAACGCACGGCCCGCAGGTCATCCAGAAGATCTTCGCCAACATCGGCACTGGCGCGGGTCCCGTGCTCGATCACGTCGATCAGGTGCTCGCCGGCGAGAAGACGACGCTCGCCGACGACTTCGCGCTCTTCGCCACTTGGAACGCTGCGACCGGCACGCGCGCAGGCAGCGCCGGTGGATACGCGAGCGCCGCCATCTATCCGATGATCCCCGCGCCCGTCGAATTCCCCATGGGCTTGCCGACGCAGGTGAGCGGCACCACCGCCGGCTACTCCACGCGCTACGTCATGTTGCGCGATCCGTCGCCACGTATGATCCAGCTCACCGCCGACGACACGCGGCTCGGTGGCGTCGCGCTGCCGCTGCAAGACGGCAAGGCGCGCGTCGATCTCGCCGCCAAGCTGCCGACGGTGGTCACGGGCGAGACCCTCGTCCTCCTCGCCGGACGCTCCTCGAAGAAGACCGATGTCGCCTACACGCTCGCCGCCGTGACCGTGCCTCCGCCCGATGCGGACGGCGGCGTCGATGCAGGCCCTCTCGCCGATACGGGCGGCGGTGGCGGAGGTGGAAGTAGCGGCGGATGCGCGCTCGACGAGCGTGCACGATCGTCTGAGAATCGTGGTCTATTCGCGATCGGGTTGACCCTCGTTTGCGCCTTCGTCGCGCGCCGTCGACGAACCTCGACCGCCTAGCTCAACGAATCCGACCGATCCTGAGCCTCGCGCCCGCGGCCACGTCGACGTTCAACGTCACGTCGACCTCGGGCTGCCCCGCGACGGAGAGAATCTGCACGTACTCGACGCCGCCGAGGCGAAGCAGACCATCCATCTTGTCGGTCGATTGCACCGCCGGTCCCTTCATCGCCATGCCGTGGAACGACGCGAGGACGTCGGCGCCGCGCGATTTGCCGGTCACCGGATCGTCCGAGGGCTTCAGGTACTCGAAGCACGGATTCGCCGCCTTGGCCTCGCCGCGCTCCTCGCGGTTGCTCATCGCGACCGTGGTGTAGAAGTCCATTCCGAGATCGACGATCGACGAGCCCGATGCCGTGGGCAGCGTCTTGCCGACCGACGCAGGCGCGTCGAGGAGCGCGCGGACGATCGCTGGACCGCCCTTGCCGTCGAGGGTGCCATCGGCGAGCGCGACGTCGGCGCCAGCGCGATCGTAGAGCCAACGCACGAAGAGGTAGCCGCCGCCGCGGAGCACGCCGTCGCGCTTGGTGTCGTAGCTCGTGTGATCGACGAGGACGTCGGAGAGCGAGAAGTCGTTGATGCCGTCGAGCGCCGCCATCGTCACGTAGAAATTGCCGGCTTGGTATCCGATGACGTCCTGCGCGAAACCCCCCACGCCTTCGATCATGTACCCGCTGTCCGACCAGTCGGAGAGCTTGTTTTTGAGCACTTTTCGATTGAAGTGAATGAGGTGCGAAGTCTCGTGGGCGAGGATCTCCTTCATCGCCGCCGGCGTGTTGTAGGGCGGATCGATGACGTCGGGCGGCGTCAGGTAGATCATCTCGCCACCGTTGCCGGGGTCGCATCCAGAGAGCGTCGAGAGCAGGTCGCACCCGGTGAAGAAGGCGACCGCGGTGTCGTGCGTGAGCGGCGTGAAGACGAGCCCGACGTGACCGTCGCCATCGAGATCGGACTCGACGCCGAAGATGGCGCGCTCGCGCGGAAGAATGGTGGCGTCGTATTCGGCGAGGAAGGCGCTGACGAACGCCGCGTCGAGGTTCGCCGGATGCTCGGGCGTGACGTCGGCCCACACCACCGAGCTCGTGCCGACGGCGATGACCTTCGCTTGAATGGCTTGAAAACCAGACGAAGTCGAGACCTGGAGCGTGCGCGTGGTGCCGACCGCCGGCGCAGTGCCGCTCGGCGCCGTCTCTGCCGGCGGCGGTTTGCCCTTCCACGGTCCGTCGACGAGCGAGCAACCGGTGACCAGCTTGGGCTCGGGCGCGCTCGCCAGAGGATCGAACGTCAGCGCATAGGCGAGCGGTCTCGTGCTCTTCGTGAAGGTGGTCGAGGCGAGGATGGCGACGAAACGTTCAGACCCCTTCGGCGTCGCCAGCCGCACCGATCCGCTCGTCCCATCGAGCGGCACCTCGACGACCTCGCCAGGTGCGAGGACGAATCCAGCATCGAGACCCGTATCGCCGGTGTCGTTCGGCGAATCAGCCCCTGCGTCGAGGATGGGCGTTCCGGTGTCGGGAGATGCCGGCGCGTCGCTGCTGCTGCCGCAACCGAATACGGAGAGCGAGAGCGAGAGCGCGATCGCGACGGCGCAGCAGGAAGAGGAGCACTTCATGAGGATGCCGCATCTTACGCCTGCGCGGGCGTAGGCGCAGGCGCGGCTACTTGACCCTCACCTGCCGCGTCACCCACGAAACCCCACCCCGATTGTCCCTAGCGACGAGCCACAGCGTGATCAAATTCCCGCCATCCTTCACGTCGACCGTCCGCGCGACGAACTTCGTCGCCGAGTTGCGGGCGATGCGGACTTCGTTCTCGAAGAGGCCTTGCGTCGCGTAGTACTGGGCGACGAGTTGTTCGGTGAAGGAGCTGCCGGCTTCGTCGGTGCCCGATTCGAAGCTCTCGGGCGTGAGCTCGATGGCGACTTCGTGGGCGAGCGAGTCGTCGCAACGATCGAAGCGGTTGCCGTCGGTGTCGCAGGCGGTGACCTCTTTGACGTCGCCTTCCTTCCACTCTTCGTTGTCCCACTTCACGCGAGAAAATACGGGGTTTGCGTTCTGATCGGTTTGACGGACGAAGATGCGCTTGATGCCGATGACCCACTCGTCGAGCGGGAGATCACGGTTCGTGCCGTCTTCCAGACACTTGATGGGCAGGTCGGTGGGGCCGAGGGTGTTGGGGTCGACGAGCGTGACCGCGCCGGGGCAGACGATGGTGATGACGCCGACCGTGGCGTTGATGCGCGCGTTCTCGTTGAGGCGGCTCAGCGCATCGGTGGGGACGGTGACGTCCATCGTGTCGAGGTCGCGGCCACCGGTGACGGTGCCGGGGATGAAGAAGTTGAGGAAGGGGCCGGGCGGCGGCTTGCTCGGATCGAGGGTGCTCGGATCGATGGGGTTGTCGCGCAGCTCTTTGGCGATGGCCTGGAAGCAGCCGACGACGCTCGTGGAGTCGGGATCGACGCAGCGCGCCCACACCCAACTGCGACCGCGCGTGTCTTTCTTCGGCGCGAACCAGAGCGTGTCGAGGTGCACGGTGTCGCCCGGCTTGGCGTAGGTGTGATCGGCGTGCACCGCGAGGACACGCAAGTCGGTGATGCGCGAGACGGGATCGAAATCGCCGGAGCAAGCGAAGAGCGTGGCCAGCGGGGCGAGGATGCCGAACGCCATTGAGAATCGCGAGAATCTCGAGACGCGTGAAGCAGTCTTCATAGCTCACCTCGAATGCCGAGGTTGGGGATGATGGGCAGGCCGGTGATGATGTCGCGTTGGCTGTAGTTGTAGTTGTAGCGCACGCCCTCGGGGTTGGCGTGGTTGTAGACGTTCTGCACGTCGAGATAGGCCGAGAGCTTCCAACTGGAGAACTTCCAGACTTTGTCGACGCGAATGTCGCCCTGGTGAAACGCCGGCAGACGCTCGCCGAACGCCGGATACGAGGGAATCGGCGCGTACGAGCCGGCGTCGAAATCGCTGACGCCGCCGTGGTTGGGTGTGAACATGCTGCCGCTGACGTATCGCCAACGCGCACCGAGCTCCCAGCCGCGACCGAGTCGATAGCTGCCGAGGATGGTGAAGATGTGCGTCTGATCGTACTGCGCGTTGCGCCACGGTGCGCCCGCCGTGTCGCGACGTTGGCTGTGCGAGAGAGTGTAGGCGAGCCAGCCGAAGAAGCGATCGTCGGGCTTGTACTTGAGCAGCACCTCGAGGCCGAGCACGCGCCCGATGCCGTCGTTGGTGTAGGTGATGCCGCTGGCGGTGGTGCTCGCGGAGCTCTTGCGAACGACGAGATCGCTCAGATCTTTGTAGAAGCCGTCGACGGTGATGTCGACCTGCTTGGTGAGCTGCTGCACCGCGCCGACGTCGTAGTGGATGGCGCGGTTGTTCTTCAGGCCCGGCGTGCCGAAGGGCGAGATGCTCTCTTGCGGCTGCGGCGGCTGGAAGAAGACGCCGGCCGCGGCCTTCAGCGTCGTCTTCGGAAACTCGGGAACGATGTCGAGGAACATCGCCACGCGCGGACTCAAGTTCCACTGCTGGCTGTCTTTGGCGTAGTCGAGACGCACGCCCGGCAGGAACTTGAGCACCTTCGTCGGCGAAAGCTCGAGGAGCCCGTAAATCGCCGGTCGAAAGAGCGACGACGAGGTGGAGAGCGTCGGCGCGGGCCGCGCGAAGAACGGCCCTGCGGCCTCGCCGGGTTGCGGCGGAGGGGGGAAATGCAGGGTGACGTCGAAGGGGTTCCAGAGGAAGTCGACACCGCCGATGACGGCGATCTCCTTCGAGAGCTTGGTGCGAAGGTCGGATCGATACGTGATGGGGTGCGAGTTGAGCCGGAAGAAGTAGTCGCCGATCGTGAAGTCGATGACGTCGCGCCCGTACGCCACCGTATTGATCCAGTGTGTGTCCTTCGTCAGCAAGGTGTCGGTGCGCCCCTGCAGCCGGAAAAAACCAGTGTGCGCCGAGATGTCACCGCCGGCGGCAGGATCGGCCGATGACGGCGTGTTGAGCGTGATCGCGAGGCGATCGTCGGAGCCGAAGAAGGCGAGGCGCGCGGTCGTCTTGGCGTCGAGGTCACGCTCGAGCATCAATTGGTAATCGTAATAGACGGGCGCAGTCGAGACGCCGGTGCCTGTTTTTTCGAGGACCGGCTTGAGCCAGACGTCGACCCACGAACGACGACCGGCGACGAGGAAGCGCGTCTTGGAGTCGATGGCCCCTTCGGCGAGGATGCGCCCGTCGATGATGTCGAATTGGATGAGGCCGTGCGCGCCCTCTTTGGTCGGCGAACGCAGCGCGACGTCGACGATGCCGCCCATCACGCGGCCGTACTCGGTGCCGAAGTTGCCGGGGTAGAAGTCGAACTTCTCGACGACCTCGGTCGGCACCACCGAGGAGAGACCGCCGAAGTGATAGACGAGCGGGACCAGGGTGCCGTCGATGAAGACGTTGGTGTCGGTCGGCGCCGAACCACGAATGATGAGGAGCCCGGCGAAACCGGGAGGACGCGCGACGCCCGGGAGGTTCTGGATGGCGCGCAGCGCATCGCCGTTGGTGCCTGGAATACGGCTGATTTCGCGCTGCTCGAGGACGCGCTTCACCACCTCGCGCGGAGGCTTCTCGCCTTTGACGACGATGTCGATGCCCCCGTCGGCGAGCGACGGTCGATAGACGACCTCGGTGACGATGCCCTTCTTCACGGTCTCGTCGGCGACGAACGGCGCGAAGCCGGGGACCTCGACGTGGAGCTCGTACTTGCCATCGGGGAGATCGGCGAAGAGGAAGGTGCCCGATGCGTCGGTGACCGCTTGCACCTTGGTACCGTTCGACGCTGCAGCGACGACGACTGCGCCGGCGATCGGCTCCTCGGTGGGCGTCTTCAACTTTCCGGAGATGGAGATGGACGGCGCGCTCGGCACCTCGGGCTTCGTCGTCGGCCCCGGCGTCGGCTCCTTCGGCACCTCTTTGAAGTCGAAGCGAAAGCGATATTTGGCTATTTTTGCGGGGATTGGCTTGCCGTCGCTGGTCGCGGGCTCGAAGAGGAGCTGACGCGCGGCGGCGAGCGCGGCGGCGTCGAAGTCATCGCCACCCGAGAGGACGATCTTCGCGTTCGTCACCTTGCCGGTGGCATCGAGGACCAGCTCGACGACGACGTCGGCCTTCTCTCCCTTGGCGAGACGCTCCGGTGGATAGACCGGCTCGACGTACGTCTTGATCTTCGGCGCGACGACCACCGGGCCCGCGGACGTCGTCGAGCTCGAGGGCGCGGGGACGACCTTGGCCGTGCCCGGACCATTGGGAACCGCGCCGCTTTGCGCGAAGGCGAGCGGCGCGATCACCGCGACCGTGGGCACGAGCGCGAAGAGCAAGGCCGCGACGGAGTTTCGAGCGCGCGGACGAAGAGTCATCGGCCGACGATAGATGCCGAAGAACTACCCGCGTCGCAAGCAGCGAGCCCGACTCCTTGGCCGTTTTCACCCGTGAGATACTGCGCACATGGCGAAGAAGCCGCCCCTCGAGGTCGTACGCACGGTGCGGCAACGTGCCCTCGACGAAGCCGCGCGCGCGATGCAGTCGGCGACGCGCGATCGAATGACCGCCGAAGAGCTGGCCGCACGTGCCACCGCCGAAGAAGCGAATGCACGCGCTGCTGCGTGGGCACGGAGAACTGCGGAAGAGACTGCCCTCGCCCCAGCGGCCTCTCCTCGCGAGCTGGCGCAGCTCGCAGCCTTCAATCTCGCCGAAGAGCGCCGCCTCCAGCTCGCCGCCGAACGCACCACCGCCGCGACCTCGCTGAAGGCGAAGGCCGAAGCGAAGGAGAACGCGCAGCGAACGCAGGTCATCGCGTCACGGACTGGGCTCGACGTCGTCGAGAAGGTGCAAGCCGAGTGGCGGGCCTTGCGAGATGCAGCCGAGCAGGCGCGGGTGGACGAGGGCGCCGAAGAGGCGCACGCCGGTCGGAGGAAGAAGTGAACGTCGCGGAGATGCCGACCAAACGATCGTCAGCGAGGCACATGCGCGCGACGAGAGCGCGGGCGTCGAGCTAGGGGCCGAAGCTCACTTCTCGTCTTGTTCGACGACGACGGCTTCGGTGACTTCGGCGGCTTCGGCAGCTTCGGCAGCTTCGGCAGCCGCGACCTCGATCGAAGAGACGGACGTCATCTCGGCGTGCATCTCGACGGTGTCGTCGGGGCCCATCCCGGGCGGCGGGAGGCTCGGTTTGCGCTTCGGTCTGACGGGCGCACTGGGAGGCGGCGGGCGCGTCGATGGCTTGGCTTCTTCGAGGCCGAGGGGAACGAAGAGCTTTCGAAGGCGCGGCGGGATGGTGGCGACGATGGCGAGGAGCTCGGCCTTGGAGACGAAGATCTCTTCGCGGCGACCGTTCTCGAGGAGCTGCTTGATGACGAGCTCGGTCGACGATTTCGAGCGCCGGGCGACTTCTTGCACCGTGGGCGCAAGTTGTTCCACGAGGCGCTCGACGATGACGGTGGGCTCGTCGTGCTCGACGAAGACGAGATCGTCGAGCTTGGCCTCGAGGATGCGCTTGCGGTTCATGCGCCACTCTTCGGCGCAAGTGACGACGCGTTCGTGGAGCTGGTGCAGCTTGGGCGCGTCGGCCTCGAGGACGTCGTAAGGTGCCGCTTCACCGACCTCGCTGACGCGTGCGATGCGGGTCTCGGGCGGCTGACCTTCGCGAATGACGAAGGTGAGATCGTAGCCTCCGCCGGTGCCGTCGGCGTTGAGGCGGAGCTTGAGCCAGCTTCCCTCGTCGGTGAGCGAGAGCTCGGTGAGCGCGTAGCGATCGAGACGCTGCGGCTTCATCTTCATCTCTTTGCGGAAGAAGCCGCCGGCCTCGGGCGCGTGCACCTCGAGCGGGCCGCCGAAGATACGTTCGATGCGCGCGACCTGCGGCACCTCGAGCTCGAGGAGCCCTTCGACGCCGCAGTCGGCGGTGAGCGCGATGCGACCGATGTAGCGCGCGCCCCCTTGCTGCTGCAGCTGCAAGCTCCAGGCGCCGTCGGGGAGATCGTGCTTGCAGAGGAGGACCTCGAGCGCCTTCAACATCCGTTGACGCTGCTCGCCTGCCTGGGCCTCGATTTGCCTATTTTCTGCGAGCAACGTCGCGCGCACCATCTCGATGGCGGCGCGGACCTGAGCGTCGGCGGCGTGCACGATTGCCTTCGCGCAGTGCGCGGTCGGCGTCTCGTCGCCGCCCGTCGGCGCACCTTCCATCGCGCGCGCGACGATGCGCGAGAGCTCTTCGATGCGCTTGTGTTCTGCATCGGCCGAGCCGCGGAGCTCGATTTCCTTCTTGCTGAGCGCGCGCACTTCTTCGTCGGCGAGCAGCATCTCGACCGAGAAACTGAGCACGTCGCGCAGGAGCTCGATGATGTTCACCTGCAACGGCGAAGGGCTCGAGTCTCCGTACAAGTAGCTCATGGGGGCCGATGGTACCCCGTGCGGCCCGGAAAAGAAGCCGCGGATTTCATCGCGTTCGAGAGGACGAAACGCATGGAAGCGTCGGCGGAGGCACGTCGTCGAATCACTTCCGGCGATGGCGAACGCCCCATCGAGCCGCGCATGCGTGACTCGCGAAGTGCGGGCGCAGGGCGCGGGCGCGGTGTGCGGAATGCCCCACGAACACCCGTCGTTTCTTTCGTCGCTAGTTTCCCCACGCGCAATCTCGCGCCTATCCTCCCGGCACCGTGCGTTCCCTCCTCCCTTCGCCGACTATTTTCGTCACCGCGTCGCTCTGCGCTTTGCAGGCGGGGAGCTGCGCGGGAGGGACGCCGACGCCGGCGCCGGCCCCGAGTGGGAGCGCGACGGTCGCGACGCCGACGACGGCGCCGAGCACGACCGGGTCGACGACCGCGAGCACCGCGCCGCCGACGGCCTCCACGGGTTGGAATGCGCAAGCCGTCACTGCGTTGGTCGCGCAGCCTGCGCTCGACGTCGTCGGCAAGGCGATGGCGCGCAAAGACTGGCGCGTCGCCGCCGATGGTCTGCGCGCGGTCCTCGAAGGAGGGAAACTCAGCGGTGACGATCTCGATCGCGCGCGCTTTCTCCTCGGTCGGCTGCTCGTGGCGGCGAAGGACGACGATGGCGCCGAGGGGGCCTATGCGCTGGTGACCGACGCGTCTCCGCTCGCTCCCTACGCGCACGTGCGACGTGCAGCGCTGCTCGCGAAGAAGGGCAAGGGCGTCGAAGCGTTGGCGCTCCTCGAAACGGTGAAGGACATCGAGCCGCTCGAGAACGATCGACGCGTCGCGCTCGGGGAGGCGCTGGCGCAGAAGGGCGATCACGCGGGCGCCGCGGCGGCCTTCGAAGGGGCACGAAAAGGCGGTCGTTGGGTCGAAGCATCGATTCGTCATGCAGAAGAGGTCGTCGCGGCGGCCGATGCGGCGCAGGCGCTCGAGGCGGCCAAGGGTGCCCGTCGCGTGCGCTTCGAGGTGCCGGGCAGCTCGCTCGTCCCGCGCGCCGAGGACGCCGAGCAGAAGTGCAAGGCGCTCCTCGCGACCAAAGATCAAAAAGCGGCAGCGACGCTCGGCTCACCGACGCCGGCCGAAGAGATCACCGCCGGCATCGCCTACGTCGACGGCGGCAAACCGAAAGATGCGCTCCCGCTCTTGGAAAAAGCGCTGAACGCGCTCAGCGGCAAGAAGGACAAGGGCAAAGAGCTCTGGTGCAAAGGCGAGCTCGCCCTCGCGCGCGTGCACGAGAAGACGAAGCAGAAGCCGAAGGCGATCGACGTCTATGGCGACATCGCGGCCGCCTGCACCGACGAGGGCTCGAAGATCACCGCCCTCTACGACTCGGCCAAGCTCGCGGCCGGCAAGCAGCCGGGGGTCGCGCGCATTCGCTTCGCCGAGATCGAGAAGCTGTTTCCCAAGCACCGACTCGCCGACGACGCCCGCTTTCGTGGCGCGCTGATCGCGATCGAGCAAGGCGAGACCGACAAGGGCGAGAAGATGCTCGGCTCGCTCCCCGACGATTATCCCGACGGCGACATGAAGGCCGAGGCGCTCTTCCGCCTCGCGCTGCCCCGCATGAAAGAGGGCAAATGGAAGGAAGCGGTTCCTTTCCTCGAGCGCTCGCTCTCGCTCGTGCCGCACGAAGACGGCTATTTCGTCGCCGGGCGCGCGTCGTACTTCCTCGGGCGTGCAGAGCTCGAGACGGGCAAGGTGAAGGAAGGTCTCGAGCGGCTCGGGCGCGTCGTCGGCAGCGAGCCGCTGTCCTTCGCCTCGGCGATGGCCTACGCGCGCGTCGCGGCTCGCGGCGGTGAAGACGCGAAGAGCATCAAGGCCTCGCTCGAGAACGCGACCGGCGCCGAAGTACCGGGAGCGCTCTACCCAAACGATCGCGCCGAGCTGACGACGCCCGGTTTCCTCCGCGCCGTCGAGCTCGCGCGCGTCGGCGAGATCGAGCCCGCGCGCAAAGAGCTCTCGTCGCTCGGCCTCCTCAAGGACGCCAACAAAGATCCCGACGGTCAGTGGATCGCCGCCGCGCTCTTCGCCGCGGTCGGTGAGGCGAGGGCCGCGCACAACTTTCCGCGGGGCAAGGTCACCGAGTGGCAGCACCATTTCCCCAGCGGAAAATGGCGCCAAGCGTGGGAGCTCGCCTATCCGCGTCCGTGGGCCGACAGCGTCTCGGCGGCGAGCGCGGCCGAGGGCGTGCCGGCGGCCGTCATCTGGGCGGTGATGCGTGAGGAGTCGGCGTTCGAGCCCGACGTGGTCTCCCACGCCGATGCCTACGGCCTCCTTCAGCTGATTCTCCCGACCGCGGCCGCGTACGCCAAGCCGCTCAAGCTGCAGAGCGACGCCAAGTCGCTGACGCAACCGGAAATCAACATCCCGATCGGCACCGCGTTCCTCCACAAGCTGCGCAACGACTTCGCGCAGAACCCCGCCCTCGCCATCCCTTCGTACAACGCCGGCGAGGGCGCGACCCGAAGGTGGATGAACCCGCCGCTGGCCGACTCGTTCGACCTCTGGTGCGAGTCGATCCCCTACGAAGAGACCCGGAAGTACACGAAGCGGGTCCTCACCTCGTACTACGCCTACGTCGCCCTTTACGACGCGGCGCATCTCGACGGCGAGTTGAAGGCCGCCACCGGCAAGCCGTAAACGGGCCGAATCGAAGAGATTTCACGGCAAATTGCCCGATCCCAACATTCCTGACGCAAGGCGTGGCATGCTCAGTGGACGGACGCTTGGGGGGGCGCATCGGCGCCTCCTTGACACCGCGCAGCGCAGGCGTTTCGCTCTGCGTCAAGACGATCGCAACGGATAGAGGAGGCACGGTGCAGACGCAGGGAAGCCAGCCGCCGCACGAGCGCGGCAAGCGCGTGGTCAAGCGGTACTCCAACCGCAAGCTCTACGACACGCGCGAGAGCCGCTACGTCACGCTCCTGCAAATCGCCGAGATGGTCCGCGCCGGCGAAGAGGTGCAGATCATCGACAACGCGACGAAGGACGACCTCACCGAGGTCACTCTCGCGCAGATCATCTACGAAGAACAGAAGCAGCACAGCCGCTCGGTGCCGCTCGCGACGCTGCGCGACCTCATCCATCAGCGCGGCGAGCGCCTGATGTCGCAGCTCCGTGAGACCCCGCTCGGTCGACTCCTCCCGAAAGACGGCGAGGAAAAGGCACCGGAGGAGAAGGCCGCCGTGGACGAGCACGCGACGTACGGGGGCACCCCGGCCAAGGACGACAAGGCTGACCCGAACAAGAAGGGCATCCTCGATCAGTCCCGCGAGGCCTTCGAGGCGCTGCAGGGCCGCATCGACGAGCGCGTCCGCTCCGCCCTCACCAGCTTCTCGCCCTTCCAGCAGCTCCAGAGCGAGGTCCAGCGCCTCTCGGCGAAGATCGAAGAGCTCGAAGCGAAGCTGAAGAAGCAGCAAGAGACGAAGAAGTAGGCGTTCCCGCCGGCGGTCCTCCTTTGGATTGATCGCCGGCAACCGCCGCTTCGATCGCACGTAACGCGGTGCCTCGGCCGCGCGACGCATGGATTGCCATGGGAACGCGAAGAGTCGTGGGGGCTATCGGGGTCGTCGGATGCGTCGCATTCGCCGGCTGCGGGGTGCGCACCGGGCTCTACGACGGTGAGGCGCCCGACGACGCGGCGACGGATACGTTCGTCGACTCCGGCTTCGACACCCACCTGCCCGATACGCGGCTTCCCGACACCCGCGTGCCCGACACGTTCGTCGTCGACACGTTCGTCGAGCCCGACACGTTCCTGCCCGACACGTTCAAGCCCGACACCTTCGTACCGGATACGCGTGACTCGGCGTTGCCCGATGTCCTCGAGCCGGTCGTGACGTTCGAAGTCGTCCTCGGCGGCTACCACACGTGCGCACGCATCGGCGCCGGCACCTTGCGCTGTTGGGGACAAGGCATCTCCGGCCAGCTCGGCCGCACGCTCGACTCCGGGGACAGTTGGCCGGTGCCGGTCGACGTCGTCGGGCTCGCGCCCGCGCTGCAAGTCGCCGCGGGCAACGGGCACACCTGCGCGGTGCTCGACGATCACTCGGTCTCTTGTTGGGGCGACAACGGCGCGGCGCAGCTCGGCATCGGCCCAAAAGACGTCGATGCGCACCCGAAGCCCCTCCCCGTCGTCGGCCTCGTGGGGTCGGTCGCCGAGGTCGCGGGAGGCGCCAACGAGACGTGCGCACGACTCACCAGCGGAAGCGTCTACTGCTGGGGAGGTCGCGGCTTCGATCCCAAGCCGGCCCACATCCTCGACGGCGCGGCGCGCATCTCGGTCGGTCGCGAGCACGCCTGCGCGCTGCTCACCGATGGCACCGTCTCGTGCTGGGGCGCGAACGAATCAGGACAGCTCGGCAACGGCACCACCACCGACAGCGCGACCCCGAAGAAGGTGACCGGCATCAGCGGCGCGACGTTCCTCGGATCGGGCGGACACCACACCTGCGTCGTCGTCGGCACCGACCTGCGCTGTTGGGGTAAGAACGCGAATGGGCAGCTTGGGGATGGGACGACGACCGATCGTTTTTCGCCTGTTGCGGTGAAGGGGCTCGGGACGTTTACGTTGGTGAGTCTCGGTTATGAGCATTCGTGTGCGCGTCGGTCGGACGGCAACATCATTTGTTGGGGTCAGAATCGATATGGGCAGCTCGGGGATGGGACGACGACCGATCGCGACGTGCCGACGGCGACGGGGTTGGTGGCGGATACCGTCGTATCGGGATCGAGCGCGCTGCATACGTGTGCGGTGACGAGTGGCGTGTTGCGGTGTTGGGGGATGAATGGGTATGGGCAGGTCGGGAATGGGGATTTGAGCCATACCGATGCAACGAAGCCGACGCTCGTGAAGTGGTGAAGGGGTAAGGCAGATCCAAACTGCAGACCAAACCGCAGACGAAACCGCAGACCAAGAACCGCAGACCTCGCCCCCCGGCCCTTGGCGAATCCTGGACGACTCCCTACAGCGCCCCTTCGAGGCTCGATCGCACGGCCCTCCGCGTTCGCGACCTCGATCGAGCGATGGCGTGTCGTCCGATGTGGAGGGTGAAGGCTCCCGTCGCGGAATGATCCGAGAGAGCGCATCGAAGACGGCGAGTGTCAGCTGGCTGGTTGGGCGCTACTCTTCAAGGGTGGACGCTGCGGCACGGAGGAAGGCGCGAGCCATGACCTGGACCTCGCGGCTCGTGCGCGGCCCGAACGCGAACGAGGAGCTCTCGCGGGAGGCGCGGGCCGAGTGGCTTGCGATCTCTCCAGCGGAGCAACTTGCGCTCATCGCGGCCGGGCGGCTCGCTCTTCGCTGCAGCAAGGGCGGCAACGACATCGGGCGCGTTCGGGATCGTGGCGGGGCCGTTTTTCGGTTCGTGTGCGAAGCGCCCGTAACGCGCGTGGGCGATGACCGGTAGGAGCAATCGTTCCTCCGCTCTCGAACCGTCTTCGGAGCAGCTCGAAGCGCCCGTTGACGAACGCGCGACGCTGGCGCGCGAAGCACTGGACCTCGTACGCGCCGAGCGCACCCAGGCCGCGCGCTTCGACGGCACCTCTTGGGACACCTTCGTCTTCCACGCGGCGATGGCAGGCGCCTTCGCGTCGACCGGCGCCTTTGCGGTCTTCGCGGCGCTCGAAGCCTGGTCCAAGGCCGACCGCATCGGAATGGCCGTGAAGGCCTGGGCCGTCTTTCTCGTAGTGATCGCGGCCGTGTCGTGGATCGTACTGCGCAACCAGCGTCGAACCGCCGACCGGCAGCAGGCCATCACCGAGCTCGCACACGCACGTGGAGGCCGACCGGTCTCCTTGGACCATGCCGTGCAATGGCTCAATGCGCACTGGGCGGCAGCGTACAATCTCCGAAACCTCTGCCCGGGGGCCGGCTACGTCGCCGCGACCGGCGCGACGATCGGTTTTCCGGTGCTGATCGAATTCGACCCGACCGGCTACATGCCCCGAAGCAGCACCACCAACGCACGATACCCGGCGCGCCTGGACATCTTCGTGGCGGCCAACCTACCTGCACTGGCCGTCGATCCGGCGGGGGCCCAGGTGATCATCGGCGAGCTCGCCGGCTTCGGTATCTTCGTCGAGGTCACACCTTCGGGCCTCCATGGGCGTGGCCAGCCGTTCGTCGTATCTCGGCTTCGCCGTGAGCCCCTGGCGATCGCCGAGCTCGCCGACGTCGTCGACCGCATGGCAGGGATCGCGCAACGGTTGGGCGGGGCGCCTGGTCACCCGCTGCCATGAACGCCGACGATGGCGTCGCTGCTGGCGGACGGGCGGAGTAACAGCCCAAGGTCCACCGCAAAGCATGGCACTCCCCGCGGGGAGCCCCCGTGACGTTCGAGGATGACCCCATAGGGTATGTTGGTTCGATCCGCACGGTGAACGGAGCCGCCTCCCTCTGGGCCTTGACCGCATCGCCGTTCGTCGTGTCATATCCATTTTCGCTCCCACAACCGTTCCACTCCACGTCGAAGGACGCAGCGTGGTCGTGCGCAGCACTTCGCGCGCGCAGCTACCGTCCCAAAGTGAGGATCCATGCCCAAGACCGTTCTGCCCAGTGGCGCCACCGTAACGACGTTTCCGGTTCCGGCAAAAGGCTTCGATCTGTTCACCGCCGATGAAGCCTCGCTGAAGGCGAGCGGTATGCCGCGACCGCCGACGAACCATCCCGAGTTGCTCGAGCGCTGGAAACGCGCCGTCGGCCGACCGATGACCTTCATCGAGCCGACATTCCAGCGCTCCGAGACCAAACGCCACAGACCGCGCCACCGAGCGGAGACGGCAAACACGGCGTTTTCCGACAATTGGTCGGGCGCCGTCGTGCAGGCGCCGGCCGGCGCGACGTTCGTGTCGGTGTCGGGGCAATGGACCATACCGACACCCAATGCCCCCGCTCGAAATGGCGTCCAATACCATTCTTCGATATGGGTCGGAATCGATGGCGACGGTTCGGACGACGTCTTCCAAGCGGGCGTCGATTGCGATGCGAAATTCGACGGAAATACGTCGCGAACCATCTCCGCGTGGTGGGAGTGGTATCCCGAAAATTCAGTCGACATCACCAACTTCTCCGTCTCTCCGAACGACGTAGTCACCTGTATCTGCACCGTCGACTCACCGACCGACGGGACCATCTTCTTCAGCAACTCGACGACGGGAATCGCCACGACGTTTCGCATCACGGCCCCCAAAGGAACGACCCTCCGGGGCAATTGCGCCGAGTGGATCGTCGAGCGCCCGGACGTCAATGACAAGATTACCGAGCTGACGAACTTCGGACATGTCGAGTTCGTCGACGTCAACGCGATGCTCTCCTCGAACGTGGCCGTCCTCCCGGGATCCGGCGACGACATCGACATGACGGAGAGCGCGAAGGTCATCAGCGACGGCTCGATCGACGCTTCGCACGTCGTCCACTGCACTTACGAAGGGCCGGTCGCTCAGCTCACCAAGCGCGCGAAGCAGGTCGCCGTCGCGCGCAACACGGATGGCCGCCTCGAAGTCTTCTACATCGGAGACAACGACACTCTGTTCCACGTCACGCAACTGACGGCCAATGGCAATTGGAGCCAAGAGAACTACCTCGGTCGTACGAGCAACAAGGGCAAGAGACTGGCGGTCACGAGCAATCGAGACGGCCGACTCGAAGTGTTCTACCTCGGTACCGACGACGTGCTCTTTCATATGTGGCAAACGTCGCCGGGCGGCGCTTGGAGCCCCGAACATCTACTGGCGGAGTCGACCAACAAGGCCAAGGAGATCGCAGTTGGTCGAAACGACGACGGCCGCCTCGAGGTCTTCTACGTCGGTACCAACGACGTGCTCTTCCACACGTGGCAGACGTCTCCTGGCGGCGCTTGGAGCGGCGAGCACTTGCTCGCGGCGCCGACCAACAAGGGAAAGCAACTCACCGTCGGTCAGAACGCCGATGGTCGACTCGAGATCTTCTACATCGGTACCAACGACGTGCTCTTCCACAATTGGCAAACGAGCCCGAACGGGGCTTGGAGCGGCGAGCATTTGCTCGCGGCGCCGACCAACAAGGGAAAGCAACTCACCGTCGGTCAAAACGCCGATGGTCGACTCGAGGTCTTCTACATCGGCACCAACGACGTGCTCTTCCACAATTGGCAGACCTCGGCCGGTGGCGCGTGGAGCGGTGAGCATTTGCTCGCGGCGCCGACCAACAAGGCAAAGCAGATCACGGTGGGTCGTGACGCCGATCGACGCCTCGAGGTCTTTTACGTAGGCACCAACGACGTTCTCTATCACAACTGGCAGACGAGCCCGAACGGAGCTTGGAGCGGCGAGCATTTGCTCGCGGCGCCGACCAACAAAGGGAAGCG
>JANYDK010000033.1 GCA_025363655.1 Deltaproteobacteria bacterium | reverse complement strand
TAGCTGCGACGACGCCTACGAGTGCCCGCGTTGTTCCTCGGGCGCATGCCTCGGCGGCAAGTGCGGCGCCCTGGTCGGGGTGACGATGAGGGCGTTGTGCGTCACATGGCACCGTGTCGCCAAATAGCGCTGTACGAGTCGCCGCGGACCCGGTAGCCATCGCCGACCGAGTCGAGTCTGGCTCAGGCAGAGTCGAGTGACGTGTCGACTCCGGATGTCGCAGAACTTGGAAATCATGACGTCGCCGCGGCCAGACAGGCCCCCGCACATGGCGAAATGCCGTGCTGCCTCGTCGGGTGATGTCCGAGCACATCGAGAAGCGACGCGCCGCCTCGATTCTCGACGTCCGAGCACATCCAAGAACGAGACGGCGCCTCGATTCTCGATGTCCGGGCATATCCAAAGACGAGGCAACGCCTCGGTCCTCGATGTCCTGGGACATCGAACAACGAGACGTCGCCTCGATCCGTGATGTCCTGGGTCCTGGGACATCGGAAGCCGCCAAATCAAGGCGAATACCGACGTCCCAGAACTTGCCAGGCGACCTTCAATGGCCCGGGGACGCGCTCCCTCCTGCCGGCGCGGGCGTCGCCGGCCCGACCGGCACCGGCGGAACCGGCAATGTCGCGGAGCCTTCGCTCCCAGCCGCCGATCGACGGGCAACGCCCACGCGAAGCTCGTCGATCGGCGCGAGCGCCGTTCGAACGATATCGAGCGTGCTCGGCTCGTCGGGATCGTAGAGCCCCGCGATCTGCGTCGCGTAATGCACGACCGCCTCGGCGACTTTCCGAAGCGGCTCGCCGATGCTGGCGGCTTCTGCCGGTCCACGTACCTTCGTGACGCCGAGCGCTTCGCCGTAGCGCTCGTGGAGTCGCCGGACCTCTCCTAGGAATTCCTTTCCCGCGAGGGCGTCGAGGTCCTTGGCAAGGTCGTCGCTCTCGATGCGGTCGAGCCGCTTCTTGCTCTCGGCCCACTCCTCGACGTATGGAAGCTTGAGGAACGTCAGGCCCGTCGGGAAGAGGATCGAGATGAGCTCGGCCGCGCGCGTGGCCTTCGGATGCACCTCCGGGTCGAGCGACGCGTAGGCCTGCAGCCGGGCGAAGAGATTGGCGTAGCTGTTGTCGATCGCCTGATCGGCCGGACGCGGATCACCGTGTGCCGTCGCTGCGTCGCTCTCGACCCAGGCCTGCTGCAGCGAGACGACTGCAGCGCGAAGCCGCTTGCCAGCCTTGGCAAGGCGCGGTTCGGGCTTCTTCGGCATGGCCACGAGCAGCGCGGTGCCCAGCGTGACGGCGCTCGCAACGTTGAGCAGCGGCGCGCGGGTGTAGGGAGTCGGATCGAATGCGTCGGACATGATGGACGGTCTCCTCCTGACGACCTCGCGCGACGTGCGCGGGTCTCGTCACCAGCTCGACGCGGGGCGCGGAGCGGTTGCGTGAAATCGACACCAGGCCCTTCCCCGTGGTCACCAACCATGCTTCGAGCGTGTGTCCGGCAGCCTATTCGCGGCGAACAGCTCGCTCTGCGTCGCATCTCGTCATCGCCCGTAGCAAGGACCTCGGCGTGCACAATCCGACGTATGCCAAGCAATTGCTGTGGGATTCGATCAAGCAGCTGACGGGAGCGAATCCGAAGAGTCTGCCCGCAAGGCCGAGCTGACGGGTCGCGTCCCCAGACCCTCGACGAGTCAGCTCGAGACCGAGTCCGCTCTCTTCTCGAGGTCCGCGAGTCGCCGTCCGACCGACGTCTGTCACCACGAAGTCTCGACGAGTCGGCGCCCAACCGACGCGTGTGACCGGAAAGGCTCGGCGAGTCGGCGCCCAGCCGACGCGAGTGACCGGGAAGTCTCGACGAGTCGGCGTCCGACCGACGCGTGTGACCGGGAAGGCTCGGCGAGTCGGCGTCGGGCCGACTGAAGCTCAGTCAAAAGGATGGACGAGTCGCCGTCCGGCCGACTCAGCTCGCCCAAAGCAGTTCACGCGTGAGCTTCAAGGTCACTCGGATAGGTCCCGGGGACATAGCGTCCATCTTTTGAAGCACTCGTCGTCGGTTTTTCCTGACTCGATCCATGCTCGGCGGTCAGTCGGCTCGGGATCTGGCGCCGACCCGGACCCTCCGGGATGAGTCGTCGACCAACCCGACCAACTTGCGGGCGACGAATTCTCTGACGCAGAGGGCATCGAGCGAGGGGCCGCGTCGAACGCTAACGAGTACTGCCCATCAAGCAGCTCACCGGAGCGAATCCGAAGAGTCTGCCCGCGCGACCGAGCTGAGAGTCGCGTCGCTTCTTCACGGCACGCCGGCGTCTCCCGAGATCGCCGCCAGTAGCAGATGCGTCGCCTCGTCATTGGACTCCATCGGCCCCGTGCGCGTCGGCGTGATCCAGAGAACGCCGCCCGCGAGGACCGAGGGCCCGACCTGCTCGACGTCGATCACGTCGGGCCCCAGCTCCACCACCATGCGGACCTTCGCGTGGGCAGCGATCCACGTGTTCCATCGCGTGACCGACGTCGGCTGTAGCTCGCATACCGCAAGCCTTTCGCGTAAGTCCGAAACGTGCTCCGTGTCGATCGCTCGCGGCTTTCCCACGCAATCGGTGGGACTCACCGACCGTCGACGTTACCATTCGTCATGTCGATCCGCGCGTCGTCTCTCGATCGCCACTTCGTCCTCGGTGCTGGCCTCTCCCTTCTCCTCGCGAGCGGTGGGTGCAGCTCACCCCAGGGGTATCCAGAGGAAGCGGTCGATGCAGCCGCCGATGGCCATTTTGATGGGGCCGGAGGCGGAACCGACGCCGACGCCGACGTGGGTGTCACCGAGTCCGGCACGCCGGACAGCATGCTCGACGCCGCCACGCACGATCACGGCGCGCCGAGCACGACCTATCCCGCGTTCCCTCCCGATCAACCGACGATGCAGTTTGGCGGCGGAAGAGTGCTCACCTCGGCCGAGCTCGTCACCGTCACCTACCCGGGAGATGCGCACGTGGCCGCGGTCGAGACGTTCGCCGATCAACTCGGCGCGTCGTCGTATTGGAAGACCACGGTCTCGGAGTACGGCGTCGGACCGACGAAGAGCACCGCTGCCGATCACGTGCGCATGACGACGCCGCCGCCGTCGAAGATGACGCAGAAGGAGCTCGAGGACTACATCGCAAAGACGGCCTCCGATCCGAAATCGGGCTGGCCGGCGGCGACGGAGCAGACGCTCTATGTGCTCTATCTACCGGCCGGCACCAGCCTGACCGTCGAGGGCGACTCTGCGGATCTCTGTTACCTCAACCACGCGGGATATCACTGGAGCGCGCTCGTCGGCAGCATCGAGGTGGCGTACGCCGTCGTCCTCGACTGCGGAAAATCGATCAATCCGGTACAGACCGTGAGCGGCCTCATCGCCGCCGCTGCGACCAGCCCCCTTCCGACTGCGGGTTCACTCGGGTACGCGGGCGCCGACCCCGACCATTTCGTCTGGACCTTCATGCTCGCCGATCAAGACGCCGCCGATTTCTGTTACCGGCAGACCATCACCGACGTCCTCGCGACGGGCTTCGGCGACAAGCTCGCTCGGCTTTGGTCGAACGCGAGCGCGAAGGCCGGTCGCGATCCGTGCTTGCCCACTCCCAGCGGTCAAGCCTACTTCGACGTGACGCCGCCAGGTCTCGACAAGGTCGTCGTCCTTGGTCATACGACGAAAGGTATTCATCTGGCGGTCGGCGAGACGCGCATCGTCGAGCTCGACATCTGGAGCGACGCGGCGACGAAGCCGCTGGACCTCTCCGTCAACGACGTACTCGGCGATTTGGACGTCTCGCTCGATCGCGCCTCGGGCCAGAACGGCGAAAAGGTGTACCTCACCGTTTCGTCCCGCAAGACCGACGCACACTTCGCTTCGTACCTCGAAGTCGGCATCGCCACGGCAGGCACTCTGCGCCGCCATCCGATCATGGTGGGTCGCTAAAGTGCCAATCAGGCGCCTCTAAACCACCTAAAAATGCACGCCCGCCCCGAGGGTGATCGTCAGCATCGTCCCCACGCTCGATCCGTTTGCCTCGAGAATGCGCGCCTGCGCCTCGTCGATGGTGCCGACGCTCTTGGCCTCCGCGAGGCTACCGAGCGAGACGCCCTTGCGTGCCATGATCAGCGCCTCGGTCGTCAGGTTGGCGCCGATGCTGAACGTGTCGGTGAGGTAGTAGTCGACGCCGAAGCCGACGCGGAGGCTTGCGCCGCTGACGTCGAGCCCGCCCTTGAGCCCGTCGAGCGCGTCGCCGAAGCCGCCGATCGAGGCGTAGCCGACGCCGAACGTGAAGTACGGCTCGACGCGCTTGAGCGGGATGCGAATGCCGAGCTCGGCCGCCAGTGTCCAGAGCTGCCAGGCGCGTGAGCCTCGCGTCGGCGTGTCGCCCGTCAGGCTGGCGACGCGGCCGCGCAGCCCGAGGGTGATGAAGACGAAGCGCACTCCGAGCCCGACGCCCGCGGTCGGGCCGATGCCGGAGGTGGGGACGATCCCCACCGCCAAGGTCTCGCTGTTGGCGGTGAACGTGCGGAGATTGGCCGCGGAGAAGCCCGTCTCGGCGTTGATCCACGCCCACTCGAGCGGGCGATCCGACGTGTACCCACCCCCCGGCGCGGCCGAAGCCGTCCGGGGAGTGACGAGCACGAAGGACGCGGCGAGCACGCCCGAGAGCACGCCCGAGAGGAGCGCGAGCCGCCGCGAATCCCAGTTCGTCACGAGGCGTGCGTACGGCAGACGGCGGTGAGATCGGCGCTCGCCTTCACCGAGATGCTGAGCGAGGCCGCCGCTTCGACCGAGGCCTTCGCCGCGGCCGCCGTACAGACGACCGACTTGGCGGTGAGCTTGGTCACCGAGCCGACCAGCGTCTGACCGGTCGACACCAGCTTGGTCCCGGCGTCGAGCGCGAGCTTGCCCTGTTGCTCGGCGACCGCGACGAGCGGCGGCAGGTTGGCGTCGAGCGTGGCGATGAGCTTGGAGACGTCGGCGCTGACCGAGGCATCGGCGTAGATCTCGACGTGCGGGGGATCGCAGACGGCGTGCGCGGTGACGCTCGCAGTGCAGGAATCTTCGCAAGACGCATCGACCTTGCAGACCGGCGGCGTGATCTGCGTCTCGCAGACCGGATCGGTGTACGTGCTGGTGCACTCGCCCTTGCAACGGACCTTGGTGCCGCAAGAGATTCCGGCTTCGACCTCGACCTTGCAGCGACCCGAGCAGGTGCCGGTGCACGTCGTGCTGCACTTGCCGTGGCAGCTGGGGTCGTTGTTGCTCTTCTTGCCTTCCTTGGTCGTGCAAGTGCCGGCGCAGTGACCGGTGCAGGTCGCCTCGCAGGAGCCTCCGCAGCTGGCTTCGAGCTCGACCGTGCCCTCACAGTACGAGGTGGCCTTGCACTTCTCGTCGCAGACGCAGGCGAGCGAGCCCGGCGTGCAGCGCGTCTCGACCTTGCCGGAGTCACAGACTGCCTCAGCCTTGCACTTGGCGTCGCACGCCGCTTGGGCGGCGAAGTCGATGCGACATGCGCCCGGCGAGCTCACGATCGCGAAGCTCGCCGTGGCCGAGCCTGGCGCCTCCATGATCGCTCGAATGCGCGCGGTGGCCACGTCGCAGGCGCCGGTCGCGCTCTTGTTGGAGATCGAGTCGTCGGTGTCGCCGAGGGCAGTCCACGAGTCGGCCACGCCGAGATCTTTGGCGATGTTCACGCACGCGGTCTTGACGGCAACCTTGGTCGTGCGGCCGATACCGCGGAAGTCGACCGACGCCTGCATGAAGACGCGCACCGTCGCGTCGACGTCGAGCCCGTCGTCGATCTTGTCGCCGGTGATCGCTTCACAGCCCTCGCTCGTCCCACTGGCGACTCCCGAGTTGGTCGCGATGCAGCCTCCGGAGGCCGCGGTCACGCATACCGTCATCGTCAACAGAGCCAGCTTGGTGATTCGAGTCATGGAACAATCCTCCCTACGAGTACCGACGCGCGGTTTGGCGTCGATCGGGAGGGGGCAATTCGCTGACCAACATTCGCGCGATCGAGACGGCGACGAATCGAAGACGAATCGCCGAGCGACCGAGCGTCAGCCGCGCTCGAATGCCACACGCGGGCGAAGCTTCGAGGCACGGTGGTCGATCACGGGCAGAGGACGATCTTCCCGTCGAGGTGGCCGGTCTCGAGATCGAAGAGGCTCTCGAGAGCGGCGCGCTACCACTCGGGATTCACGCTCACCGCCTCGAGCGAATTCGCACCTCACCGACCAGCGGCATCGGTGGAGGTGCTCATCGCGGCCAGCGATGCAACGCCGAGACGCGCGCTAGCCGGGCTCGGTGGTCTTGCATGGACGCACGCGCGAGACCGGCCCCGGCACCGGGTCGCCGGCGCAGATGGAGCTCTTCACGGCTCTAGGGGTGCCCGAAGACGTCTGGACCTCGGCGGCCTCTGCGAGGCTGGAGAGGGCGGCGGAGAATGCGAGCGCCGAGCGGAATCTCTCGTCGAGATCGAGCGCGAAGGCGGTCTCGAATAGCCTGGTGGCCGCTTCGGGCAGGTCAGGCCGATGGACGAGGACCGACCAGCCAGAGCGCGTTCGCACGCGCGCCATCGTCTCGCCGATGCTGGCGCCCTCGAAGGGGCAGACTCCCGTGAGCATCTCGTAGGCGACGACCGCGAGCGCCCAGACGTCGCAACGGTAGTCGACGTCACCGTGCGCGAGACCTTGCTCGGGGCTCATGTACTCGGGCGTTCCGATGGGTACGCCGTAGCGGGTGCGGTGCCGGACCAGCGCCGGCGCCGGATGCGCGGTGCGTGCGGAATTCGCCGACGGCAGGACCTTGCCGATGCCGAAGTCGAGGATCTTGACCAACGGCGTGCCAGGCTCGTCTCCACGCACCAGCATGACGTTGCCGGGCTTGAGGTCCCGGTGCACGACCCCGTGCCCATGCGCGACGGAGAGCCCGAGCGCGAGCTGCGAGATCACCGTCGCGACGAAGCCGAGGTCGCGGTGCTCGCCTTCGCCGATGACCGCTTCGAGGCAGACCCCCTCGATGAGCTCCATCACCAGATACGCGGTAGCGCCCTCCATCCCGAAATCGAAGACGGAGGCGATGTGCTTGGTTCGTCGCGAGAGGTTGGCGGCGAGCCGCGCCTCGAGCTGAAACCGTGAGAGCGACGCGTCGTGGCCTGCGTTGCCCGTGAAATCGTCGAGCTCGAGGATGAGGAACTTCACCGCCAGCTCGTGGCCGAGCGCGCAATGACGCGCCGACCACACCTCGCCCATCCCTCCGCTGCCGATCCGGCGCGTCAGCACGTACTTCTGGTCGACGAGGGCGCCGACGTGAGGCACGAAAGGTACGGCGAAGGAAAGCGCGCTCGACATCTTCGCCACACCGTGAGCAAGCCCGGAGCCAACGTCGGCGCGAGCCAGGTATGGCCCGACCTTTCGACCCTTCGTACCAGCGCCCGGGAGGCAGGGGCGACACATTGCCTCGATCGCGCCAGAGCGCCGCGACCCATCGCGCCGTGCACGACGAGCGCGGCGATGTATGGGAGCCAATCGTTCTTCCGTGTGCGGCGGCACAACGTCGCTATCCGCGCATAACGCCCCAGCGCCGTCGGCTTCGCGAAGCTGAGCGCATGTAGTTTCACGCGCTCTTTCCACGACGGTATGTGCGTTGCTCTGCTCGGCTTCACACATGATGAGTCAACCCATCACCGCCGAGCCCGCGATTCGCCGCGCCGACATCTTGCTCCTCGGCCGTGGCGGAATGGGCGAGGTGCACCTCGCGACGCGGGCTCCTGCGGGGCGACGGGTCCGCCTCGTCGTCGTCAAGCGACCGCACGACGTGCTGCGCAAGGATCCGAGGCTGATGACGATGTTCGAGCGGGAGGTCGCCATCGCGCTCTTGCTCTCGCACCCGAACCTCGTGCGTGGGCTCGAGTCCGGCGTCGAAGAGGGCGTGCCCTTCCTCGCGATGGAGTACGTCGCCGGAACTTCCCTCTACAACCTCGGGCGCCGCGCCGGTCTCTGGCATGGGCTCGCGCTGCACGTGCACCTGCGCATCCTCGCCGACGCCTGCGCCGGACTCCATCACCTCCACGAGCTCCGCGACGGCGAAGGGCGACCGCTCGGCCTCGTCCACCGTGACGTCTCGCCGCAGAACATCGTCGTGTCGCACAGCGGTCGCGTGAAGGTCTGCGACTACGGCCTGACGCGCGCGGAGGTCGAGTGCCACTCGCTCGTGAGCGGTCGCATCACGTACATGGCGCCGGAGGTCCTCGGCGGCCACTCGTTCGATCGCCGCGCCGACGTCTACGCGATGGGCGCGCTCCTCTGGCAGGCCGCCACCGGTCGTCGACTCTTCGCGGGGAACACGGAGACCAAGGCCTTCGCCACCCTCACCGGCGTAGGTGCACCGAGCGTGCTCTCCGTGGACCCGAGTGTGCCCGCCGAGCTGTCCGCGATCATCGAACGGGCGCTCTCCCTCGACGTCGCGAAACGAACACCCTCCATGGAGGTGCTGCGGCTCGAGCTCGAGGCCTTCCTCGCCCACACGGTGCCGACGTCGACGCGCGATGTACGCGCGTGCATGAGGAGACTCTTCTCCTCCGATCGACGCCGAACCAATCGCGCAATCGTCGGGAAGCTGCGTGCGCTCGGCGCGCTCGCGCCGCGGGTCGTCACCAACGTCGTGCAGACCGCGCCGCCGATCGCGCTCGCGCCGAAGGACATGCCGACGCAGTCGCAGACGGCAACGCAGTCGCATACGGCAACGCCGACGCCGGCCCCGATGCTGACGCCCAAGTCCGCGCAGCGAGGCGAGGCGCGCGCGTCCTACGCCATCGCGATCGCCGCGCTCGTCCTCGCCGCTGCGCTCACCCTCTTCGCGCATCCGCCCGCGGTTCCGCTCCCGGCCTCGGCACAGTCGCCGGCCGCGGCGCTGATCAAGCTAGCGGCGTGCAACGCGCCGGATTGCCGCTGACCAGCGTGTCGGCCGGCACGCTGAAACTCGCTGACCAGAGCTGTAGGACAGGAACGACCCACGGCGCGAGCGCTTTCGGTCGCGAAATCGCCGGCGTGGCAATTCTCCTCTGCCGGGGTGGAATGTCCCTAGTCGCGTCGCACATCTCTCGCGAAGTTTCGCTGGCCCCCATCTTGCGAGGGGCCGAGGCATGGCCCTCCTCATCTTTCTCATCTTCGGTCTCGTCGTCGGCGCGCTCGCCCGCTTCATCGTTCCCGGTCGCGAGAACGGCGGTTGGATTCTGTCGCTCGCATTCGGCGTGGCAGGCGCATACCTCGGCGGCTACCTCGGACAGTTGCTCGGCTTCCAGCGAACCAACCAACCGATGGGCTTCGTCATGTCGCTCGTCGGCGCGGTCTTGCTGGTCATCGCCTACCACGCGTTCACCCGTCGCACCGCCAGCTAACGGCGTCGTACGACTCCTACCGGCCTTCCGGCTCCTCCGCGCCGTGCTTGCCATCGGTGGCGGAGGAGCCGCGTCTTTGGCCGCGCTCATGACGGCCCTTCTTCGGCCTCCTGCGCAGCAGCCGCGGCGTCGAGGCGCTTCTCGTCCTCGGCGAATCGTTTTTCGTCGGCGAGGAAGTCCGCCTCGGTGCCGACGCGCACGGGCCGCGCCGAGCCCTCGCGCCGCGCGCCGTAGGCGCCATCGCCCGAAGCCGCGCCGCTGAGCACGAGATACCCGCCCGCGCCCCAACCGAACCAGTGTCCTAGAGTCGACATGCCCGACGACGTTGCAGGATCGGGTCCGCGCTCAGCTCCGCGCCGAACGAAACGGCGAAAACACGGCGCCCGTCGGATCTTGCACCACCGAGAACCGCCCCACCTTCTCGATCTCCATCGCCGGCATCAGCACCTTTCCCCCGAGCTCGACCGCCTTCTTCGTCACCGCGTCGACGTCGGACACCGCGACGTACGCGAGCCAATGCGGCGGCACGTTGGGACCGCCCATGTGCGACGTCATTCCGCCGATGTCCTTGTCGGCATTCCTCCAATGCCAATAGCCGTTGCTGCCATCGGCTTCGCCTTTGCCCGTCCAGCCGAAGGCGCTGCTGTAAAAGCTCTTCGCGGCGGCCGTGTCCCTCGTGTGCAGCTCGTCCCAGCAGAAGGTGTTGGAACGCGGGGGCCCTTCGTAGGGAGCTTGCGATGCGCCGGCGCCGAGCGGTTGGAGGATTCCGAAAGCCGCGCCCTGCGGATCGAAAGCGCAGGCAAATCGCAGCATGTCGGGCACCGTGGTGGGTGGAACCATGATCTTGCCGCCGAGCTCGGTGAGCTTCTTCGCGGAAGCATCGGCGTCGTCGACGGCGACGTAGACGAGCCAGCCAGAGGGCACGCCCGAAGGTGCCGCGATCGCGCCGCCGGTCATGACCTCACCGAGCGAGAACATCCGGTAGTCGCCGCCCGTCGGGCTCGGATTGTCGCGAAACGTCCAGCCCAGCAGCTCTCCGTAAAACTTGGTCGCCAAAGCGAGGTCGGTGGTGACCAGCTCGTGCCAACAGAATCGTCCGGTGCTCGGATTGGCCATGATGCGTGCCTCCTCGGGGTCTCTCGTGTTTCGAGGGACGAATGTACCTCAGGCGCGACGTCGGCGACGCAGTGACGATGCCGCTTCTCGCGGGTACGCCGATCGTCGCTTCGTGCGTGTGAAGCTGCGAAGCTGTGACGGCCGAGCGCGTGCTCGAGCTCGTCAGGGTCCCTTGTCCTCGTTGCTCGCCACCAGCGGCCACTCGCCCTTCCCGTTCCGGCGAAGGACGACCTCGTAGCCGGCGCCATCTTCGCGCTCGGCGACGTGCTCGACGATCTCGGGAAAGCCGTCACCGTCGACGTCGAGCACTGCGCGCAGCGTGTAGACGGGAAACGTGGCGTTCGCGTCCAGGTCGCGATGGACGCGCAACCAGCCCTTTTTTCCAGCCTTGCGCACGACGGTGAGCGCGTGCGCGGTGGTGACGACGGCGATTCGCTCGCCGCCGGCCTCGAAGAAGGTGACGTCCTTGGCCTTCTTCAACTCGAGCGCGGCGAGGAGCTCTTTGCGCTCGGCCGCTGTCGCCGTGTGCTCGTAGGAGACGAACGACGTGCTCTTCGGACCGCGCATGAAGAGCTTCGCGCCGAACGAGCCCGACTCTTTGGCGAAGTGCATGCCGAATTTGTCGTCGGTCTTCTGCACCACCACGCCGACCTGCTGGCCGAAGCGATCGAGGGCGATCCAACGCACACCATCGGCGAAGAACTCGCCGCCCGACGTCTCGCAGGGATCGATTCCACGCTCGATTTTCCCATCGAGCACGGTGGCGAGGAGCAGAATCGCGTCGCTGGTGAAGCGGACCGCCTCCGCGCAGCCGCCGCTCGTCTTGGTCGCGACGGTCTTCACGGCCTTCGCGGCGGTCTTCTCGGCCTTCGTGCTCTCGACCGGAGCCTTCTTCGACGTCTTCGGCGGCGCGCCCATCGCATCGGGGGCGAGCGCCACGGCGCAGAGCATGGTCAGCGCGACGAAGAACGAGCCGGAGCGAGGACTGCGGGACTGCATGCGCGGGAAGATAGCCAACCTGGCCCAGCGGCGGAACTATCCTGCCGAGCGGCGATTCGTCCCCTCGAAACAGTCAGGGAAAGTGAAGCACGTAGGCGCCCGAAAGCGGCATTTCCTGGTGCGTCTCCAGATGACCGGCGCCGCGCAACATCTGCACGTGCTGGCTCGAGGCCACCGTCCATCGCCCATCGACGATCGAGAACGCCATCGCTGCCGGCTCTTCGGGGGCCACTCCATTCTTGCCGAGCTGCAGCTCGGTGCGAATCGGATCGAGGCAGCTCGGAGCGCCGGAAGGCCCGAGCGCGCAAAGGAGCATGGTGTCGCGCACTCCGTGAAACTGCGCCGCGCCTTTCTTGCCAGTGACCGGGTCGGTCGCCACTACGTGGGTGAGCTCGAGAAGGTCATAGCGAATTCCATACGTGGTATTCGGGAGAGCTCCCGCGAGAAAAACTGCCGGTCCCGAGCCGGGGACGATGTCCGTTCGGTAGGTCTTCGACATCGCTGCATCGGTGAACGCTTCGGGACCCTCGGCATCGACGAACCAACCCCCCACGAGGTGCAGCGCCAGATGCGTGACCGAGACGTCGGGGACTGCCTTGTCGGTGACGACGACGAGCATCGCCCGATCGATTGGGCTCGCTTTGGGTGGCTGCGTGAGATTGGCGCCAGGGAGACAGTCGAAGGCCTTGGTCTTCGACTTCGACTTCGACGTCTCGTCGCCCGAAACCAGGGATTTGCAAGCCTCGGCGAGGTTCTTGAAAGGCCCTAGCATCGGCCTTCCGTCGAGGGCAGTCGGAGGTGGCTCGCTCGCAGTGGTGGAGGACGACGTCGAAGGCGACGGCTCGATGGAGCCCGCACCTGGCGTCACGCTCGGGCTGGTGCTCGCGGTCGCGGGGGTCGCCGTCGCCTTGTCGAGCGGCGCGCCCCCGCAGGCGACCAGCGCGGAAAATACGAGGGCGAGTGTTCGAAGCATCGGCATGGGCCCTCGTACGATACTCCTCTCGACCCGTTCACCGAATCGTCGTCTCACCGGTCCTCAGAAGTGAGCGCCGAAGCCGCCGCCGAAGACGGGCGCCAAGCCACCGCCGAAACCCGTCGAAGACGAATATGCGACGAGCCCCGGCTGCAGTCGCAGGAACCAGTGTTCATCGACGTGAAAGATCACCTGCGCGAGCAAGTCGATTTCCTTGGTCGATCCGGTGCCCTCGGCGATCGTGCCCGTCGTCTTGGCGTAAGTGAGCCCCGCCGAGACGACGGGCCAGAGGCCGACGCGATTCGAGATCGGAATGTAATACCCGAGCCGCAACGCCGCGCCGACAGCGGCTTGGTGATTGGAGCTCTCGCCCAACTCGGTGGTGCGATACGTGAACGTCGAGTACCCACCGCCGATACCCACGCCGAGCGAGACGTTCCTGGCGACGAATAGATCGCCGGTAATGCTGGCCGTGACCGAGCTGGAGGACTGCTCGCTTCCCGGCGTCGGGGTCGAGCTGTGACGGCCGCCCATCAGCGCACCTCCGATCACGAGCGTGCCTGGCTTCCCCATGTCGATCGGCGTGTCCTCGGCGCGCGCGGTCAGCGTCATGGAGAGCGTCGCACACGAGCCGGCCATCAGAAGCGCTGCGCGCGCCCCAGTCGAGAAGTTCACGGTCATTTCCTCTCGGAGCGACGAACGGGCGCGTCATGTCGCGCCGAGCTGCCGCTCCGTTGCGAGGTCGAACGTGACGACCCGGCGCGAACTTCCGTCGAAGGGACGCGCGATTGCGACATCGAAACGAATCGCCGTCGTGACAGCAGCGCAGCGTCCGCCTGTCAGGTTGGCAAGGTTTCACCAACGCACCGGAGGGTTTCACTGAAACGCCCCCTCGCGCCGCACCCTCCCACGTTTTCGCCACGAATCGCCGACGCGAGCGCACACTCGTCGCGGCACGGCCGTTGCGTTGGTCCAGAGAATGCGACTCGGTCCGTGGCGCCTCGCTCTCTTGCTCTCGGTGAGCCTTGCTGCATGTTCGTCGTCGTCCAACTCCGACGTCGCCGAAGCGGGTGCCATCGATGCGCCGATCCCCGAGGCCGCCTCCGACGCCGGCCCGTCTGACTCCGTCGGCGAGGCCATCGCCGATTCGAGCAGCCTCGATGCGCCGCCGACCGAAGTGAGCGCCTCCCCTTGCAGCGACTTACCCGCCGCCGGAACGTGGGAGTCGATCACCCCGCCGGGGGTGTCGGTGACCGATGCCATCGTGGTCGATCCCTTCGACGCGTCGCTCGTTTGGGTCGGCACCAAAGACCACGGGATTTTTCGCTCGAAGGGCTGCGGCGCGCCAGGGACTTGGGTTCACGTCAACACCGGCACCAACGGGGAAAAGCTCGATCACGGAGAGCCGATCAGCGTCATCGCCGATCCGAAGAACGCTGGTGTCCTCTATTCGACGTCGTTCTACGGCGCCAGCGGGCTCTGGAAGTCGACCAATGCCGGCGTCGATTGGACCGCGCTCTTTCCGCCCGAGAGCGAGGTCGCCAAGGTCGTCGAGTACAATCTCGTCAACAGCATCGGAATGGACGCCCACGACACGGCCCACTTGGTGGTCTCGATGCACGCCCACTGCGCCGCCCCCTATGGGCCTGTCTGCATCGCCGACAGTCGGGACGGGGGCGCGACCTGGCACATCATCCACGTACCGTTGCCCGGCGTGACCGATTGGATCGCCGGGGCCGGGGTCTTCCTCCTCGACGTCGACAGTTGGCTCTTTTCGACTTATTCGAATGGTCTATGGCTGACGGACGACGCCGGTTCGACCTGGAAGAACGTCACCCCCGCGGGTGCTACCGGCTCGACCAGCGGAAAGACCATCGTCGTGCCCTTCCTCCCCAGCGCCGGAGGCCGCTATCACCTGGCCTCGATGGAGGGAATTCTCTCGAGCGTCGACGGCCGCGCGTGGTCGCTCTTGCCGGCATCGGGTGGACGAAGCGTCGGGCTCGCGGAGGGAAATGGGCATATTTTCTCGTCGGATCAGTGGGCACCAAACTACCACGTGGCTGACGACACGGCCTCGGCGACGTGGACCGAAATCGCGAAACCGACGACTCTCGCCAGCGATCAAGGCGCGCCGTATCTCGCGTACGACGCCCCTCATCACATTCTCTACTCCTCCAACTGGGCAGGCGGACTATGGCGTACGATTCGACCGTGAGGCGCGGCTCTCTATTGGCGATTTCGCTCGGCCTCGCCACCGCGTGTGGAAGCACGACGGATGGCGTGACGGACGACGGCGGCGTCGCTCACGCCGACACCAACGTCGCCGACAGTGGCACTCTCAGCGAAGACAGCGGCCACCCGAGCAGCGACGTCGGTGGACCGCTCGACAGCGGGGTCGTGCCCGCCGACACCGGACCGGTCGGCGCCTGCAACTCGCTCCCGGCCGCAGGCACGTGGGAGAGCATCGCGCCGAGCGGCGTCACCGACACCGACGCGGTCATCGTCGATCCGTTCGACCCTGCGGTGGTATGGCTCGGCGCCAACGGAAAAGGCATCTTCCGCTCTCCCGACTGCGGCGCGACGTGGGTGCATGTGAACACCGGAAGAAACGCCGTCGACGTCGACAAGGGCGGCAAGGTCAGCATGGCCGTCGATCCCGTCGATCGCGGCACGATGTACACGGTGTCGCTCTATGGCACGCAAGGGCTGTGGAAGACCACCAACGGCGGCGTCGACTGGGACCAAATTTGGACGTCGAAGGTCGTGCAATACAACTTCATCGACAGCATCTCGATGGATCCGAACGACCATCGTCACCTCGTCGTCGGCACGCACGCCGAGTGCGTGCCACCGCACCCCAAGTCGTGTCAAGCCGAGAGCACCGATGCCGGCGCGACGTGGACCATCGTCGATTTGCCGAACGACTATTGGGAAGAGCAGTCAGGGCCGTTCGTGCTCGACGCGACGAGCTGGGTCTACGGCGCGCCGAGTGGGCTCTACCTCACGATCGACCACGGCAAGACGTTCCGCAACGTGGCCCCGAAGGGCGCGGCCTTCGGCGGCGGGGAGGTCGAGACCCATCCGATTTTCCGCGGTCCCGACGGCACCTATTACCTCACGAGCTACATCGGTATCGCGCGCAGCACCGACAAGCTCGGCCGCGAGTGGGAGATCATTCCCGACTCGGGCGGTCGCACCGTCGGCCTCACGATGGGCGACGGGAAGCTGTTCTCCAGCGACCAATGGAGTGACGCCTACCACGTCGCCTCCCTCACCGCGCCCACCGTCTGGAAGAAGTTGCCTGCGCCGCCCGCACCAGGCAATACGGGCGCGCCGTACGTAGCCTACGACGAGGTCCATCACGTCCTGTATTCGTCCAACTTCAAGGGCGGCGTCTGGCGCATGGTGCCGCCGCCCTGAAGGGGCTCTGGCGCTCTCCGGATTGGCTGCACCTTCGCTTCCCCCGACGGGTCTCCGGAATGGCCATGTCGAAAAAGCGGTATCCGGCTTGCTTGGACGCCACTCGACGCAGTAACACTAGAGTACCCATGACTCTTCGACGATGCGGTTTCAGGCGATCGAGCGTGCGGGCCCCACTCCGCCGGACGATGCTCGCCTTGCTCTCGTTCGGTGCGGCGTCCTCGTCGGCCTCGCTCAGCGCTGCGATGCCGCCGTCGCCACCGCCTCGAGGCTACGTCGCGGTCGGCCTCCGGAGCGAATCTCCAGGACTGGGGGTGAGCTTGTACGTGCCCACGCGCACGGACCTCGCCTGGCAGCGTTGCGTGACGCCTTGCACTCTTTGGATGCCTCCCGGCGACTACGTCTTCGAGGTTGATGCCACCGACGACGGGCTCGCCGGTCGACGCAAAGTCTCCATCGATGGCGTGCAGACTCTATACTTCGAGCCGAGGGCGAGCTCGACCCGCACCTTGGGTCTGACTTTGGCTGTATCGGGCACGATCGTCTCCGTCGTCGGGCTGGTCGCGGGGTTCGTCAGCTTCGACGACGCCCTCAATCATGACTCCGACTCGGGGCCAGATTATCAAAGTGAACGCGCCGCCGCCAATGCTCGTGCGGAGCGGTGGCTGCTCTTCGGTTTCGTTGGCGGCGCCGCAATCAGCGCAATTGGTTGGGTGCTCTTCGCGCCGACACGCCCCTCCGTGACCCGCGAATCCGCCACCGCGAGTCCCAGCCGACCGCTCGACACGACTCCCGCAATTGCGATCGTGCCGACGCCGCATGGAGCTGCAATCCTCGGCGGATTCACATTTTGAGGGATGTCACGGTCCCACCGGCCGACATCATCGAGCTCAGATGTGCGCGGGCGCGGCGACGAACGTCGACTCGGACACCCCTTCGTTCTCGAGCCACATCCGCAGCGGGCTGGTGCCGACCTTGGGGTGCACGATCTGCTCCCAGGCCGAACCCTGCACGTTGAGTTGGTTGTACTCGGGGAGGAACTCCCACGTGTTCGACCAATCCGCATAAGCGGTCGGTCCCGAGCCGCGGACGATGTTGCCGCAGACATCGAGCTTCAAGTAGATCGCCTTGCCGTCGGCCGTGAACTCGATACCCACGCTCTCGGGCGGCCCATTGAGCGCGAGCCCCGTCGGCGAAGGACAAGAGAGCCATCGTCCGACGAGCAGCTTCGTGAAGCCCGGCGTCTTGCTCGCGTCGAGGGTCGGCATCGAGACCGCACAGAGCGAGGCTTGCACGGCGGCGAGGTGCGCGGCGTGATCGCCGGGCAGACAGGCGGCATCGGTCGGCGAGGGTTCGGGAGCCGCGTCGTAGCTGGGCGCGCCGGCATCGTACGGGGCAGGCGATGCGGTCGGTGTCGTCGGCGTGGTCGGCGTGGTCGGCAAAGACGGAGGCACGAGCACGTCGGGCGACGGCGCGGCGTCTCCCGTGGCGTCGGACTCGACTCGCCCCCCACAGGCGACCGCGAGCGGGATCAGCGTGACCAGCGAGAGAATACCCAAAGAAAAGCGTTGCATGGTCATGAGTACCCAGTTGGGCACTCCGTGACGATTCCAGCTTGCGCTGGATCGTGCGCATCGCCCAATTTCTTCAGGCATCCTTCCTCGCTGGGAAGCGTTCCTTCGGCTCGCATGTCGCTCCGTCCCTTCGTCCTCGGCCCGTGGGCATTCGTGATGCTGTGCGCATCCGCTTGCTCGCGCACGAACACCCACACCGCGATCGCCGCCGCGCCCGTCGCGCATGCGCCTCCCGCTCCGGCCGCTCCCTCGACTTTGGCCCCCGCCGCGCCTGCGAAGGGCGGGCTCGATGGCATCACCTTCGGCGCGCCTGGCCCCGTCGTGATCTCTCCGCCAGTCCCGCCCCTCGTGATCGGGATGATGGATCACACCCACCTCGCCGGGTGGTCGGCCGACGGCATGACTTTCGGCTATTGCCAAACCAGCGGTGGAAGCGGCGCCGATCATTGCGAGCTTCATCCACGCAATGGGCCAATCGAAACGCTCGACGATTGGAATTCCAAGACCAAGGACATCGATCCCGCGCTCTCCGCCAAGCTCGGCGCGCGAGTGGAAAAGGCTGGAATCTCCGGTGCCTCGGGCCCATGGGCGTTCGCGCGCGATCTCGAGCTGACGTGGGATGCGTCGGAGGGCGGCACGCTCCGCGTCGGCGCGCAGGTGAAGGGTGAGCCCCCGTCGTATGCGATGGTGCTCGTCGACACTCATCGAATCGACGCCGCCGACAGCGTCGCCCACCCCGAGCTCATCGCGGTGTCCCCCGACGGCGCTCTCCTCGGCGTCATCGCGCATACCTTTCTAGGCGAATTCTCCGACTGGTTCCTCGTGAAGACGATGCCAGTCGCGCGCATCGCCGCCCAGGCCTACGAACAAGCCGGGTTCGCGCATCGCATGGTGAAAGACGACGCGAAGTCCGCCGAGCTCTTCGCCAAGGCTGCCGCCGCCGATCCGACCTATTCCTTCGCCGCCTATCACCTCGCCTGTGCCTACGCGCGATTGAAAGACGCGAGGGCCGAGGCCTCGCTCGCCGAAGCGATTGCCCGCGCCGGGAGCGAGGCCGAGGCGACGAAGAAGAACGCGCGGCTCGATCCCGATTTCGACGGGGTGAAGAACGAGAAGTGGTTTCTCGCGCTCGTCACCCCATGAGGGTCATTTCGTCCTCGAGCTTCGCGGGCACCTACTTCGCCAGGCGCGCTTGATAGGCCACCCCATAGGGTGTCGGCGAGCCGTTCCAGTCGGCGATCATCGTGAATTTTTGGCCTCCGCAGCTCGAGGCGCTGGAGCCGGAGCCCCACGCGTTCCACGACCACATCAAGTACGAGACACCGGCCGAGTCGGCCCAATCGAGGTACTTGTCGGTGAAGTCGTGGGCGCATTCGTCTTGTCCGAGCTCGCCGGTGACGAGCGGCACCGAGGCGGTGACCCCGGCGATGGTCGAGCCCCAGCAGCTCGCGTCCTGACAGAGATTGCCTTTGTATTGATGAAACGCCGCCGCCACCTGACCGAGAGAGTCTTTCGGCGCGTGGGCGAGCCATCCGGTCAAATCGTTCGACCACTCGAGACCGCCGGCGATCACCGGTTGATTCGCGCCGGTGCTGCGGACGGCGTCGAGCATCTGCTGCATGCCCGCGCTCTTCCAAGTGCCGCTGAGGCCACCTTCACCGCCGGTGACCGTGCAGCCAGACAGCCAACACGACCACGCGTCGGTCGAGAGGGTCGAGTGGTTGAGGAATGGCTCGTTGTAGAGATCGAACACCACCGCCGGATCGCTCTTGAAGGTGGTGGCGACGCTCTTCCAGAAATCGAGCGCGTGATCGGCGTCGGCCATCGGCTGTTGCTCGGCCGCGGAGTGGGTGCCCGGCGCCGCCCAGTGCAAATCGATGACCGCGTAGAGACCATGTTTGTGCGCGAGGTTCACCCAGTTGACCATCGCGTCGCGATAGGCCTTTCCGCCGTGGGTGGTGTCGACGCCGTTGATGCCGAGCCAACAATCTTCGTTGAGCGGAATGCGTACGGCGTTGAGCTTCCACTTCTGCATACCGACGAACACCGACTCGTCGCCCGGCCCGGAGAAGATTCCCCAACCCTGTACGCACGCGTATTCGGTGCCCGAGTGATTGGCGCCGCGCAGACGCAAGGTCGCGCCCGTACCGTCGATGAAGTGATTGCCCGACACGCGAATCGAGAGCGCCGGGAGCGGCCCCGAATCGACGGGGGGCGGAGGGGCCAGGGTGTCGGGAGGCGTCGTCGCGTCGGAGCCTGGCGGCGGGCTCGTGGTCGTTCCCGAGTCGCCGCTCGTCGTGACGTCGCTGCCGGAGCCGACGTCACCGCTCGAGGTCACGTCACCGCCCGGGACGCGCGAGTCGTCGCCGCCGCCGATGCCGACATCGCCGAGCTGGTCGTCTACGGAGCCTTCGATGACGCCTCCCCCGCAGGCCGCGAGGCCGAGCAGGAGGGCGGAGCCCAGGGGGGTGATTCGCATCGGGCGTAGGTAGTCATGGCGGTGTGGGCTGTCATTTCCCGTAACGTCTTAGAATCCCGCGACACTGCACGTTTGCACCCGCGAGCTCCGGTGAAGCGCAAAAATCGCCACGTCCGTAACTTTCGCCCTCGAGAGGACATCTCCCCTGCATGCCCCCAAGTCATGCATTTTCCATGGCCCCCCTCCTCGTCCACAGTGACGCCGTCCCCGCCGCCGCACGTGAAGCCCTCCGCCTGGCGCTCACCGGCCCCCTCGAAGGACGACGTCGCGCCCTCGAAACGGCGGCGCTCTCCATCCACCGTGAGCTCGACGTAGGCTGCAGCGACGCCCGTGAGCTCGTCGGCTTGCCCGAAGGCTGCTGCGCGTAGGGGCCCCGGCGACGGCCGGGGATGAGACTGTCAAAACGAAATCGGAGCGGGGTTTTCAATTCGTGCCTCTCAGCACGAATTGCGAAACCCCGTGCGACAGCCAGCAGGACCACTTACCGAATCGCGCCGGGCTTCAAATCGAGCGTCGTCGAGAACAAGATGTTCGAGCCCGTGACGTGACGTTCGGCGGAGAAGAAGTCGAGCTTGTACTCGCTGCCGACTTTGAGTCCGAGCGTGTCGGCCTTCACTTCGGCCGACTCGGGGCCGTGGATGCCGCCGAGATCGATGACCAGTTTGCCATCGATGTAGACGAAGACGTCGTCGTCGCCGCGGAACTTGAAGAACTCACCACCCTTGTAGACGAACGTGGTGTGGAGCTCGACGGTGAAGCTGTAGTTGTGCGGTTTGCCCTGGTTGCCGAAGGCGGTGGCGTAGGTCGTGCCGTCGTCGATGGGGAAGAATTGTTTGGTGGCGTCACTCGCGGAGAGCGGCACGCCGGTTTTCTCGCTGTCGTAGCCCCATGAGCCGTCGGCGGCGTGCGTGAGCACGATGGGATAGTGCACCACGAGGTTGGTGCCGGGTACGTCGTTGTACCACTTGTCGAACGCGGCCTTGCCGTGCGTCGTCACCGTGGTGCCGGTCGGTTTGTAGACCGGTTTGCCGTCGCTGCCGAGCGCGTCGGTGACGATGCCGTGATCGTCCCAGCCGGTGTCCGAGCCGGAGGGGACGTTCTCGAAATCGGGATCGGTGGTCGCGTCGGTCGACGAGTAGAGCTTGAAGTCGCGAATCGTCGCCGTGAGCGTGGTGCTGGTCGGGCCGACCGGCACGTCGCCACCGACGTCGGTGTTGGCGTCGAGGATGAAGCCGACGTCGGGGTTGCTACCGCTGTCGAGCTTGGAGCCGGAGTCGCCCGTCAGGTCGGTGGAGTCGCCACTCGAACCACTCGAGCACGCAGAGGTGCCGGCGAGCACCGGAAGGGCGAACATCGCGATGAGCACGGAGCCGAAGATTCGGGTCATGGACCTCTGAGGCTGCCACATCGCGAAATCGGCTCAAACCCTGATTGGCCCTTGATTGGCAAATCACGACGGGCGATTGCGAATCGGGCCGGGCGCGTCGCATAGTGGACATTTGGCGTTGACAGCGTCGAGCAGGCCGCACGTGGCACACTGCACGCGAACCCCATGAAAACCAGGGTCGAGTAGCTCGGTCGCGGTCCGCGCCTTCTCCGCGCGCACGCCCGCGTAGAGCACGCGCGCCGGGATCATCGCCAGATATTGCAAATCGGGAATGTCGCACTGCGGACATTTTTCCGGGACGACGAAGCGATTGGTGGTCTCGAGGATCGTCGCCAAGGCACCTTCGCGATGACATCGTGGGCAGACGTCGGCGTGGAAGACCACGTGTTTGCAGTCGGGGCAGCTGACGTCGAAGACGCCGTCGAGGAACGTTTCACCCTTGTAAGCCCAGGTGATCGGCCCGTTCGGTTCGGCTCCGGCGATGGGCAAGCGCGCATCGACGTAGGTACGGAAGAGGAGCTTCTTGCCCTTGCAAGCGGTGCAGCCTTCGGCGAGGAGACGATCGAGCCCGCTGGCGTCGAGGAGACCCATCGCGGATACGTACATGCAGCCAAGGGGCGCGTCACCGTCGTCGTCCGGAGCCAGCCGCGGTAGACGTCCTCCATGCGCGAGCGATCGCGGGCCGAAGGGCCGCGCTTCCGACTCGTCCGACACCTCGGCGTCGGCGGCGAGGGACGCGTCGATCTCGTCCGCGATGCCCTGCGCGAGCAAGACGTCGCGCTCAAGCGTGTGCGCTCGCAAGACCCGCACGCGCTCCTTCGTTTGAAGAACGAATTCCGCGCCGTCGAGCAGCTCGCGCATCCGGGACTGGTGCGACTCTACGAGCTCGGTGAGGACGACGAGGGTTCGTACTTCACGATGGAGGCGATCGACGGCGTGACGCTCGATCGCTGGTGCGCGGAGTCGTCACCCAGCGCGCCGAAAAGCCTCGAGACGACGCTGGCGCAGCTTCGCCAGATCTTGCCGCCGATGGCCGAGGCCCTGGCGTTTCTCCATGCGCACGGGCTCGTCCATCGCGATTTGAAGCCGAGCAACGTGATGGTGCGGGCCGACGGCGTGGTCCAACTCCTCGACTTCGGCATCCTCGCCGAGCTCGGCGCCTCGGGCGATTTCGTCGGCACGCCCGCCTACATGGCGCCAGAGCAGATGCGCAACGAGGCCGTGACCGCCGCGGCCGATCTCTATGCGTTCGGCGTCATGCTCTTCGAAATCGTGGCCGGACGATTGCCCTTCGTCGGCAACCTCAACGAGATCATCGTCGAGCGGCTGACCGGTTCGCCGGCGCCGCTCGACACGTACATGAGCGATGCACCACCGGCGCTGGTCCGCGCGTGCGCTCGGCTCCTCGAACGCGAACCGCGAGACAGGCCGACGCTGGCCGAGCTCGAGGCCGAGCTCTTTCCGGCGATCGGCGCGCGACGGGCTCGTTTCGCGATCGCGCGCGGGAGGGAGCCCGAGCTCGTCGGACGCGCCGACCTCCAAGCCACGCTCGCCGCGCTCCTCGAGCACATCCGCGAAGGAGACGGCGCATTCGAAGCACGCGTGCTCCGCGGCAGCACCGGCGTCGGCAAGACCGCGCTCGCGCGATGGCTGGCGAAGGAGGCGCAGGCCCGCGAGTTCTTCGTCCTTCGCGGTCGCGCTCGATCGAGCGAACGCGTGCCCTTCAACCTGCTCGACGGCGCGATCGATGCCCTCGCGCAGATCTACGAAGACGAGCCCTCGCGTGTCGACGACGACGTCGCGCGACTCCTCGGCATCGCTTCGACGGCGTTTCCCGTGCTCCTCCACGACGAAGCGCTGCTTCCGCGAGCGGCGCCGCAGCGGCCCGAAGTGTTCGCGGCGATCGCGTCGCTCCTCGAAAATCTCGCCTCACGCGCCGCGGTGCTGGTGATCCTCGACGAGTTGCACGCCGCCGACGACGATTCGCTCGCCCTCCTCGACGAGTTGCTCGAACGGGCGCCGCCCGGTCTCCTCCTCCTCGCGACCGCACGTGACGATGTCCCTTCTTCACGGGCGAGCCAGTTCCTCGAAGCACGCTCGCGACTCGGGGTGCTCGACGTACCGCCGCTCGACGAGCAGGCGATCGCCGCGGTGATCGCCGATGCGATCGCGAAGACGGTGAACGAAGGCGGGCGCCGCGGCGAAATTTCGGTGGACGCCGAGGTCGTGCGACGTTGCGCCGGTCGACCGCTCCTCGCCGAGGTGATCGGTCGCGCGCTCGCCTCCGAGGACACGCCCGCCCGCGAAGCCACGCCCACGACGGCACTCTCGATGTTGGTCGCCTTGCGATCGGCCGAAGAGCGCGCGCTCGTTCGCGCGCTGTGGGTCGCGGACGAGGCGACCTCGGTGACGCGTCTGGCTCGCGTCCTCGGACACGCGGTCGGCGAGGTCGACGATCGGGTGCGCACGCTCGCGCGCGAAGGCCTCGTGCGGATCACGACGACGGAACCGAGCGCGCACGTCGAGCTCTATCACGAGGCCGTTCGTGCCTCGGTCGCGGCGTTGGCCGACGCAGGTGAGGCCTCGGCGATGCACGCGGCCTTCCTCGCCCTCGACACGGACGACGCGACGGCCCCCGACGAGCGGGTGGTGCGGCATCTCCTCGGCGCCGGCCGGGCACGCGAGGCTGGTGCACGCGCCCTCCTCGCTGCGCCGCGGGCCGAGAAAAAGCTCGCCTTCGGCCTCGCCGCAGATCTGTACGCGATCGCGCTCGATCAACGCGAAGGTGAGCCACGTGCCGTCTTGCGCGCGCTCGCGACCGCGCTCGATCGCGGCGCTCGTTCGGCCGAGGCCGCCACGCGTTGGGCCGAGCTGGTCGCGCTCGAGACCGACGACGAACGCATCGACGCGGCGATGCACGAGGCCTCGTCGCTGCTCGCGAATGGTGACATCGCGGCTGGTCACCTCCGTCTCGCGGCGACGCTTCGCGAAGCGGGAGAGCCGACCATCTCCTCGACCGGCCTCGGCGCCGTCTTCGCTGGACTCTCCTTCCTCCGCGGACCGTCGTCTTCGCGCACCGTGCGCCGTCCGCCGCCGCTCGATCCGGTCGCGAGGGGCCGCGCCGAGCGCGATCTCCGCCTCGGCATGCTCACCACCTATTTCAATCCACTCGGCGGAATACGCTTCCTCGTGCGTGCGCGTCGCGGCTTCGAGCGCGCTTCGGCCTACGAACAAGCCGCTTGGTGCGACTACCTATTTGCCTATGTCGCGCTCTATGGCGATGACCAGCGACGGCCGGTGCCGCTCGCCGAACGTTACTTGGCCTCGGCCCGTGCGCGCATCGGCGATCGCCACGTCGAGAGCGCCGAGGTGTCGGCGTTTCCCTATTTCATCGATGCCTATGCGGCAATGCGCACCGGCGGGTTCGCCGAAGCACGGCCGCTCCTCGAGACGGCGATCGAGCGCATCGAGGGGAGCGGTCTCAGCGGCTCGTTCGCCCACCTCTACGGTCTCTGCAATCGCTTCGAGCTCGACTACGCGGAACAAGAATTCGCACGCGCCGCTCGCAGCCTGCAGCGCCTGGTGGCGGCCTCCAAAGGGAGCACCGAAACGACGCCGATGCACGTGCAAATAGCCATTTACCGCTCGCTCCTCGCCCATCTGCGCGGCGATTTCGACGACGCGTTCGAGGTCATCGACGCGCTCCGTCGCCAGTGGCCGCGCGAGCCGCCGACCATTCAGCGTGCGCTCCTCGAGTTGGTCGCGCCCTGGCCGAACGTGCTCCGCACCGACGGTCGGGAAGTCCGTCGCGCCTTCGCCCGCGCGGTCGCTGCCGACAAGTCGTTTCGCTTGTTGCGGTGTACCTACGCCGGCCTCTACGCCGCGCCGATCGCGCTCGCCGAGGCGCGCGCCCTCAAGAGCGGCGATCCCGACGCCTCGATCCGCGTCGTCGAGCGCTATCGACGCATTTGCGCCGAAGCCCCGCCGCTCGCCACCACCCGCGCCATTCGCGCCCTCGCCTACGCGGAGGAGGCCCGAAATCAGGTCGATCGTGTGCTTCCGCTGCTGGAGGAGGCCGAGCGCGAGGCGACGAAGCTCGGCCAGACGCTCGACGTCGCGGTGAGTCGATATCAACGTGGCAAACGGCTCGGCGGCGACGGCGGGAGAGAATTGATGACGGAGGCGCGCGCGGTGGTCGCGCGGATGGGCGTGGCGCCGATTTGGTTGGAGGAAGACGAGGTGTGAGGCAGGGCGGCTGTGCGAGAGGTCATGCGCGAAATGTAGCGTTGGAAGGGCGCCGAAAACCGTGCAATCGTGCCGGGATGCGCGTTGCGCTGGTCCCGCTGATGTTTCCGCTGATCGTCTTGGCCGGCTGTGGCGCGCGTACCGATCCGGACGTTGCCGTCGGCTCCGGTGAGCACACGAGCGATACGAGCGACGCGTCCGTCGTCGAGACGAGCGCCCCCGAGACGACGGGGGAGACGGGCTTCGACGTCATCGTGCCCAGCGACGTGGCAGAAGATGCACCCGTCGACACCGTCATCCCCTTCGACACGCGCCCCTGCCTCAGCGACGACGACTGCGACGATCACGTCGCGTGCAGCCTCGACACCTGCGACTCGGGCGGGTTCTGCGCACACGTCTCGGTCTCGGGGCGTTGCGACGACGGACGATTCTGCAATGGAGAAGAACAGTGCGACGTCTTCCGCGGATGTCTCCCCGGCGTGCGTGATTGCGGGGATGGCGTCTCGTGCACCCACGATTCCTGCGACGAGAAGAGCCGCTCTTGCGGTCACGCGCCCGACGACGCGCTCTGTCCCGTCAGCCACGGCTGCGATCCCGTCCTCGGCTGTCAGGCACGTGCCCTCGCGCAGACGGCGGACAGCTTGTTCGAGATTAGGCTCCCGTCCGGCAAAGTGAGACGCATCGGGAGCACGGGCGCGACGCTCACCGACATCGCCTTGCACCCAGGAGGCGTCCTCTACGGCGTCAGCTTCTCGTCCCTCTCCAAGATCGACACGCTCACCGGCACGGCGACGCCCTTCGCCTCCGTCAGCACCTCGTTCAACGCGCTCGATTTCGCGCCCGACGGCACGCTCTACGCGGCGGGCGGCAATACCCTCTATTCGCTCGATCCCGCCACCGGCATCAGCAAACGCATCGCCACCTTCCCTGCCGGACTCTCCTCGTCGGGCGACATCGCCTTCGTCGGAGGCCGGCTCGTCGCCACCGCGACCGGCGGAGGTGCCACCGACCTCCTCATCGAGATGAGCCCCGCGTCCGGCGTCGGCAAGACCCTCGGCTCGGTCGGTTACCGCTGCGTCTGGGGCCTCGCTGCCTACGGGCCGACGCTCTACGGCCTCACTTGCGAGGGCAACGTCCTCTCGATCGATCCCTTCGCCGGCACGGGCACGGTGGTCAGCACCGCCGGTGAGAGCTTCTACGGCGCGAGCGCTCGGTAATCCCAGCCGAATCGGACGATCGAGTCGGCCGGAACCGCGTTGGCACCCGAACAGGTGAAATAAGACGCGTAGAAGGCATTGCGGATACCCGAATAGGTCAAGGTATTGGGCTGAAAGGGAATGTCTTTGCCGACGTTCTTCCAGGTCGCGCCATGATCGGCGCTGACGACGACGGACTTCCCCTTCGTGGAGACGATGCGCGCGTCGGGGAGCTCGAAGGGGCGGAGATTTCCGGCCTTCCCCGCGTCGGCGACGGCGGTCCAGGTCTTTCCGCGATCGGTGCTGCGCACGATTCCCCCACCCTCGACGGCCCAGTACATCGAGTCGTCGGAGGCCCAGAGCGGCTGTGCGGACACGCCTTTTCCGTAGACGCTCGTCCAGCTCGCGCCCCCATCGGTCGAACGGACGATCATCCCGGCCGCCCCCGACCAAGACGCGGCACAGCCAACGACGTAGGTCTTGGCGTCGACGACGAGCGTCGCCGTGCAGAACCCCGACCCCGCGGGGAGCGACTTGCCGATGTCCTTCCACGTGGCGCCGGCGTCGGTGGAGAGGAAGAGGACGCCCTTCTGCTCGTGACCACCCGAGAGCAGCGTCTTGCGCGTCGGATCGGAGAGGTCGACGGCGATGGAGTCGTTCGAGGACTGAATCGTCGCCAACGTGCCATAGCCGTGGAAGGTGACGCCGCGGTCGGTGGAGATGAACACCGAGCTCGTGAAGGGGCTCTCCCAACCGTAGATTCCGGTGTACCAGAGCGTCGACGCGTGGGCCGGATCCCACACCACGCTCGCTGCGCGATTGAGGATCTTGTCGCCCGTCGCTCCCGTGAGCGCCCACGTCTCGCCACCATCGGTGCTTCGATAGAGCCCTTGCCGCGCGATGCCGGCGAAGAGGAGGTCGCTCGACGGATCGGGAAAGACGCCATTGACGTTGCCGCACTCGGAGGCGAGCCCCGCGAGATCGTGCGTGATCGACACCCACTCCGGGGGCGGCGTCGGCCCGACCGCGTCGGCGCTCGGCAGATGGGAATCGACGGTGACCGCGTCCGCGGGCGCTACCAGCGTATCGGTGATTGGGCTCGTGTCGGTGGCGCCGCTGTCCGTGACGGGAGCTGCGGTATCGACGCGGGCCGCGTCCTCGCTGGAAGCGTCTTGGGTCGCGGGCTCTTCGGACGAGCTGCAAGCGAGGAAGAGCGTCGATGCGAGGGTCGACCAGCGAAGGCGGGCGCGGGGCATTGCCGAGCATTCAGCAAACGGCGTACCGAGCACTGAACCTCGACGATGCGCGAGGAATCGCGTCTCTCGATCGCCTCGAATTCAAGGCGAAACGCGCATCGTCGAGCCTCGGTGTGTCAGTGAAACGCGCTCACTTCACCCCGCCGCACTTGTACGCCGTCCCGCCGCCGCCGCAGGTCGAAGGCGGCGTGCAGGTGCCGCAGTCGAGCGTGCTCCCGCAGCCGTCACCGATGATGCCGCACTCGGCGCCTGCCGCCGCGCACGTCGTCGGTGAGCACGAGCCGCCGTCGCACGCCGGGCAGCTGAGCGTGCCACCACAACCGTCTCCTTGCGGACCACAACGACCGGCGCAGGTGAGCGGAGTGCAGCTGCCGCCATCGCACGCCGGGCAGCTGAGCGTGCCACCGCAACCATCGCCTTGCGGACCACAACGACCGGCGCACGTCGCCGGGACGCACGAGGTGTGGCCGCATTTGCCGATGGTTCCAGCCCCGCCGCAGGTGTCGGGCGCGGTGCACGGTCCGCAGTCGAGGAGACCACCACAACCATCGGGCAAGGGTCCGCAGGTATAGCCGGCCGCCGCGCACGTCGTCTTGGTGCACGTCGGCGGAGGCGGAGTCACCGTCTCGTCGCAGACGCGCGAGGCGAGGTCGAAGAACATGAACTCGAGCGCCAATTCCTGCGCCGACATCGCCGTCGTCGTGCAGCCGCCGGGGAAGGCGACGCCGACGCTGTCGCCCGACGAGACGTGGATGTCACTGAAGACGAAGCGTCCACAGACGGCATCGGCCGCTGCCCCCACGGGGGTATTGAACGAGACGTATTGATCGACGTTGGTGTACGTCTTTCCGCCCGTCGTGCTGACCTTGGCGCTCGGCGCCTGCACCCACTTGAGGACATTGGTGGTGTCGACGACGCTGGTGACGCTGTGGCGCGCGTCGTTGACGGGGAACGTGCTCGGCGTACCGGCCGTGGCGCCAGCGACGTTCTTCATCCACTGGTTCATCAGGACGCCCTTGGGGAGCGCCGTGAGCACGGTCTCGCTCGTCGGATTGGAGAACGGCTCGAAGGTGCCATTCCAGGTGATGAGGCCCGGCCACGACGTCGGACCGTTCTTGATCCACGTGTAGTGATAGTGCTCGCCGAAGACCTTGCCGCCGAGGTTGACGTACGACTGCATGGCCGTCAGTGCGGCCGCGGTCTTGTTGTTGGTGCCGACGAGGCCGGCAGCGAGCGTGTCTTCACCCTCGCAGCCGAGGAGAACGACGTCGTACGCGAGGAGCGCCGCCGAAGTGCCCCACAACGTCGTCGCCGCCGGGAAGGTCGCTCCGCCGTGCGCCGCGTCGTACGAAGCGGTGGCGCCGATGTAGATCGCCGGGAGCTTCTCGCCACTGAAGAGGTTGACGCGTCCGGTGCCAGTTGGGTTGGTGAACTCGGCGTCGTCGATGCCGATCTTGCGCAGCAGACATTCGAGCGGATCGGCCGCGCCCGTGGTGAGCGCGATCTTCGGAATGTCGCCTTCCGACTTGTTGCGCGGGAATCGCGAGAGCGTCGCCGGAACCACGGTATCGGCGCATTTCGCGGTCGTGACCTTGATTTGCCGACGCCAGCGGCCGAGCTGGATGACGACCGGTACGTTGGTATCGACCGGCATGTTGGGGAGCGTGAACTTGCCGTTGACGTCGGTGGTGGTCTGCACGAGAGGTGCACCCGAGAGCGCCGCCGAACACTTGTCGCAGCTCGCCCCCGCGGTGAACGCAGCGACGGCGGCGTTGGGCACGTAGACGAAGACGTTGGGCAGCGGGCGCTTGCCCGCCGGATCGTAGACCACGCCGCTGATCGAGGTCGTCGCCGCGCCTGCGCACGTGACCTGTTTGCACGCTAGGTTGACGCAACCTCCGGTGGTGGTGCCCCCGCCACAGACGCTGGCGACGCCGCCACCACCGCAGATGGCCGGCGCGGTGCACGTGCCGCACGAGGCGATGATACCGCCGCAACCGTCGCCGACGGGACCGCAGTTGGCGGTGCCGCAGCCCTTCGGCACGCAGCCGGAGGTGCCGCCGCCACAGACGTTGAAGGTGCCGCCACCGCCGCAAATGTCGGGCGCGGTGCACTTGCCGCAATCGATGAGCTTGCCGCAACCATCGGAGATGGGGCCGCAGTTCTTCCCGAGATCGGTGCAGGTCTTCGCCGTGCACGGGCCGCCGAGCGAGCCACACGTGCTCGGACCGCCGCCACCACACGTCGCCGGCGCAGTACACGTGCCACAGTCGATGACCGCGCCGCAGCCGTCACCCTGCTTGCCGCAAGTCGCTTTCAAATCGGTGCAGGTGAGGGGCTTGCAACCCGTACCGCATTGATTCGCCGTGACCGCACCACACACCGCCGGCGCCGTGCACTTGCCGCAATCGAGGAGTCCGCCGCATCCGTCGGCGAGCGCGCCGCAGTCGGCCGAGACCTCGGCACACGTGCGCTTCTTGCAGCTCGCGGTGTCGGCGTCGTCGAAGTGAAATCCACCGCTGTCGTCGGTGCTGCCGCCTCCGGTGTCGTCGCCGCCGGAGGCATCGTCCAAGTCGAATGGGGTTGGGCCACCGGTCCCGCCGCAGGCGAGGCAGGCGAGGACGGGCAAAGCACAGAGACCGACGCCGAGCGCGCGGAGGGTAAGCGAAGACGACATCCATGCAACGTATCGAGGCGCACGCGCAGAGCAACGTTCTTGCGACAACATTCCGTTCTGGATGGGTCGAGTCTCATGCATATTACGCCAGTGCGCGTGGGTAGGTGTGTGCACGCGGACGAACGCGCTGGTAGCTACGGTGTAGGCTCGTGCAAAACCCCTTTGGCGATGGAGGCGACGAAATGGCGGAAAGTACCGGCAAGTGTCTGTGCGGCGCGGTGAAGTTCACGGCCAAGGACCCGAGCACCAACTACAGCGCGTGCCACTGCGGCATGTGTCGCAAGTGGGGTGGAGGCGGTCCGTTCTTCGGCGTGCGCAACAAGGGAGTCGTCTTCGAGAGCGAAGAGAACGTCGGCCGCTACGCGTCCTCGGACTGGGCCGAGCGCGGGTTCTGCAAGCAGTGCGGCACGACGCTCTTCTACTTTCTCAAGCCGATGAACGCCCACATGATGAGCGTCGGCTCCTTCGACGATCAAACGCAGTTTCGGCTCGCGAGCGAGATCTTCATCGACGAAAAGCCCGAGGGCTATTCGATCGCCGGCGACCATCCACGGCTGACGGCGGCAGAGACACTGGCGAAGTTCGCGCCCAAGTCATGAGTCACCCGGCGGGCGGCGGCGGGCAGAGCAGCTCCTCGTAGAAGCCGCCGAACGCCCCTGTCGGGTCCAGCAAGTGCACTTCCAAGATCCAGTGCCGAGGCTCACCGTTCGGCCCTGGCTCGTACCCATCGCACGTGCCCGGCTCAGCGCATCAGCGCATGAGACTGCTGACGTAGGCCGCGTAGGTCTTCCCCGCGTCGGTGCTGTTCTGATCGTACGAGACGTCCCAGAGCATCACGCCCCCGAACGACGGGCTCGATTTCACCTTGCCGAGGAGCTTGGCGACGTCGCTGCGGACGACGAAGCTCGAGGACGCCGCAGCCTCGGTGGTCGCGGGAAGACCGACGAAGATCTTCGGCCCACCGGCGGTCGCACCGAGCGCGGCCCACTGCTTCCAAGCATCGTCGAAGGCAGCGCCGCCGGTGAACGCGCAGGCGTTGTTGTAGAACTGGACGAAGAGGTAGTCGAACGACGAGAGCGCATCACCGAGCGGCTTGCCCGCCCCTGGTCCGAGATAGGCATCGGGATACGGGCACTGCGGCGCGCCGGTGATCAGATAATGACGTGATGCATCGGCGGCGCTGAGCGCGCGCAGCTTCTTCACGAATGCCGAGTAGCCAGTCGCCGAACCACCTTCGAGATCGAGGTCCACTCCGTCGAGGACCGCGCTGCCGAAGGGACGAACCGAGCCTTTTCCGCCGAGGAACATCTCCCAAACCGTCTTGGCGAACGCTTCACCTTCGGCGTCGCTGACGAAACCATAGGCCCCTGAAGCGCCGCCGAGCGAGAGGACGACTCGCTTGCCACTCGCTTGACACGTCTCGATGCCCTTCTGGATGTCGGGGCACTTCAAGAGGAACGGGTTGCGTGCGTCGTAGGCAGTCTCGCAGTGGTTGGCGAAGTTGAGCTCGGGATAACCGTCGGCGTTGCGCGTGCGGACGAAGCTGGTGGCGAAGGCGAGGACGACCACGTCGTAGGCGGGATTCGCGGTGCACGTCACGTCGAGCGGCTTCTCCCATTGGCTGCTCGCGGCTGGGTGCGCACCGCCGTAGCCGTTCTGGCCCCAGTAGATGGCGAGCTGCGGGCCGCTCGCGGGAGGTTTGGCGTCGACGGGAGGCGTGCCGTCGCTCGGTGAGGTGGTGTCGCTGGTGGCGCCATCGGTCACGCGCGTGTCCGTCGCCGTCGCGTCGGTCGACGTGTCACTCGAGACCTCGTCGACGTGCGTGTCGGTCGCGCTGGCGTCGGTCACCAACCCGCTGTCGGCGATGGCATCGTCGCCCGGGCCGGGCTCGCCACCGTCGCTGCTGCTACAGCCGAGAAAGACAAACGCGCACAACGCGACGTAGCCCAAGGAACGCATGCCGTCGCCCGAGCAGGTTGGAGACCAGGCGCGAGCGAGCCGAATCGAGCATGTTTTCGAGCGCGATCATGCGTGGGGAGGGGGCGTCTTGCGACACCAGGGGGTGGGGACCCCGCATCCGCTACGAGGCTGGACACAGAGCGACTGTCGGTGCCCGCCTTGGCCTTAGCCCGGAGCGTCGGCGCCGGCGTCAGTGGTAGCGTCGGACGACGTGTCGAGAGCGGCGTCGCTCGGCCCCGCGTCGCCTGCGTCGCTCGCCCCGGCGTCTCCCGAACACGCCATCGCGCCACGCTTGGCCACGACGCACCAGCCCTTGCGGCCGGCCACTTTGGCGTCGGCAACATCGAGCGGCTTGCACGCGAGGTCGGGCCCGGGGCAGTCGTCGTCACAGTCGCAGGCGGCTAGGCAGTCGCCGAGGTCGCCCGCCCCGAACGCGCCAGCGAGGGTGCCGGTGCGGTGCGTGCAGACTCGCTCGACGCGCGTGCTCGGGCCAGCCCATCCACACGCGGGACCCGTGCCGCGTGTGCAGACCGAAGTGCAAATCGTCGCGCTCCCCACTCCGAGCAAGTATCCGGTACAGTCGAGCGACTCCGTGCCGATCGAGCTCCAGTCGGTCGCCGTCTTCACGCAGAGCTGACGGTCGGGTGCACAGTGCCGCCCGCCGGTGCAGTCGGCGTCGAGGTTGCAGACATGACGGCAGCCGAAGCCGCTCGAGGTCGACAAGCAAGCCTGCTCGGGGCGCCCGTGGCACTTCTTCGGATCGAGCGGCTCCTGCAGCGCCGTCGACGCGGGACCGGCGCGACAAGGCTCGAAACAAATCGTCTTCTTCGGCTCACCCGGGCGGAAGAAAGAAAAGCCGCAGAGGGCGTCGGGGTGCAGCGCGCCGCACTCGTCGTCCTTGGTGCACGTCGTGCTGCAAACGCCTTGGGCAAGGCCGGTCGCGTTCTCGCTGAAGCACGTCCAGGGCGCGTGGCAGTCGGCGTCCGACTCGCAGCGCGCGCCGAGGTTGCCGTCGCGAGGCGTCACCAGCGTGTCGCTCCCGGCGTCCTTCGCGTCGAGCGCGTCCTTGCTGCTCGTGTCGTCGTCCGTGGTGACGTCGACACCCCCGTCTGCGTTCGGCGACGGCGCAGGAGAGTCTCCGCTCGAACAACCGTATCCGACGGCGGAGAGAAGCACCGTGCACCCGAACGCGCGCAGCGATGTCATCGACCGACGATATCCGGAACCCGCCGGTTTACCAGAAACGCCCGATTTCGCTCTTCTCCACCGCTCGCAGCGATGCGGCGACGACTTCGGAGGCTCGGGTAGACTCGCCCTCCCGATGCGCGTCCGCTCCCCCCTGCCCTTCGAATCGTCGCACCCCGATGCGCTCGCCTTCTACTGCTCCGATGGCCGCTTCACGCACGCCATCGAGGCTCTCCTCGGTGAGCTCGGCTATCCGCGCCTCGACACGCTGACGATGCCGGGCGGCCCTGCCCTGCTCTCGATCGCGACGAGCAGCCTCGGCGCGTTCGACGTGGTTCGACATGCGCTCTCGTTCCTCGTGGTCGGCCACGAGATCGCCCAGGTGGTGCTGATTAGCCACGAGTCGTGCGGATACTACAAGTCGCGCTTTCCCTATGAATCGCCCGAGGCGACGCGGCGCCGTCAGCTGTCGGATCTCGACTCGGCGGCGAAATGGATTCGCGGCGAACATCGCAAGATCGAGACGACGAAATTCTTCGCCCATCGCGGCGAGCACGTCGAGTTCGAGAAGATCGACTAAGGCGCCGCGCGGAAATAATCGCCCGGAAGAATGAATTTTCGGATGGCCCGCCTCGTTCCACGCTTCGATGGAGAACGTGGACTCGATTCGTCGGAAGTTTCTCGCCCTCGGGCCGGTCATGGACGAGCGCCTGATGCGTTT
>JANYDK010000030.1 GCA_025363655.1 Deltaproteobacteria bacterium | reverse complement strand
CTGCGCAACTTTGGCCGCTTCGGTCAATCTCGCTCCGCTCGGTTGTCGAAGCATTCCATTTCGCCAAAGATTGCTGCGCAACTTTGGCCGCTTCGGTCAATCTCGCTCCGCTCGGTTGCCGAAGCAAAATGTCGCCGGTGTGGGGCGGGACCATGGACAGAATGGCCGAATGGGCAAGTGATGCGCGAGGCTCTGCACGCTAACGAGGCCGGATGCGGAAACCGGTCGCTTTTGCCACCCTCGCCACGCTCCTCTTCGGCGCTGCCAGCGCCTCGGCCCACTCGGTCACCGTCGACGGGTTGGTGACCGATTGGTCCGCGCGCACCACCGTGGTGCGCAACCTCGGCATCACGGCGCGCGCTGCCGGCGGCACCGGCGAATACATCTTCTTCGACGCGGCGGGCGACTCCCGCACCGATCTCTCCTCTCCGGCCGCCGAGACGCTCGCAGACATCAGCCAAGTTCAATACACGGCCACGTCGACGGGCCTCGCCATCCTCGTCAAGACGGCAGGAACGGCCTCCGGTCCGCTCCAGGTGCAGGTGGCGATCGACACCGATCGCGCGGCCGGCAGCGGCACCGATTTTCTCGCCGGCTTCGCCGACACCAAGGTGAACGACGCCGCGCGCTGGGAATACCTCGTGCAGACCCAGTCGGGAGCGACGACCGCGCGCCTCCTCGACAAGTCCTTCGCAACGGTAGGCAGCGTCACCACCTCCCTCGGGGCGAGCGCCAGCAGCACCAACGTCGAGATGTTCGTGACCTGGGCGCAGCTCGGGCTCTCCGCGCCGCCGACGACGCCGCTTCGCTTCACCGTCGCCACGTTCCGCGAGGACGGCAGCGGCAACACCGCGTCGATCGGTGACTCCACGGTCTCCAACGCGCTCGACGTGGTGACCGACAACGGCAACCCGACGCTGGCGGCGGTCCCCAACACTTTCGCCGAGGTGTCCGATCAGGTCATCGACTTCTGGGCCGATGTCACGTTCGACACGAACGGCGAGGTCTACGCACCCATCGCGATCAACCGCTTCGTCGCCGCGCCCGTGACGCCGACGGCCAACGCCGAATGGGTGGCGATCACCAACGTGTCCCCGAACAACGTGTCGCTGAGCGGCTATCGCATCGGCGACGAGGAGACCATCAACGGCACCGAGAGCATGTACTCGCTCCCGAGCGGGACGACCCTGACGCCGGGCGCGAGCCTCGTCATCGCGCAGAACGGCGGCGACTACTTCACCCGTTTCGGCAAACGCGCCGACGCGGAGTTCGTCGCCGGCACCAACGATCCGCTGACCCCCGACCTGACGAAGTACACTGGATTCACCGCCTCGCCGGGCGCTTGGGCGCTCGCCAATGGCGGCGACGAAATCCTGCTCTTCGACGGCAAAACGCAGCTCATCGACGTCGTCGTCTACGGCACGGGCGTCTACGCCGGCATCACGTCGAAGACCGGAACGCCGGGCTCCGACAAGGTCCTCGCGCGCACCACGACCACCGCGGACACCGACGATTGCAGCGTCGACTTCGCCGATCTCGGCGTCAATTGTGTCGCGGCCAGCGATTGTTCGGCGAAGGGCGTCTGTTACACCTGCGGCGCGCTCAACTCGTGCGACCCGAAGACGGCCGGCAGCGCCTGTCCCGACACCGACAAGTGCAACGGCGACGAGACGTGCACTGCGGCCGGAACGTGCGTCGCCGGAACGGCGCCGACGTGCACCGATACCAACCCTTGCACCACCGACGGCTGCGCAGCGGCGACCGGGTGCACCTTCACCCCGAGCCCCGGTACGCCTTGCCCAGACAGCACGGTCTGCAACGGCGCCGAGACCTGCAACGGCTCAGGCGCTTGTTCCGCCGGCACCGCGCTCTCCTGCGACGACGCCAACGTGTGCACCGCCGACTCGTGCGACACGGTCACCGGCTGCGGGCACACCAACCTCGGCGGCGCCGTGTCATGTTCGGACGGCAACCCCTGCAACGGCGTCGAGGCCTGCAACGGCGCCGGCGGCTGCGGAACGGGAACCGCGATCTCCTGCGACGACGCCAATCCTTGCACCGCCGACTCCTGCGATGTCGCGTTGGGTTGCCAGCACACGTCGGTCTCGTCGACGGTGTCATGTTCCGATGGCAACGCCTGCAACGGCGTCGAGATGTGCAACGGCGCGGGCGCGTGCGGCACCGGCACGCCGCTCTCGTGCGGCGACGGCAACGCGTGCACCGACGACTCCTGCGACCCGGCCTCCGGCTGCAAGAACGTCGGCTCGCCCGTCACCACCACCTGCAGCGACGGCTTCGCCTGCAACGGCGTCGAACACTGCAACGGCTCCGGCGCCTGCGTCGCGGGCACCGCGCTCTCCTGCGACGACGGCAACCCCTGCACCGCCGACTCCTGCGAGTCGGCGCTCGGCTGTCAGCACTCCAACGTCGGCGCCGGCGTGTCCTGTACCGACGGCAACAAGTGCAACGGGCTCGAGACCTGCAACGGCTCGGGCGCCTGCACCGCCGGCATCACGCTCGTCTGCAACGACGGCAACGTGTGCACGTCCGACAACTGCATCCCCGCCAGCGGGTGCTCGTTCCCGCCGCAGTCGAGCGGCTTCTCGTGCGACGACGGCAACCTCTGCAACGGGCTCGAGACCTGCAACGGCAGCGGCACCTGCAACGCGGGCACGCCGAGCGATGCCGGCGCCTGCACCGATGCCGGTTCGGACGCCGATGCCGACGCCGGCACCGACGCCGCCGATACGGCCGACACTGCGGATACCGCAGACACTGCCGACACCGCGGACGTGGCCGACACGGCTGACACCGCCGTCCCGCCCGACACGACCGATGCTGGCTCCGACGTCGCCGACACGACCGACAGCGCGATCGACGACGGTGGCGATGGTGGCGACGCCGGCGATGTCACGTCGGACGCCGACGAGACACATGACACGATCGACGACGGTGCGAGCGACGCCGCTGCCGACACGACCGACGCAGGCGCCGACGTGACACCGACCGACACCAGCACCGACGCTGGCGCCGACGCGGCCGACGCGAAGACCGACAGCGGCAAGACCGACGGCGGCGCGGACGCCAGCGACGACGCCAGCATCGACGGAGGTGACGCGGGCGAGGTCCCCGTCGCCGAGGACGACGGCGCTTGCAATTGCACCGTGGTCGGCGGCTCGCACACCACGCCGAGCAACGTCGTCTGGCTCGCAGCGGCCGGCGCGATCGCGTTCGTCGCGGCGCGTCGTCGTCGTCGCGGTTGATCAGGCAAAGAAGGAGTCGTCCCGCGTTACCGCGTCGCGTCGAGAACGTCTCGAGAAGATTGTTCTAACTTCGCTGGACAGCGCTTCTTCATCCCGATACGCCAGCTCCCCTCGAGACCGAATTGGGCCTCGAGGGGGGGACGACATGACACATGACACCGCGTTGATGGTCGAGTGGGGGATGCCCACTCCGGGTCGCGAGACGAAGGCACTCGAAGAGTTCTTCTCGCACGTGCAATGGTGGAGCGAGCTGAAGGCGAAGGGCCGCATCGGCGAGTTCCGCGTCTACGGCACCAACACCGGCCCCATCGGCAGCTCGGCCGGCTTCGTCGTCTTCGAGGGCAGCGACAAGCAAATCGGCGAGTTCCTCGCCTCCGACGATTTCCGTCGCAGCGTCAGCCGCGTCTCGCTCATCTCGTCGTCGCTCAGCGTCCGCACCTTGGACACCGGCGACACGATGATGAAGCGGATGCAGATCTACGGCACCGCGCTCAAAGAGATGGGCATCTAGAGCGCGTCTCTGGTTGGGCAAGTTCAGCCGTCGCTGGTCAGCGACAGCAGGTTCCCGTCCGGATCCTTGAACCACGCCACCTTCGCGCCGGAAGGCGTCGACCAGACGCCGAGCGCGTCCTGCGTCATGCCAGGAAACCTCTCGAACGTGACACCGCGTTCGACGAGGGCCTCGACGGCGAATGTCATGTTCGCCACCTTCCAGCCGAGCGACGTGTACGGGTGCGGGGTCACCGCCTCGACCTTCTGCACACGGAGCATGGTGCCGGCGGCGTCGAAGACGAGCGCGAACGGCGAGTCTTCGACGAGCTCGAGGCCGAGGACGTCGACGTAGAACGCGCGAGCACGCGCGGCGTCGGCGGTGGCGACGAAGCAGATGGGCGTGGCGTCGGCGAGCATCAGAAGGTCACCACGGTGCGGATGGAGGCGCCCGAGTGCATCAAGTCGAACGACTCGTTGATGCGTTCGAGCGGGAGCACGTGCGTGATGAGGCTGTCGATGTCGATCTTCTTGTCCATGTACCAATCGACGATCTTCGGCACGTCGGTGCGACCACGCGCGCCGCCGAACGCCGTGCCCTTCCAGACGCGGCCGGTGACGAGCTGGAACGGACGCGTCTTGATCTCTTGTCCGGCGCCGGCGACGCCGATGATGACGGAGACGCCCCAGCCGCGATGGCAGCACTCGAGCGCCTGTCGCATGAGCTCGACGCTGCCGACGCACTCGAAGCTGTAGTCGGCGCCGCCGCCGGTGAGCTCGACGAGGTGGGCGACGAGATCGCCGGCGACGTCCTTCGGGTTGACGAAGTGGGTGAGCCCGAATTTGCGCGCGAGCGCTTCTCGGCCGGGGTTGAGATCGACGCCGATGATCTTGTCGGCGCCGGCGATGCGCGCCCCCTGCACGACGTTGAGCCCGATGCCACCGAGCCCGAAGACGACGACGCTGGCGCCTGGTTCGACCTTGGCGGTGTTGATGACCGCGCCGATGCCGGTGGTGACGCCGCAGCCGATGTAACAAACCTTCTCGAACGGCGCGTCTTTGCGAATCTTCGCGAGGGCGATCTCGGGGAGCACCGAGTGCTGCGCGAAGGTGGAGCAGCCCATGTAGTGATGAATCTTCTCTTTGCCGATGGAGAAGCGGCTGGTGCCGTCGGGCATGACACCCTTGCCCTGCGTCGCGCGGATGGCGGTGCAGAGGTTGGTCTTGTGACTGAGACACGATTTGCACTGCCGACATTCCGGCGTGTAGAGCGGAATGACATGATCGCCCTTGGCGAGCGACGTGACACCGGCCCCGACGTCGACGACGACGCCTGCACCCTCGTGACCGAAGATGACGGGGAAGAGCCCTTCGGGGTCGGCGCCCGACCGCGTGAACTCGTCGGTGTGACAGACGCCCGTCGCCTTCATCTCGACGAGGACCTCGCCGGCTTTCGGGCCCTCGAGCTCGACGGTTTCGACGACGAGGGGCTTTCCAGCGGCGTAAGCGACGGCGGCGCGGGTTTTCATGGCCGGGGAGTATACGTCAGCACGTCACTCATTTGTCGCGCGCGGTCAGTGCCGTCTCCCCGAGGGCGGCGCACCTTCTCCTCCCATGAGCCCGACTCTCTTCTTCGTCGTCCACGCCATGGGCGTGATGCGCATCGTCATCGGGCTCGCGCCCTTCGTCGCCGCCGGCGCCAGCTCGCGGCTCCTCGGTTTCCCCGCCGAACATGACAATCCGACCACCCGAATCATGGCGCGGATGTTCGGCGTTCGTGACATCGGGCTCGGCGTCCTCGCCTTCTACGCGGCGCGGCACCCGGAGACGGCGGCGTTCCTCTTCCTCTTCAACGCGGCGATGGACGCCGGCGATCTCTTCTCCATCTCGCTTCCCCTGGTGAAGAGGGCGGGGATCGACCGCGCGGCGATCACCTCGGCGCTCTTCGCGGTGACCGGCGGGGCGGCGTGGATCGTCGTCTTCGCGGTCATGCAGCAGACTCGGTAGACTCGGGTCATGCCTTCGGCCGGCACCGTCAGCACGCTGCTCTTGCGGCCCCTCGTGACCGCGCTCCTCGCCGGCGCCAGTGCACCGGCCGATCTGGCTGCGTTCTACGGCGCGACCGATCTCACGCCGGAGATCGTCGCCGACAGCGATGCCCGCGTCACGGCCGCTCAATTTTGCGTCGCCTGGGCCGAAGTGATTCGCCTGACGAAGAACCCGCAGCTCGCCCTCGCCATCGCCGAGGCGACGCCCGCAGGCGCATTCGGGGTCGTCGAATACGTCTGTCGCAGCGCGCCGACGCTCGGGGAAGCGCTCCGCCGCTGGGTCCGTTACTTGAACCTGCTCGACGACGCGGTCGAGGTCGGGCTCGTCTACGAAGGCGACTTCGGGTACCTGCGCGTGCTCGTCGAGAGCGAAGCGCCGGCGCCGGCGTCCCACGAGCTCTGCTTCGCGTTGGTGGTGAGCCACGCCCGCCGCCTCTGCGCGATGCCGTTCCGCGCCACCTCGGTCGAGTTCGCCCACCGCGCGCCGCTGGCGAAGGGCGAAAACCGCACGAGTCACGACGAAGCGAGCTATCGCCGATGGTTCGACGCCCGTGTCATGTTCGGCGCGGCGCGGACCCAGCTCGTCATGTCACGTTCGGTGCTCGACGGCCGCTTGGCCACCGCCGACCCTGGCCTCTCGGAGATCCTCGGTCGCTATGCCGAGGGCGAGCTGGTGGCACGCGAACGCGACGCGCCACCGCTCACCGCGCAGCTCCGTCGGATTCTCCGCGAGGCGTTGCGCAATGACGACGCGCAGATCGAACCCATCGCCAAGCGCCTCGGCCTCACCCCACGCAGCCTCCAGCGCCGCTTGCGGGAAGAAGGGACCTCGCTGCAGAACCTCCGCGAAGAGGTCCGCCGCGAGCTCGCCGATGGCTATTTGCGGGGCGAGTTGTCGATCGCCGAGATCTCGTTCCTCCTCGGTTTCTCCGAGCCGAGCGCGTTCTTCCGGGCGTTCAAGCGCTGGACCGGCCTCACGCCGTTGGAGAGCCGCGAGCGACTTCGCTCGGCGCCGGCCTGACGCGCGAGTCATTCGGTTGTCGTCAGCGGTCAGTGCGCAGCCCCACCACCGCTCGCATCTTGACTGTCATGAACCAAGTCACCCACCAAGTCATGAACGGCAGCTACGACACGAACCTCGCCTGGCGCGCCTACCAACCATTCTTCCCCGCCCCCTGGCGTGTCACGGCGGCGAGCACCCCGCGCGAAGAGCGCTGGTCCTGGCGCGGTCTCCCGGTGCACCTCGATCGCCTCGACTCGATCGGACCGAAGCCGTCGAAGCTCAAGGTCATCGTCCTCCACGGCGCCGGCGCCTACGGCCGCGTCATGGCGCCCGCCGCCGTGCTCGCGCGACAGTACGGCTACGAGACGGTCGCGCCCGATCTCCCCGGCTACGGTTTGACCGCGGTTCCTCGCAAAGACTTCGACTACGGCCTGTGGGTCGACTGCGTCGTCGATCTGATCGAGCACGAGCTCGCGCGCGACGGAAAACCCGTCGTCCTCTTCGGCGTCAGCCTCGGTGGTCTCCTCGCGTACCAAGCCGCCGCGCGCTCGCGCAAGGTCGTCGGCCTCATCGCCACGACCCTCGCCGATCCCCGCGAGCCCGCCGTCCGTCGTGACTTCGCCCGTCACCCCCTCCTCGGCAGCGTCGGTCTCTACCTCCTCGATCGCCTCCGCTTCCTCACCGACGGCCTCCCGCTGCCGATGTCATGGATGTCGAAGATGCACGCCATCTCCAACGACCCAGCGCTGTCCGCAATCGTCCAACGTGACAGGCTCGGCGGCGGCAGCTGGGTCCCCGCTCGCTTCCTCCGCACCTTGATGACCACGGCTCCCGACATCGAACCGGAGCACTTCGACGTCTGCCCGATTCTCCTCGCACATCCCGGCGAAGACCGCATGACGGACATCGCGCTGAGTCGCCGCTTCTTCGATCGGTTGGCGTGCGAGAAGAGGATGGTGGTGTTGGAAGGAGCGAGTCACATGCCGACGGAACAGCCGGGGACCGCGCAGTTGGAGGAAGCCGTGTTGGCGTACATGAGAGAGACGGAAGCGCGGGTCGTGAACAGGCACGCGGGCGCGGGCGCTTAGAGCTTCACCCAACTCACCGACGGATCGATCACCGTCGGTCCAAATCCCACGATCTTCTTCTCCGCGTCGTACCCCATGGCGAAGGCGGCCGAGCCGACGCCTCTTACCGCGACCGTCGCCATCGCGAGGTCGAGGACGCTGCCGTCTTGTTCGACTTCGCCGTCGGTCACGAGGCCGGCGCGCTCGAGCGAGGGTGCGCGGGAAATGAGCCACTTGCGGGCCAGCTCGATCGATTCTTCGAGGTTCGCGCCGGCCATCGCGGCCCACGCTTCGGGGTGCTCGACGCCGACGCCGAGGACCGTCGGGAGAAAGCGCGGCGTACGCGCAGCATCCGCGAGTTGGACGCCGAGATGACAGGCGCGATGTCCGAACGAGACGAGCGCGAGCTCCGGATCGAGCGGCGGATCTTCCCGAACGAAGCGCGCCGCATCCTGTACCAATCCGTCGGTACCAGGCGCGAACGACAGCGTGTCATGTTCGATCACCAATTTGGTCCGCCGCACCTCGCCCGACTGACGTTGCGTCGTGTGCAGCACGTCGGCCTCGAGTGACACGTCGAGGAACGCCATGCCGCCGGGCACCACCATCAACGCATCGCCCAAGCCGAAGTAGAGGCGCAGCTGCAACTCGGAGCACACCCAGTGGCCGCGTAGGGGAGACATTCCGGTTCAGCCTACCGCGCCTTCGCCTGCGCCCGAACATGACATCAACCCCGCCCCGGCCACCTCCGATGCGGATCCACCGTCGGCAACGGCCTCCTCGGTACCCCCGGCAATCCTCCTGGCAATCGGCTCCCCATCCCCAGCAGCTTGTGCACCCGCGCGCGATGCGGGCGAAACGGCTCCAGCGCCTCCAGCATGCGGGCGTCATCTCCGGCGACTCCCGTGAGGGCCATCGTCACGACGAACGGGGCGCCGGCGTCGCCGACGAGGACGCCATCGGGGTGGCCGAGGCCTTCGATGGCGACGGTCTGTGACGTCCAAGGGCCGACGCCACGCAAGGAAACGAGCCACTTCATCGCGTCGTCGATCGCGAGGTGGGCGAGCTTCTCGATGCGGGCGCCGAGGCGGGCACAGGCGACCAAGGTGGTGGCGCGACGCATTCCGACGCCGAGCGCGCGCAGGTCGGCGGGAGCGGCGGCGGCGATGGACGAGGCGGTGGGAAAGGCGCGGAGCTCGGTGTGGGCGATGGGGGCGCCGTAGCGACGAATCATCCGACGGGTCGCGTCCTTCGCTTCGATCCACGTCACGAGCTGCCCGATGATCGCCGTCGCCAGCGACTCCCACACGGTGACGGTACGTGTCATGCGCGCGCCGAGGAAGTGCCCGTGGAGCTCGCGAAGGAGCGTCGAACATGACACGCGATCGGCGAAGTCTCCCGGATCGTCGCCGAGCCCCGCGAGTCCCGAAGCGACATGTTCGAGCGATGTCACGTCGGCGTCGTCGAGGGGACGGGCCGCGAGGATGTCGACGGTGGCGCCCCTCGGCGCGGCCGTGAAGCGGAGGACGACGGGATCGGGATCCCCGCGAACGACGGCGAGGGCGTCGCGTGGGCGCACTTGCAGCGCGAGGTCGTAAGCAGCGCCGAGACCTTTACGTGTGAAGGAGTGCACGACCCGGAGCGCGTGCTCGGGCGCAGCCGCGTCCTTCTTCATCCCCGCCATCTTACCCAAGCCGGCTTGTCCCGCTCGCGTAGCCGTGCTTTTTCCCTCTCCCGCATGAAGAAGCTCCTCGCGCTGATCCCTTTCCTCGCGTTCGCCTCCCCGATCCTCGCCGCCTGCGAGAAGGGTCCGCCCGATCTGAGCGTCAAATCCGATCCGCCCGCGTCGACGACGGCGTTCCGGCCGACTGCGTCCCCGAGCGCGAGCAATCATGACATTCCGGGCGCGCTCCCGGCTCCGGCCGACGTCGCGGCGGCTCCGGCCGATGCGGTGAAGACTCCGAGCGGGCTCGCGTCGAAGGTGCTGACGCCGGGCACCGGAGCCGATCATCCCGCGGCCGAGGACACCGTGAAGGTCAACTACACGGGCTGGACCACCGACGGGAAGATGTTCGACAGCTCGGTCGTGCACGGCAAGCCGATCTCGTTCCCGCTCAACGGCGTCATCCCCGGATGGACCGAAGGCGTGCAGCTGATGGTGGCCGGCGAGAAGCGCCGCTTCTGGATCCCGGAAGCGCTCGCTTACAAAGGTCAGCCCGGCGCGCCCGCGGGCATGCTCGTCTTCGACGTCGAGCTCCTCGAGATCAAGAAGGCCCCGAAGCCGATCCCCGCGCCCACCGACGTCGCCGCGCCGCCCGCCTCCGCCACCAAGGAGAAGGACGGCCTCGCCTCGATGGTCATCAAGAAGGGCACCGGCAAGGCGCACCCGAAGTCGACGAGCACGGTCAAGGTCGACTACACGGGCTGGACCACCGACGGAAAGATGTTCGACAGCTCGGTCACCCGCGGTGAGCCGATCGCCTTCCCCCTCGACGGCGTCATCGCCGGTTGGACCGAAGGTGTTCAGTTGATGGTCGAAGGCGAGACCCGCCGCTTCTGGATCCCGCAAGACCTCGCCTACAAGGGCAAGCCAGGCGCGCCCGCGGGCATGCTCGTCTTCGACGTGACGCTGATCCAAATCGATCCGCCGCCTCCGGGCCTGATGCCGACGGCCTCTGCCTCGGCGAGCGGCAGCGCTTCCGCCAAGCCCGTCCCGAGCGCGAGCGCAGCTCCGAAACCGTCGGCGAGCGCGTCGGCGAAGTAGTCCCGAGCGCGCTCTCGTTCAGGACGCCCAATCCGAGGGACGAGACCTTCGCAACGTCCCGACGCCATCCGGCATCGATGGATGACAGCCAAGCTATCGTGCTTACGCTGTAGTCCTCGAGGCGAGAGATGGCTGCCGTGGCGAATCCCGATTCTCTGGCGACATCACGTCCCTCGCCCCCGCAGCTCGGGCTGGTCGGGCCGGTGCGCAATCAGCGGCGGCTCGCCGAGCTGCAATTGGTGCTCAAGTCGCTCGGCATCGAGCACGGCATCTCGGCGCGCGAAGGCGGCTTCTACTTCGTCGTCGACGCGCACAAGGTCGAGCGCACGCAGCGAGCACTCGTCGAGTACGAGCAAGAGAACCAGAACTGGCCGCCTCGCCCGGCGCGTCGTGATCGTCTCGCCTACAGCGGCTCGCCGCGCCTCTCCTTCTTCTGGGCGGCGCTCCTCGGCATCGTGTTCCTCTTCAGCGGCCCCGTCGCCACGCGCACTGCCTGGTTCATGGACGGCATCTCGTCGAGCGAACGTGTCATGCACGGCGAAGCCTGGCGCACCGTCACCGCGCTCACCTTGCACGCCGACGCAGCACATCTCCTCGGCAACGTCGCCGTCGGCGGCGTCTTCCTCTGGGCCGCGAGCGCGCGTCTCGGCTACGGGCGCGCCGCGCTCTTCACGCTCCTCGGTGGCACCGTCGGCAACCTCGCCAACGCCGTCGCCCATCGGGTGATGCACGCGCCGCACAGCTCCCTCGGCGCCTCCACCGCCGTCTTCGCCACCGTCGGCCTCCTCGTCGGCACGCAGGTGAAGGTCAGCAAAGAGAACGGCTCGAAGAAGTGGACCGATCGCGTCGGTCCTTGGGTCGGCGGCGCCGCGCTCCTCGGCATGCTCGGTGCGAGCGCTCAGGCCGATCTCTGGGCGCACTTCTACGGGCTCGCCGCGGGCGCGGCTCTCGGGCTCGTCGCCTCCACGTCGAGCGTCGCCAACACCCAGAAATCGTGGGTCCAGCCCGCGTATGCCGCGGCGACAGTGGGCATTCTCGGCGCCGCCTGGGCCCTCGCCTTCGCGATGCCTCCGGTCTGATTCCGAAGAAGGCGGAAGCAGGCGCGACGAGCACCGAGACACCTCTGACATGACGTCATCGATGTTATGTTCCTCGTCGTCTTGGGCGAGCTGAGTGAGGTCAAGGGAATCTGGTTCGTGACCGCGAGGAGATATCTCCTCGAGCGGCATCCGCGTCTCTATCCCGAGGTCCTCGCCGCCATGCCCTCCGCCCATCGCGACGCGATGGCCGAGCCGCTGACGTCACGTTGGTACCCCGAAGAGACGATGCGCGCAGCGCTGAGCGCCGTCTCCGAGATCGTCGCCCGCGGCGATCGCAGCCGCATGCTGGCGATGTTCGACGGCTGCACCGAGCTCGGCGTCAACCACTTCTTCCGCATCGCCCTCCGCCTGACGAGCACGCAGTTCGCACTCCGCCTCCTCCCGACGATGTGGGATCGCCTTCGCCGCGGCCCCGGTCGACTCGCCGTCACCGTCGGCCCGCGCTCGGCGACCATCGACTACTCGAGTTTCCCGTACTTCGACGACGTCAACTACCGCCTCCTCGTCGAGGGCACCCTCGGCCCAGTGTTACGTTTGAGCACCGGACGCGAGGCCCGTGTCATGATCGACCGGTGGACGAAGGACTCGCTGCGGGCGGTGGTCGATTTCAAGGAGTGAGAAGGGCTCGCGGGCCCAAATTCCTCACCCGACCTGCGCCTTCGCTTCATCAGGCAACAGCTGCCGCAAGTGCCACAAATGCACGAACGTCTTTCGCTCGGCCTCCTGCACTCGATCGAACAAACGTGACACCGCCCACACGGGGATGAGGACGAGGACGAGGCTGCTCAAGAGCAGCAGCACGATCGTCGGCGTCGGTGGGAAGTGGGTCATGCGCGGGAGGATGGCGATGGTACCTTCGCGGAAGTCGATCGAGCGAGGGAGGACGCCCACCAGCTCGAGGAGGAGCGGCGTGACGACGGTGGCGATGCCGGCGAGCGTCGCCCAGCTCCGCTGCACGCCGCGATCGACGACGACGGCGAACGAGAGCGTATTGATCGCCGCCATTCCCGGGACGATGATGAACGGCCCAAAAAGAAGGCTCGCGGCGCAGATCGCGATCGAGCTGAAGCCGAGGGAGACGAGGCCGGGGAGCACCCAGCCGACGCGATTGCGCGACGTCCACCAGGTGGCGACGACGGCGGCGGCGATGGCCGCGACGGTGAAGGCGGCGGCGGGGAAGCTGCGGATGCCGAGCCAGAAGACGAGGGGCACGACGAGGAGCGTGGTCAGGAACGAGAACGAGCCCGTGCGCGCCGAGTACGCGCGTTGTTTGGCGCGTGACACCTCGAGCGCGGTCAACGCTTCGGGCGGCGTCTCCTTCGGAGCTTCGAGGAGGAGCCGCACCATCGTCGCCAGCGCGCCCTTGTGCGCCGGATCGAGCGCGAGCGCGTGGTTGACCTCGCGGATGGCCTCGCTACGACGGGCGTGATCGACGCCGGCCCCTTGCGCTGCGGCGAAGGCGCGGGCGGCAGCTTCGCCGGCCAACGTCTTGCGACGTGACATGTCACGATCACCGTCGAGGAAGGCTTCGATGGCGTCGGCCATCTCTTTGACCGAACCGAACCGCTCGTCACGATCGCTCTTCGTCGCCTTCACGCAAATCGCCTCCAGCTCGGGCGCGATGTCACGCCCGGGGCAGCGCGTGGAGAAGCGCGCGTCGGCGCCTTTCAACGTCGCGCCGAGCAAGTCGCGGGGCTTGGTCTGCGCGGTGAACGGGTGCAGCGGCATCAGCGAAAGAAGCTCGAAGAGCGTGGCCCCGAGCGCGTAGACGTCGATGCGCTCGTCGATCTCGACGTCGCTCTTGATCTGCTCGGGCGCCATGAAACCCGGGGTGCCGAGGAGCCGGCCGACGATCGTCTCCCACGCCGGCCGCTGGATGGTGATGTCGTCGTCGTCGATGAGCCGCACCTCTTCGTGCTCGCCCTTGAGCTTGGCGAGACCCCAGTCGAGGACGTAGACCTCGCCGAAGTCTCCGATCATGACATTGGCCGGCTTGAGGTCGCGATGGATGACGCCGCGCGCGTGGGCGAAGGCGAGCGCGAGACAGACGCGGCTGAAGGCGACGAGGAGCCTCCGTTGGGTGAAGGACGAGAGCGTCGCCCCGTCGCCGACGCGGAGGTCCTCGATGATGTCCTCGAAGGTGCGGCCGCGGATACGCTTCATCGTGAAGTACGCCGAGCCGTCGTCGCCGAGCCCGATGTCGTAGACCGGTACGATCGCCGGGTGTTCGAGCTGCCCTTGCACGCGCGCTTCACGCTCGAACCGGGCGCGGACCTCCTCGAGCTCGAGGCTGTCCTTACGCACCACCTTCATCGCCACCTCGCGACCGACGCGATGATCGCGACAGAGGTGCACCTCGCCCATGCCTCCCTGGCCGAGCACCTCGTGCGTCTCGTAGCGCGCAGAGAAGCCGTCCTCGACGAACGGACGCGGCGAGAGATCGACCGACGCGATCCCCGACTCGGCGGCGTAGCGCCCGCGTGCGAGACGCGAGAGCGTCGGGACCTGCACCTCGACGAGCGTCAGCGACGCGTCCGCATCGAGGTCCGTATTTCCAGGCGAACGTGACATGACGTCATGTTAGCCGGACATGACATCGCGCCAAGATGTCCTGATGACGGAGCGCCGAGCGACTATTTGCCCTCGGGATAGAGCAGGTCGACGAGCGCGGTCGACAGATCTTCCCAGATTTCTCCGAGCGAATCGAGGCGGCGCCAGCGCTGTTCGGTCTCGTCCCACACGTAGTTGTGGGTGAACTTGGTGTGACCGAGGGCGACCCCGGTCAGCACCAGCGCGCCGATGGGCCGTTGCCAGTCGATGGTCAGCTCGGCGTTCTTCTTCTCGCGCTGGAGCCTGAATTTCGCGGGCGTGTCACGAAAGAGGTGGAGCCCGGGCATCGCTCCTTCACCCGTGAGCTCTTTCCCCAGCTCGTCGACGAGGGCGAGCCCGCGTGCGTTGAGGATGGGCTCGCCGGTGGGCGTCGTCTTCTCACGCACCTTGCTCGCGAGATCCTTGAGGAGCTTCTTGCCGCCTTCGCTCATCGCCCGAACGTAGCGCGCCTCGCTCCCTCGCGAAACCAGGTGGCTCGCGAAACCAGGTGGCTCGCGAAACCGGATGGTAAGGTCGCGCGATGGGCGTCCCGAGCTCAGTGCAGCCGCCGCCGCCGTCGCGCCTCGCCAGCGCGCTCTCGGTGCCCGATTTCATCCTTCGGCTCGCCTATTTCCTCGTCATCCCCTTCGCGATCCTCGGCATCGCGCTCAAGTTTCCGGTCACCGGCGCGCTCGTCAACATCGTCATCGCGCTCGTCTTCTTCCTCCTCGGCGCGTTCATCCGCCCGCGGGTCGAGAAGAGACCGCTCGTCGCGCGTCTGCTGCGGCGTCAGCTCGCCTTCGAGGCCTACTACCGCGCGAACACGCCGCGGCCGTTCCTGTACTACGTCTTCTATCCGCTGCTCTTTCCCTATTGGCTGATCAGCACGCGGGCGCGCCAAGAGTTCATGCTCTTCCGCGGCTACACCGTGCTCAACCTGGTGATCCTCGTCGGCACCAGCGTCTACCAGTACTTCACCAAGTGGCTCCCCGATCTCGGCTTCGGGCCCTTCATGCAGGGCTTCTTCGTCGTCGCCCTCATCGAGTCCTTCTTCGTCCTCGGCGTGCTCATGCCGGTGGCGACGACGATCATCGGCTACCACGTCGGTCACAAGCACAAGCGCCTCTACGTGCTCCTCTTGGCCGCGGCGCTGACCACGGTGTTGGCGTTCGTCGGCTACATGAAGAAGCGCCACGAGGTGGTGCCGTATCTCGCGACCCTGCGCATGTCGCTCCGCACCCAGGCGGCGCCGCACAAGAGCAAGCGCCTCCTCGGCGAAGCGCTGCGGCTGGCGTGGGTGACGGTCATGACTTCGAAGGGCCAAAGCGCCGAGTTTTCCAGCGATTGGAAGAACGAGGTCGAGATCGCCGGCCTCCCGCTCGACAAGGCGCGGGGCGTGCTCACCGATCTCTACAAAGACGACGAGACGCACGCCTTCCATCTCGTCGCCTTCGACGACAAGAAGAAGGGCAAACAGCTCGTGCTCTACGGCGATCCGGGAAACCCGAAGCAGCCGCTCGTCTGGATCGGACTCCACGGCAAGGGCGAGCTCTTCGACGATCCGAAAATGCTCGCCGACGGAGCGATCGCGAAGATGCGAAAGACCTCGGAAAAATGAGAGCCTGAGAAGAGAACGTGAACCTCGCATTCTTCCTCACCCCCAAGGCCGACGTCATCCACATCACCTCGCACTCGACGTTGCGACAGGCGATGGAGAAGATGGAGATCTATCGCTTCGCCGCGGTGCCGATTCTCGACGACGAAGGTCGATACGTCGGGACGCTGACCGAGGGCGACATCCTCTGGGCGATCAAGCGCTCGATGCGCGAGCGGTGGATCGAGGCGGCGGAGGAGACGCGCGTCTCCGACGTCGAGCGGCGGACGAACAACCGGGCGATGCCGATCGGCGCCGAGATCGAGGACGTGATTCGCCTGACCGTCGATCAGAACTTCGTGCCGGTGGTGGACGATCGAGGGGTGTTCGTGGGGATCGTGCGTAGGAGCTCGATCATCGAGTACTGCATGCGCAATTTGGTGACGATTGCGGGGTGAGCCAGAGCGTGAGGAGCAACGGAGCAACGGAGATTCTAGAAGTGGCCGACGGCGGTGAGGGCGGCGCCTTCGTGGGTCATGACGAGGGGGGAGCTGCTGGAGCCGGTGGTGTCATGTTCCGGCGTGGCGAGGGTGGCGAGGCCGTGGATGAACATGCCGGTGGGGACGAGGCCGAAGAGCACCGCCGGCGTCTCCAACGACCTCTCGCGTGACAGCGAGTAAAAGATGAGGAGCTGCGGGATGGCGATGATCGTCTCGACGATCGCGAAGGTCTTGCCGACGCGGTTGTGTTGGGTCGCTTCGTAGACGTCGTGGGCGACGAAGCCGACGTCGACGGTGACGACGGTGATCGCGGCGACGCCGACGACGTAGGCGAGCCCCTCGAGCCCGTAGCCTCCACCGCCATGACCGCAGGCGCTCGCCGGCGCAGGTGCGAAGGCGCCGAGTGCGAACGTCGCTACCGCGGTGAAAGCGGCTACGCGCGCGAATCGCCGGACATGAAGGGGTTCTCGGGCGTGTATGGCCATCGACACGTGCCCTCAGCAAAGCACGGGCCGCTCGGCTCGGGTGCCGAAGGCTGGACGACGCGCGCTCGCGACATCACATTGCCCGGCTCGATGTCTCCGCCCACGCCGGCCGCCCGCGTCACCCTTCGTGACGGCCGCTACGCGCTCGCAGGCACGCTCGGTGAAGGCGCGCAGGGCACCACCTTCGAAGCGGTCGACCAACGCGAGGGGCGCCTCGTCGCCATCAAGCGATTCGACGTCCGCGGCGCCAGGGCTTGGAAAGACGTCGAGCTCGCCGAGCGCGAAGCGAAGGTGCTCTCCTCGCTCTCGCATCCCCTCCTCCCGCGCTACCTCGAGCACTTCGAAGAGGGCTCGGTGCTCTATCTGGTGATGGAGAAAATCGAAGGCGAAAACGTGCGCGCGCTGGTGAAGCGCGGTGCGCTCGCCGAGGCCGACGTCGTCGCGCTCCTTCGTGACGCGGCGAGCATCCTCGATCATCTTCACGGCAAAGCCCCACCGATCATCCACCGCGATCTCAAGCCGGGAAACATCATCCGCCGCCCTGATGGTCGATTCTGCTTCGTCGATTTCGGCGCCGTACGTGACAAGCTCCGGCCCGAAGGTGGCAGCACCATCGTCGGCACCTTCGGCTACATGGCGCCCGAGCAGTTCCAGGGCCGCGCGCTCCCGGCCACCGACGTCTACGCGCTCGGCGCCACCGCCCTCCACATGCTGACCGGCGAAGAGCCGGAGAACCTGCCGCACAAGGGCCTCGGCATCGACGTCGCGGCTGCCCTCGGACGTCGCGGCAGCCGCGAAATGATCTCGGTCCTCAGCGCGATGCTCGACCCCGATCCCGATCGACGCCCAGCCCGGCTCGAACCGCTCTTGTCACGTCTCGGCGCCCCGACCAGCTCCAAACATGACACGAAACATGACACGCGCGGCCAACGTGACAAACGTGACAAACGTGATCGGAGCGCCGAACGGGCCCGCGAGGCGGAGGAGCGTGTTGCGCGCCGCCGTCATCGCCAGGAGCAATGGTCACGCCGTCCGCGCCATGGTCGCGCTCCCTTCTTCATCCGCGTGCTCGTGCCGCTGGTGCTCTTCGCCGTGCAACTCGTCCTCACGCTGACGCTACGGGTGGCGGTGCCGATGGTGCTCACCATCCTCTCGCTCTTCTTCGGCCGCGGGCTGCTTCGTGCCGCCAGCCGCGTCGGCGGCGCCGGCGATCGCGCGGTGGCCGCAGTCGGTCGCGCCCGCGAGGTCGTCGCCGGCCGCGTTCATGAAGAGGCCGACGAGCCGAAGATTCGCGTCGTGCAGGCCGACGAGCCACGCGTGCGCGTGGAAGGCACGAGCGAGACGGAAATCGAGGATTTGGAAGCCGAAGAGCCGGCAGAACGTGCGCGACGTCGCGCCAAGTGACTCACTCGATTACTCGATCGAGAGCACCTCGTAGAGCCGCGTCGCCGCCGGGGTGATGACCTCGATCTCCTCACCGACCACCGCGTGCACCAAGGCCTCGCCGAGCGGCGATTGGGGAGTGACGATTTGCACCTCGAGCTCGCCGACGCGTGCACGGAGACCGCCCCCTTCCGGGGCGACGAAGTACCACCCGCGCTTTCCTCGATGCGCCACCTCGACGATCGCGGAGAGTGCGACCGGATCGGCCTCCGCGAAGGGACGGAGCGGCAAGACCGCGAGCGCGCTGGCGACACGCTCGAGATCACGGACACGCTCGGCTTGGGCGCCAGCGAGGTACGCGGCCTCGACGCTGCGCGTATCCTTGTCGTTCTCCGGCTTGGCCTCCTCGTGGGTGGCCTCTTCGTGCGCGATTTGAGCGGCGCGCGTGAGGGTGTCGACCTCCGCGAGGATGTCACGTCGATAGGCCTCGACGAGGGCGCGCTTGTCGATTCGTGACATGTCCGGCGTTATACTCGCGTTCCCATGGAGCCGGAGGCGCTACGCCCCCCGCAGTCGATCGAAGTGCGTGAGTCCGAGGGACGCGGACGAGGCGTCTTCGCCACCGAGCCGATCGCTGGCGGCACCTTGATCGAGGAAGTTCCGGTGGTGGTCATTCCGACGGAGGAGCTCGCCCACGTCTGCGCGACCGTGCTCCAGTCCTACCACTTCGTCTGGGGAGGCACCGGCGACGCCTCGGCGATCGCCCTCGGCTACGGCAGCCTCTACAACCACGCGCACGATCCGAACGCGATGTACGTGAAGAAGGTCGCCCTCCGCACCATCGCCTTCGTCGCCCTGCGTGACATCGCCGCCGGCGAAGAGATCACCGTCAGCTACAACGGCGGCATCGGCGACCGACGGCCGGTGTGGTTCGAGGTGAAATGAGCTTCGGCAACCGAGCGGAGCGAGATTGACCGAAGCGGCCAAAGTTGCGAAGCAATCTTTGGCGAAACGAGAGACCGGCAACGGCTTGTCCTCGCGGCGGCACGCACATAGCGTCCGTCGATGCACCGTGCGTGGATGCTCGTTCCGCTCGTTCCCCTCTGCGCGCTCGCCTCGTGCTCGAACGCTGCGCAGTTCCGCTCCGCGTTCGCCGCGGGCGCGCATGACGGTCCGCGGGCCGTCTCCTACGTCGGCGTGCTCCGTGACGGCGCGCTCAAGCCCGAGGGCTGGACCGATTGGGGCGAGAAGCTGCTCGCGTCGCTCGGCAAGTGCGCGCCCGTCTACACCACGTCGTTCACCCAGCAGCACGCCGACGCCGCCAAGGTCATCGACAAGTACACTCGCGAGAATGGCATCAGCGACGAGCTCCTCGAGCTCCTCGCGGTAGGCGCCGAGTCGGACGCGATCGCCGTCGTCGAGGTCGCGGGACAGCCGCCGAAGGTGGTCGGCCAAAAAGAGCAACCGCAGGTCATGCACACCCACGCGTCGGGCGGCGGAATGCATGGCATGGGTCCGAAGACCGGCTCCACCGGCGGCACCTATGCGCTCGACGACGTCACCGACGGCAACGCGTTCATCGTCGTCTTCTCGGTCTACTCGGCGAAAGCGCACGCGACGATCGCGCGCCTCGAGATGACGTACACCGGACAAGACTTGAGCGAGGCGGTCACCAGTTTCGACACGCGCGTCCGCGAGCTCTTCCCCGGTTGGAGCTGCGCCGGCTGGCGGGCGGACATGAAGGTCGACGCCGAAGCCTTCCGCAAGCTGCCCTGAGGCTTGTTTTTCAGCCGATTCATCGTCGCGTCGCGCGCGATGTCAGGATTGGCAAGAATGGGCCGTTCGTGCGCGCCGGCGGCAGGTGACGAACTGGCGACGAAGAATTCTGCCCGCCTGCTTGTCTCCGCCGCGAAGACAGGGTGATGATTTCCGCCGAGGAGAGCCCGACATTGAACAGTGAGCACACCGGCGCCAGCCACGACGCCGCGAACGAGACGGGTGACGAGAAGGCCCCCGAGAGCCACGTCACCCCCGAAGGTGGAGCTGCGCCCGATCCCTGGACGATCGAAGACGCGAAAGAGCTCTACATGATCGACCGGTGGGGAGCCGGTCACTTCGACGTCTCGGAAGACGGCAAGATGGTCGTCGCCCCGCTCGGCGCGAAGGGGAAGAAGGTCTCCATCCCCGAGGTAGTGGAAGCCGCGCTGAAAGAGGAAGGCCTCAAGGCGCCCCTCATCATCCGCTTCCAAGACATGCTCCATCACCGCGTCCGCGTGCTCAACGAGGCGTTCAACCGCGCCATCGCCGAGAGCAAATACCGCGCGACCTATCGCGGCGTCTTTCCCATCAAGGTGAACCAACTGCGCGAGGTCGTCGAAGAGATCCTCGAAGCGGGTCGTCCCTTCCACTACGGCATCGAGGTCGGAAGCAAGCCCGAGGTCTTCGCCGGCCTCGCGGTGCACAGCGATCCCGAGTCGCTCATCATCTGCAACGGCTACAAGGACGACGCGTACATTCGCACCGCGCTCCTCGGCCGCAAGCTCGGCAAGAAGGTCATCCTCATCGCCGAGAAGCTCAGTGAAGTGCGCGCCATCGTCCGCATCTCGAAGGAGATGGGCGTCGAGCCGGAGATCGGCATGCGCGTCCGTCTGGTGACGCGCGGCGCTGGAAAATGGGCCGAATCGGGCGGCGATCACTCGAAGTTCGGGCTCTCCACTTCGGAGATCCTGGAAGCAGCGTCGCTCCTCGATCAAGCGGGGATGAAGAACGCCTTCCGACTCCTCCACTTCCACATCGGCTCGCAGGTCCCCGACATCCTCATCATCAAGCGCGCGGTGCGCGAGGCGGCGCGCTACTACGCGAAGCTCCGTCGTCGCGGTCACCCCATCGAGTACGTCGACGTCGGCGGCGGTCTCGCCATCGACTACGACGGCTCACGCTCGACCAGCCACAGCTCGATGAACTACTCCGTCGAGGAGTACGCGCGCGACGTGGTGTGGAACCTCGCCGACGTCTGCGACGAAGAGAAGGTGCCGCACCCGATCATCGTCTCCGAGTCGGGCCGCGCGATCGTCGCCCACCACACGGTGCTGGTCGTCGAAGCCTTCGGCGCCATCGAGCGTCCTGTCTCCGAGCCCACGTTCGAGGTCAAGGAGCACAAGCTCACCACCTCGATCCGCGAGATCATCGAGCACACGTCCGAGCGCAACCTCCTCGAATCCTGGCACGACCTGCAGCAGGCGAAGGATCAGAGCGAGAAGATGTTCGAGCTCGGCCTCCTCGAGCTCGACGTCAAAGCACACGTCGAGACCTTGTACTGGCAGGGCGCCGAGAAAATCCGCAACGCGGTGAAGTTCCTCGATCAAAAAGACGTCCCGGAAGACCTCCTCGGCCTCGAGCAACATTTCTCGGCGCAGCACATCTGCAACTTCTCGGTCTTCCAGTCGCTCCTCGATCACTGGGCGTTCGGCGCGCTCTTCCCGGTGGTGCCGATCCACCGCCTCGACGAGAGGCCGACGGCGCAGGGCACGCTCGTCGACATCACCTGCGACTCCGACGGCAAGGTCTCGAAGTTCATCGACCGCCACGAAGAGCAGCGCGACACGCTCCCGCTGCACGCGATCACCGACGGAAAGCCCTATTATCTGGGCGTTTTCCTCACCGGTGCGTACCAAGACATCATGGGCGACATCCACAACCTCTTCGGCCGCGTCAACGAGGTGCACGTCTTCCTCGATGACGACGAAGACTGTGGCTACTACCTCGAAGAGACGATCGAGGGGAACACCATCGGCGAGGTGCTGCGCATGACGCAGTACGAGCCGCACGACCTCGCGCAGAAGATGAAGGCGCAGGTCGACGCCGCGATCAAACAGGACAAGCTGAAGCCGACCGAAGGCATTCGCCTGCTCAACGAGTACGAACGCGGCCTGAAAGATCAGACCTACCTCAGCTTCCGCTGAGAGCTGTGAGCTGTGAGCTGAGAGAGAGCTCACGAGGTCTCCCGGCTTTTACGTCCGCTTGACGGCGATGGGCTCGATCGTGGGTAGACTACGATCGAGCCATGAAAATCCTGTTGGTCGAAGATGAGCCGCTTCTCCGCGAAGGGGTGCGCGATCTTCTCCGCGGCGCCAAACACGAGGTCGAAGCCGTCGGCGATGGGATGAGCGCGGTCGAGCGCGGCACCGCCGAGGCCTTCGATTTGGTGGTGCTCGATCTGATGCTGCCCAAGCTCGATGGCCTGCAGGTCTGTCAGCGATTGAAGAAGGTGCGCCCGTCGCTGCCGATCTTGATGCTGACCGCGCGCGGGTCCGAAGACGACAAGGTGAGTGGGCTCCTCGAGGGGGCCGACGACTACGTGGTGAAGCCGTTCGGTGCGCGGGAGCTGCTCGCGCGCGTGCAGGCGATCGGCCGGCGCGCGGTGGCGAGCGGGGAAGCGGAGACGGCGCTGGAGGTCGACGGCATCGTCCTCGATCTCGCGCGATGCCGCGGAAAAAGGGGCGCCGACGAGTTCGACCTGACGGCGCGGGAGGTCGGCATCCTGCGCTGGCTCCACCAACACAAGGCACGCGCCGTCTCCCGCGCCGAGCTCCTCGAGCACGTCTGGCACGCGCCGCCGACGCTACAGACCCGCACCATCGACATGACCATCGCCAACCTGCGCAAGAAGATCGAGCGCGACCCCGCCGAGCCCCGCATCATCGTCTCGGTCAAGGGCATCGGCTACGGCTGGGGCAGCTGAGCTTCGGTGACCATGGCGAGACGCTCCCGCTTCGTCGTCGCGGCGCTGCTCCTGGTGGTCGGCCTCTTGGTACCGCTCGCGGCCTGGCTCGTCACCGGCCTCAGCGCCGTGCACAAAGCGCAGAGCGCGCTCGCCGCCCGCGCCGAGGATGCGCGGCGACTGGAGGCGCGCTCCCTCGGCGGACGGGTGATGGTGCGTCTCTCCGCGCTCCGTGACGTCGAGACCCGACGTCCATATTTTCATTATCAAAGTCTCTATCACGACCCGATGGGCGCCGATCTCGGCGCGTCCATCACCCCCTCGCCCCTCGCCCACGGCGCCGCCGATCCGCTGATCGCCAGCTATTTCCAGGTCGACGCGTCCGGTGCGCTCAGCGTGCCGACCTACAACGGGGAGGTCGATGATCTCTCGCACGGCGAGACGGCCGACGCGGGCCATCGTCTCCGCGATCTGCTCGCGCCCTCCGCGCGGCTGCTCGAGGCCGCCGCGGTCGACGCGCCCGAGGTCGACGTCGTGGCCATCTCGGCGAAGTCGACGTTCTTCGGTCAACAGACGAAGCAGGTGCTCGACAACTCCGATTGGCAACAGAACGCCAACGCCAACGAGATCTACGGCAGCCTCAAGAACAACCTCAAGGGCAACAGCAAGGGCGGCAAGCCCGAGAGCGGTTATCCGAGCGGCCTGACGGCGAATCCGGGCACCGTGCTCATCACCATCGAGCCGCTTCGTTGGGCGGTGGTCTCGATCGGCGGCGTGCCGCGGCTCTTCACGCTCCGTCGGGTGACGACGCCGGCAGGCAAGGTGACGCAGGGCATTCTCATCGCGGTCGATGCCCTCGAGCGCTCGCTCGGTCTCGAGGGCGCGCAGCTCGTCACTTCGCTCTCTCCGGGGCAAGGCGAGGCCGACATCGTCTTGCCGCTGACGCAAGGTTCGCTCTCGGTCGAGGTGCCTCCAGTCGATCCTCGCTCACTCGACACCGAGCGCGCCGATCTGCTGCGCGAGTTCCTCGTCCGCTATCTCCCCATCGCCACCGCTGCGCTCTGCGCCGGCGCGCTCGTCCTCGCGGTCGTCGCCCAAGCCGAACGTCTGGCGCGCCAACGCTCGCAATTCGCAGCCTCCGCGGCGCACGAGCTGCGCACGCCGCTCGCGGGACTCCGGCTCTATGGCGAGATGCTCGAAGGCGGCCTCGGCGATCCGGCGCAGACGCACACCTACGCCAGGCGCATCAGCGAGGAGGCAGCGCGCCTTGGACGTGTCGTCACCAACGTCCTCGGCTTCAGCCAGCTCGAACGCGGCGCCCTCCGCGTGAAGCCCGAGTCCCGCGATCTCGTCGCCTGGCTCTTCGAAACCACCGAGCGCCTCCGCCCCGCCATCGAAGCGGCCGGCGCGAGCTTCGAGCTCGACGTCGAGACCGACGAGCTCATCGTCCCCTTCGACGCCGACGCGCTCTTCCAGATGCTGCAGAACCTCGTCGACAACGCCGAGAAGTACACGCGTGAGGAGACCGATCGAGCGATTCGCATCGGCGTCGCGGTCACCAAGACCTCGGCACAGCTCTTCGTGGAAGATCACGGCGCCGGCATCGACGCGGGGTTCGCGCGCACGCTCTTCGACGCCTTCTCTCGCGGGACACGCGACGACGGCCCTGCAGGCATCGGGCTAGGTCTCTCGATCAGCCGCGCGCTCGCCGTCGCGCATGGCGGGGATTTGCTCCATGAGCATGTCACGCCGCGCGGCGCCCGCTTCGTCGTCTCGCTCCCGCTACGCCCCGCCGCGAGCGCGTGATTTTGCCGGTATTTTACGCGAATTCTTTACTGACTCCTTACCGCACCGAAGGCCTCCGCGCCGCATGCTCATGTCATGCAAACACTCGCGAGCTTCCTCGGTCTCTTGGGTCTCGTCGGTCTTGCGGGTCTCTCGGGAGGGTGCGCCGTTCCCATGGCAGGGCCGGCTTCGGGTACGGCCAAGGACGTCGACGCCGTCGCGCTCGAAGTCTCCTCGGCCAAGCTCGACGACGCAGCACTCGCCGCCCGCGTCAGCCTCCTTCGCGCACGTGGCCCGGAAGGTCTCTCCCGCATCCTCGCTGACTACGATTCGGCCCTCGCGGGTGGAGCCGAGCAGGCGAAGATTCTCCAGCTGCGCAGCGCGATCGATCAAGTAGCCGCACAGCGCGACGCGTGGCTCTCGCGCCTCTACTGGTACACCGATCTCGAGAGCGCCGAGGCCGCCGCGAAGTCGAGCGGCAAGCCGATTCTCTCCCTTCGTCTGCTCGGTCGTCTCGACGAAGAGCTGAGCTGCGCCAACAGTCGGCTCTTTCGTCTCGCGCTCTATGCCGACCCTGCCCTCTCGAAGTGGCTCGCCGAGAGCTACGTGCTCCACTGGAGCAGCGAGCGGCCGGTGCCGAAGCTGACGGTCGACTACGGCGACGGTCGCACCCTCGAGCGCACGGTGACGGGAAATAGCCTGCATTTCGTGCTCGATTCGCGAGGTCGCCCGGTCGATGCGATCCCTGGTCTCTATGGTCCCGGCGCCTTTCGTCGCGCGCTCGAGGCCTCGCTCGCCGTCGCGCGTTCGAGCGGTGGGCTCAGCGACGAAGCCCAGCATCTGGCGATCGCCGCCTACCACGAGAAGGCCGTGACGACCCTCACCGAGGCGTGGCACAAGGACCTCGTCAGCGCCGGCTTGGAGAAGAAGCAGGCCGACGCCGCGCCCCTCCCGCCGCTGCCGACCGAGGGCACGTCGCTGGTCGCCTTCGGTGGCCCTCTCGGATTCCAACCCGTAGGACTCCCCGCGCTCTACGTCGGCGAGATGACGATGACCAAGGCGAAGGTCGAACGCCCGGTGGTGCAAGCGTGGCAACCTCGTCTGCAGCTCACCAAGGAGCCGTTCGATCTCGTGCGCTGGTCGCAGATCGGCATCCTTCATCTCGCCGATGGCCGGGTCTCGAGCGAGACCAAGACGCTCGCCAGCCTCCAGCGTCCGCTCGATTTTCATGGCGCGAAGGCGAGCCCCATCGACCCTTCGGCGATCGACGCGCGCATCGCCGGACTCGAACGGACGCTCGCCGACGAAGGCACGCGCAACGAGTACGTCTTCCACGGCGCCATCCACGACGCGATGGCGCACGCAGTCGCACCCTCCGAAGGCATGCCCGACCTGCGCACCTTCGCCGGCCTCGACGAGTGGATCTATGTCGCGGTCTTCCTCACGCCCGCGAGCGACAAGTGGCTCGGGCTCGCCTCGGTCGACGCCTTCACCGGCATCACCGACGACGGCCTGCACGTGGCCGGAGGCAAACCATAACCATGGTATGCAAACTATTCCGGACGACGCAATTTCCGCTGCAGAGTGCGTCGGTCGATGCCGAGGAGTTTGGCCGCGCGGGCGACGATGCCCCCTGATTGATGCATCGCTGCGGCGATGGTGTCGCGCTCGACGACGTCGAGGTTGAGCGTCGTCGTCGGCCCCGGGAGATGACTCGACCGCTGCTCGGCGCGCGCTTGCTCGGCGTCGCGAAGGAGCCGGTCGACCTCGATCGGCTTCGTGAGGAACAAGTCGGCGCCGCGTCGCACGGCCTCGACCGCCAGTGGAATGTCGCCGAAGCCGGTGAGCATGATGATGACCGCCTCGGGACAGGCACGGCGATAGCGATCGAGCCCGCTGATGCCGTCGCCCTGCGGGAGGCGATAGTCGAGGATCACCAGATCGACGGGTTGCTCCTCGAGGAGGATGTGCCCCTCTTCGACGGTAGCCGCCGTGCGGGTGTTGATGCCGCGCCGACGGAGGGCAGCCTGGAGCGTGGTGCGGAACGCGTGGTCGTCGTCGACGAGGAGCGCGGTCTCGAAGATTTTCATGCCTCGTCTCCTGTGCGATGGATGCGCTTGCCGTCGTCTCGCGGCGCTTCCGGCGCCTTGCTCGAGCGATGCGAGCGAGGCACGGCCTCGGCGCCTCGCGCGTTCTGCAAGCTGAGCGTCACCCGCGTCTCGGCACCATCGCCGCCCTCGACGTGCAGTGTAGCCCCCATCTGCTCGGCGAGGATCCCCGAGACGTAGAGCCCGAGCCCCGTCCCTCCCGACGTCTCTTTGGTGGTGATGAAGGGCTCCCCGAGATGCGCGAGCTGCGCGCTGTCGATGCCGACGCCGTTGTCGCGAAGGACGATGTTCACCCGATCGCCCTGCTCGTGCGCGCTCAAGACGATGCGCGCCCCGGAGGCGCTCGAGGTGGCTTCCACCGCATTTTTCAGGACGTTCCAGAGGATCTGACGAATCGCGGCGGGCACGCCCCAGGCGTGGAGATCGGGCTCGGCGTTGATGACCCGCGTGCCCGAGAAGTGGAGCGCGTCGAGCTCGCGGGGGACGAGGTCGCGCAGCATCGCCTCGACGTCGATCGGCTCGGACATTCGCGCCGCGCGAATTTGCCCCCGCAACATGGCGATGACGTCGCTCGCCCTCTGCGCCTCCTGGACGATGACCTCTGCCAGCCTGGCGACCTCCAGTTGGTGACTCGTCTCACCGACGTCGCGCAGTTCGTCACCGGCGACGAGGATGGTGGCGAGCGGCGTGTTGATCTCGTGGGCCATGCCACCCGCGACGCGACCGAGCACCGCGAGCCGTTCGTTCTTCGCCCGCTCTTCACGGAGCGTGTCGAGCCGCTGACGATACTCGTACGCCGGCACGCCGACGAACGCGGCCACGCCGACCAACGCAGCGCCCTGCCCGAGACGACGAACCACGTCCTCGGCGACGACGCACGTGCTCCAAGGAATCGGCGGCGCATAGAAGAGCACCGCCGAGACGCCGACGACGAGGAGCGCCTGCCGCAAGGTCGTCGTGCCATCGGTGAGCACCGCCGCGAGCGCGACTTGGAACGTGAGAAAGACGGCGAACGGATTGCCGACGCCGCCCGCGAGCCAGAGCACTGCGCCGAGCGTGAGCGTGTCGAAGGAGAGCTGCCGGGACACCATCGGTCGACTGCGAGACGGCAGGAGCGTGACGAAGAGATTCACCGCGCTGATGCCGGCGATCACCAACACCAGCGGCGCGAGCTGGAGCCCACGCACCAGCCGCTGCGCCACGACCACCGTCGCGAGCATCCCGAAGGCAGCGATCCATCGCAGGCCGATGAGCCAATCGATGGGCGTGGTCGGCCGGAGGAAGGACGTTCGTCGTCCTGCCAACCACACGCCCTGCGCTTCGTTCAGCCTCTCGAACATCGTGCCTACCCGCGCTCGCGCCCAATGTGGGGCAAGTGGCGCGGCGAAGCCAGTACACACGAGAAAGCCCCGCGATCAGGGCCGATCGCGGGGCTGGAGGTCGACGGTGACAGCGCGACTCAGGGGTTCTTGTCGGGCTTCGTCGAGGGGGCCGGCTTCACCGAACCGCTCGGTGCAGCCGATGCCGACGGAGCAGGAGCAACCGAGCCTTCCGGAGCAGGAGCCGCCGAATCCGAGGGCGCCGCAGAGGCCGGAACCGGCACGGGCACGGGCACCGGATCGACCGAGGCGGACGGCTTCGGCGGAATGACGCCGGGCGGACCCGTCATCGCCGAAGTCGAGCCCTTGGGGGCCCACGTGTCGACGAGCACCTGATCGTGGTGCGTGCGCTCGAACGGCTGCGAGATGTTCTGCGGACGCTCGCCCTGGATCTTCTCGCCGAGACCACGCCCCTCGGTGTCGCTCATCGTGAAGCCGACGAAGATGCCGAGGAAGATGATCGAGCTGGCGATGATGATCGCGTTGAACTTCTCGTCGTAGAGAAGATGCATGAAGATCAGCGCGACCGTCGAGGCCTTGATGGTCGCGATGACGACCGCGATGATCAGGTTGGCGGCGCCGAAGTCGACGTAGCTGGCACCGACCGTGATGGCGGTGAGCACCATCAGCGCGCCCCAGCAGATGAAATAGGTCTTGAGCGGGAGCACGTGCGGCACGTGCTTCGAGGGCCTGTGATGCCCGTGACCGGCGTGCGCGTCGCCGTGTCCTGCGTCGGAGTGGCTGTGTTCGGCCGATGACATGTTCTTCAACCCCCGACCAAGTAGAGGAGCGGGAAGAGGTAGATCCAGACGAGGTCGACGAGGTGCCAGTAGAGCCCCACGCCTTCGACGGGTGCGTAGTAACGCGGACCGAACTCACCGTTCTGCGCGCGGAGGAGGATCCAGGTGATGAGCCCGATGCCGATGACCACGTGGAGACCGTGGATGCCCGTCATCATGAAATAGACGGCGAAGAACATCCCCGGGTGCTGGCTCTTGAAGCCTGTCGCGTGGAAGTACTTCCCTGGCAGGAGCCCGTCGTGGAACTTGTGCGTGTACTCGAGGTACTTGATCGCGAGGAAGCCGAAGGCGCAGAGGATCGTGATCGCGAGGAGGAGCACCACCAGCTGCCGCTTGCCCTGCTGGGCCGCGCGAACCGCGAGCGCCATCGTCAGCGAGCTGCCGATCAGCACCAGGGTGTTGATGCCACCCATGATGCGATCGAGGTGGTGATGCGCCTCGACGAAGCTGTCGTAGTACCAGCTCCGAAAGATGAAGAAGGCGCAGAAGAGGCCGCCGAAGAAGAGGATCTCCGTGACGAGGAAGAGCCAAATCCCCATCTTGTTGGAGTTGAACTGCTGATCGGCGGTGTCGAAGTGGTGCGCGACCGAGAACTGCGTCCCGTCCCCGGTGGCGGGGATGTCGTGCCCGTGATCGTCGTGAGCTGCGGCGCCCATGTCAGTGCTTGCTCCCCGGCATGAAGTCGTAGGGACCGTCGGTGATGTGCGGCGTGTGCGCGAAGTTCTCGGTGATCGGCGGCGAGTCCGCCTGCCACTCGAGGCTCTTGCCACCCCACGGATTCTTCGGGGCCTTGGCGCCGTTCTTCAGCGACGCGAGCAAGTAGTAGAGCGTGAGCGTGAAGCCGACGCCGAGGAACCACGAGCCGACCGTCGAGAACGCGTGCAGCGGCTGGAACTGGTCGAGGTAGTTGTAGTAGCGGCGCGGCATCCCGCGGCTGCCGAGGATGAACTGCGTGAAGAAGGTGGTGTTGAACCCGATGAAGATCAGCGCCGCCGAGACGGTCGCGAGCTTCTCGTTGTACATCCGGCCCGTCATCTTCGGCCACCAGTGGTGGAGGCCGGCGACGAACGCGGTCACGGTGCCGCCCATCATCACGTAGTGGAAGTGCGCGACGACGAAGTACGTGTCGTGGAGGTGGAGGTCGACGCCCAGCATGCCGAGGAAGAGGCCGGTGAGGCCGCCGATGGCGAACTGGAAGAGGAACGAGAAGACGAAGAGCATCGGCGGCCGATACGAAATCGACCCTCCCCACAGCGTCGAAATCCAGTTGAACATCTTGATGCCCGACGGGATGGCGATGAGGAACGTCAGCGCCGAGAAGATCGTCGAGGCGAGCTCGCTCTGACCGGCGACGAACATGTGGTGACCCCACACGAGGAAGCCGAGGAGCGCGATGGCGATGCTGGAGAAGGCGATGGCCTTGTAGCCGAAGATGGTGCGCTTCGCGTGCACCGCGAGGACGTCGCTGATGATGCCCATTCCAGGCAGAATCATGATGTAGACGGCCGGGTGGCTGTAGAACCAGAAGAAGTGCTGGAAGAGCACTGGGTCGCCGCCGAGCGTTGGATCGAAGATGCCGATGTGGGCGATGCGCTCGAAGATGAGGAGCAAGAGCGTGATCGCGAGCACCGGGGTCGCGAGGATCTGCACCACCGCGGTCGCGTAGATCGCCCACAAGAGGAGCGGCATCTTGAACCAGGTCATCCCTGGCGCGCGCAGCTTGTGCAGCGTGACGATGAAGTTGAGGCCGGTGAGGATGCTGGAGAAGCCGAGGATGAAAGCGCCGAACGTGACGAGCACGACCGCGCCGCCGGTGGTCGACGAGTAAGGCGTGTAGAACGTCCAGCCGGTGTCGACGCCTCCGAGCACGAGCGAGCTGAGGAAGCAGATCGCGCCCGCCCAATAGAGATAGAGGCTCAAGAGATTGAGCTTGGGGAAGGCGACGTCCTTGGCACCGACCATGATCGGCAGGAGGAAGTTGCCGAGCGCGCCCGGGATCGACGGGATGATGAACAAGAAGACCATCAGCGCGCCGTGGAGCGTGAAGGCCTGGTTGTACATCTGCGCGGACATGTACGTCTTGCGCGGGGTGAGCAGCTCGAGGCGGAGCGCGAGGGCGAAGAACCCACCGAGCCCGAACGCTATCAGAGTGCTCGTCAGGTACATCATGCCGATCCGCTTGTGATCGACGGTGGTCAGCCATGACCAGATGCCACGCTCGGCGTTGAGATAGTTCGTGCCTCCCGAGGGGGCCTCGGGCAGGTGATCGGCGACTGCTTGAGCCATGGCTACTTCTGCTCCTTGATGAAGGCGATGAGGTCGTCGACCTTCTTGTCCTTGAGCTGTCCCTGGAAGACCGGCATCACGGGACCGAAGCCTTTCACCAGCTTGGTCTGCGACTGCAGGATGCTTTCGCGCAGGTAGTTCTCGTCGACTTTGATTTTGGTGCCGTCGCTCATCTCTTCGGTGCGACCGAAGAGACCCTTGAACGTCGGACCGGTGCCAGCAGCGCCGTCGAGCGTGTGGCAGGTGTTGCAGTTCCAGGTCGAGTACGCGAGCTTGCCGGCCTCGGCGGGCGGCAGCTTGACGTCGTCGCCGCCGGTCTCGAGCCAGGCAGCGAACTGCGGCTCTTCCATCACCTGCACGGTGGCGAGCATGTCGGAGTGACCGGCCTTCTCGAGGTTCTCCTTCTCGGGAGCGCCGCAGTACTCGGTGCACTCGATGACCGTCGAGCGCGCCTCGGTCGCCTCGAACCAGATCATCGTGTACTGGCCGGGGATGACGTCGCGCTTGATGCGGTACTCGGGGATGTAGAACGAGTGGAGGACGTCGGTCGAGCTCATGATCAGGCGAATCGGCTTGCCGCGCGGGATGACGAGCTTGCCCGGCGAAACGGTGCCGTCGGGATAGCGGAAGGTCCACGACCACTTCTGCGCGGTGACCTGGATTTCATAGGCCTCGGCCGGCGCGATCC
>JANYDK010000144.1 GCA_025363655.1 Deltaproteobacteria bacterium | reverse complement strand
GGCGCGCCCGACGGGTAGTGGGTGGTGAGACTCTTCGTACCCGAACAGTCAAGGTACTTGAAGGTCTCGCCACGATACGTCTCTTGCTGCCCCTTGATGGTAGCGACCATCGCCGTCGCTTCGGTCGTCTTGGAGCTGCGGACCCACCTCGCGTAGCCGACGATCGCGAGAACGGCGAGCACGCCGATGATTGCAACAGTGACCATCAACTCGATGAGCGTGAACCCGCGCTCATCGACTCGAACCGACATGATCGATGGCAGAGCAATCGGCGGACCAACGCCATGTCGCGAGCGGCCGAACGATGAGCTTGCTCGAAGGCTCCGAATTTCGTGGGAGCTTCGAGCGGCGTCTGACTGACGCTCCCATCTCACCGTCACCGACGTGACGATGTTCGTCAGTTCATGACGGCCCGATGTGACGAACTTTGTCGCGACATTCCGCATACGTCTCCGCCCTCTGCTTCCGCTCCGATCCTCGGCCAACTGCGCCATCCTCAATGCGCAGAAAGATCACCGAAATCACCTGGCCTTCCGGCTTCCTGGCATAAGCGAGGACTCCCAAGGAGAACGCTAGCGCGCACTCAGCACCGTCCCGGTCACGCCTGACCCAGCTGCACAGCAGCACCGGGCCGCCGATGGTCGAGCATCCGAATCACGCGCGCGATCCCTTCGCGCTGCTCGGTCGCATTCACGGTCGAGTAGTGGGCCTGCATCGTCTCGGTGAGGTGCCCGCTGATGCTCCGGGTGACGAGGTCTCCGACCTGCGCCGCGCGCGCGAGGTCGTTGAACGTCCTCCGCAGAGCCCGCGGCGTGATCTCCTTGCCGAGCTGCATCTCGATGGTCATCTCCGCGAATGGCTTTCGCAGGACCGAGGTGCACCGCATGGCGCCGCTCTGCGCGGGGAAGAGCAGGTCGGACGCTCGCTGCTCGTCGGTCTCGAACTGCGTCTCGACGTGCCACTTGAGCACGTCGATGGCGTCGACTGGGAGATCGATCATGTAGCGACGCTTCTGCTTGGTCGTCTTCATGACCTCCTCGCCAAGCGTGTGCGAGCGCCGGACGCGGAGGCGGTGGTTGGTCCAGTCGACGTCGGCCTCCGGGCCGCTGCGCCGGAGCGGGCGGAGCGACGAGGGGCGGAGACCGGTGATGACGCCGAGGTAGACCATCGCGAAGTGCTGCGGGTAGAGCTCGCGGAAGCGCGCGAGGAACGGGCCGACCTCCGTGGGCAGGAGCGCATTTGGCTCCTCCTCGGAGTAGGTGACGTGCTCGCTCATGTCGAAGGCGGTGACGCCGTCGGTGGCGATGCCCGGCAGCGCGAGGCTGCGCTTGGCCGCCTTGAGGACGACTCGAAGCACGGCGAGCCAGTCGTTGGCCGTCGTCGGCGCGTAGTCTCCCGCCGCGATCAGCTCGGCCACGCCGTCCTTCCACGCGTCGACGTCGGCGGTGCTGATCATGTCGATGAAGAAGTCGCCGAAGCCGGGTACGTGCTACTTCGATTTCTTGCCGGTGGTCCCCTCGATGAGGTGCTTGAGCACGTGGACCCACTTGTTCCGGCCGGCGGCCGAGCGGATTTCACCGAGCTTCACCTTGCGCTCGAAGAGCGATGCGGCGAATTCGCAAAATCGCGTCTTCGGAACCTCCGCCGGCGTCGAGCCTCCGCGAATTCGCGCCTTCTCCTCGTTCAGCCACTTCAGCGCCGTTGCGGGGTCCGCCTCCGGGAGCGACTTGAAGATCTCCTTCCGCCGTCCGGTGCGCGCGTCGATCAGGCAGCACTTGACCAGACACCCGCCGTCGCGGCGTCGCCACACGCCGGGCAGGACGGCCTTTTGCGAGATCCACACGTCCTTGCAGAGTCTCCACTCGCCGGCCTTGCTCATGAGAATCTCCCATCGTTGCTGCATTCGTAGGCTCGCCCCGAAGGAAGCGGTCGAGCTCGTCGCGCGCCCACATCAGCGTGCCGGTCCCGCCGCGGCGTCCGGCCGCAGCGAGCCGCCCGTCCATCAGCGCCTTGCGCAGCGCGCCCGTCGTCTTGAAGCCGCAGTACGTCGCGGCGACCCGGGTCGGCATGAGCGGCGGCCACCCCAACTCCGGCAAGCTCGTGGTGGACGACAACGATTCGATCGGCATGACGGGAGCCCTTTCGGTGAGGGCGGGACCGGCCCGCAATCGTGCGCTTCATCGGTGACCTCGAAGTTGGAGGTGGTGGAAGAGAGGCGCGGGCGCGGCGACTGGAACTCCAACCACCGCACCCGAGCGAAGTGTCGCCGTCAGTACGGCGGAGCGTCGTCCCCGCGGCTCGGCGGGCGACGCGCCGTCGGCGGTTCGTTCGGAGCGGGCGTGTGCTGCCCGCCTCGCGCCGCGACGGGGCGCGCGGCTGGCGTGGCCCCCTGCCCCGCCGTCGACGTCGCGCGCGCTGCCGTCGACGCCGCGGGTGCCGACGTGCCCGCGGGGCGAGAGGCGACGACGTAGCCGCGCATCTCGTCGGAGAGGGCGCGCTTCTCCACTTCGTCCATGCGGCTTCCGAGCGCGACGCCGCCGCCGAGCCGGTTCACCCAGCGCACGCGGCTCTTCGCCTCACCGCGCTCGCTCGTCTCCTCTTCGACGACGAGCTCGACCTCAGTGTTGCCGAGCCCGTTGAGATCGTCGAGCCGGTCGTCGGGGAAGACGCAGCCGCAGTGGCGGAGTGACTCGACGGTGCGCTCGGCGGTGTTCTGGGTGAAGAAGCCGTACCAGCTGATGTGCTCTCCGCGCTCGTCGCCATCGAGGATCTCGAAGGAGAGGGCCACCTGCTTGGTGCCAGTGCCGGCAAAGCCGAAGTCCGCATCGAGCGCGCGTGCCTTGTAGTGGCCAGGTGCGAGGGTCATTTTCTCAGTGCTCCGTGTTGGTGGTGGCGGTCTCGTCGTCGGCGTCTTTGTCGGCTTCGCTCGCGGCGATCTCCACGCGCGCGGCGAGCCAATCGAGGAGGTGGGCGAGCTTGGCCGCGTCGTTGCCGACGCGTTCGAGCGAGCCGGCGATCTGTTCTTGAGCCGCCTCGTCGAGCTTCTGCGCGAGCTGCTCGATGCGGCGACGCAGCGTCGCGGGCGATGCGGGCGCGCCCGCCGCGATCGCCGCAGAAAGGTCGGGCCAGGAGAGCGGAATGCGCGCCGGGAGGTTGCTCCGGTTCTTCGCGTCGAAGGCGGCCGTGCGCTGCGTGTGGAGAAAGCGCACGTTGCCGTCGACTGGGCGAATGCGCCCGCGCTTCGTCTCCTTCGTCGAGACGTCGTAGTTGGCAAAGAGCACCGCATCGGCCCACTCGCGGAGCCAGCCGGCCGAGTCCTTGTAGATCTTGAGCTGATAGCGCTCGTAGGCATCGTTGGACGGGTCCTTGAACTCCTTCACCATGGAGTGGCCGAGGACGACGATCTGCATGCCGCGCTGGCGGCGGAGCTCGTCGCAGCGTGAGGTGAAGAGCCGCCAGTGATCGACGCTCGCGCGATAGCCATCGCCGTAGCCGAACTCGGTGATCGACTTCTTGCCGCCGGCCTTGCAGACGACCGTGAAGATGAGTTGCTCGAGCCAATCGGCGGTATCGACAACGAAGGTCCTGTAGTCGTGGTCGCCCGTGAGAAGCACGTGCAGCGCGTCGAACACGTCTTGCCAGGTCTTCGGCTCGGGGAAGCGTGCGACGCCCAGCTCCTCGGCGCCTTCCTCGGAGCAGAGGAAGATCGGATTCGGCGCGCCCGCCGCGAGTGACGTTTTTCCGACGCCCTCGACGCCGTAGATGAGGAAGCGCTTGGGCTGCGCCGCCGCATCGGTGCGGATCGAGGCGAGCGACATGCGCGCCGGAGCGCGGTGCTGCACGCCGTTTGCGGGCGCGCGTTGGGTGGACTGCGTCCTTGCGACCACGCGGGTGGCCACGCCGTTGCCTTGCATGTGAGTCTCCTTTGTGGGCTGTTGTCGGGATCAGTCAGCGCGCGCCGCGCTCAGCTCTTCGTGAGCAGCGCAGGCGACGCGGAAGCGAGTCGGGTCGTCGAGTGCGGCGGTGCGAGAGCAGACGTCGAAGTACTCGCACGTCGAGCCGAAGCTGGAGCACGCTGCGGGGTTGCGGGGAAAGCGCATGCCGCGCTCCGCATCGCGGACTTCGCGCGCGACGTTCCAGACGTCGAACGCCGCGTCCTGCTCGTCCTCCTCCGAGCGCACCACCTCGCCGCGCGAGAAGTAGCCCTCCGAGTCCTCAGCGATCGAAGCGCGCACCCGAGCGCGGAACTCTTCCGGCGTCTCATCGTGGTCGTGCTGGCGCGCGTCGAGGCGCTGGAGCTTGGTCACCTTGTCCGTGACGAAGCGCTTCTCCGGGTCGGGCGTCTCCTTGTAGGGCCGGAGCGAGACTTTCGCGAGTACGTCGTAGAGGCAGCTGGTCGCCTCGTGGCCAATCGCACGCGCGCCGACGAGGTAGTTCGAGACCTGAGGATCGAGCCGGAGCCGGCGCCAGTAGGCCGAGCCGATCGTCGCATCCTCGCTCGTCGTCTTGTGCTCGACAATCAAGACGCGTCCCGTGGCGAGCTCCCGTACGATCGCGTCGATCTTGCCACCGAGATCGTAGGTGCGCGAGCGCGCGCCCGTCGCGGGGTTGGTGATCGCTGACCGAAACTCCACCTCCACGCCGAGCACCTCGAGATCGGCGTCGCGCCACCGGAGGTAGTAGCCGCGGAGCAGCTCCTCGGCCTTCACGCGATCGAAGGCATCGGCCTCAGCTTGCACCGCGTCGAGCGAGGCGCTGAGCACATCGTCCCCGCCGAACCCTTCGAGCCATGCGCGCCACATCGCTTCGAGCCCGGCGTGGATGAGCGTCCCAAATCGGAGCGCCGCGCTCGTCTCGATCGGCCGCACCCGGAGGCGGTATCGATAGTGGTGCGCGCGACGGCAGCGGAGGAACGACCTCACCTCGGACGTGGTGAGGAGCGGAAGATGAACGCGGGAGCGTTCCGGCGGGAGGGCCGAGGGCAGCGCGCAGGGGGCTGCGCTCATCGAAGCCTCCAGCTCCGCCGCGGCTGTCGACGCTCTCGGTCGCGCTCGACCTCCGCGTAGGTGACGGAAGCCTCGTTCAGGTCGGCGAGGAACTGCTCGACGTCCGCGTCGACGATCTTGTCGGCGAGGAGCGCCGCGAGCGAGTGGGCTGCCAGGTCGAACGCCGTCGCGATGGGGCCCTTCGAATTCGCGCTGCCCGCGTGCTCGATGCGCCCGCGGCGGTAGGCCTGCGCGGCGCGCACCATTTCGTCGTCGAGCCGAAGGGTCATCGGCCCAGAATTCGGGCGCACGTCATCCATCCGGGCGCTGCTCGCGCCTGAGACATCGGGTTGCATGGGTCACCTCGCGGTGAAGGTTGTTGTTGGAAGAAGCGGAGACTGCGGGGTCAACCTCGCCACCGATTCCGCGCGTTGTCGGTGCCCGAGGGCGACGGTGCGCGTGCTCGCCGGTTCGCCGGCGCGACGGGGGGCCGGCGGAACCCCACCGGCGTCGACGGGTTCAACACTAAACGCTTAGACGTTGAAGTCAACGCGTTGCGTTAGAAGAATCGCGCCTTGGTACATGCCTCGCGAGCTACCTGCGGCGCGGCCGAGCAACGGGCGACAGCCCGGCTCCGGACTTCTTGCGGCCGCGCACCATCGGGCGAGCGCTCGTGGTGGCGTCGACGTCGGGCTTCGACGCGGGGAGCGGGGCAGCTGGGCCCGATGTTCTCTCCGGCTCGCTGGCAAATCGCTGCTGCCGACGCACCTCGTCTCGAATCGCGTCGATCCACTCGATGATCGGCAGATCGCGCTCCGACTGCAGCACTACGGAGAGGATGGCCTGCACCGCCGGCTCCGCGAGCCCATCCAGCCGCGCCACGCGCACCGCCATCGTCCGATTGGAGTAGCGGTCGACGGGCTCGACGGTCTGGGTCTCCCCGAGGAGTTCGTCGACCGTCATTCCCCGCAGCTCGGCCACCCTCTTCATGAGGTGTGGCCCCGCGTTGTAGCGCCCGAGCAGGTAGCTCGAGAGCGACGGCTGCTTGAGCCCGAGAGACGCCGCGAGGTTCGCCTGGCTGCCGTAGCGCCCAAGCAGCTCCTGCGCCGCGGCCCGGATTCGCTCGTTCTGCTCGGAGGAGTACGTACGGCCGCGCCCGGGAGGCATAACGAACCTATAGGCCTCCAGCCCGCTGGGTTCAATTCTTTGCAGTTAGCGTCGACCTCTCAAGCTCCGTCCTGAAGGGATAAATATCAGTAGACACGTGCGACCTGGGCGGCCTCTGTCCGAACCGAACGGCTCATCCGTGCGGTTGGCGTCGTCGCCCTCGTGAGAGGTGCCCGTCGTTTTGCGAGCCGCACACACGCGAAATCGAAACGGGCGGAAACGTTGAGCGGCGGCCCAAAACGAACCGCCATCGCGTCGCCCGTGTCCCGGGTGTGACCAGCTTCGCGAAAGTCTCTGCCATCACTCGACGCTGAGTTTCTCGCCCTCGTGCGCAGGCACGGGGGCGTCGCGGCAGTGGTTCGCACGGTCCCCGAAGCACTCGCGGCCATCGCCGCGCAAGAAACGGAGCGTCGCAATGCGCCCTCGACTCGTCCGCCCGACACGCCATCACGCCCGCGAACACCTTTCGGATCGACGCGTTTGGTCGTCGCTCAGAGTGCTCGTGGGTGATCGATGAGCGACCACTGCTCCGACGACGTTCCTCGCGAGCCCTCGATCGACCGGCGTGTCGTCGTCGTGCGCGATCGGTACGTCCCGTCGCATCCGCACGCACGCGTCGGAGACGCCGGCGTGCTTGGCACCGGAGACGTCCTCACGCGTGGATTCTCCTCCGACGCGCAGTTCGCGGCCTACGCACCTGCCAGTGCGAAGCCCGCACGACTCAGCCACGCCTCGCTGCCCCTGCTCGCCGCGCCTCCTCGCATGCAGCTCTTCGTCGTCGACGTCGACCCGCCCGACCACGTCGCGACGGGTCAGTGGCGTGACGACGTGCAGGCCCGGGCTGCGCACCTCCCTGGAAATCCCTTCGGCTTCTGGACGCGCAACGGTGCACGCATCGTCTGGACGCTCGAGGAGGTCGAGCTCGAAAGCGGCGCGGCATGGTCGGAGTGGTACCTCTTCCAGCTCGTCGTCATCGCCGCGGTCACGGGCATCGTCGCAGACCCGACGTGCAGCGACTGGACGCGCCTTCATCGCGCGCCGCACGCAACGCGTGACGGCGAGATGCTCACGCGGGGCTGGCTCTCCGGCCACCCCGGCGTTCTCGCCGATTGGCAGCCACCGTCGCTCACCGACCTGGAGCGAGCCGCCGCGCTCGGCTATCTCACCGCCCGCTCGGCTTCGTGGCGACGCGTGGCGCCTCGCCTCATCGAGCCGTCGCCGTCGACGCCTGACGCGCCGAACGTCGCATCGATGCAGGACGCACGCGCGCCCCTCGCCTGGGCCAGGCGCCGCCTCGCGGAGGCCGAGCGCGGCATGCGCAACCGCACCCTCTACGACGTCGCGCGATGGCTGCGCGGCAAAGCCCCCGACGACGACGTGCGCAGCGAACTCCACGCCGCTGCCCGCCGCGTCGGGCTCTCGGATTCGGAGATTCGTCAGACCCTCAAAAGCGCACTCGCACCGCCCGCCCAACACGCACCCCAAGGAGCCGCCTAACCATGGACCTCGCCGTCACCAAGCTCGTCGCCGATGTCGCCAAGATCGCCAGCGTGCTCGCCATGCAAGTCGCCGCCAATGACGAGCAGGCCGCCAACGGGCACCGCTTCAAGCTCATGGACGCCGCGCACATCTTCACGCCGCTTCCCCCCATCGAGTACGTCATCGAGGGCGTCCTGCCCCGTGGCGGCCTCGCCATCCTCGGCGGCTACAGCTCGTCGGGGAAATCCTGGCTCGCCCTCGACGCCGCACTCTCCATTGCCACCGGCTCGAAGTGGCTCGGCCGCTTCGCCACCCAGCTCGGCACCGCCACCATCCTCGACAAGGAGTCGGGCGAGTACGAGTCGCGACGCAGGCTCCAGCGCCTCTACCGGGCCAAGGGACTGGAGACCGCCGAGGCGCCGAAGCTCGAGCTCTGCTGCTTTCCCGACACCCACTTCGGTGACCCGAATTTCGAACGGCGCGTGCGTGAGCTCGCGAATGGGCGCTCGCTGCTCCTCTTCGACACGCTCGCTGCCTTCTCGCCCGGCGTCGACGAGAACGCCGCCGCGATGGGCGAGGGCCTCAACAAGCTGCAGGTGATCGCCAAGGACACCAACTGCGCCATCCTGGTCGTCGCACACGAGAAGAAGCTCGGCGTGCACGGCACGGAGATCGACGAGCGCGAGCGCCTGCGTGGCAGCTCGGCCATCATCGGCGCCATCGATTCGGCCTTTTCGGTGCAGTACCGCAAAGGCGTCCCCTTGCGCATCTCTCAGATCAAGGCGCGGGGTGGCACGGCTATCCCCGACTTCACCGCCACCATCATCGACCTGCTCGGCGGCACCGCTGTTGTCACGGGGGAAGTCCCGTCACAGCAGGAGACCATCGAGGACCGCTTCGAGGGCCTCTGCCGGCGCATCCACGCCATCATCGCCAAGAAGCCCGAGTGCTCCGGCCGCCACGTCCGCGCGGTCGCTGGCGCCCGCAACACGGACGTCGCAGCGGCCCTCGAGCGGCTCCTCGAGGACGGCCGCATCGTCAACCTCGGCACCGAGCGCAATCCGCGCTTCCGCTCCAAGGCTCAAGAGTCCTGACCTCTCGGTCCGTGGTTTCTCCGTCCCTCTCTTAGAGAGAGGGACGGGAGAACCACCTGGCGAGGTTCCAGCATTTCCGTCGAGCGGGAAACGAGTCGGGACCACTTCGGAAGCACGACGGAACAGGCGCCAGCCGAGAAGCCCCGGAACCGGGTTTGGGAAACGCCCGAGCCCCCAAGGCGGACGGAATTCGCCGCCGCCGAAAGTCCCCCACTGCAACTCGGATTCGAAATCGAAAACCAACGCCGACGCCACGACCAGCGACACCCCGCGTCGCAGACGAACCCCGAGACAACCCGCCATGGCCAAGACCGAAGTCATCGCCGTCGCAGACAAGACGTTCGCCACAAAAGCCGCTGCCACCGAATGCGTACGCGAGATCCTCCACAAATACCCGCTCGGCTCCGCGCTTGGCGCCGCCGACTTCGAGTTCGTCGCCGCGCTGCTCGCACGCCACCCGAACGTCGATCGGAAAATTGGCCTCGGCCTCGACGCGATCACGATCGAGAGAAATCGCACCACGCGAGGCTTCTGGGCGCATCGGCTCGACGGCTCGAGCACCGACTTCAGCTTCTACGCCTTGCCTCACGCCCCCCACGCATCGCGACCGCGTGCTCACGGCACTGCGCCAGGCGATCCGCCCCTCGATCGCGAGCTTTCGCGCCAGCATGCCCAGACCGCTCGTCTGCGCCGTCTCCGGCGCCCTGCTGACGGAGGACGCGGTGCATGTCGATCACGCCGCGCCGCGCACCTTCCTCGCGCTCGCCACCGCGTTCGCCCATGCAGAGGGCGGCTTCGGAAGCATCGCCGTTGCGCCCAGCGTCGACGGTGAGATCGCGCGGCGCCTCACCCTGACGTCGACGCGCGAGCAGTGGGTCGCCTTCCACGACCGGCGCGCGCGTCTTCGCATCGTCTCGCCCACGACGAACCTCTCCACGCTCCGTCGTGGCGTGCCGCGAGGCGCGTTCTCCATCGGCTCCGCACCCGCCTGCACCTAACGCCCCCGGCACGCGACGGCGTGCGCGCCTGGGCGGCCCCTGCCGCCCCAGCGCACGCAGACGAAGGCGCCCCAGCTGGCCGAGGTCCGGTGCCACGGGTCCACTGCACGCCGGGCCGGTACTCCCGGCCCGGGAAATTCTCACCACCACGCAACTGCCGTCGAGCTGGACTCGACAAGGAGTATCTCCATGTCGCATGCACCCGCGCTCACGCCCCCGAACGCTTCGCTCCACCGCACCGGCGCACTGCACCACCTTCCCGTGGTCCTCGACCCGGCGAGGCTCCCGCCCAGCGAACGCATCGAGCTGATGAAGAACCGGCTCGACTACGCCGCCGAGCTCGACGCCCTCGACGCCTACCGCCCGAAGACGCGCCGTGACTGCGCCGACGTGCCGCGCCCCTGCCCGTTCGTCTCCTGTCGCTGGAACCTCTACCTCGACGTCGACGCGCGCGGCGTCGTCACCATCCCACGGCCCGATGTCCCGCCCGAGGAGCGTCGGGAGAGCTGTGCGCTCGATGTCGTCGAGAAGGAGCCCGACGGCATCGAGGCGGGCGAGCTCGCCCTGTGGCTCGGCGTCTCGCGTGACGCCGTCCGCGGGGTCGTGAGCGACATCACCGGCGTGACCGGGATGAAGATCCTCCGCGCCATCGTTGCCGGCGAGCGCGACGTCGAGGCATGCTCGGTCATCGGCCAGCTCCTCGACGG
>JANYDK010000137.1 GCA_025363655.1 Deltaproteobacteria bacterium | reverse complement strand
CGCGCGCCCGGTGATGCACTTGTAGAGCAGCACGCCGACGCTCCACACGTCGGCCTTCGCGTCGATGTCGCTGACGCCGCGCGCCTGCTCCGGGCTCATGTAGGTCGGCGAACCGACGACCGTGCCCGTGTGCGTCGCGTGGTGATCGATGGCTTCGGGACCGGTGACCTTCGAGATGCCGAAGTCGAGCACCTTGGGGATGACGTCGAGCGTGATCGGATCACGGTGGAGGAAGATGTTCGCCGGCTTGAGGTCGCGGTGGACGATGCCTTTGGCGTGCGCGACGTTGAGGCCCGCAGCGATGGCGCGTCCGAGCAAGAGAACCTGCACCGGCGCCAACGTCGGCACGCGACGCAAGACCGAGTCGAGCGGTTCGCCGGTGAGCAGCTCGAGCACCAAGAAGGGCGAGCCATCTTCGGCCTGACCGAGGTCGAAAATTTCGGTGATGTTGGGGTGACGAAGTCGCCCCGAGGCTTTCGCTTCGGTGAAGAAACGCTGCAGCGACACCGGGTTGGCCGCAGCCTCCGGTCGCATCATCTTGATCGCCACCTCGCGATCGATGAGCTCGTTGCGCGCCGACCAAACGGTGCCCATTCCGCCTTGCCCGAGCTTGCGCAGGAGACGGTAACGGCCAGCGACGATGAGGCCCGGATTGATCTGACCCACGCGGGAATTGGACCTTGTGTGGACTATCGCGAGTCGTGGCGCGCACGAAGGTCGACATGACCCTCGATCCACGCCGGACCCGCGCAGAATGTTGCCATGAATCGACCGGGAATCGGAAGCTTCATGTGTCACTCGAACGTGACGGATCGCGGAACATTCAGCAAGGTAGGCAATCTGCAGCGATGTGCTTCTTTGTACGCAACGCGTCATCGCGACTCGCTCCATGCATGAGCACTGATTTCGTCGACTTTCGTCCTCTTCCCCCATCGGGGAGCGGCGAGGAGATTGGGGACGCGACACGACCGGTGAAATGCTCGACGTCGGAGGCAGGGCGCTCTAACCTCGATCCAACGAGCAGCGCACGGGGGCGCGCTTATCCATCCTCGTTGCGGTCACGCCGTGGCGAAGGCGCATTCGGGAGGAGAATCGGACGTGCAACTCGATTTCGTGGCGCGCGAGCTGACCATCAAGCTCGTCTATTACGGCCCGGCGCTCAGCGGGAAGACGACCAATCTCCAGTCCCTCCACCGACTGACGACCGACGCCTCGCGCGGGCGTTTGATGACGCTCGAGACGCGTGACGACCGCACGCTCTTCTTCGACTTGTTGCCGCTCGCGTTCAAGGCCGACGGCGACCTCTCGCTGCGCATCAAGCTCTTCACCGTGCCGGGGCAGGTCATCCACGCCTCGACGCGGCGGCTCGTGCTCCAAGGGGCCGACGGCGTCGCCTTCATCGGCGACTCGCAGCTGACCGAGACCGACAACAACCGTGCGTCGTTTCTCGACCTGCGACAGAACTTGAAAGACAACGGGCTCGACTTGCGGAAGATGCCGCTCGTCATCCAGTTCAACAAGCGCGACCTCCCCAACATCCGCGGCGACGAGGAAATCGCGCAGCTCGCCGAGCATGGACGCGAGCCCGTCTACAAGGCCGTCGCCACGCGCGGTGACGGCGTGCTCGAGACGTTCCTCGGACTCGTCACGCTCACTTGGGCGCGGCTCGACGCCGAGCACGACTTCTCCAACAAGTTCCGCGTCAAGAGCGAGAACTTCGTCGCGTCACTCGCCAAGCAGCTCGGCGTCACCACCGACCCCCAAGGCCTCATCGCTGCGGCGGTCGGGAGGGACCCGCGTACGAGGCGGGAGGCCACGTGAGCGCCCAGACCCCGCATCGTAACGATCCGCTCGAGGCGTTGACGATGGGAACCGGTCTCCGTTTGGAGGACTTGGTCGATCGGGAAGCGCTGCAAGAGGTCTGTAAATCGTTCTTCGGCCTCTTCGGAATTCCGGTCCGCATCTTCAACGAAGATGGCCAGCTGCTCGGGGACGCCGTGCAAGAGCAGGCGCTCTGTCAGTACCTGCAAACCCTCCGCGATGGCCGCGCAGCCTGCGGCGCGACCGTCACCGCGGTGAAGTCGGCCAGCCCGGGCTCGTCGGGCGACGCCACGCATCCCTGCTTCACCGGCTCGCTCTATCGCATCGTCGCGCTCGACTACGACGGGCGTCGCCTCGGTCGCGTCATCATCGGGCCTTTCCTCCCCGTCGAAGTGAAGGAAGTCCCGCGCTCGCTCCTCCGCATCGACGCAGGCGTCGAGCCCGAGAAGGCGCGCGAGCTGATGCCGAAGATGCCGCGGGCGCGCACCGAGACGGTCGGTCGCATCGCCAAGCACATGCAGGCGGTGCTCGATCTCATCCTCTTCAGCGGCCACCGCGCGCTCCTCACCTCGCAGATGCACCTCGCCTCGGTGCGCGAGAGCTATCGCGAGCTGCAGGAGCAAAACCAAAAGCTGACCGAGTCCTACGAGAAGCTGAAAGAGCTCGACCGCCTCAAGTCGAACTTCCTCGCCACCGTCAGCCACGAGCTGCGCACGCCGCTGACGTCGATCCTCGGCTACAGCGAGATGCTCCAAGAAGGCATCGGCGGCCCGCTCACCGCCGAACAACAAGACTTCGTCACCACCATTCGCGACAAGGGCGAACAGCTCCTCGCGCTCATCCGCAGCCTCCTCGATCAGTCCAAGATCGAGAGCGGCACGATGTCGCTGAAGATGGCCGACGTCGCCATCGGCACTGTGGTGAGCGACGTCCTCTCGACGCTCCTGCCGGCCGCCAAGCGCAAAGGCGTCGCGCTCACCGCCGAGATCGCCCCACGCATTCCCTCGTTCCGCGGCGACCCCGAGCGGCTCCGTCAGGTCTTCCTCAATCTCGCGGAAAATGCGCTCAAATTCACGCCCGGCGGTGGTCGCGTGACCCTCGTCGCCGCTACCGACACCGCCGATGCCGGCGGCACCAGCGATCCCGACGACGACATCGGGTACGTCCTCTTCGCCAGCAAACCGACCGGCGTCCTCGTGCGCGTCGAGGACACGGGCATCGGAATTCCGCACACCGAGCGCTCGAAGATTTTCGACGCGTTCTATCAAGTCGACGGCTCCTCCACGCGCGAGCACGGAGGCACGGGACTCGGTCTCTCGATCGTCAAGCGACTCGTCGAGATGCATGGCGGCACCATCGCCGTCGATGCCAACACCGCCACTGTGCCCCCGGCCGGTCGCGTCGGTGGTGACGTCGCTCCTCCGAGCGGGCGCGGCCGCGGCTCGGTCTTCACCGTGCGTTTCCCGCTGCCCAAGCGCTGAGCCGCGATGCGCTACGATCGCGACGAGCCTCCGGCGGCAGGTCCCCGGCGCGAACAGCGTCGCATCGCCCGCATCGCTGCGATTCTCGGCAATTCCGTAAGACCGGAGATCACGCTCGGCATCGGTGACGACGCAGCGATCCTCGATCCTCGCGCGCTCCGTGCAGGTGAACAGCTGGTCTGGACGATCGACGCCTCGGTGCAAGACGTCCACTTCCGACCGGAGCTGCTCTCGTGGGAAGACGTCGGCTTTCGCGCGACCGTTGCCGCGGTGAGCGATCTCTTCGCGATGGGCGCGCGTCCAGTTGCGGCGCTCGTGGGTTGGACGCTTCCACCGAACGTCGAGGAAGAGACGATCGATGCGATCGCGCTCGGGCAGAGGCAGGCAGCAGGCGAGCTCGGCATCTCCATCGTCGGTGGCAACATCTCCACCGCCGAGGTGCTTTCTCTCAGCACGACGGCCCTCGGCGCAACGACGAGGCCGGTCGGTCGCCGCGGGGCCCGTCCTGGAGATCGTCTGGTCCTCGTCGGCGCGCTCGGTGAGGCGGCGCTCGGGCTCTCCTGGCTCATGCGCGGGCTCCCCGAGAGGCTGGCCGCGCGCATGATCGAAGCCTGGCGGAGGCCGCGCGTGCTCGCAGAAGCCGGTCTCTCGCTCGGCGCGGTGGCGAACGCGATGATCGACATCTCCGATGGCCTCGCCACCGACGTTGGTCACCTCGCGGAAGCGAGCGGCGTCCACGTACGCATCGACCTCACCGCGCTCGCGGCGTTACGCAGTGAAGACGCCATCGCCGCCGCCGAGATGATCCGAGCCCCGCTCGACGACCTCGAGCTCGCGGGTGGTGAAGACTACGCGCTCGTCGCCGCGCTCCCACCGGGAACGCCGGTGCCCGAAGGTGCCCACGTCATCGGCGCCTTCGAAGAAGGCTCGGGCGTGATGGTCGTCGACGGCGAAGGCAAGCCGCGCGGCCACGTGCCCGATGGCTGGAGCCACGGCGGATGACCGACCTGGTGTGGCTGGTGGTCGTCGTCGCGCTCGTCGCCGGCCTCTACGTCGCGGCCGATCGCGCGCGGACGATCGCCGTCGTCCAGCTCGGTCCCGGCCGCGTACGCGTCCTTCGCGGTCGACTCGCCGCCGGTCCGCTTCGCGAGGTCGAGGACGTGGTCCTGCGGATGAAGCTCGGTGGCGGCAGAATGGTCCTCCGGCGTGACGGCGAGCGTGCCGAGGTGAGGCTCGATCGCGGCATCGACCCGCGCGCGGAGCAACAGCTGCGCAACGTCATCGGCCGGTTCCACGCCCGGCAGCTACGCTGACGCAGATGCCAGCATCGCGTCGTGATACGACGCTGGCGATGCGACGAGGGAAGGGGGCCAGACGTAGGTTGCGAATGCCGACAGCCTTCGCAATGACCCTCGCGACGATCCTCGCGACGACCATGCTCATGTGCCATTCGGCCTCTGCCGCGCCCCTCGGCGGTGGTGACGACGCGCTTGGGCGTCCGATTTTCCTCGTCGTCGTCCTCGCGCTCGTGTCGCTCGTCCCCATCGTCTTCATGGCGACGACGGCGTTCGTGAAGATCTCGACGGTGCTGCAAATCACGCGCAACGCCATCGGCGCGCAGAACGTGCCGTCGAACACCGTCATCCTCGCGCTCGCGGCGGTGCTCTCGGCGGTGGCGATGGCCCCCGTCGGGGCTGCGATCGTCCAGCGCGGCACGCCAATCGTCGAGCGCGCGGGACAAATGGAGACGCCCGAGCTGGTTCGTGAGGGGCTTGCCGCCGTCGGCGATCCGCTCCGTAGCTTCCTTCAACAGAACGCCGCCCCCAGCGAAATGGCTCGGTTTCTCGGCCTCGCGCGGGCTGCACGGGCACCCGAGCTGCGCGAGGCGATCACCGATCACGACTTCGCGGTGCTCGTCCCCGCGTTCATCGTCAGCGAGCTCAATCGCGCCTTCGCGCTCGGCGTCGCCGTATTTCTCCCGTTCCTCGTCCTCGATCTCGTCGTCGCCAACATTCTCGTCGCAGCTGGATTGGCTTCGCTGTCGCCGGGACAACTCGCGCTGCCTCTCAAGCTGCTGCTCTTCCTCGCCGTCGATGGCTGGGGACTCCTCGCGCGCGCGTTGGTGCTCGGCTACCGCTTCTGAACGGTCGCCGGCAACTCGCTAGGTCCCGCCGACTCGCTACTTCCCGCCAGCAGGCATGAGCTTCGCAGCTCCGGTGCCACCGAGCTTGGAGCGGCCGACCTTCGCCGACGAGAACGCCGATTTGATGCACGACTCGGCGCCCGTGCCCTTGGCTGGACCGGACGTGACCGATACCGACGTGACCGTGCCGGCCGGACCGAAGGTAATGGACACCGTCGAGGGACCATCGAGACCGGACACACACGCGTTGGCGACAGGCACCTTGCCGTTGACGGCGACGCGGATGTCGACCGACTCGGGCTTGTCGGGGAGGTCGGGGGTCACCGCGGTCGCCGTCGTCGCTGGGCCGGGCTTGTTGATGCCCAGAACGTCGTCGAGGCTGCCACCGCCCGGAGGCGGCTTCGCAGTCGTCGGCTCGGCGGACGGCTTGGCCGTGGGCTTTCCGGTGGGAGCCGCCGTTCCCGTGAGCGCGGCGGTCGGCGTGCCTGGCTGCGTCTTCGCGCCCATCGGATACTTCGGTGCGACGGCGATTTTCGGGTCAGGCTCCGGATCGAGCACCGGGGGATCGTCGACGCTGGCGCTGGCGCTGGCCGCGACGTTCTCGGTGGGCACGGCGGCGACCGTGGCGGCGGGTTTCGCGACGGCGCTCGCCGACGCTGCTTGATCGTCATCGGACTTCGCCGACTTCGACTTCTCCTGCGCTGCCGACGACGGCTCGGGTGCCTTGTTGCCCATGTTCACGAAGAGGAACGCCGCGGCCGCAGCGGCGACGAGCCCTCCGCCGATCATCCAGATGGCGGCGCCACCCTTCTTCTTTTCGGGCGTGGCCGGCTTCGTGGCGAGTGCAACCGGTGCCGAACCCGCGGCTGCTGCGCTCATCGCCGCCACCGGAGGAGACGCCACGAGGGGTCTCGACGCAGCGGCCTTCGCGATCGGCGTGACGTTGCTCGCCGTCGCGACGATCGCCATGGGAGCAGGCTCATCGGCAGCCACCGGCGTCGCAGCTTGCTCGCCCGATTTGGAGAGACCGCGGAGATCGATGAGGCCAGAGTCGTCGGCCTTGGCAGCGCCGACGTCGGTCGCAGCGAGCGAGCTCGCCGACGGATTGGGACCGCTGCGCGTCAGACGCGCGAGGCCTTCACTCGCCGACACGCGACCCGAGGCCGGCGGATGGGAGATCGAATCCCACCCCGGCGTCGCTTGATCGTCGCCCGCGTCGTGCACGGCGTGCGCGGCGTCAGCGTCTTCGAGATCGTCGGCGGCGAGGTGTTCATCGTTCACGGCTTGGTCTCGGTGGTCGTCAGGAAGAGGAGAAGCGAGGAGCGCGTCGAGCTCGCCGCGCGAGGCCGTTTTTCCCGTCCAAGTAGAGATTCCGGCGGCGACGCGCTTCGCCCAACGGGCGTCTTCGTCGGCAGCGTTCTCGTTCTGCAAAAGGCGCAGCGCCATGTCGAGGGTAGGGTCGCGATCGCTCATCATCGCTCTCCTGCGCGCTTGGCGCGGTCACCGCCGAGTCGGTCGACGACTTCTTCGAGGCCTCTCGCACGCAGCGCCTCACGTAGACGCTTGCGTGCTTCATGGACGCGCCAGGCGACGGTGCCGACCGAGCATCCAAAAATTTCTGCGGCCTTCTCCTGCGGCACGGCATCGACGCAGACCAGCGTCACCGTCGCCTGCAGCGACTCGGGCAGACGGCTGATTTCCTCGAGCAGCGCAGCAGCCAGACGCCGGTGCTCGAGCTGCGTCGCCGGATCGGCGGAGCGCGCGTCCTTGGCGATGAGCGAACCCTCGACCATCGGATCGTCGATGTTGACGCTCCGCCGGACGGCGAGGCTACGGGCGCGATTGAGAGATAGGTTCACGACGATCCGATACAGCCAAGTGAAGAACTCGCTCCGACCGTCGAAGCGAGGGAGAGCCTGGTGCGCGCGGACGAACGCTTCTTGGGCGACGTCGTCGGCGTCGGCGTGACCGCGCACGAGGTGTCGCGTGAGGCGACGGACCCGCGGCGAATAGCGGCGAACGAGCTCGGCGAAGGCGCTGCCGTCTCCGGCACGGGCCCTGTCGACCAGCTCACGATCTGTTTCTCCAGGCATGCTGCTGCTTGCTCGATTCGATCGGCGCGTCGTCCGTGTCGCAGTCGGAAAGATCCGCTAGCGCCGCAGGCCGCGCGTGTATAGCGCGGCTGCGAAGCGAGCGTCGGACGCCGAGAGTCGCTGGAGGTCACGCCGAGTAGACCCCTTCAGCAGAGGGCTCTTGGCGAGAATCCGCGAAGCCGCGGCGCGAGATATGGGCACGACAGAAGGTTTCACTGTCGAGGTAATTTCGTCAACTAGCGCGCAGACCGGGCCGTCTCGATTCGCCAAAGATTGCTCCGCAACTTTGGCCGCCCGGTCGATCTCGCTCCGCTCGGTCGCCGGGCTCCCGAAGCGCAGGGTTTCTTCCACGCCGTTGCCGAGCTAGCACGCCGATCGACATGTATTTCCAGGATCTCATCCTCACGCTGCAGCGCTTCTGGGCCGAACGCGGCTGTCTCATCGTGCAGCCGTACAACTCGGAGGTCGGTGCGGGCACGTACAATCCCGCGACCTTTCTCCGTGCGCTCGGCCCCGAGCCGTGGAACGTCGCCTTCGTCGAGCCCTCGCGTCGCCCTTCCGACGGGCGCTACGGCGACAACCCCAACCGCTTGCAGCAGTTCCACCAATTCCAGGTGATCCTCAAGCCGGCGCCGATCGACATCCAGCAGACGTATCTCGATTCGCTCGTCGCGCTCGGCACCAATCCTCTCGAGCACGATTTACGCTTCCTCGAAGACGACTGGGAATCTCCGACGCTCGGCGCGTGGGGCCTCGGTTGGCAGGTCTGGATCGACGGCCTCGAGATCTCGCAATTCACCTATTTTCAGCAGGTCGGTGGCATCGACTGCAAGCCCGTCTGCGGCGAGCTCACCTACGGGCTCGAGCGCATCGCGATGTACCTGCAGGACAAGGACGACGTCTACGACGTGGAGTTCACCAGAGGCGTGAAGTACGGCGAGCTCTACAAGCGCGCGGAGTGGGAGTGGTCCTCGTACAACTTCGAGGAGGCCGACAAAGATCACCACTTCAACCAGTTCGATTTCTGCGAGCGCGAGGCGAAGCGACTCCTCGAACGCGCGCTCGGCGAAGGAGAGAACGCAAAGAAAATCGCCTTTCCGACGAAGGCGCTCGTGCTCCCGGCCTACGACTTCGTCACCAAGGCGGCGCACGCGTTCAACGTCCTCGACGCGCGTGGGGCGATCGGCGTCACCGAGCGGCAGCGCTACATCGGGCGCGTCCGTGGCCTCGCGAAGATGGTCGCCGAGTGCTACGTCGCGCAGCGCGAAGCGCTTGGTTTTCCGCTGCTTCCGAAGCGCGAAGCGGCGGAGTAGTCACTCGGGAGCGGCGTCGCTGACGATCGCATCCCTCGCGTCCGTCGCGTCCATCCCGGCGTCGTCTTGACCGTCGCAGGCGTTGAAGGCTTCGGGCGTCGTCGCCTCGCGCATGCAACGAAGGGCGATGGCGGGGATCATTCGTCCCGTGCAGCGCTTGATCCACGCGTCGGTGACCGGCTTCTCGCGCAGGCGAAGCTGCGCCTCGAGGAGGTATTTGTCGCCAGCGTCGAGCGATTCGGTGCCACCGTCGGGCGCGAGCGCTGCCTCGACGGCGATCTCGATTTGATGATCGCGCAGCGACGTGCAGTCCTCGCGGCTCAGCGTCCGCAGGTTGTCGTAGCCGGGGCCGGCGGGCGTCATCGGCCCCATCGGCGTCTTCGACTCGTCCGGACAGCCGAGGATGGAGATCGCGACGACGGACGCGAGGGACGCGACGGCCGCGAGCGAAATGTGCGATGCGACGCGCATGCGATCAATCGAGGCAGGCCATGAAGGTCTTCTCGTCGGTCGCCTTCTCCATGCAAGCGTGCGCCGAGCGCGACACCTGGGTGCCTCCGCACGACTTCATGAACTCGTCGGCCGCCGTCTTGCGATCCACGCCCTTGCTCGCTGCCCAGTCGACGAGTCGGTCGCGGTAGCGACGACACTCGTCGTCGCTCAGCCTGTGCGAGCAAGCAGACGTCGCCGAAAGCAGGAAGAGGCTCGCGACGAAACCGAGCGGCAAAGGAAGGGCGAAACGAGAGCGGCGCATCTCACTTGCCGTCGCAGGCGCTCGCGTCCTTGAAGCTCTTCGCGGCCATCACGCAGTCGAACTGACCCTTCGTCATCTTGCCGGTGCAGGTGTCCTTGACGTTCTGCAGGGTGCGAGAGTCGGCCTTGATGTCGGATTTCACCTTGTCGACGTTCGCTCCGGGCGGCTCTTCGGCGGCGGCGAGGTCGACCAACTTGTCGACGAGCTTCTTGCATTGCTCGTCGTCGAGGGGCTTGTTGCACCCGACGCTGGTGAAGAGCGCGACCGCCGAGACGCTGACGACTGCGAAAAACAAGCGCATTTCAGTGACCTCCCTTGGGAGCATCGTGTGCGGCAGGAGAGGGGGTCCTAAGGAGCAGGTCGCGCTGCTCGCGCAGGTGCCACGGCAGCTCGGCATAGACGTCGTCGAAGAGTGACGTGCGCGGAGGCGGCGGCAGCGGCTCGACCTCTTTGATCGCGGCCACCAGCTCGGCGTCGACCTCGGCCTCGAGCTCGGCGCGTCTGGCGTCGGTGGTGAGGCGACGACGGAGGAGATAGCCGTGGAAGCGCTCGATCGGATCCTTCGCCTGCCACGACTTCACCTCGTCGTCGGAGCGATAGCGGGTGGGATCGTCGGAAGAGGAGTGGGCGCCGATGCGATAGGTGACGCACTCGACGAAGGTGGGCCCGCCACCGCTACGCGCGCGCTCGACGGCGCGACGCGCGACCTCGTGGACGGCGAGGATGTCGTTGCCGTCGACGCGCACCGATGGCACGCCGTAGGCGCGGCCCTTGATGGCGATGGTGGCGGCGGCGGTCTGCCTTTCGGTCGGCACGCTGATCGACCAATGGTTGTTCTGGCAGATGAGCACGCTCGGCGTCTGGAACACGCCAGCGAAGGTCATGGCAGCGTGGAAATCAGGCTCGCTGGTGGCGCCGTCGCCGCAGAAGCCGAGCGCGACGTCATCGCGCTTCATCATCTTGGCAGCCCAGGCCACGCCGACGGCCTGCGGAAGCTGCGGGCCGATGACCGACGACCAAGCGACCTGGTTCACCGAGCGCCCGCTCATGTGCGAAGGCATCTGGCGACCCTTGATGACGTCGCCGCTGTTGCCGAAGACCTGCGCCACGAACTGCGTCAGCGGGAAGCCACGGACGAGCATGATCGCCTGCTCACGAAGCGCCGGGAAGACCCAGTCGCTCTTGCGCGTGGCGAAGGCGCAACCGATCGGAACGGCCTCCTGCCCGGTGCACGCTCCGTAGAAGCCGACGCGGCCTTGGCGTTGGAGGAGCATCATGCGGGTGTCGACGACGCGCACCCGCAGCAGCTCGCGGTACATGTGGAGGAGCGTCGGCTCGTCGAGGTCGACCGCGGGGCGGCTCGCTTCGGGAGCGCCGAGGATGGTGTAGAGCCCGAGATCGGCGTCAGGCAGCTCAGGGGCGATCGACATGGTGGTCATTTCTACTCGATTCGCGCGTCGATTCGCCAGGGAACTGCTTCGCCAGCTCGGCCGTCGGTGGCCCTTCGACTACTCCGACCTGACGGCGGCGTGCCACTCCTGCAGGCTGCGCACTTCCATCTTTCCGCCCGGCGCACCTTCTTCGAGCGCGTCGGCAGCGGCGAGCGCAGCAGCCATCGTCGTGAAGTAGGGGATGCCGGCGAGGAGCGTCTGACGACGAATCGCGTAGCTGTCGCGCACTGCGCGTGAGCCCCAGGTGGTGTTGACGACGAGCGCGACCGCGGCCCGCCCCTCACTGGCGATCTTCACGCGATCGACGATGTGCGGCGAGCCTTCGGCGACCTTCTGCACGCGTTCGCAAGGAATTCCGACGCGAGCGAGCGCGTCGGCGGTGCCGCCAGTGGCGACGATGGAGAAGCCGAGTCGATGGAGCTTGCGCGCGAGCACGATGGCGACCGGTTTGTCGTCGTCGCGCACGCTGATGATCACCGCGCCCGAGGTCGGCAGCGGCATGCCCGCGGCCATGATCGCCTTGTGGAAGGCGCGCTCGAAGGTGGAGTCGATGCCCATCACCTCGCCGGTCGAGCGCATCTCGGGACCGAGGATGGTGTCGACACCGGGGAATTTCGCGAAGGGAAAGACCGACTCCTTCACGCTCACGTGCTTCGGCACCACCTCGTCGACGAGGCCGAGCGCCTCGAGCTTGCGGCCGGCCATGACCTTCGCCGCGACCTTGGCGAAGGCGACACCGGTGGCCTTGGAGACGAACGGCACCGTGCGCGAGGCGCGCGGATTGACCTCGATGATGTACGTCGCCTGGTTGATGACCCCGAACTGCACGTTCATCAAACCGCGCACGCCGAGCTCGGTCGCGAGCATGCGGGTCTGCTCCTTGATGGAGGAGACGACGGTGCGCGGGAGCGTGTGCGGAGGGAGCACGCACGCCGAGTCGCCGGAGTGGATGCCAGCCTCTTCGATGTGCTGCATCACGCCGCCGATGACGACGCGCTCGCCGTCGGCGACGCAGTCGACGTCGCACTCGATGGCGTCCTTGAGGAACTCGTCGAGGAGAATCGTCGGCTTTTGCTCGATTTCCCCGCTCGTTCGGATGTCGCGCATCGCTTCTCGCGCCACCTCGACGGCGAGGCCGACGTAGTGGACGAGCTCGTCGTCGTCGTTGACGATCATCATCGCGCGACCTCCGAGCACGTAGCTCGGACGCACCAGCAACGGGAAGCCGATGTCACGGGCGACGACGCGCGCGCCCTCGACGTCGTGAGCGATGCCGCCGCGAGGCCGGCGAAGCCCGAGCTTCACCAACATGGCGTCGAACTGCTCGCGATCTTCGGCGCGATCGATGGCGTCGGCGGAGGTGCCGAGGATGGGAATGCCGGCCCGCGCGAGGGGCTTCGCGAGCTTCAGCGGCGTCTGCCCACCGAGCTGGACGATGACGCCGGCGAGCTTGCCGTCGCGACCTTCTTCCTCGCAAATCGCGAGCACGTCCTCGAGCGTGAGAGGCTCGAAATAGAGACGATCGGAGGTGTCGTAGTCGGTCGACACGGTCTCGGGGTTGCAGTTGACCATGATGGTCTCGTACCCGAGCTCACGGAGCGCGAAGGCCGCGTGACAGCAGCAGTAGTCGAACTCGATGCCCTGACCGATACGGTTGGGGCCACCGCCGAGGATGATGATTTTTTCGCGATCGGCCGTCGGCGCGGCTTCGTTGCTCGTCTCGTACGTCGAGTACATGTACGGCGTGTAGGCGACGAACTCGGCGGCGCAGGTGTCGACGCGGGCGAAGGTCGGCTTGATCGCGTGCGCCTCGCGGAAGCTGCGTACGGTTTCCTCGGAGGCTCCGGCGTAGCTCGCCAGTTGACGATCGGAGAAACCGAGCCGCTTTCCGGCACGAACGGCGTCGGCCGAGAGCGGCTTGCCCGACTCGGCCTTCTGCGCCGTCTCGAAGTCGACGATGCGACGGATCTGCGCGAGGAACCAAGGGTCGATGGCGGTGAGACGGAAGAGCTCTTCGTCGGTCTCGCCGAGGCGCATCAGGTCGGCGAGGTGGAAGAGCCGCTCGGCGCTGGCGGTGGCGACGAGCGCGCGGAGCGCCGTACGGAGCTCGACGTCGGTGGAGGCGGTGCGTGGCCCGGCGGTCCACGGATCGGGTGCCGGATCGTTGGCCAAGTCGCGGCGCGCGGCGCGATCGAGGACGCCGGCCAGCCCGATGTAATCGGCGTCCGGCAAGAGCGATGAAAGGCCGTCTTTTCCCGTCTCGAGTGAGCGTGCGGCCTTTTGCAGTGCCTCGCAGAACGTGCGCCCGATGGCCATCACCTCACCGACCGACTTCATCTGCGTCCCGAGGCGCGGATCGGCGCCGGGGAACTTCTCGAAGGCGAAGCGCGGCCACTTGACGACGACGTAGTCGATCGAGGGCTCGAAGGCGGCGCTGGTGGTGCGCGTGATGTCGTTGCGGAGCTCGTCGAGTCGGTAGCCGACGGCGAGCTTTGCGGCGACCTTGGCGATGGCATAGCCCGTGGCCTTGCTCGCGAGCGCCGAGCTGCGGGACACGCGCGGATTCATCTCGATGACGATGACGTCGCCGTTCGCCGGGTTGACCGCGAACTGCACGTTCGACCCGCCGGTGGCGACGCCGATTTCGAGCATCACCGCGCGCGCGGCGTCACGGAGCCGCTGCAGCTCTCGATCGGTGAGCGTCATCGCGGGGGCGACGGTGATCGAATCGCCGGTGTGCACGCCCATCGGGTCGAGGTTCTCGATCGAGCAAACGACCGCGAAATTGCCGGCAGAATCGCAGATGACCTCGAGCTCGTACTCTTTCCAACCGAGCACGCTCTGCTCGATGAGGACCTCACGCGTCGGCGATTGCGAGAGGGCCCAACCGACCTTCGCCTCGACCTCGCTCGCGTTCCAGACGATGCCGCCGCCCGCGCCGCCGAGGGTGAACGAAGGGCGAAGAATGGCCGGATAGCCGACCTCGGCGATGATCGCGTGGGCCTCGGCGAGGTCGTGCGCGTTGCCGCTCTTCGGCGTCGCGAGCCCGACCTTGGCGCACGCTGCTTTGAAGAGGCCGCGATCTTCGGCCTTCCGAATCGCTTCCTTGCTCGCGCCGATGAGCTCGACCCCGAACTCGGCGAGCACGCCCGCTTCGTCGAGCGCGAGGGCGAGGTTCAGCGCCGTCTGCCCACCGAGCGTCGGGAGCATCGCGTCGGGCCTCTCGCGCGCGATGATCATTCGCAGCGCCTCGACCGTGAGCGGCTCGACGTAGGTTCGCGCCGCCAGCTCCGGATCGGTCATGATCGTCGCTGGGTTGGAGTTGACGAGGACGACCTCGTACCCCTCGGCGAGGAGCGCCTTCGCGCCCTGCGTCCCCGAGTAGTCGAACTCCGAGGCCTGGCCGATGACGATGGGGCCTGAGCCGACGAGGAGAATTTTTTTCAGATCGCTTCGACGCGGCACGGGACGCGGGTAGCAGAGCGCGCCGCTCGCGACCACAGCGCGATGCGCTCACCGCAAACGGACGCTGGAATGAGCGAATTTTCCTGCTCGTTGCAGCCTCCGCGGAATCTCGCGCGCACGGCCGCGGGGCAAGATGTCGCACGACACGGTGTCGCACCTCGAACACCCGATTCCATTTTTGGCGAGACGGGAATAAAACGGAGGGCGCGTTGAATCCGGGGTGTCTTCGTTCGTCAGCTTGATCACGGTTGGGGTCCCTCCGGGAGGGTGCCCAACACATGCGCAGTTCGGGAATTTCCGGAAGAGACCAAACTACGGCCGTCGGGGCGCGGCCATCCTGCACTGCCCCACGCGACGAAAGCCGACATGGCGCCGTCGCGGTGGGATTCGAAGTCTCCATCGCCTGATCCGGGCGGTTCAGAAAGGGAGGATACGTTGATGTCGAAGGGTACGTTCTGGAAGCTTGGTTCGATGGTTGTGCTCGGCGCGGTTGCCGCGATCCCGTCCGTCACGGTGACCCCGGTCAAAGACGCGATCGCGGGTGACAAGGTCGACATCGTCGGCAACTACACCATCGCTGGTGAAGGCGATGACGGCTCGAAGTACAAGGGCACCGGCTCCATCAAGCTGATCGGTGGCGACATGTACCACGCGAAGTGGGTCCTCGGCGGCAACACCTTCACGGGTGCCTGCTTCCGCGACGACGACGACCTCTCCTGCGGCTGGGCCGTCAAAGAGAAGGACGCCAACGTCGTCGCCTACCTCGTCAAGCCGGAAGGCCTCGACGGCGTCTGGTTCGAAGACAACGGCCAGACCAAGCTCGGCAACGAGTTCCTCACGCCCAAGGGCAAGATGAACCTCAAGACCGCGGCTGGTAAGTACGACATCTCGACCGGCATCAACCCGGACAAGTCGAAGTACAGCGGCTCGGTCGTCGTCAAGCAGCTGACCGAAATCGGAGACTCCGCCTACCAGTTCGACTGGGTCATCGGCGGGAGCCCGGTCAAGGGCATCGGCGTTCGCAACATCGACGCCGGCGAGGACGACGTCCTCTCGGTCGGGTTCGCCGACAGCGGCACCTCGTACGGCGCTCTGCAGTACGACATCCACACCAACGGCAAGAAGCTCGATGGTCACTGGGTGCAGACGATCGACGGCAAGATCACGGACGGCAAAGAGACGATGACCAAGCAGTAGTCATCGGCGCAACTTGCGCGGACGTCGGCCTCGGAGTTCGCAGCTCC